>NZ_JBXWOU010000001.1:0-883181 GCF_059611045.1 Ruegeria sp. CDSB113
CGAACCCTGGTACTGAGGAGCGCCCGAATGGCTCGGGCGTGGGTTCAGTGATGCGTGGTTCACAGCAACAGTCCAGCTCTTTCTTGGGCAATCCGAAGAGGGATGTGTTTTGCAGGGCGTTGCTGCTGTGCCCCGATTATTCGTCAACAATCTTAATTGGTTACTTTCGGTCTGGGGGTTGCAATTGCAGAAGCCCGTGCATAAATTTTAGCCAGCCCTGCAAGGGACAAGGTCCCACGGGGAGGTGAATACATCTCCCAGGCAGCATTCGGCGCCGCATTTGTGAAGCGGATAAGACCGAGAGCATTCGAAGGGGCAACGAACCGGGTCGATTGGTCCGGAGAGTTGCTAGTCGTGCTCTCTCCGAATTCCCAACACGATCCTTTCTTGTCGACGCTAACGAGCGTCAAACGAAAGGAGGCGGCTATGTCTGCCAAAAAAACACAGAGCGACGCCAAGGCGTCCAACACGCCGATCTGGATGGCGGACAAAGTCGTCCAATCTCAGATCAGCCAGATCAAGCCCTACGCCAACAACAACCGCGTACATGCGGCCAAGAACATCGACAAACTGAAGGCTTCGGTGGCCCAGTTTGGCTTTGTCACTCCGATCCTTTTGGATGGTTCGGGCACAATCATTGCGGGTCATGGCCGCTATGAAGCCGCCAAGGCTCTGGGGTTGAAGTCTGTGCCGACAGTTGTCGCGGATCACTTGTCTGAAGCGGAAGTGCGCGCTCTGCGCATTGCGGATAACAAGTTGGCGGAATTGTCAGACTGGAACGAAGCGGCGCTGCAGATCGAGTTTGCCGAGCTGATGGATCTCAGCCTTGATGGCGAGCTGGACTTTGATCTGGGCATCACCGGGTTCGAAACACCTGAGATCGACATTATCATCGACGGCACGGGCGAGGTCACGGAGACTGAAGCGGAATCTGTTGAGACGCCGAACCCTGCGGCACCCGTAATCACGCAGCCGGGCGACCTCTGGGTTCTCGGAGATCATCGCATCTTCTGCGGGAATGCCTTGCAATCCCAGAGCTACGAACTCTTGCTGGAAGGCGAGACCCCGCAGACGGTCTTCACCGACCCTCCTTACAATGTGCCGGTGAATGGGCATGTCCGCTGTGGCACCGGTGGCGATCATCGCGAGTTTGCCATGGCGTCCGGAGAAATGTCTGACGGCGAGTTCCGTGGCTTTCTCTCGGACGTGAACAACCGGCTGTTTGACTGCTTGCCGGGCGGGGGCATCGCGATGATCTGCATGGACTGGCGTCACATTGAAGAGTTGATTGCGGCCGGCAAGGCAGGTGGATTGGACCTCATCAATCTCTGCGTCTGGAACAAGACGAACGGAGGCATGGGCAGCCTTTACCGCTCCAAGCACGAGCTGGTTGCGATCTTCAAGAAGCCAGGTGCGTCGCATATCAACAATGTCGAACTGGGCAAACATGGGCGCAACCGGACCAATGTCTGGGATTATGCGGGTGTGAACAGCTTTGGGGCAGGACGCGAAGCGGATCTCGCTGATCATCCCACGGTGAAGCCGACAGCTTTGGTGGCAGATGCCATGATGGATGTAAGTCATCGCGGCGATGTCGTGCTGGACGTTTTTGGCGGGTCCGGCGCGACCTTGCTGGCAGCTGAGAAAACCGGGCGCCGGGCGCGGCTCATTGAGCTTGACCCTGTTTACGTCGATGTCGCCATCCACCGTTGGCAGGAGATGACCGGTGAAAGCGCGGTGCATGCTGTCACGGGGCAAACGTTCGATACGCGTTCTGCAGCCAACGACGCCACTTCAGAGCAGGAGGTGGATCATGTCTGACGATACGAAAGAGTATGAGGTGGGCTACGGCAAGCCGCCCAAAGCGACCCAATTCAAGAAAGGCCGCTCCGGCAATCCGAAGGGACGACCAAAAGGTGCCAAAGGGGTGAATGCCAGCTTGAAACGCGAACTGGAAGCCAAGATCACCGTCCGCGAAGGCAACCACGAAGCTCGGATTTCCAAGGCGGAGGCAATTGCAAAGCGGCTCACGGCCGGTGCGTTGAAGGGCGACACGAAATTGCTGATGGCGCTTCTAAAGGTCGACGCTGATCTGTTCGGCGGTCCAGATGATGGGAGCGAACAGGCTGGCTCTGAAGTGAATGGGCCGGAGGCAGTTGACTATGAAATCCTCCGGGATTTCTTTTCCAGCCAACTGGACGGTGACGGTGGTCCGGAAAACGAGGAGGCGGAAGATGACGACTCCTGATCCAAAAATGGTCCTGCAAGCCGCTCGCGAGGTTTGCCGGGACAATTTCTTTCCTTTCGTGTGGCGTGTGTTTGACACGCTGCACCAAGGGACTGACCGCAGCTTTGATCCGGCTTGGCATGTGCGTGCCATGTGCCATGAGTTGGACAATGTCCGCCAGGGCGAAAACAAGCGGCTTATCATCAACATCCCGCCACGTTGCCTGAAATCGGTCACCGTGGCCGTTGCATATGTCGCTTATCTTCTGGGGCACTCACCCAGCGCCAAGATTATTGTTGCCAGCTACGGGCTGGATCTGGCGCGCAAGCATTCCGAAGATTGTCGTCGGATCATGTCCGCGCGCTGGTACCGGGAAATGTTCCCTGAAACGGTTTTGGCCAAAAAGGGCAACTCCTCAGAAGAAATCCGCACCACAAAGGGAGGCAGTCGCAAGGCTGTCTCCATCGGCAGCTCTGTCACCGGTCATGGCGCTGATTACATCATCATCGATGACCTGCTGAAAGCAGGTGATGCGAGTTCCGAGGCCGAACTGGTCAAGGCACAGGAGTTCATTGAGGGAACCTTGCTGTCGCGCTTTGACAACCCGGCCGAAGGGCGTGTGGTTATGGTTGCACAACGGTTGCACGAGATGGATCCGCCAGGCTACCTGCTTGAACGCGGTACCTATCGGCACCTGAATCTGCCCGCCATCGCCGAAGAACATGAGACGGTGCCTCTTGGGCGTGGAAGGGCCATGCACCGCAAACCGGGTGATCTCCTTTGCCCGTCGCGCCTGGATCAGCAAACGCTGGATACCAAGCGCCGTGAAATGGGCGCAGCCGTGTTCAATTGCCAGTATCAGCAGAACCCGATTGCACCAGACGGATCGCCCCTTCGCTGGGAGTGGTTCGGTATTTATGAGACCATCGAAAATCGTCGCTGGTTCCAACTGGTGGTTCAAAGCTGGGATACGGGCATGTCAGCGGATCCCCGGTCCGACTTCTCGGCCTGTACAACCTGGGGGTTCCGAGAAAATGCGTGGTACCTTCTCGACGTCTGGCGCGGGCAGGTGGACTACCCAGACCTTAAAGCCAAGGCGCTACAGCTTGTCGGCCTTTGGGATCCGGATCGTGTTTTGATCGAAGATGCGGCCTCCGGTAAACCGCTTCTGGACGAGCTGTTTCGTGATGAGCGTCGGCGCTACGAACGCATTAAACCCGACAAGGACAAGGAAACTCGGTTCCAGTCCGCTTGCGGTCCTGTCGAAGAGGGCAAGGTGTATCTGCCTGCAGACGCACCCTGGCTGCCGGTATTCAAACGAGAGCTTCAGTCCTTTCCACGCGGGCGTAACGACGATCAGGTCGATAGCTTTGCCCATTTTCTAAACTGGTCCAAGGGACTGGGATTCTACCGGGCATTGGGTCGCGACCACCGGATCAACATCGAACGTCGGGAGCGTAATCGAGAGAGGGTAAGAAGGCAGTAGAACAGAAAACAAAGTTCGAGGCCGATAGTCGGCCTTGAGCCGCCCAGCGAAACCTTGGCCATTGGACCCGAAGGGCGGAGAGCGGAAGTTCGCTGCAGCCGCACGGGGACTCAGATTGCAGGCAAAAAACAGACCTAAAATTCGCAATACTATGCTTGCTCTACATTGGAGAGAAAGGTCGCTTCGGCAAAGGGCAATCTAAACAACACGGCATCAAAATACGCTCCCGATCCTCTCACTTGGTGCTGTAAACCGGCTTGGTGATTCAAAAGTTGACGGTGCAAGAATAATGGTATTCGTGGAATTTCCTTGCAGAACCAACAGTACGGTGTTGAGATTGTTTCTGTCATTGGGAGGCTGGTCGGATATTGATTTGGTCAACGCAATTAGATCCACTAGCGACTTTGAGCGACCGCCTCCAACGACGAATTGACGAGTATCGCGCTGTGAATTTCGGCACGACACATAGGGGAGGAAAGAAATTGAAAAATCTGACGACAACGCTGGCGGGATCGCTGATAGCATTTGCGGCTTCGGTAAGTGCGGCCCAAGCTGAGAAGCTGACGTTTTACTGCTCGGCACAGGAAGATTGGTGTCAACTCATGGCGCGCAGTTTCGAGGATGCCACCGGCATAGACGTCAATATGACCCGCAAGTCGTCGGGCGAGACGTTTGCACAAATTCGCGCGGAAAGTTCTAACCCTAAAGGCGATGTATGGTGGGGCGGTACCGGTGATCCCCATTTGCAAGCGGCCGAAGAAGGCCTGACGATGGAATACGTGTCGCCGATGCGTGACCAGCTTCACGACTGGGCGATCTCGCAGGCTGAAAGTGCAGGTAACAAAACCATCGGAATTTATTCAGGCGCACTCGGCTACGGCTACAACTCCGACCTCTTGGCCGAGAACAGTTTGCCTGAGCCTGCATGTTGGAAAGACTTGCTGAAGCCCGAGTATAAAGGGCACGTGCAAATGGCGAACCCGAATTCCTCGGGCACCGCTTATACGACGCTTGCCTCGATGGTTCAGATATTTGGCGAAGACGACGGCTTTGAGTTCATGAAGGGCCTACATTCGAACATCAACCAATACACCAAGTCGGGTTCAGCCCCAATCAAGGCCGCCGGTCGGGGTGAGAACACCATCGGTATCGTATTCATGCATGATGCGGTCAAGCAGGCCGTATCAGGTTTTCCGGTCAAGGTCGTGGCTCCATGTGAAGGCACAGGCTATGAGATCGGCTCGATGTCGATCATTGACGGCGCTCGAAATGAAGAAGAAGCCAAAAAGTTCTATGACTGGGCGCTCAGCCCCGAGGCCCAGAACCTTGCGCTTGAGGTTAACGCCTTCCAGGTTCCGTCCAACAAAAATGCGGAAACCTCTGAAAGCGCACCTGACATGAGCCAGATCAAGCTGATCGACTATGACTTCAAAAAGTATGGCTCGTCAGATGAACGCAAGCGTCTTTTGCAGAAATGGGACGAAGAGGTCTCTGTGCTGCCTCAGTAAGTGACTGAAACCACGTCAAAAACGAACCACCCGGTTCTGATCTTTTGGATTGTTGCCGGGTGGATCGGTTTCTGCCTGCTGCCATGGTTCATGGTAGAGGATGGCATTTGGTCATTCGTATGGCTGGTCGATGGATATCCGTTCGACGAAGACTATGCGCCCGCTGCTTTTCTGATCGGACAAGGCGAAAAGCTTTGGCTTACGCCGCTTTTGGTCCCGCTTGCTTTGCCTTTGTTGGTACTCGGTAAACCGAAGTCCGACCCACATTACGCACGCATCCTGATTTTGGCTGGTGCCTTGGGTTTTGGCTGGCTGATTGCGCAAGGGTTCTCAATTGGCATTCGCGGGTTCAATTTCGATTGGATGAAGGTGCTGTTCGGAGAACCGAAGATCCGCCAGTTCGGCATGGGATACGGCGCGATGATCTGCGCCACAGCGTTCCTGTTCCTTTTAACTCAGGGTATTGCGGCCCGCGGCGCCATAAATGGCGACGTTTTCGTCGTCAGCGCTATTGGTGGCGTAATCACCATTGTTACAGTTTTCGTCTTCTTTCCAATTGCGAAGATGTTGTTTGCCGCCTTCGTTACCGAAGATGGTGCCTATTCAGTTTCGGTTTTTGCCTCGAAGTTCTTTGATGACCGACTTTGGGGCTTGGGTTGTTTTGCCGGTGCCAAATGCGGTGCCGCGTGGAACTCTCTGTTTCTTGCAATTCTTGTGGGTTTCATCACGACCGTGCTTGGCCTTTGTTTCGCTCTTGTCGTCACACGGTCGGGATTCCGCTTTAAACGCGGGATGCGCGCGCTGACGGTCTTGCCGATTATCACACCGCCTTTCGTGATTGGTCTGGCACTGATCCTACTGTTTGGGCTTTCCGGGTCGGTCACCAGATTTGTTGCCGAGATCTTTGGCGTGCAGCCGACGCGCTGGCTATACGGCATGCCTGGGGTGCTGATCGCTCAGACACTGGCATTTACGCCAATCGCCTTTCTGGTCTTGATCGGGGTGGTAGAAGGAGTGTCGCCTTCGATGGAGGAGGCCGCCCAAACCCTTCGAGCCAATCGTTGGCAAACCTTCAAAACCGTGTCCCTGCCTCTGATGCGCCCGGGCCTGGCTAATGCTTTTTTGCTGGGGTTCATCGAATCCATGGCTGATTTTGGCAACCCACTTGTCTTGGGCGGAAACTTCGATGTGCTTTCGACTGAGATATTTTTTGCCATCGTCGGTGCGCAGTACGATCAGGGCCGGGCTGCTGTTCTGGCCATGGTGCTTTTGTTCTTCACACTTTCTGCCTTCTATGCGCAGCGCGCGTGGTTGGGGAAAAAGAGCTATACCACCGTTTCCGGCAAGGGCGACGCGGGTGTACATCCCTTGATGCCAAGGGGCCTTGCCATACCGGTTCTGGGCATTGCAGTTGCCTGGGCGGTTTTCACGGCTGTGGTTTACGGGATGATCATCTACGGAAGTATTGTCGAACTGTGGGGCGTCGATAACTCGCTGACGTTCAAACACTACGTCACAGCCTTCTCGGTCCGCTTCGAGGAAGAGGGTATTCGCTGGACCGGAGCCGCCTGGGACAGTTTCTGGACCACAATCACCATCGCCGGCATTGCCGCGCCGCTGACGGCCGCCGTGGGGTTGGTCACGGCCTATCTGCTGACAAGGCAAAGTTTCGCCGGCAAGAATGCGTTTGAATTCGGAACGATGCTCTCTTTCGCAATTCCCGGCACGGTTATTGGAGTCAGCTATATTCTGGCATTCAACGTGCCCCCGATCGAGATCACTGGCACGGGCGTTATCCTTGTCGTCAGCTTTATCTTCCGCAATATGCCGGTTGGGGTTCGCGCGGGTATCGCGTCGATGTCGCAGTTGGACAAATCCCTCGACGAGTCCTCGCTAACGCTTGGTGCGAACTCGTGGCAGACATTCAGGCGTGTGATCCTACCGCTTTTGCGGCCGGCCATCCTGGCTGCGCTGGTCTACAGCTTTGTCCGGGCAATGACGGCGATTTCGGCGGTGATATTCCTTGTTTCCGCCGAGTATGACATGGCTACCAGCTATATTATAGGTCGGGTCGAGAACAACGATTACGGTCTTGCAATCGCATACTCCACAACGCTGATCTTCGTGATGTTGGCGGCAGTCGGGATGTTACAAATCCTCGTAGGACGTGTTCAGATCGGGCGACGTACACAACTCGGAGCAGAGAAAACGACATGACCGAAACGACTATTGCAAGTAAGGCCGCGCCTGTTCGTTTCGACGGTGTTTCGAAAGTGTTCGGCAAGGATGTGGTGGCCGTTGATGGCATCGATCTGCACGTCCAAGCGGGCAAACTGGTGACGCTTTTAGGCCCCTCAGGCTGCGGTAAAACGACGACGTTGCGCATGATCGCAGGTCTGGAAATGGCGACCTCGGGCCGAATTCTGATCGGCGACCGAGACGTGACCAAATTACCCGCTACCGACCGTGACGTGTCGATGGTATTCCAATCCTACGCGCTTTTTCCTCATATGAGCGTGCTAGAAAACGTCATGTATGGGTTGACCTTCTCCGGCTTCGACAAGCGCGAGTCCCGATCGCGCGCGCTGCATGGGTTAGACTTGGTTGGCCTGAAGGGCTTCGACAATCGTTTGCCAAGCGAACTTTCCGGCGGGCAGCAACAGCGCGTTGCCGTCGCTCGTGCATTGGTTTTGGAGCCACAGGTTTTGCTCTTTGACGAACCTCTCTCAAACCTCGATGCGAAACTGCGTCGCCAAGTGCGCGAAGATATCCGTGCCATTCAGCAAGATCTCGGTTTGACCGTCGTCTATGTGACTCACGATCAGGAAGAAGCCCTTGCCGTTTCAGACGAGATTGTCGTCATGCGTAACGCTGCTATCGCTCAGATCGGAACACCGCGTAAACTCTATGATGCGCCGGTTGACCGGTTCGTGGCCGATTTCATTGGTGAGGCTAACCTGATCAATTGCACTATCCTTTCCGTCGAAGGCGGCTTAGCCAAGATCGAGATCGAGAGCTATCAACACACCCTCCCCTCTCGCGGTCTAACACCAGGACCAGCAACGCTGGCCGTGCGCCCGTCACGGATTTTGATTGGATCTGATACCGGCATCCCGGCCAAAGTTGCCAAGGCGACCTATGTTGGTGTGAGGATGGAGTACACTCTGGCCGGTGCCTTCGGGCAGGTATTTGCTGTGCAGGACGACGTGGACGAACCGCTGGAAATCGGCTCGGAAGTCAAAATGTCTTTTGCCGAACGTGGCCCCGTTCTGTTGCCGGAAGGGTGACGTGGGTAAGCTTTTAGTCGTCTCTCACCCGGAGGTCGTCGTCGAACCTGAGACACCGATCACCGAATGGGGTTTGAGTGAAATTGGCCGCGCCCGAGCCGACATGTTTGCACAAAGTCAGACCATGTCGTGCGTGACAGATATATGGTCCAGCACCGAGCGAAAAGCGTCCGAGACAGCGGCTATCCTTGCAAAGCCTTTGGGGCTGGTCGCGAAATCCGATCCTGAACTGGGAGAGAACGACCGAAGCACTACTGGATTCCTTCCTCCCTCGATATTCGAGTCCGCGGCTGACACCTTCTTCGGTGCACCCAATTCCAGTTTCCGTGGCTGGGAAACAGCCCATGCCGCTCAATTGCGTATCGTTCGAACAGTCCTGTCAATCGTTAATAACCACAACGGAAGAGACCTGGCCATTGTAACCCACGGCGCGGTCGGAACACTGCTTTGGTGCCATCTGGCAGGGAAAGAAATCGACCGGCGGTTTGATCAATCTGGGCAAGGCCACTTCTGGCGCGCGGATATAAAAACTCTTCAACCTGAATTCGGGTGGCGCCCGATTGCCTGAAAGACGTCATTCGTTCCAAGCGTCGTCGCAGATCATTTTCAAGGTCTCAAACACAGCTGGCGTACCAGCGATCACGCGACCACCGTCCCGGATCATCCCGTCGGCGTCTTGATCCTCGATCTCGCCACCTGCTTCGGCAATCATCAACTGACCGGCGAGGCAATCCCAGGCGTTCATGTGCTCTTCAATGTACCCCAAAAGACGTCCCGCCGCGACATAGGCCAGCGAAAGCGCACCGCTTGCATTGCGATGATAGAGAGCGCCACGTTCGACAAGGGCCGCAATCACCGGAATGACCTTTGATGCTTCGACCCGGTTCGAATAGCCAATTGAGACGGTTCCACTTGCAAGTTCCACGCTTGCGGCAACCTGCATGGCGTGTCCATTCAAAGTGGCACCTTCGCCTCGAACCGCCACGTAAGTTTCATCAACGTTTGGCTCGAAAATCACGCCGACCTGCGTCTGACTGTCTGAAACGCCCGCTAAGACAATCGTCCAGGCCGGAATGCCATTGACGAAGTTCGTTGTCCCATCAATCGGATCGATCACCCAGTCAAAACCGCTGGAGCCAGCTTTTTCGGCGTGTTCTTCGCCATAAATCCCATCATCGGGAAAAGAGTTCATAATCTTTTGACGAATGAAGGTTTCAACGTTGCGATCCGCCTCGCTGACCCAGTCCTGCGCGCCCTTTTGATCAATGACCAAGGTGTCTCTGGCAGCAAAATACTCTAGTGCAAGCGCGCCCGCCTCTTCGGCTACCGCGACAGCGAAGTTTCTTCGTGCTATGATGTTATGCATTGATCGGCTCACTTCCTGCTGAATGCATCACCACATCTACGGGAAGGGGTGTCGGAAAACAAAACAGTGTTTGTCAGGTCAAAATCCACCTTCTTCGCGTCAAATGTGTTTCTGTCGGAAGAATATCCTTATTTAAGCACTCATTCACTTCCACACAGTGGAGTCGCACGTTGCTAGTGACCAACGCCGGCTTTCTTTAGAGAACGCTGCATCGCTGCGATTGAAGTTGTAGCGACGGGCCTGTGTGGATGGCTCCTGCATTGCCGAGAACGTAGACTGTGTTCACGGATGAAGTGCCATCCCACGAAAACACCCCACTCGCACAATCCTTTCTGCGCAGAGTCAGTCGAAGTAGTGCACCAGCGGGTGGGCGGCGCGGAAGATCTCTATCAGCAGATCGATTACTTCGTCGTTAAGCAGCAGAGCGTCTGGCAAATCTTTGCGGCATCCCAGGCCAGCCATTTTCAGAAAGGGCGCGGCGGGGTCGTTACTTGCAAAGCCTTCCCGCACAGTACCCAACGCCTTTCGCGTGACAATTCCGTCTGGGAAAGTCTTCTTAAACTCAGGGTCGTCCAAGATGGCTGTCAGGCCGCTCGGATCATCGATCAAGCGCGTCCGCATTCGGACGAGCACGTCCTTGGAGGGTTTGAAAAGTGCAGCTCCTGCGGAGCAATTTTCCGGCTCGATGTGGAGATAGTAGTAAGCGTCCGGCCTTTGCTGCACTGACGGTCCATAGAGTGTGTCGATAGTGTCCACCATTGAAAGTGGACATCTTGATGGCAGATATGGCGAGCAAGAAGGGTCAGAAGAAGCGGTTCTGGTCAGACGATGAGAAGGTGTCGATCTGTGCGCAAACCTGCGCGCCGGGGGTATCGGTAGCGCAGGTCGCGCGGCGGTACGCCATGAACACCAATCTGATCTACAAGTGGTTGCGTGATCCAAAATTTGTGCCTGTTCTGAAGGCTGTCGAAGAACAGACTGCCCCTGAGCTGTGCTTCCTTCCAGTTGAGGTCGTTGACCGGCCTTTGAGCGAAGAACCGGCCCCCACGCTTGCGGCC
This sequence comes from Ruegeria sp. CDSB113, assembly GCF_059611045.1. NCBI lineage: Bacteria > Pseudomonadati > Pseudomonadota > Alphaproteobacteria > Rhodobacterales > Roseobacteraceae > Ruegeria > Ruegeria sp. CDSB113. The sequence goes on from NZ_JBXWOU010000001.1 coordinate 10,933, forward strand.
AATGCCGCATCCGGCCACAGCGCGATTGAGATCGACATCGCGGGCGGTCCTCAGCTGAGGATTGTCGGTAGCTACGATCCCGAAGCATTGGCTCGGCTCATCCGAGGCCTTTCTGCATGATCCCTGTCCCGGCGAACACGCGCGTCTGGCTGGCTGCCGGTGTGACCGACATGCGGTGTGGGTTCACAACGGCATTGTCAGATAAAACATACTTGAGGCGGGTAGGGCAGTTTCGTAGCGTCTGCCCATGACAAAACGCTCCCCATTTCGCTATTTCAAAACGAGCCCGGAGATCATCCGCCTAGCGGTGATGATGTACGTTCGGTTTCCACTTTCGTTACGAAACGTGGAAGACCTACTCCATGAGCGAGGCATCGACGTGAGCCACGAAACCATCCGGTTTTGGTAGAACAGATTTGGTCCGTTGTTTGCCGTTGAGATCCGCCGAAACCGCGTCCATTGTTTCCGCGCGTATTCCAATTGACGGTGGCACTTGGGCGAGGTTTTCGTGAAGATCAACGGTGAGAGGCATTACCTTTGGCGGGCGGTCGATCACGAAGGTGAGGTGCTGGAAAGTTACGTCACGAAACGTCGTGATCGTAAAGCGGCATTGAAACTCCTATGTAAAGCCGTGAAACGCTACGGAAAACCTGAAGCAATCGTAACGGACAAACTCCGGTCCTATGGTGCTGCGATGAAAGTCATCGGCAATGCTGACCGTCAGGAAACCGGCCGATGGAAAAACAATCGAGCTGAGAATTCTCACCTACTGTTCCGACGAAGGGAACAGGCGATGCACCGCTTTCGCCGCATGCGAAGTTTGCAGAAATTCGTCTCCGTTCACGCTTCCGTCTTCAACCACTTCAATCAAGATCGCAGCCTTTCACAAAGGCGCCATTTCAAGCTGATCCGGACCGCGGCTCTCGCTGAGTGGCGCGGTCTTTGCACTGTATAAAGGACAGTGATGTTGGCCTAGGAGAGACCAGTTCGAATTCGTCTGACAGCACCCAATTCGGCGTGGCAACCTCAGTCAAATGAAAGCAACCTGACAATGCTCAAGTCCCAAAAAAGGTAACACTTTGTTCAGATGAAAGTCTGCTTCCTCAAATTTTATTACTGTTGAAGTCAGAGAGGCATGAACAAAGACCCGCAACAGCAGTCGGAATGTCTTCCTCATGGGTGCAGCCAAAACCCAATAATAGCCCATTCAAGTCCCGCCGCTGCATGCAATAATATGAGAGCGCATAGGCCGCCACGCCGTGTCCATCCAACGCATCCAGCATTTCCGTATCCGGCAGGTTGGCAGGCAGGTCTGCAATCACTCTCAGCCCGCTGGTATTCTTGTGCAAGTTCACAAGCGGGTTGGCAATGTGAGCAAAGCTGTCAATCATCGCCTTACGACGACGGGTATAGGCACTGTGCATGCGTCGGATATGGGTGTTCAAATATCCCTGCTCAATAAATTCTGCCAACACCGCCTGCAGCCAGGTGTTGGGGCCGCGGTCAGTGACGGCGCTGAGCGCCATCAGCGGCCTGGCCAGCGCCCGGGGTGCAATGATGAAGCCAAGCCGCAGCGACGGAAAAAGCGCGTTGTTGAAGCTAGAAACGTAGATGGTACGCGCATGGTGGTCGTCGCAGTAGATCGCCGGGTCCGGGCGCCCGCCGAACATAAACTCATTGTCCAGATCGTCCTCGATGAGCCAGGCATCATTGCGGCGGGTCCAGTCCATCCATTCTAACCGCTGGGCTATCGGCATCACGGCGCCCAAAGGATACTGGCAGGAGGGTGTCAGATAGGCCAGACGTGCCCCATCAGAATTCGGGCCGTCAGGCGGAACGGCTGCACCGGTTTCAGTCACCGGGACAGGAACGACGGCTCCGCCTTGAGCCAGAAAGGTAGCCCGTACCACCGGGCTGGATGGATCCTCCATCAACACTTTGTCGCCAGGGTTTAGCAGCAGAGCAGCAATCAGATTCAGGGACTGCTGGGAGCCGGTAGTGACAATGACCTGACTCGGGCTGCATTTCAGGCCGCGCCGGTTCAGTACGTAATCACAGATTGCCTCACGCAGGGGCACAAAACCACCGGGCTGGCCATAGGCCATCATCGTACTGTCGAGCCGGTTGCGGATTCGGTTTTCGATCCGGCCCCAGATCTTGTGTGGGAACAGATCTATGGCAGGAATGTTGGCCAGGAAGGGGCGCACCAGGACCGGATCGAAGTAAGATGAATCCAGCCCCTCTGTTACCGCCTGTCCGCGTTTCGATAACGTTGGTGGAAGAATGGTTTCCGGCACGTTCCTGACACCGGGGTTTAGGCCTGGAAACTCCGGGTTGACGAAAGTTCCGGAACCGGTTCGGCTTTGCAGGTAACCCTCGCTGGTCAATTGCTCAAATGCGGCGACAAGGGTGCTGCGGGCAATTCCGTGGTGTTCTTTTAGCCAGCGGGTTGAGGGCAGTTTCTGCCCGGGTTTGATTTCCCCGTTCTGGATCATCCGGCGCAGGTGCTGAACCAGTTGAAGATAGAGTGGTGTGCCAGCCTCGCGATCCAGTTTTAAAAATGGCAGCGGCGCAAAATGTTTCGTTTGCCCTGGCACGTGCGAACTCCAAATTGGTTTGCAACATTTAATCTAAATGGACGTAGTAAATAAAGCCACTTTCTGCCAACAAATCTGTGAATGCCCTGACTTGGGCACATGAACAACAAGAAGGCTGTATGGCCCTGCTGGGGCCGGTGCAGCCAGCAGGGGAAAACATGTCTGACATCATCAATCACTATGTGAAACAGGCGGCCAAAGGTTTCATAAGCCGCCGAGAATTCATCGGCCGCCTTGGCGCGCTGGGTGTGGCCGCTGCCAGCGCTAACAGCCTTCTGGCCTCTGCAGTGCGCGCCGAAGGTCCGAAAAAGGGTGGTTTGATCCGTGCGGGCCTGCAAGGCGGCGCCAGCACCGATAGCCTGGATCCGGCGCTGTCAGCCAGTTCCGTCACTGCCAATGTGCTCACAGCTTTTGGCGATCTATTAGTTGAAGTCAGCCCGCAGGGTGAGATTGTTCCCCGCTTGGCGGAATCGGTTGAGGCGAGCGATGACGCAAAAACCTGGACCTTCAAGATTCGCAAGGGTGTGGAATTTCACAACGGCAAGACGTTGACGCCGGACGACGTACTTAAGACCATGCAGCGCCATTCAAACGAAGAGGCGCAATCCGGTGCGCTGGGTATCATGCGCGGTATCGCGTCGATGAAGGTGGATGGCGACTATTTTAGCGTTTCCCTGGATACGCCGAATGCAGACCTTCCATACCTGATGGCAGACTACCACCTGGTGGTTCAGCCGGATGGTGGTATGGCGCACCCGGCTGCAGGCATTGGCAGCGGCCCCTACACTGTCGAGGTCAACGAAGCCGGCACCCGTTACGCATTCAAAAAATTCGCCAATTATTGGGACGAGGGCCGCGGCCACGCCGATGAGATCGAGATCCTGGTGCTGAACGATGACACCGCCCGCGCGGCAGCGCTGCAGAGCGGTCAGGTCCATTTCATCAACCGGGTGTCGCCCAAGATCGCCAAGTTGCTGGGTCGCGCGCCTGGCCTGCGGATCGAGACCATATCGGGTCGCGGCCATTATGTCTTTGTCATGCACACCGACACGCCGCCGTTTGCCAACAACGACCTGCGAATGGCGCTGAAACTGGCGGTCGATCGGCAGGAGATGGTCGACAAGGTGCTGCGCGGATTTGGCAGCGTCGGCAATGACATGCCGATCAACGCTGCTTATCCGCTGTTTTCCGGCGATATCGAGCAGCGCAGCTTTGATCCGGATCAAGCCCGCCATTACTACCAAAAATCCGGTCACGATGGACCGATTGTGCTGAAAGTGTCGGACGCCGCATTCCCCAGCGCGGTGGATGCCGCAGCGCTGTATCAGCAAAGTGCGGCCAAGGCAGGTATCCCGCTTGAGATCCAGCGCGTGCCTAGCGATGGCTACTGGTCCGAAGTCTGGAACAAGGAGCCATTCTGCGCGTCCTATTGGGCAGGCCGTCCGGTGCAGGATCAGATGTACTCCACTGCCTATAAATCGGATGCCGACTGGAACGATACTCGCTTCAAGCGCGAAGACTTCGACGCACTGCTGTTGCAGGCCAAGGCAGAGCTTGATCCGATCAAACGTACATCACTCTACCACGAGATGGGTCTGATGGTGCGCGACGAAGGCGGCGCCATAATCCCGATGTTTAATGATTTTATCGATGGGGTCAGCGAACAGATCGGCGGTTGGGAAGGCGATCCGGGTGGTGGCACCATGTTCGACGGCGCTCTGGTCAAGACTTGGCTGCTGTAGTCAAAGCTCTCGTAGACAGCGGCGGGCGGCCCCAAAAAAACCCTTCGCTGTATTGAGAAGTTCCATGAAATTGGTCACCTACAATATCCGCTACACTCTGGGTATGGACGGGGTTTATGACTGCGCTCGTATCGCCGATGAAGTGCGCGGCGCCGACATCATCGCCTTGCAAGAGGTCGAGCGCAACTGGCGCCGCAGTGGCATGGAAGACCAGCCAGCACAATTGGCGGGCTTCCTGCCCGACTACCATTGGAGTTATTTCCCGGCGTTCGACATGGACGCCAGCAGCGTTTGCACAGACGGCAGGGTTGAAAACCGCCGTCGCCAGTTCGGCGTGATGTTGCTGTCTAAATACCGCATCTTGGAGGTGCGCCGCCACCTGTTACCCAAGATTGCCACCGCTTGCAGCCTTGGGATGGAGACTGGTGCGCTGGAATGTATCCTGGACGCCCCGGGCGGTCCGCTGCGGGTCTATTCTCTGCATTTATCGTCTGCGTCCCGGCGAGAAAAGTTCCTGCAGGTGCAGTACCTGATTTCCCTGCATCAGGGTGCGCAGGCTCGTGGCGGATCTTGGACCGGATCGCCGCCGAAGCATGACCCTATCGAGTTGGCAAATTTCCACGCCATGGATTGGTCTCAGGGTGAACATGAGCCGAAAGCGCCCCACAGTACAATTATGTTGGGCGATTTCAATTTAGTTCCTGACAGTCCTGAATACACTGCTTTAACCGGCGAACCTGACATAGCGACCGGCCATAACCTACACTGGGACAGCCTTGCGGACAGCTGGATCGTTGCAAAGAACAGATCCGATGGCAATGGATTTACGTGGTGGCCCGACCCGCCTGATCGCGCACCTGCACAGCCTTTGCGACTGGACTATTGTCTGATCACTCCCGAATTTGTCCATTTAGTAGAGAGGGCATGGGTGGATTGCAGCGCAACTGGCTCCGATCACCGCCCCTATTGGGTTGATCTGCGCATTGAATGATAGCATTTTTTCCCAACTTCCTGATGGATTCCATATCCAAGACCGGAGTCGACCCCTTCTTCCTTCAGCACCATTTGGCTTCAAATCACCAACTAACCCGGCAAATGTAATGAGTGAGCTTGTGGCACAAGGCGACGGTGCCGTTGCTGTGGTGCGTATTCAACAAGCAGGTCCGGTTGAGCATGTTATCGTTGGTGTCAATAGAGGAGGCACGGTACATTACGCAGCTCGGTAGCATTGTTGATCTACAGCGAAACTTAATAGTTATACCAGGTTATCGTTGTTGGAACGACGCGAACTAACTTTTGCAGAAATTAAGCCACTTGCAACTGAAGCGGGTGAACGAGAGTGGCGTGGATCTTTGGCCGATGAACAAGAAGTGCTGGCGCTCAATTGTATGGGCTATGATCGAGCTTGGATGTTTTTTCGAATCAACAGTATTGAGGGCACTGTCAGAAGAACTTGTCTTGAGGCGGGCAGGGCGAGCACTTAGCGTCGCAGGATGACAAAACGCAGCCCTTTTCGCTACTTCAAGACGAGCCCCGAGATCATCCGTCTGGCCGTCATGATGTATGTTCGGTTTCCGCTTTCGCTTCGCAATGTTGAAGATCTTTTGCACGAGCGCGGCATCGAGATCAGCCACGAAACTGTGCGTTATTGGTGGAACAGATTTGGCCCGATATTCGCGGCAGAGATCCGCAGAAACAGGGTCAATCGGATGCGATCTTATTCGAACTGGCAGTGGCATCTGGACGAGGTCTTCGTGAAGATCAATGGCGAGACGCACTACCTATGGCGGGCTGTGGATCACGAAGGCGAGGTGCTGGAAAGTTATGTGACCAAGCGCCGTGACCGCAAAGCTGCGTTGAAATTCCTCAGAAAATCAATGAAACGCTACGGTCAACCTGAATCCATCGTGACGGACAAACTGCGGTCTTATGGCGCGGCGATGAGAGTTGTCGGGAACGGTAGTCGGCAAGAGACCGGCCGCTGGCTGAACAATCGGGCCGAGAATTCCCATCTGCCATTTCGACGACGAGAATGTGCGATGCTCCGCTTCAGGCAAATGCGATGTTTGCAGAAGTTCGCCGCAGTTCATTCTTCCGTCCACAACCATTTCAATCAGGAACGCGCCCTCTACAGCAGAGACAATTTCAAGCTCAACCGCGCCGCTGCTCTCTCCGAGTGGCGCCAACTTTGTTCAGCATAAGTTCCGGCATTTAGGGGTCAACAGAGACTGGTTCGAATTGGTCTGACAGCACCTGCTGAAGCACTGAATCAAAGACGCGCGCATCGTCATCACGGCTTTGGCTAATGACCGTTAGAATTTCTTGCGTTGCCGTCTGACGCTCCAATTGCGTGTGCAGCTCATTCAATTGTCGTGTATTGTCCAAGGCGATCACGGCTTGGGCGGCGAAGCCTTCAACCAAAGAAATCTCGTCGTCTGTAAAGGCCCGAACTTCACGTCGGTAAATCCCGATGACGCCCACAGGCGTGTCATCTGCCGACATTAATGGGACCGTCAGGAATGACCGGACACCTTCTTCGTCTACAAGTTGACGGCGCCATGGATCGCCTTTGATATAGTGGTCTGTCAGGCGCAGATCTACATTATGGATAACGCGTGCCTCGCGCACGGATTCTGCAATCTGGAGGTGTGAGTCGAGTGACCAGCGATCTACTCCAACCTCGTAGGTCGCCAACTGATCACCGAAATGAGCCGCATATTCGAGGTGGGTTCCTGCCTCATTCAAAAGGCTTAGTGTGGCGACATCTGTTTCGCAAAGCCGGGCGGTGTTTTCCAGGATCGTCTGGAACACCGGCCTCTCATCTTCCCGCGATCGGCTAATCGTCTCGAGAACCTCACGCGTGGCACCTTCGCGTGCCAGACGGATCTGCAATTCGCGAAATTGGCGAACGTTCTCAATGGCGATTACCGCTTGGGCGGCAAAGGTTTCGACGAGCTTGACCTGATCGTCGGTATAGGGCCGCACCTCGTCTCGCGCCAACATCAAGCATCCGATTGCACCGCCATCCACCTTTAACGGAACAAACAGATTGCTGCGGCACCCATGCTTGTCGACAATCAGCTTGAACCGCTCATCACCGGATTTGTGGAAATCAGTGTCTCCCATATCCACAACGCGTTTGGTCTCGCCGCTGAGGATGGTTTCAGTCACCAGAGAATTGCCCGGCTCCATCGTGTATTTGCCGTCGCGCCAGAGTTGCTGAATGTCAGGGTGCAGGTTGACACTGGCCACGAGCCGCTGAAGTGCGTCGCCTTCCTGTCCAAGAACCAGACCAGCAAAAACAGCGTCGCAAAGGTCTTTGGCAAGCGCAACAATCAGATCGCAAACCGGCTGAACGTCGTCCTTGGTCACAGAAATCGCCTGCATCACCTGAACGGTGGCTTCAAACCGTGCCTGTTGATCAGCTGCGCTTAACTCCGAACTTGGCGCAGATGATGGCGCGGGACTTATCGGGGTCCCTGATGCCTTTTTGTCGCCCAACTGCGCCCAAACTCCCACGTCAATTCTGACTAACAACTGCCCGGAGTTTAGAGAGCATGTAATAGAAGTCACTGGAATTCTTTACGGATGATGCCCTTTGCATTCATGCACACGCGAGCACGGCCCACTTAGCTCGGATCATCCAGCTGGTCAGCGCGGTGAATCAACAGTATAGTGTCAAGGCGCTGAAGAGCCTTTTAGGCCTTACTGCTCTGGCCCTCCATCCGCGCTTCGAAATCCTCAGGACGTTCGACCTCTGAGGTGCTCCACCGAAGGTTTAGTCAGCAGAACTTGTGTTGAAGCGGGCAGGGTGCCCTCGTAGCCTTCGCGCAAGATTAAGCAATCGCTATTCAAGTATTTCAAAACCAGTTTAAAGGTCGTTCGTCTGGCGGTAATGCTGTACGTTCGGTTCCCACCTTAGAGACGTGGAAGACCTATTGCATGAGCGTGGTATTGAGGTGAGCAACGAAACCATCCGCTATTTGTGAAACAGGATTGGCCCGATGTTTGCTGCTGAGATCAGACGGAAGCGGGTGCAGCAGCTGCGCGCGTTCTCGAAATGGAAGTGGCACGTGGACGAGGTCTTTGTGAAGGTGAATGGCAAACGCCACTATCTCTGGCGTGCAGTTGATCACGAAGGTGAAGTCCTTGAGGCCGTTGTCACGACGCCGAAACAAGGTTGCAGCACTGAAATTCCTCAAGAAATTGATGAAGCGCCACGGTTGCGCCGAAGAGATCGTCACAGATCGTTTCGCTTCCTACAAGGCGGCGCTCAGAGATTTGGGCGCTCTCAAAAACAACAAACGGGCAGGTGGCTCAACAATCGAGTTGAGAACTCGCATCTTCCGTTTCAACGACGCGAACGCGCGATGCAGCGTTTCAGGCGCATGCGAAGTCTACAGAAATTCGCCTCCGTCCATTCCTCCGTATACAACCACTTCAACTAGGAAAGATCGCTAACCAGCCGAGAGACCTTCAAGCTGACTCGTGCCGCCGCTCTTAGCGAGTGGCGCGAACTTGGCACAGCATAAAGGACAGTGTCACTGGCCTACAAGCGACTGGTTCGAATATGTCTGACAGCACCATCCCCCTTGCTTCACCAGGAGGTCAACAATTGCGCTAACCCCCTTTTTGTGACGAAGGGACGTGAACAAAAAAGGCCGTCCTTTGCGCATTATGGCTGCATCTCTTTCCATGACCTCCAGTGAAGCGCCAACATGTGGCGCCAGGTCGGTTTTGTTTATGACCAGGATGTCGGATTTTGTTATTGCCGGTCCGCCTTTTCGCGGGATTTCCTCTCCAGCGGCGACGTCGATCACATAGATTGTAAGGTCGGCGAGTTCCGGGCTGAAAGTAGCCGACAGGTTGTCGCCGCCGCTTTCGATCAGAACGACATCAATATCGGGATGGCGTTCCTGCATTTCAGCAACTGCTGCAAGGTTTATCGATGCATCCTCGCGGATTGCTGTATGTGGGCACCCGCCCGTTTCGACGCCGATAATCCGATCTTGGGGAAGGACCTGCATGCGCACCAGCGCTTCGGCATCCTCCTGCGTATAAATGTCATTGGTGATGACGCCCACTGAACAAGCATCGCGCAGGGCTTCAGACAAGGCAGCGGTCAATGTGGTCTTTCCGGCTCCAACCGGACCACCGATGCCAACGCGAAGAGGGCCGTTCATACTGCTCATGTTCGGAATATCCTTGAATACTGTGTTTCGTGTCTCATCGACGCGATGTCCGTCAGGAACGCAGTCGAACTTAGTTCTTCTAAACCTGCCAATTGCGCCTTTTCGGCGATATGAGCACATTGCGGTGTCAAATTACGGATCAGTTTCTGAGCGTCGGTTTGCCCCAGCGGCACAAGACGCGTTGCGCAAGCGACCAAGTTGCTTGCGAATGCTTGTAGATACATCTTCGTCGTCAGCAGTAGGGGGAGGTTTTGCAGACACGCGGCGTGGCCTACTGAAACTGGGTAGGAAAGCTGTTGGATGTCTAAATCCCAGACATCTCCTGTGACAGTCCCGAATGCCTGCCCCAGCAGTTCGGTTTCCATTTTCCTTTCTGATGACGCGCAGATAGCCCGTGCCTTGGCATCGATGCTAAAAAGTTCATCTTTGTCCTGCGCGTTGTAGGCGGACACTACGAACAGAGCATCATTCCATCCAGATCCGTGTTCCAGCGCATCTGAAATCCAAGCTTCGGCGTTTTGAAAACTGGCGACCGCTCCTTCGTCAATTGCAGCTTCCAACCCATGAGAATAAGCAAAGCCCCCCACAGGGTATGCCGGAGATAACCACTGGGTCAGCGTCAGGATATCGGCGTCAGTGGGCGTGGCCATGTGTCCTGCCATGGCCATAGGCTCCGCCTTCGGGGTTGAACGGTTCGTGCACCTCGCGCACTGTGGCTCCGATTTTCAAAAGCATGTCTCGGATCACATGATCGACCTGGATCAGCAGACGGTCCTTTTCGATCTGGCACGGCGTGTGGCGATTGCCGATATGCCACGCGACGCGTGTCAGGTCCGAAGCGGAAACCTCTAGCAGTGCTTCGGGTGCAGCCTGTATTTCCACTTCGCGACCGTCGTCCAGAACCAACGTGCCACCGTGGTTCAACGAGGTCGTTTGCGACAGATCGACGAGAATTTGTTCGCCACTTTCACAGGTCAGAACCTTGCGACGCAAAAATCGATCGTCATAAGTCAGCGACAGGCAATCTGCGGACTCGCCGTGCATATGATCCGAGTAACGGCGTGCGGTGCAGAGCAGGGCGGTCATACCGTCACCTCCTCTGTAGCGGTAATGGTCAGAGCCAGATTGAGTCCGAAAATACCCGATGTACGATCCGTTCGCGTGATAGGCCGCGTTTTTTCAACTCTTCGTCGCTGAGCGATTGCAGGAATTCGACTTGCCGAACGCGTGATTGAGCTTCGGCCACACTGATCAGAGCCCCGTAGACTGATGCTGCGATGGACGCGATCAGACCGGGCAGCGAAAAGCGTGCGTGAGATTGTGTTGCTGAGTGTGCCATTTGGACCCTCGTAAACGTTGGTCCTCCCTTGGGCATTAATATCTGTCATATCGGCCTCACTTTGAAGTGGGTGTTTGGTCATTTCTGGGTTGCGCGCGGTGCAATGCAGCATAATTTTTAGTCAGAACATAAAGTATCGCTGTGCCATTGGCAGCACTTCGGCGGGTTGGCAGGTCAGCAATTCGCCATCTGCCCGGACTTCGTAGGTTTCTGGATCAACTTCGACATGAGGTGTCGCGTTGTTGAGCAGAAGATCCTGTTTGCCAATCTCACGCGTGTTTTGGACAGCGACAGTCTGCTTTGCCAATCCAAGTGTATCACCGATCCCGTCCGCCAGCGCGGCTTGCGAAACAAAGGTGATGGCCGAGTTTTCAACGGATCGACCATAGGCACCGAACATTGGCCGACTATAAACCGGCTGCGGGGTAGGAATCGAAGCATTCGGATCACCCATCTGTGCACAAACGATGGTGCCGCCCAGCAAAACCATCTCAGGCTTCACTCCAAAAAAGGCTGGGTCCCATAGGACCAGGTCGGCGCGTTTTCCTTCCTCGATACTGCCAATCTCGTGGCTGAGGCCATGAGCAACGGCAGGGTTAATCGTGTACTTGGCGATGTAACGGCGAACGCGCAGGTTGTCGTTGTTACCGGATTCCTCCGGCAGACGGCCTCGTTGTTTCTTCATCTTGTCAGCGGTTTGCCATGTACGGATCAACACCTCGCCCACGCGGCCCATAGCCTGACTGTCGGACGCGATGATGCTGAACGCGCCCATGTCGTGCAGGATATCTTCAGCCGCGATGGTCTCACGCCGAATGCGGCTTTCAGCAAAGGCCACGTCCTCGGGGATGGATTTGTCGAGGTGATGGCAGACCATCAGCATGTCGAGATGTTCCTCGACCGTGTTCACCGTAAAGGGCCGTGTCGGGTTGGTAGAGGAGGGTAGGACATGGTCCTCACCGCAGATTCTGATGATGTCGGGGGCGTGGCCGCCGCCCGCGCCTTCGGTATGAAAAGCGTGGATAGTACGCCCTTTTATCGCGGCAATTGTATTTTCAACAAACCCGGATTCGTTGAGCGTGTCGGTGTGGATCATCACCTGAACGTCCATCGCATCAGCGACCGAAAGGCAGCAGTCGATGGCTGCCGGGGTCGTGCCCCAGTCCTCATGCAGTTTCAGGGCACAAGCTCCGGCTCTGACCTGTTCCTCCAGAGCAGCGGGAAGCGAAGCATTTCCCTTGCCCGCAAAAGCAAGATTCATAGGAAAAGCATCCGCCGCCTGCAACATCCGGCCGATATGCCATGGGCCCGGAGTGCATGTGGTTGCCAGAGTGCCATGTGCCGGGCCGGTGCCACCACCAAGCATGGTCGTCAGGCCAGAATGCAGCGCGTCCTCTATCTGTTGCGGGCAGATGAAGTGAATATGGCTGTCGAACCCGCCAGCCGTCAGGATGCGACCCTCGCCCGCGATGGCCTCTGTGCCGGGGCCGATGATGATGTCTACGCCGGGCTGCGTATCCGGATTTCCGGCTTTGCCAATCTTGGCGATACGCCCGTCCTTTAGGCCGACATCGGCTTTGTAGATACCTGAGTGATCCACCATAATAGCATTGGTGATCACTGTGTCCACGGCCCCCTCGGCGCGCGTGGCCTGTGACTGCCCCATCCCATCGCGAATGACTTTGCCTCCGCCGAACTTGACCTCTTCTCCGTAGACGTCTTCGCGGTGGCCGGTTTCGCTGAACCGCGCAGCCGTTGCACGCTCCACGATCAGGTCTTTTTCTACTTCGATGATCAGATCGGTATCTGCCAATCGTACTTTGTCGCCGACCGTGGGGCCGAACATGGAGGCATAGTCACTCCGACTGATCTTGCCCGGCATCTTTCAAAGCCCCCATGATATGCATATTGAAACCGTAGATGTGCCGGCGCCCCTCAAATGGCACCAGCATAACTTCGCGAGTTTGCCCTGGCTCAAATCGCACCGCAGTGCCCGCCGGGATGTCCAGCCGCATACCCAAAGCTGCATACCGATCAAAATCCAGAGCCGGGTTTGCTTCGGAAAAATGGTAGTGGCTGCCGACCTGTATTGGTCGGTCGCCGGTATTGGCGACAATAACAAGACGGCTGCTGCGTCCTGCGTTCAGCGTCAGTGAGCCTTCGGCCGGAATGATCTCCCCCGGGATCATTTCGGCAGCTTCAAAATCACGGTAATGGCGATGATCGCAATCAAAGCCAACCCAACTGCGAGCGCGGCGTAATCACTGCCATGAGCGTGAACTTGGGTATCCGAATGGGCCATGGCCGGACCAGCCAGAATGAGAGCGGGAAACAGCATACGGTTCATGGAGAACTCCTTTAGAAATTAGCGAATGGGGTTGTGGACAGTCACAAGTTTTGTGCCATCCGGGAAAGTGGCTTCGACCTGTACCTCGTGGATCATCTCGGGCACGCCTTCCATGCATTGGTCACGGGAGATCACTTCAGCCCCGGCTTGCATCATGTCCGCGACCGAACGGCCATCGCGCGCGCCTTCGACCACGGCGTCGGTTATCAACGCAATGGCCTCGGGGTGGTTCAGCTTAACGCCGCGGGTCAGCCGTTTTCGAGCGACCTCGGCGGCCATGGCGACCAGCAATTTGTCTTTTTCTCGAGGGGTCAGGTTCATGTCAGAGCATCCAGCATCGGGGTAAAGTGTCTTTGTTCAGTCGGCGTAGAACTGGTATCAGCGTTCGCCGCAAAGCAAAGCTGTTGTCCGCCAGAATGCGAATGACCAATAGGTCTTTCCAGATCAGGGTTGCCCCGGCGGTGTCCGGTAGCATTTCCCGGACAGGTTTTAGATGACCTTCGGCGGAACTCGACGCTAAGACGATTAGCGCCATCGCCCCTGCGCCGTTCGCAATATGCGGCTTGGACAAATGCGTATGCCAATCACCTGAGAACCTGATCGCCTCGAGAAACACTGGCGTGTCCTCGCGGCGAATCTCGATTCTATCGCGCAAGCGGATGCCGGTCAGCGTCTCGCCCATGGCAATGCGCCCAAAGACCAGCGGCTCGACCATCAGCATTTCAGCATCAAGCCCCATGTCGATCCTGAGGCGCCGGTCCAAAGCACTGCCGTTGTACAGGATGGTTTCCTGCGGCAGCCAGTTCAGCCGAGCGCCATCCTCAACCGTCAAATGGTTTGTAATCTTACCCCATTCTTTGGGCTGGGCTTTGTAGGCGCGCTCGCAGGCTTGTGTCGTCAAAGTCAGCGCCGTGCATTTTGCTGCCTTGCAAGAAAATCGGAATGAATCGCCTCCGGTCACGCCGCCCGCCGTGTTCAGAAGAACCGCATCAAGATCAGGTGGGATCGTTCTGGGGAACAGGCATTTAAAGGACCCAGACTGGCGAAATCTGTCCAGCACAGTTCTGTTGCCTAATTGCTTGGTGCTTAAGCTGACAGTGCCTGCAGCACGTGGCGGTACCGCGCTGTGCGTGGGCAATATGGCTGCAACTTGTGTAATAGGGCACCTTTAGCGCGTCGTTTGGTGCCACCTGTTTCTCTATTGAAGTGTCGGAACACTAATCTGCAGTGTCGGAATCTGCTTATTTCCACATCGTGTGTCTAAATTTTAGACAGCAACGTCCGACTTAGATGAAAAAATATGCGCTTCTCGCCGATTTCCCAAATTGGGCTAAAGGTAAGTTGCCAATCTTGCTGCAATGCAGAAACCGTATGGGTGCCACCGCGGAGATGACCCGGGGGTGTGTGACGGCTGCGCGAATTGGACCTCGAACACAACCGCCACACGGAACGCAACAACAGTTGCGGGGATCAGGTAGAAGAAGAGTGTGCCTTTGCGCAAGCCCTCTCTCCCGGCCCCGCCAGGAGGATTACATGAAATCGCTCAAATCCACGCTCGCCGGATCGGTTGTATTTGCTGCCATAGCCACCGCTGCCTTATCTGCCGAAGACACGATCAAGGTCGGAGTGCTGCATTCGCTGTCGGGTACGATGGCAATCTCGGAGACTACTCTGAAAGACACCATGCTGATGCTGATCGACCAGCAAAACGCTAAAGGTGGTCTTTTGGGCAAGCAGCTTGAGGCCGTTGTTGTGGATCCCGCATCGGATTGGCCGCTGTTCGCGGAAAAAGCGCGTGAGCTGCTGACCGTCCACGAGGTGGATGTGATCTTTGGCAACTGGACTTCGGTCAGCCGCAAATCAGTACTGCCTGTGATCGAAGAGCTGAATGGTTTGCTGTTCTATCCGGTTCAGTATGAGGGCGAAGAAAGCTCTAAAAATGTCTTTTACACCGGTGCGGCCCCGAACCAGCAGGCGATCCCAGCGACCGATTATTTCCTGGAGGAACTGGGGGTTGAGAAGTTCGCTCTGCTCGGGACGGACTATGTCTATCCCAGGACCACCAACAATATTTTGGAAAGCTACCTTAAGCAAAAGGGTATTTCGGACGCGGATATCTTCGTCAACTACACCCCCTTTGGCCATTCTGACTGGTCCAAGATCGTATCTGACGTCGTCGCACTGGGCGAAGATGGCAAAAAGGTTGGTGTGATCTCGACCATCAACGGAGACGCCAACATTGGTTTCTATAAAGAACTGGCCGCAGCTGGTGTTTCGGCAGATGACATTCCTGTCGTGGCCTTTTCGGTTGGTGAGGAAGAACTGTCCGGCCTGGATACGGCGAACCTCGTCGGTCACTTAGCGGCTTGGAATTATTTCCAGTCGGCGGATACTGATGTGAATGCCGAATTTGTCGAAACCTGGAAAGCCACCATGGGTGACGAACGGGTGACCAACGATCCTATGGAGGCGCATTTCATCGGCTTCAACATGTGGGTGAATGCCGCGACCGAAGCCGGCTCGACCGAAGTAGACGCTGTGCGCGCCGCCATGTACGGGCAGGAATTCCCGAACCTGACCGGAGGTACTGCTGTGATGTTGCCGAACCACCATCTGGCTAAGCCGGTTCTGATTGGTGAGATTCAGGAAGACGGCCAGTTCGACATCATCAGCGAAACGGACGTTGTGCCGGGCGATGCATGGACCGACTTCCTGCCTGAATCCGCAGTGCTGAAATCGGATTGGAAAGATCTCGGCTGCGGTATGTACAACACCGAGACCGATAGCTGCGTTCAAACCTTGTCGAACTACTAAATCGTACGCAAGGCGGGTGTGATCGCCCGCCTTGCCCAAAGACACGCGGGTTTCACCACATGTTAAGACTATTCCTTGCGGGCCTGGCAATTCTCTTCGCCTGCCTGAACGCCAACGCGCAAGAGGGCGGCCTGCAGCCGATCTTGCAGGATCATCAGGAGATCATTGTCAAAAGCTCGCGCAAGACGATCAAACCGGCGATTGATGCGCTTGCCGCCAGTGGGCTGCCGCAAGCGCAGGTGATGCTTGAGACATGGGCCGCCAAAGACATGTGGATGCGCAAGTCTGATGGCTTGTTCTTTGCCGGAAAAACGGCCGAAGGACAGTTGTACGAACTGACCGATTTCGACACGGGCGAAGTGGTCGGTACCTTTGAAAAATCCGACCTGAAGCAATTGAAACCCAACAGCGGTGTCCGCGCTATGATCGGGACAGCTCTAGTGCAGTTCCAGTTGACAGACCCGGACCGAAAGAAGCGCCTGGCCGCACTAAAATCAATTCAACGTGATCCCGAGGGCGCGCTGCTCGAACCTCTTCGTGCTTCGATCGAGGACGAGCCAGATGTGGATTTGAAGGCCCAGAAGCAACGGCTCGAACGGCTGCTGACTATTGGATACGACGAAGACACTGCGGCCCGCGTGGCTGCAATTGAAGAGATGTCGAACGATCTGGGTGTCGACGTCCGCGCGGCGCTGAACCCGTTAGTGGCTACCTCACGAAAGACCGCTGCGGACCTGCCATCGGATGTTAACGTCGCCATCATTTTGGAACCCGGATCAGACGGTTTGTCGCGGGATGACGCATACCACCTGTTGGTCGCGAGTGACTTGGCTGCGCCCCCTGTGTTGCCTGTCGACATCCGCCTGGCTTTGGCTGCGAACATCGACGGTGGTCGCGTAGGGGGTATCCCGGTCGCGCAACTGAACGAGAATACTGCGCGCGCACAAGCCTACAGCACTCTGGCCGAAGCCGGACTTGTTCCTGCGTTGGTAACTGAGGTTGATATCGACACGGCGCTGGGTGCGCATGTGTTCTTTGAGACTTATGCCGAGCCGTCCATCGAAGTAACCGCCGCTGCCGAAAAAGCGCTAAAGAAGATCGAACTGAAAGTTGGCCTAAACAAGACGCTCGACCTGACGTTGGACGCAGTCTCTCTGGCCTCGATCTATTTCCTTGCCGCCATTGGGTTGGCCATCACTTTCGGAGTGATGGGTGTAATCAACATGGCCCATGGCGAATTCATCATGATGGGCGCTTATACGGGGTACGTCGTTCAGCAGTTCGTCCCCGACCATACGGTATCGATCATCGTTGCCATCCCAATGGCCTTTGCCGTCACGTTTGCCATGGGCGTCGCCATGGAGCGCCTGGTGATCCGCTGGCTTTATGCCCGCCCGTTGGAAACACTGCTGGCGACTTTTGGTATCTCGATTGCCTTGCAGCAACTGGCCAAGAACATCTTTGGCACACAGGCCCGCCCTCTGACTGCTCCGGGTTGGCTGGACGGGGCGTGGGTGATGAACGATGTGGTTTCGATCAGCTATATCCGCATTGCGATCTTCGTACTGGCGCTGATCTTTCTGGGGCTGTTCCTTTACATCATGAAACGTACAAGGTTGGGGCTTGAGATGCGTGCGGTCACGCAGAACCCTCGCATGGCGGGGTCGATGGGTATCAACCCGGGGCGGGTGAATATGCTGACATTCGGTCTAGGCTCCGGCATTGCTGGGATCGCGGGTGTGGCCATTGGCCTTTTTGCCAAAGTCACATCGGATCTGGGCAACGACTACATCGTGCAAAGTTTCATGACCGTAGTTGTCGGTGGTGTCGGCAACATCTGGGGCGCGCTGGCAGGCGCGGGGATGATCGGGTTCCTGCAAAAAGGGATCGAGTGGATGAACCCGTCGAACACCCTCGCGGCGCAAACCTACATGATCATCTTCATCATCATTTTCATCCAATTTCGACCACGAGGCATTATTGCCCTCAAAGGTCGCGCGGCGGGGGATTGAGTTATGGAACGTAGTTTTGTTGCTAAGAAACCATCTGTGCTGGTCTTTCTGACCATCCTGTCGCTGTTTACGCTGGGTGTAACTGTCCTGTCCGAAGGGTTCGGGATCGGTGTGATCTCAACCAGTTTCGTCAAAACGCTGGGCAAGACCCTGTGCCTGTGTTTGATCGCTGTCGCGATGGATCTGGTTTGGGGTTTCACTGGCATTCTATCACTAGGCCATTTCGCTTTCTTCGGGCTCGGTGGCTATATGATTGGCATGTGGCTGATGTACGAACGCACTCGGCTGATCGTGGTCGAGTCATTGTCACAAGCTGACATCCCGCCAACGCCTGCCGAAGTTGTGGACGCCATCGGCACTCAGATTTTCGGCGTAGTCGGATCATCCGAATTCCCGCTGATCTGGGCGTTTTCGCACAGCTTGACGCTGCAGTTGATACTGGTCGTTGTGGTGCCTGGCCTGCTGGCACTGATCTTTGGCTGGCTGGCCTTCCGCAGTCGAGTGACCGGCGTCTATCTGTCGATCCTGACGCAAGCAATGACGCTGGCTCTGGCTTTGTATCTGTTTCAGAACGACAGCGGTTTGCGCGGCAACAATGGCTTGTCCGGCTTGCAGAACCTGCCCGGTGTCACTGTCTCTCAAGACGTTGTTTCGCTCTGGTTCCTATGGGCTTCGGCTTTGGCGTTGGGACTGGGTTACATGCTGGCGGCATGGATCGTGTCGGGCAAGTTCGGCTCGGTCCTGCGCGGCATTCGGGACAACGAGGCGCGGGTTCGGTTCCTCGGCTATTCGGTCGAAGCCTACAAGTTGGCTGTCTTCACCCTGACGGCTTGCATCGCCGCAATCGCGGGTGCGCTGTATTACCCGCAGGCTGGCATTATCAACCCCGAGGAGATGGCCCCCATCGCCTCAATCTATCTGGCCGTCTGGGTCGCCATCGGCGGGCGGGGCCGCTTGTACGGCGCGGTGATTGGTGCAGCTTTTGTCAGCCTGCTGAGCACGTGGTTCACGGGCGGGCAGGCCCCGGATATTCCGCTTGGCTTTTACACGATCAAATGGGTCGACTGGTGGCAAGTGCTGCTGGGGGTGTCCTTTGTGCTGGTCACGCTGTTTGCTCCACAAGGTATCGGAGGTTTGTTCGACTTGTATACCAACCAGCGTCATCCCGATCGGCATGGTGCCAATCTGGGACCCGATGAAAGCGCTTTGCGTGAGAAAGAGGCTAGCCTATGAGCACCTTATTAGAAGTAAGTGGCGTATCGGTTACCTTCGACGGGTTCCGCGCCATCAACAACCTGTCCTTCCAGATTGGTGACGCGGAGCTACGTTCCGTGATTGGCCCGAATGGGGCCGGCAAGACTACGTTTATGGACATCATCACCGGCAAGACCCGACCAGATGAGGGGCGGGTCATATGGGGTGAAAAGTCCGTATCTTTGTTGGATATGACCGAGGCAAAAATCGCGCAGGCGGGAATCGGGCGGAAGTTTCAGAAGCCTACGGTTTTTGAGGATCAGTCCGTGCGCGATAATCTACTAATGGCGCTAAAGAAAAATCGTGGCTGGGTTGGTGTGCTGCTTTACCGTCCGTCCAAAAGTGATTTGCAGAAGGTCGAAGACCTGGCCACCGAAATTGGGCTGTATCAGGAACTGAGCCGGAAATCAGGTGAACTGAGCCACGGGCAAAAGCAATGGTTGGAAATTGGCATGCTGCTTGCGCAGGACCCACGTCTGCTATTGGTTGACGAACCCGCCGCAGGCATGACCCCGCAAGAGCGCGAACATACCACAGATTTGCTTGTTCAAGCTGCAAAGAGCCGCGCGGTTGTGGTCGTTGAACATGACATGGAATTTGTCAGGCGCCTGAACTGCAAAGTCACGGTTTTGCATGAAGGATCCGTGTTAGCCGAGGGCAGTCTTGATCACGTGACATCAAATCAGGACGTCATCGACGTCTATCTGGGGCGCTAGAAAATGTTGAAGCTGACCAATCTGACTTTGCACTATGGGCACTCGCAAATCCTCAACGGGATTTCCATGGAAGCTTCACAGGGTGAAGTAACGTGCATCATGGGGACCAACGGTGTCGGAAAAACCAGTCTGATGAAAGCAATCTCCGGAGCGCATCCCCGTTCCGGTGGCGAACTGGAGCTTGACGGAAAGCAGATGGGTATCTTGCCTGCTCATCAGATGGCCTGGAAAGGTGTGGCATATGTCCCCCAAGGTCGCGAAATATTCCCATTGCTCACGGTTCGAGAAAATTTGGAAACAGGCTTCTCCTGTCTGCCTGCCAGCGAACATTTCCTTCCAGATGATATTTTTGATATGTTCCCGGACCTCAAAAGAATGCAGAACCGGCGCGGGGGCGACCTTTCCGGCGGGCAGCAGCAACAGTTGGCCATCGCGCGTGCACTAATCACAAGACCGCGCCTGCTGCTGCTGGATGAGCCCACCGAAGGTATTCAGCCGAACATAATCCAACAGATTGGAGAGGTGATCCGGCACCTCAGAAAGACGAGCGGAATGGCAATTGTCTTAGTCGAGCAGTATTTCGACTTCGCCTTTGACCTTGCTGACAGGTTTGTCGTGTTGCGACGCGGAGAAATCCTGGTCAAAGGCTCACGAGATGACCTGACGCGTGATCAAGTGTTGCAGGTCGTAACAGTTTAGCACTGTTCCGTGTAGTTGGCTTCGCTATAGGTGCATCAAGCCCAAATCATGTCCTGCATTAGAGCTCGGGACATGGTTTGATCCTCCAAAAACGTTCAAAAAGAGAAATGCTTATCTTTGAGATACTGTTGTTCGGGTCTTGTAAGAAGAACTTTGCTTGAGTGGGGCAGGGTGGTTGCGTAGCTTTTGCCCGTGACCAGACCTGCCTCTTTTATGTACTTCAAAACCAGTCCCGAGATCATCCGCCTTGCGGTGATGCTGTACATCCGGTTACCGCTCTCGCTTCGGAATGTCGAGGATCTGCTGCATGAACGCGGGATCGATGTCAGCCATGAAACTGTCCGATATTGGTGGAACAGGTTTGGTCCAATGTTCGCTGCTGAGATACGGCGGAAGCGTGTTCAGCAGCTGCGCGCGTTCTCCAAATGGAAGTGGCACGTGGACGAGGTTTTCGTGAAGGTGAATGGCAAGCGTCAATATCTGTGGCGAGCTGTGGATCACGAAGGCGAGGTGCTGGAAACGGTCGTCACAAAACGCCGAAACAAAGCTGCGGCACTGAAATTCCTCAGGAAATTGATGAAGTGGCACGGCAATGCCAAAAAGATCGTCACCGACCGCTTCGCTTCCTACAAGGCTGCTCTAAGAGAATTGGGTGCTCTCGAAAAACAAAGGACGGGCAGGTGGCTCAACAACCGCGTTGAGAATTCGCACCTGCCGTTCCGACGAAGAGAACGCGCAATGCAGCGTTTCAGGCGTATGCGAAGTTTGCAGAAATTCGCCTCCGTCCATTCTTCCGTCTACAACCACTTCAATCAGGAAAGATCGCTCGCCAGCCGAGACACCTTCAAGCTGACGCGCACCGCCGCTCTTGCCGAGTGGCGCGAACTTGGTGCGGCATAAAGGGCAGCTATGCTGGCCTAGCTGAGACTGGTTCGAATTCGTCTGACAGCACCGCCACTCATACACAGCAGGTCGGGCACTCAACCAGAGATCGCTTCACTTGCCTCCCGTTGTACGTTGAACAGCGGAGTAGTAAGGCACAAAAAAGAGCAGCTCGAAACGAAGCTACCTATTCATCAAAGTAGGCGTTGTGCGTCGTGTAAATTGCCTGGATCGTTGGAGTCAAACGCTCAAGATGCGTACGAAGGACTTGATCAGCCGCCTTTGCATCACCCTCAAAAAGGTTCTTTAAGAGAGATTGGTGATCCACATACAACTCATCCATTGCTTTTTTGCTAGTCAGTGCCAGCATACAAAGGCGATCAACCTGCGCCTTGTTCTCGGCAATAATTTCGAACGCAAACTCTTGTTTGGCCGAAGCGCAAAGCAGTTTGTGAAACTGATAGTCCAGATCATGAAACAAGCTGACATCTTCCGCTGAAATTGCTTCCGCCTGTTTGCGAAGGTTAGCTTTCAATGCCGCGTCGACCGATTTGTCGCGATCTAACGCGGCAGCGCGGATAACTTCCAATTCGACCGCAGCACGCACGAAGCGAGCGTTCGCGATGAGCTGCCGTGAAAACGGCCGAACCACTGTTGCGCGCTGAGGCCGCACCAAAAGGAGATTGAGGTTGGCTAGCCGTGTGAAAGCCTCTCGCACAGGTTGACGTGAGAACCCGAATGACTTTGCGACGTCCGTTTCGGATATCTTTGTGCCAGGGAGCAGTTCCAACCGGGTGATTTGTCCAAACAGTTCGTCAAAGACGACATCGCTACTCGTCGTGCGCTCAAGAGTTCCCAATGCTACCATTTTTTGTTTTCCAACCTCTGTTTGACAGCATTGTGGCAGATAAACGAAGAAAATAATAGATCAAAATAGGATACTAGACGACAATATTCTCCCTGTTTTTAAATGATAAATACAGAATATGCAGTGCAGGTATCAAATTTTATGTTGACTAGTATCCAAGTTTTCGTGTTGTGTATGCCCATAGCGAGGGCGGAGCAATCGGGCTGGCTGGGAGGGCATCAGAACATCCAGATTTGGGTGAAGACTGGTCCGGCATGGTCGCTTGAAAGGCTTCGAACACGATCACCAGTCAAAGGCGACTGGATGAAAACAAGACCTGAACTTGATCTGGGAGGATAGAATGTTCAATTTTTCACTAAAGACTATGGCTGCGACGGCTGTTTTGCTAAGCGGGGTTTCAATTGCTCAGGCTGATGTAACACTGCGCGGCGCGAGCATGTTTGATGAAGAGCACGCCTTCACTAAGACACTGCGAGAGTTCGAGCGCCTGGTCGCCGAGAATTACGATGGCGAGGTGGAATTTGATCTGCGCCTGAATGGTGAGCTTGGGGTGGAATCTGATTACGTCACCTACCTCAATCAGGGTGTTGCTGTAGACTATACCATTCTGGCCCCTTCCAATATGGCCGTGTTTTCAGAGTCCATTCCATTGATGGATATGCCGTTCCTGTTCCGTGACCTTGAACACTGGGATGCGGTGCTTTCGTCGGATGCACTGAAACCTCTTGAGGATGATCTGCGCGAAGCCGCGGGCATTGTGATTGTGGGTTATCACGGCGGCGGTGTGCGGAATCTGGCCTCTGCCGAGCCTATCACAAACATGGATGAACTTGCAGGACACCGCATGCGGGTCATGGGGGCGCCGATTCAGGCGCAGACATTCTCGGCCGTTGGTGCGGCACCATCTGCCATCGCCTACAACGAAGTCTATAACGCAATCCAAACAGGCGTAATCGCCGGGTTCGAAAATGAAGCTGCCTCAATCCAGAACCTGAAGTTCTACGAAGTCGCGCCACATGTTTCATTGACACAGCACACGATCACCGTGCGTCCAATTGTGATGTCAGCAAAAATCTTCGATGAACTGCCTGAGGACCTGCAAGCCGCAATCATGGAAGCTGGCGCTGAGGCCGGTGCATTCGGTCGCGCGCTAGAGAGCGGACAGGACGGTGAAAAACTTCAGGCAATGATCGACGCAGGTCAGATCGAAGTGCATGAGTTCGAGGGCCGCGAAAAAATGCTGGAATTGGTTCAGCCGGTCCAAGACGCCTATGCTGAAGAGTTGGGCGCGACAGAGCTGCTCAATAACGTTCGCGGAATGTAATCTCCCGGCTGACGGGCGGGTGAGTCTTCAAGCTCGCCTGTCGGCATAATTTCCGATGCGCTTGGCGCATCACATCGCGGAGTAGGGCGGAACATGCTTGGAAAATATCTGGATAAGATCTGCGCTGGGCTTCGCATATTGCTTGGTGTGATGATGGGCACACTAGCCATCCCGGTCGCGATGCAAGTTGTTTCTCGCTACACCGGTTTGATCCCAACTTACCTTTGGACCGAAGAGCTGGCTACGTTCCTGTTCGTCTGGATTGTTATGATCGGGTCGATTGTTGCTGTCTGGGACGGCACGCATTTCGACGTTCGCATTACCCGGAATGCGATGAGACCGCTGCCACGTTTGCTTCAAGACGGCATTGTACACGTTGCCATCATGATTTTTGGGGCGTTCTTCCTGTTTTACGGCATCGAATACACCGAATTTGGGGGCAACCAGCGGTCCGTAATGATGCGCGCCAATCTTGCGATTACGCACATCTCGGTCCCGATTGCCGGAGGATTTTGGTTTCTCTTGTCAGGCTACCGGTTGTCTGAAGCCGTCGCGAAATATCTTAACCGAAAGAGCAACCAGGCATGATCCTCGATACTGCAACTGCCGCCACGATGCTTATTGCGGGCTTTCTGGTGCTGATTTTCATCCGTGTCCCAGTGGCATTCGCATTGGGTTTGGCGACCCTTCCGGTTGTGTTGCTTGAGCTGCGGCTGACGCCGTTCATCGTGCTGGATCGGATGTTTCAATCATATAACTCGTTCATCCTGTTGGCCGTGCCATTCTTTCTACTGGCAGCCAACCTGATGAATTCCGGCAAGGTAACCGACCGGCTGATCGAACTGGCCCGTGTGCTGACCGGCTGGATGCCCGGCGGATTGGGCCATGTGAATGTCGCTGTGTCGATGCTGTTTGCAGGTATCTCCGGATCTTCCACAGCAGATGCGGCGGGTATCGGAAAAATCCTGATCCCTGCCATGCAGAAAGAAGGATACGATACACGGTTTGCCATTGCCATTACCGCGTGCTCTTCGGTGATGGGGGTCATCATCCCTCCGTCGATCCTGATGATTGTCTGGGGCGGTGTCATGCAGGTCTCTGTCGGCGCTTTGTTTCTGGGCGGTGCGATTCCAGGCCTGATGATTGGCCTCGTCTTGATGGCCACGGTATATGGCTTCGCAAAAGCTCGCAATTACCCGGTGACAGCGACGCCTAATTGGGGTGAGTTCTGGGCCGCTTGGAAAGGTGCCGCACTGGCTCTTTTGACGCCGGTCTTTGTGATTGGCGGTATCGTGGGCGGCCTCGTCACGCCAACTGAAAGTGCAATCATCGCAGCGGGTTATGCGCTGATCCTGGGCATGTTTGTCTATCGGACGGTCACACCAAAAGACTTGGGCTTCATCCTCTACGATACGGCACGATTTGCAGCCATTTCACTTTTTGCGATCGGCACAGCGTCGGCATTCGGCTGGCTACTGTCCTTCTACGATGCGCCGCGCCTGATCGTGAGTGTTTTGACCGCATGGGAGTTCGGAGCTTTTGGAACAGCTATACTGATTGCCCTGCTGTTTCTGCTCTTTGGTCTGTTTATCGATGCAATCCCGACAATTATCATCCTTGGCACGGTTCTGATGCCTGTGGCCCAGGCGGGCGGGATTGATCCAATCGCTTTCGCAATCATTGGTATAGTCTCGCTTGCCTTTGGGCTTGTGACGCCGCCTTACGGCTTGTGTTTGCTTATCTCTGCAGCGATTGGCGGCTTAAATGTTGTGCAAGTCCTGCGAGAGGTTGTGCTCATCCTCGCACCAATGCTGGTCATTCTCATTCTGTTGGCAGCATTTCCCGAAATCATTCTGTGGCTCCCAAAGACAGTTATGCCGGGGGCATTCCGTTAGTGGCGTCTTCGGTTGCGCTCTGAGCGTATTCCGAAGGCGGCCAAACTAGACCCATGACAAAAGCGAAGCTCGCGCTTTGCAATAGGAAGGATCGACATGAAACTTGTAGGTAAGACCGCCATCGTGACCGGAGGAGGCCGCGATATTGGCCGCGCCGTTGCGATCAAACTCGCCTCTGAAGGCGCGAATGTTGCAATCAACTATTTTTCCAGCTCGAATGGCGCGGAAGAAACCGTTGCAGCAATCGAAGCCAAAGGCGGTAAAGCGATTGCCTTGCAGGGCGACCTGAACAAAAAGGCGGATGTTGACGCGCTGGTATTCCGCACTGTCGAAGCTTTTGGCGGCGTTGACATTCTGGTCAACAACGCTGGCGGTCTGATTGCCCGCAAAACCATTGCGGAAATGTCTGTTGAGCATTGGGATGCCGTGATGACCCTGAATCTGACCAGCACATTCCTGATGACGCAGGCTTGCCTGTCCAGGATGACGTCGGGGGTTATTGTGAATCTCGCAAGTCAAGCCGGGCGTGATGGCGGTGGGCCAGGTGCTGTGGCTTATGCTACGGCCAAGGGCGCGGTTATGACCATGACACGAGGCTTGGCAAAGGAAGTTGGCCCGGACATTCGAGTAAATGCGCTTTGTCCTGGTATGATAGACACCGATTTTCACAACATTCACACGCCTGATGCAGGTCGTCGCGGCTTTGAAGCCAACGCGCCGCTTAAGCGTCAAGGTCATGTGGATGATGCTGCGAACCTCGTTCTATTCCTGGCCTGCGAGGACAGCGCTTTCATCACGGGCGCAAATATTGATCTCAACGGTGGTATGCTGTTTTCATAATAGAAAAGGAGAGATCCGGTGTCCCAATTCCCGATCGTCTCGACCGGTGAACATGTTACGCGGCAGGTCCTATCTGATCATTCGGACCTCATGGTTGTTGTCTTCCGGTTTCAGGCGGCCGGGGCGATTGGTGCCCTGCACAGCCATCCGCATGTTCAGGCAACGTATGTCGAAAGCGGGCGATTTCGTTTCAAACTTGGTGAACGCGAACAAGAGTTTGGCCCCGGTGACAGCTTTGTCATCCCGTCAGGCCAAACCCATGGTTGCATATGCCTGGAGCCCGGTACATTGGTCGACAGTTTCACACCCCGTCGCGACGATTTTCTGTAACTGACATGCGTTTCTTGGCAATCGGGGAGTGCATGGCAGAACTTGCCCCATCAGATCAGATCGGTGAGTTCAAGCTTGGTTTTGCAGGCGATACCTTCAACACAGCATGGTATCTTGCACAAGTCGCATCAGATATAGACGTCAGCTATCTGACCGCTGTCGGAGACGATGCGATCTCGCAGGACATGCGAACGTTCATGAAAGACAGCAGGATATCCGACAGGCACGTCCAAGTCATCGCAGGCAAGACGGTTGGGCTATATCTCATCCATCTCAACAATGGTGAGCGCAGTTTTTCCTATTGGCGCAACGACTCCGCAGCCAGACAACTCGCGGTCGATGAAATTGCACTTGGGCGGGCAGTTGGCGACGCAGACTTAATCTACTTGTCTGGAATAACCCTCGCCATTCTCGATCCACAATCACGCGAAAAGCTGCTTGATGCATTGCGTCGTGCCAGAGCGTACGGAATGACCGTTGCTTTCGACACGAACCTGAGACCGCGGCTTTGGTCTACGCCGCAAGAAATGACAGACACGGTTATGATGGCTGCGGCACAATCTGATATCGTTCTACCATCTTACGATGATGAAGCCGAGTGGTTCGGGGATAGCGATTCAATTGCAACGCTGAACCGATATGCAGAGATTGGTGTTGATCAGATTGTCGTCAAAAACAGTGCTCAGCCAGTGGTCTTTCAGAAAGATGGTCAACGCGGTGAGGTTGACGTTGATCCAGTGACAGGTGTTGTCGATACCACCGCGGCAGGGGACAGTTTTAATGCTGGTGTATTGGCAAGCGTTTTAAGGGCCGATGAATTAACTGACGGAATACGGCAAGGATGTCGCCTTGCAAGCCATGTCGTCCGCCACAAAGGCGCGCTCATTCCTTTCGATGTGAATCTCGGGAGAGATGAGGGGTGATGGTGGCCCTCTACGATCTAGGAGCAAGACCATGAAACAGACTTGGCGGTGGTTTGGCCCTTCCGACGCGATTTCGATTGGCGAAATCAGGCAAACCGGCGCAACCGGCATCGTCTCAGCCTTACATCATATTCCAACAGGAGTGGCTTGGTCCGTCGAGCACATCAAAGAGCGGCAGCAACAGATAGAACAACCCGAAGGCGTTCCGTCTGGGCTGACTTGGGATGTCGTTGAAAGTGTTCCGGTGTCTGAAGCAATCAAATCGCAAACTGGCCCGATGAGGCAACACATTGAGGCCTACAAGACGAGTCTGCGAAATTTGGCAGAATGCGGTATTCACACGGTCTGCTACAACTTCATGCCAGTGCTTGATTGGACACGAACAGACCTGAACTATCCGTTGCCGCATGGCGGGAATGCGATGCGGTTTGATCTCTTGGATTTTGTCGTATTCGATTGTTTTATCCTATGCAGGAAGGGCGCAGAGCGAGACTATTCAGCCGAGATCATAGAAGATGCTCAAGCTAGGTTTGTTGACCTCGGCGATGGTGATCGCCGGAACCTGTCGAACAATATTGTCGCTGGTTTGCCGGGTGCAAACGACAATTGGTCTCTTGAGGACGTGAAACGACACCTAGGCGCATATGTTGGCATGACAACGGAAATGCTCCGGTCCAATCTGGTTGATTTCCTGTCCGAAGTTGTTCCGACGGCTGAAGACCTTGGCATCCGGCTAGGTTGCCATCCTGATGATCCACCTTTTTCTTTGCTTGGGCTACCAAGGGTCATGTCATCGCAACGTGATTACGCGACTGTGCTGGATGCCGTCGACAGCCCGGCCAATGGGGCGACGCTATGTACTGGCTCATTGGGTGTTGCTAAAGACTTCGACCCCGTATCATTCATTGCTCAGCTTGGTCATCGAATCCATTTCGTTCATCTTCGCAATACAGTGCGCGACGGCCCATGTGACAACAATCGCCACAGTTTTTCCGAGTCCGAACATCTGGCAGGAGACACCGATATGGTTGCAACGATCCGCGCTTTGTTAGCCGAGGAACAACGGCGCCGAAATCAGGGTCGATCAGATTGTGAAATTCCCATGCGTCCGGATCACGGGCACGCCTTGCTGAGCGATCTTACACGTCCGTCACAGCCCGGTTACCCATTAATAGGCAGGATGAGAGGTCTCGCTGAACTGCGCGGTGTTATGCATGGCTGCAATTAGATGCGTATCTGTGTTCAACGCCGTTATTCGCTGTTTACTTGTTGTCATCTTCCCACGCGGACAGAAAAGACCGTTTGCCTGATTTGATGGAAAGCCTTTGAGTCGCAGATGACAAGACCTGTGCGCTCATGAAAGACCCAATGGATCAAAATCAAATTCTGAGCTGTCGTCGAACGGCAAAACTATTCGCCGCCCGACAGTCCCTTTGATCATGAAATTCATAAAGCTCGGGCTTCTCGGGAATTGTTCTCGGAGAACTGTGGGCGTTCGCAAAGCGATACCAACGCAAGGTCGGCTTTGTAGCTCCCCGCAGTTACTTCAGATAAGTGTTAAACCATTCAATTGTGCGGTCCCAAGCCAGGTTTGCCATCTCCTCATCATATCGTGGCGTGCTGTCATTATGAAAACCGTGGTTGGCATTTTCGTAGATATAGGCTTCGTAAACCTTATCGTTGGCTTTTAGAGCAGTCTCAAAATCTGGCCAGCCCGCGTTGATGCGTTCGTCCAACTCGCCCATCTGAACAAGCAACGGCGCCTGAATTTTGACCACATCCTCGACCGCTGGCTGGCGCCCGTAGAACGGGACACCAGCGGCCAGCTCGGGATAGGCCACGGCAATTGCGCTGACCACACCGCCGCCGTAGCAGAAACCAACAGCGCCGACCTTTCCAGTGCAATCATCTCGGTTCAATAGGTATTCGAACCCATTGAAGAAATCGTTCATCAATTCGACCCGGTCCACTGTCTTTTGCAGCTCGCGCCCATCGGCGTCGTTGCCAGGGTATCCGCCCACTGATGTCAGGCCGTCAGGGGCCAGTGCCATGAATCCGGCTTTCGCCAATCTGCGAGCCACGTCCTCGATGTAGGGGTTCAGGCCGCGATTTTCGTGGATGACCAGCACTGCTGGCAGGGGCTCATCCACACCGGCCGGTCTGACAAGGTACCCCCTTACATCGCCGGTTCCATTTGGTGAGGGATAGGTGATGTAGTCTGCATGGATATCGGGATCGTTGAAGGATACCTGCTCGGCCAAAGCATAATTCGGGCTGAGCATGTTCAGCAACGCAACCGCTGATAAACCACCAACCGCGAACTTACCGGCGCGGTCCAGGAACTGGCGCTTGGTGATTTTGCCGTGCGCGTAAAAGTCATACAGGTCCAGAAGTTCCTGGTCGAAGTCCTTTGCCGTCATGCGGGTCATTGTAAGTCTCCTTATGAGTTGGCAGTTCGAAGTGAGAAGTTGTCAGATCAAAGGGTCGTGGTTGGTTTGAGTTTTTCAGCGGGCTGCTAGGACACACCCATTGGCAATTCTTTTTGCGCGTACTGTTCGCGCAGCACGTTCTTTTGGACCTTTCCCATTGTATTGCGCGGCAGGTCCGGGACGATTTCGTAGCGACGCGGATGTTTGAATCGCGACAGCTTGCCTCTGATGGTCTCTGCGATCTGTTCCATGTCAAGTTGCGCGCTGGGCTCAGCAACCAGAGTGGCAATGATAGCTTCGCCAAATTCAGCGTCGGGAACGCCAAACACTGCCGATTCCAGGATACCATCAATGTCGTTCAGGACGTCTTCAATTTCTTTGGGATAGACGTTGTAACCACCAGTGATGATCAGGTCTTTTGACCGGCCTACAATCGACAGATAGCCATCCTTGCTGTACTGGCCCAGATCGCCGGTGATGAAGAACCCGTTTTCCCGCAGCTCTTCGGCGGTTTTCTCGGGCATCTGCCAATAGCCTTTAAACACATTGGGCCCTCGTACTTCGATCATTCCAACCTCGCCCCGGGGCAGCGGTTCTCCAGTTTCAGAATTGGCAATGATCACCTCGGTGCCGGGTAGCGCCAAGCCGACAGTTCCTGCGCGACGCTCACCGTCATAGGGGTTCGAGGTGCTCATGTTCGTCTCGGTCATTCCATAGCGCTCAAGGATGCGGTGGCCGGTGCGCGTTTCGAACGCCAAATGGGTTTCGGCCAGCAATGGGGCTGAACCGGAAATGAATAGGCGCATGTTCTTAGTGATTTCTTTGGTGAAACCGTCGTCCGCCAGCAATCTGGTGTAGAAAGTGGGGACACCCATTAGAAGGGTCGAGTGGGGCAACTCTTCCAAGATCATGCCAATGTCGAATTTTTCCATAAGCCGAACTTTGGCACCGGCGAGTAATGACGTATTCATCGCCACGAAAAGCCCATGTGTGTGAAAGACCGGCAGCGCGTGAAGCAGGCGATCGGCGCTTGTGATGGCCCACAATTCCACAAGAGCTTGGGCATTGGACAGCAGGTTTCGCTGACTTAGCATTGCACCCTTCGAACGGCCCGTAGTGCCTGATGTATATAGCAAAGCCGCAAGGTCGTCCGGTGCACGATCCACGGTTTCGAATACGAAGGGTTGTGCGTCAGCCTCAAAGCTTAGGCTTGGAGTATTGCCGCCGAGGGTCAGCAGCTTTGCGCCAGATTGGGCTGCCAATTTTGCGATTTCAGCTTCATCGTTACTGTCGCAAATGATCATCGCTGGTTGAGCATCAGAGATGAAGTAGTCCAACTCCGTCAATGTATAGGCAGTGTTAAGCGGCAGGTAGACAGCGCCCGCCTGAACCGAAGCAGCATAGAGCGCAATCGTATCAGCCAGCTTGGGGGCCTGCACTACGATGCGATCCCCAGGAGAAACTCCGTTGTTCTGCAAAACATGCGCGATCCGTGCGGCGCGCTTTAGAAACGCGTCATAGGAAACCACCCTGCCATCATCGAGCTGCAGGAATGGAGCTTTGTTACCCTCGTGGCGGGCAAACAAGCTGTCGTAGAGGGTGTTGGTCACGCTGTATTTTCCCTTGGGTTGATCGCAAGCGCCGCAGTTGAAGCCGCACGAACTGAACGTGAGGCTTGGATTGTGGCATGTGTCGCAAATTCTTCGTGGTGACGTTCTGTTTTGTTCAAATCGTAAAGGTAGTTGACCATCGCGCCTCCGGATTGGGCGCGCCCGTTTGGCGACAGATCTGCGTCAGCGTGCAGTTCATGAAGTTCAGCACCATTGCCCAGATGAAAGCGGGCCACGGGATCCAGCGGCATCCCATCTTCGCGCTTTGCAAGCATCAAGTACCGAGCGGCCATTGCGAACACGTCCTGTGGTGCGGCTGTTTCTGCTAATACGGCCCTGGCGGCATGTCCGTGTCTTGGGTGTTCTGTTTCACCAGCCAACCACCGGTTCAGCCCCGGTATCGGCGACAGTGTCACAAAGGTATCAAGCCCTCGAAGCTCTCGCGAAAGCTCGGTCACAACCTGCTTTATCAAAAGATTCCCAAAACTGATTCCTGCTAAACCCTTTTGGCAATTTGAAATGGAATAGAACGCCGCGACTTTTGCCTGCTCGGCTTCAATTGGTTCTCGAGCTTCAGATAAAAGCGTATCGATCGCGCCCGGGATTTCAGTTGTAAGGGCCACCTCGACAAAAATCAGCGGCTCATCGGGCATCGAAGGGTGGAAGAACGCAAAACAACGACGGTCAGGTGGGTAGAGCCTGCGCCTCAAGTCGTCCAGATCGTTGATCTGGTGAACCGCCTCATAGGCGACGATCTTGTCCAGAACGCGGGCAGGCGTATCCCAGCTGATTTGCTTGAGAACAAGAAAGCCCCGATTGAACCAGCTTCGCAACAAATGGACAAAATCAATATCGGTTCGCTTGAGTTCGGCATTGGATTTGAGAAAGCGCAACAGATCAACGCGCATTGCCACAAGTTCTTGCGTCGCACCAGACGGCTGGTTCAACCGACGCAATAACTCTTGCCGCCTGGGTTCTGCGGATTCACTAAGCTTTTGATATAGATCGACACTTCGATCACTGGCATAGAGGCGCGCCGTGTCAGCGAGTTTGTCAGCGTCTAACTCAAGCTGGTCATTCAAGTAGACAAAAAAGTCCAGCTTTCCCGCGTCATCCAGGGTCTGGTAGCGATCAAGAATGGTGGACGCGAGCGTGAAGCCTGATACCTCACCTTCTGTGGACAAAAGCGCCTCGCAAAGTTCAGCAATGGATCGTTTGTCATCCTTGCCACGCCTTTTGTCAGGACGGTCCAGCAATTGGTTTAACAGATCGCCCAGAAACCAATTCCGTTGCATTTCAGGAATCCATCTGGCTGCTCAGGTATTCACCAGTTCGACGGTAGTGATCGATCAAGTGCTTGGTCGCGCTGTCTGCGTCATGATCCAATGCGGCGTCCAGAATGTGATGATGTTCGGCGGCGATATCCCGCTTTTTGTAGCTCGAACCACCGGCTGCCAGATAGCGGTAGCGAATGTTCAGGTCGTATAACTGCGAGCAATATCGCAGCAGCAGTGGTAATTTCGAATTGTCCAACAAAGCCATATGAAACGCTTTATGAGCGTCTTCAAAGTCGTGTGCCCCATTTTGGCCGGCCTTTTTCATATGGTGGTGACGCAAAACAAGCCGATCCTCCCAGGCCGCATCCGCGTTGGCGATGGAGGCGCGCAACGCGGTTTCCTCTAGGTTGCATCGCAGCAGCAGGATTTCCTCGAAGTTACTTTTGCTCACGGGGGCAGCCCTAAACCCGCGCTGGTCAATCCGTTCAACCAACATGTCCGAGGTCAAGAGGCTCAGCGCCTCGCGAATTGGACTTGCGCCAGTGCTTAGAAGGCCGCGGAGCTGCTCGATCTTAAGTTTTTGTCCGGGCGGCAATTCGCCGGTCAGGATCATTTCGCGCAGCCTTCGATACGCACTATGAGTGGCTGATGTCTCTTTGCCCTCGGTATCAAGCATGGCGTCCATATCCGACTGTTCCTTTTTGGCGGCAAAAACTCTTGCGTGCTCTTAGCTGAGGGCACTCGTGCCAGTCGATAGACCAACGGAAAGGTTCAGCGAACCTTCGTTTATCATCCAGCGCCGAAGTACAAAGCTGCGCGCCCCGCTTTTGTGCATGGGGTCGTCTTCGGCCAGCTTCCGCGCGGCCTCAAGACTATCAGCGCGATAGATGATCAGGCCAACCCCTTGCATATGCTCACCGGTCTCATCCGACATCGGCCCGGCAAAAGCCAACTTCCCCGCGCGTTCAAGATCCGTCTGATACGCCAAGTGACTTGGAAGTGACGCCTTTACGTCTTCTGGCGCTTTGGTCGGTGTGCTGAGTGCAACATAAAGCTCCAGTGCCAGTGCGCCTCGGCTTTTCGCTTCTGATTTATAATCTGCCCAAGCAACCATCGCGGATCTCCAAAAATATCGATATTATTTGACATATTGCAAAATAGTCGGCAAAAATCAAGCGAACTGACATGGATGGTGAAAATGAAATACCTGGTGGGAGAAACCTCGGAAGGCACTGCGGTCTTTGCTGTGAACGGTGAAAACGCAGTGAATTTAACGGCTTTGGACCCTGCTGTCGGTTCCGATCTGATGGGTTTGATAGCCAAGCCTGAGCTGGCCGACTCACTGTCTGACAAAATCGCCGCTGCAGACAGTGTGCCTGTGTCGTCTATCACACCAGCATTGCCCGTGGTCGCGCCCGGTACGATCATTTGCATGGGGTTGAACTACACGGACCACATCAAGGAAGGCGGATATGATATTCCGGAGTATCCGACGCTGTTCATGCGCGGGAAAAACTCGATCATGGCGGCGGGGCAGCCCATGGTGCGGCCTGCCTGTTCCGAGAAGCTAGACTACGAAGCCGAGCTTATGCTGATCGTTGGAAAACGAGGTCGGCATATCTCGGAAGAGGACGCACTGGACTATGTCTTTGGCTATACCGTGTTCAACGACGGGTCGCTGCGGGACTATCAGCGCAAAACCGTTCAATGGACGCCTGGCAAAAACTTCGATGACACAGGCGCGATCGGTCCTTTCACCGTAACGCCGGACGAACTGCCCGAAGGGGCGTCCGGTCTGAAGATCGAAAGCCGCGTGGGCGATGAAATCCTACAAAGCTCGAACACGGCCAACATGATCTGGGGCGTTCGTCAGGTCATTGCGACGATTTCGGAATACACCACTCTGGAGCCCGGAGACCTGATTGCGTTGGGTACACCACCGGGTGTCGGGCACGCCAAAAAACCCAATCCCCGTTGGTTGAAGCCGGGTGAAACCGTCGAGGTGGAAATTGAAGGCATTGGAATCTGCGCCAGCCCGATCATCGACGAAAAGGACGCCAAATCAAGGGTGGCCGCAGCATGAGCGCACCAACCGGGGCAGAGCTGGAGGCACTTCGCGCCAAGGCGCAGCAGGATCATCGCGATCTGCGCGAACGGATTCCACGTTTGTCGGATGACGCGATTGCCTTGATCCTGCGCGAGTCCAGATCGCACTACGCGTGGACCGACAAGCCTGTTTCCGACGAGCTACTTGAAGAGATCTACGACATCACGATCAATGGCGCGACCAGCATGAACACGTTGCCCGCGCGCTTTATTTTCGTGAAAAGCACTGAAGGCAAAGAACGGCTTGCCAAGTCGCTAAAGCCGAAAAACGTGCCAAAGATGATGGATGCACCCGTCACGGCGATCATTGCCTATGACTTGGACTTCTGGAAGGAACTGCCGTTTCTTTTCCCGCACGAAGATCGGCGGCCTTTGTTTGAAAACAAACCCGAATACGTAGCGGACACGGCCTACCGAAACGGCACTCTGCAGGGCGCGTACTTCATGATTGCGGCCCGGGCTGTCGGGTTGGACGTTGGCGCCATGTCAGGTTTTTCGAACAAGATCGTCGATGAGGAGTTCTTCGCGGGCACAACGCTCAAGTCCAATTTTCTTTGCAATTTGGGCTACGCGGACGAGACCGGATTGTTCCAGAAGCTTCCGCGTTTTCCATTCGAAAAGGTTTGCACTTATGCATGAGGAGGTGACGCTGTGGCTATGAAAGTAAAACCTGTCGTGACTTACCGAACGACAGCTCAATGCCCGACACATGCGCGTACTGAGATCCCAATTCGCGATCTTGATGTGGTTGTCGACGAACCCGTCGAACGCGGCGGAACAAATCTTGGCCCGTCTCCGACCGAAACCGCAATGGCAGCCTTGATCGCCTGTACGAACGTCATCGGGCACAAGAATGCACACCGGTTGGGAATTGATCTTGGCGCGGTGACAATCGACGCGAAATGCAGGCTGGATCGGCGCGGTGTCCTGATGGAGGAGGAGATCGATGTTCCGTTTCCGGAAATCGAGCTCACCGTGAAGTGTGACACGCCCGCCAGTCAGGAGGAGCTGACACGGGTGGGCGAAGAGACAGCCAAGTATTGCGCCATCGCAAAACTATTTGAAGCGGCAGGCACGGACCTGACCGTCAACTGGGTCAAAACAAACCAATAAAGACAAAAGGCCCGACTTTCTGGGAGGAGAGAAATGAAAATCTGGACCAAACGCAGCCTTATCGGAGCTGCTCTGGCAAGCGTCATGGCGCTGCCCGCCGCAGCAGAAGAAACTATTTCTGCCGTTGTCATCGATGGTTACCCGGATCGGGCATTATGGGTGAAGGAGTTCACCAACTTCTTCATTCCGGAAGTGGACAAGCGACTGGCCGACTCCGGAAACTACAAGATGAATTGGCAGGAGAACTATGGCGGTTCAATCGTAAAGCCGAAAGGCGTTCTGGAAGGGATCCAGCTGGGCCTTGGTGACATCGGTATCGTGACAACGATCTTCCATTCCTCGAAGCTGCCCAGCCAAGGTATTTCGGGATCGACACCCTTTGTGGCATCGGATTCCCGTGCCGTGGCCAAGGCTGTAGATGAAATCGCGCGCGAATACCCGGCGATGCAGAACGAGTTTGCCGCACAGAACCAGGTCTATCTGGCCACGGGTGTTGTTCTGGACACGTATCAGATTTTCTGCACGGAACCGGTTGCCTCGGTTACGGACCTTGAGGGTCGCAAGATTGCAGGTGCTGGCCTCAACTTGCGGTATCTCGAAGGCATCAAGGATGCGGCAGGTGTGCGCGGTGGGCTGACCGATTTCTACAACATGCTTCAGACGGGTCTGGTTGATTGTGGAATGCTGTGGCCCGAAGCGGCGAAGACGTTCAAGATCGCTGAAGTTGCCCCGTATATGCTCAAGGCCGATCTGGGTGCTGTGAACTCAAAAACCATCACGGTTAATGCAGACTATTGGGCAAGCCTGCCGGACGAAGTCAAAGAGGTGTTGACGGCGGTTGCCATCGATTACCGTGACCATGTCGCCGGTATCGCGATGGACAGGGCTGCTGCTTCGCGGGATGCTTACGTTGAAGCCGGTGGAACGATCGTTGAGGTTTCGGACGAAGACCGCGCCGCATGGGCAAATGCCATGCCGAATGTCGCGCAGGAATGGGCCGCGACGCTGAATGACAACGGCGAACAAGGAACGGAAATGCTGGCCGCCTACCTTGGCAAGCTTCAAGACGCCGGTTTCACCGGAGTGCGTGACTGGACGGCCGAATAACCGTCCGGCGATCCACGAAAGGGGCCTTTCATGCTGAAGACCGCAGTTGCTGGCCTGTCGCGGGTCGCCAATTTTCTAGCAATCGCCGCCAACGCTTTGGGTACGCTCGTCGTCCTGGCGTTGGTGGTTGTTCTGAATGTCGACGTTATTGCACGTGGCCTGTTTTCAGCCCCATTGCGTGGCACTTATGAGATGGTGCAGTTTTCGGTCGTGATGATCGTCTTTCTGCAGTTGGCGGACGTGGTCAGAGTAGATCGGTTAACACGCTCGGACGGGTTCCTGAACCTGCTACACCATCGTCGCCCGGGCCTGACAGCCAACCTGAGGCGCATCATCAATGCCATCTCGGCGATCTTCATGGCATTGATTGCCTATGTGACATTTCCTGAATTCCTACACATGTGGCAGACGCAGGACTACTTCGGAGTGCCCGGTCTTTTCACATTGCCATGGTGGCCCGTCAAACTGGTCATCGCGTGCGGTACTGCGCTTGCCTGCGTGATCTTCCTGCTCAAGGTCGTCACGGCGCAGGACCGTCCGCAACTTATTCGCACCCCTGAACATGACGAGGCCGCAGAATGACGCCGATTGAGATTGGCCTGATCTCGGTCGTTGCCATTGTTTTTCTGATTTATGCGGGCGTCTACATTCCCATCGCCTTGGGCGTCGTCTCTTTCGTGTCGATCTGGCTGATGCGGGACAACTTCACGCTAGCGCTGAACCTGCTGAAAGTGGCGGTCGGCGACAGCGCGATGGAATATAGCTTCGCGACTATCCCGCTGTTTACCTTCATGGGGCTCATCGTTTCAAAGGCTGGGTTAGGCAGGGACATTTACGAAGTCATGACCATGCGGTTTCGCAAGGTCAAAGGCGGGATTGGAATGGCGACGGTTGGAGCCAACGCCGTCTTTGCCGCCGTGACCGGGTCGTCCATTGCATCCGCATCCGTGTTCACCAAAGTCTCGGTGCCGCAGATGATGGCGCAGGATTACAACCCGCGCTTTGCTGTTGGCGTGGTGGCCGGGTCTTCGGTCCTTGGCATGATCATCCCGCCTTCCGCGATGCTGATCATCTACTCCTTTGTTGCTGAACAATCCGTAGGGGACATGTTCCTTGCCGGGGTCATTCCCGGGATCATGTTGGCGATCGCCTATGTTGGCGCGATCTGGGCCATGGGCCGATTCACACCGGCGTTCGTCGGTGGCCGCA
Source organism: Ruegeria sp. CDSB113 (assembly GCF_059611045.1). Taxonomy (NCBI): domain Bacteria; kingdom Pseudomonadati; phylum Pseudomonadota; class Alphaproteobacteria; order Rhodobacterales; family Roseobacteraceae; genus Ruegeria; species Ruegeria sp. CDSB113. The sequence continues at coordinate 49,558 of NZ_JBXWOU010000001.1, forward strand.
TCGTGGCAGATACCGAATGGATGTCCGGGCGCGAGATTGCGTCCAAAACGCTACCAACACTGTGCATCATCACTATCGTTCTTGGCGGGATCTACACCGGCTGGCTTACTGCGGTCGAGGCAGGAGCAGCCGGTGCCTTCGTGGCTTTGATCATCGCTGTCCTACGCAGATCCATGTCCCCAAAAGCGTTCTGGGACGCGTTGCTGGAAACCGGTCATATCACAGCGGCGATCTTGTTCCTGATCACTGCAGCGTCAATTTATAGCCGCATGCTGGGACTGGCGGGGCTGCCCAACCAGTTGCAGGACCTGCTTGCGGGGAATTCCGCGTCCTTCTGGTCGATCATGCTGCTTTACGTGCTTCTGATGCTGTTTTTGGGAACATTACTTGATACAGCATCCATCATTCTGATTGTTGTCCCGTTGTTCCTGCCTATGGCCGAAGCGCTGGATATGTCGCTGATCTGGTTTGGTATCATCACCGTGGTCGGCGCCGAAATCGGGCTTTTGACCCCGCCACTAGGCATATCCTGCTTCGTCATCAAATCCACGATCAACGATGACCGCATCTCGCTGAAAGACGTGTTTATGGGCGCGCTGCCCTTCGCCTTTGTGATGCTGATCGTTCTGTTCATTCTGATCGAGTTCCCGATCCTCAGCCTTGCCCTGATTTAAGGAGGCCAAGATGCGCTCTGTCACCAAAGACAATATCACCGACGTGTTCATGGGATACCTGTCCAAGGACACTGATCCGCGGATGCGTGAAATCATGGGGTCTCTGGTTAAGAACCTCCACGATTTCGCCCGTGAAACCAACCTGACGCATGACGAATGGCGCAGGGGAATTGCGTTTCTGGAGGGGTGTGCCGCTGTGGAAACCGAGGACCGGCATGAGTTTGTCTTGGCCTCGGACGTATTGGGCCTGTCATCGCTGGTAGACATGCTCCATTCAACTCCAGACGCCACAAGCTCCTCTGTTCTTGGTCCATTCCACGTCTCTGGCGCACCGCCACTGCCATTCGGTGGCGATATGAAGCGTCACTACGGGGGGCCGGTTCTGCTGGCCGAGGGCGTTATCAGGGATGCCGAGGGTAATCCGATTGCCGGTGCGGAACTCGACATCTGGCAAACGGCGCCAAATGGAATGTATGCAAGCCAGGATGAAGAACAGGACACATTTTCTTTTCATGGCCTGATGACCACGGGTGAGGATGGCAAGTATGCATTCACGACCGTCAAGCCAGTTGAATACACGGTACCGTCAGATGGGCCTGTCGGGGACATCCTGCGCGCCTGCGGTCGCCATCCTTGGCGACCGTCGCACCTGCACTATATCGTTAAGGCACCCGGGAACCGATCTTTAGTTACCGAGATTTTCCCCGACGACGATCCTTACTTGGATCAGGATACAGTGTTTGGTGTTCGGGATGACCTGGTGATGACATATGTTGAAAGGCCGGCTTCAGAATTTCCCGAAGGCATGGAGCTTTCTGGCAAGATTACTGAACCTTTCTTGCACGTAAAGTTCGATGTGAAGCTTGCCAGAGTCTAAATGCTATTGAGGGTGGTGCGGTGCTGAAACATACCTTAATTTTAAGTGCAACGCTTCTTTGCGGTACGGCCATCGCAGAAGAGCGACCGATCTTCGATGCACATATTCATTACAGCCATGATGCCGTCAAACTGGTTCCTCCCGAACAAGTGGCCAATATCCTTCGGGACGCAGGCGTGCGCAAAGCACTGGTTTCCAGCTCGGATGACAATGGTACCCAATTGCTGTTGGACGCAGCGCCGGACATTGTTGTTCCAGCCCTTCGCCCTTACCGCCGCCGCGGTGAGATCAACACCTGGATGCACGATGAAACTGTAATCGACTATCTGGAAGCAAATCTGGCGAAGAACGAATACAAAGCCATCGGCGAATTTCACGCTTATGGTGATGATATCAAAACGCCGGTCATCCAGCATATGATCGCACTGGCAAAAGAACGTGACCTAATTCTGCATCACCACGGGGATCGAGAGGCCGTTGACCTGATTTTTGAGGCCTGGCCCGAGGCTCGGGTATTGTGGGCCCACTCTGGCTTTGACGATCCGGCCAGTGTAACTGATGCCTTGGACACCTATCCGAGGCTTTGGGCCGATCTGGCGTTTCGCTCTGATATGGTCTCGCGGGGCCGTGTCGACCCAGATTGGAAGGCTGCGTTCGAAGCGCACCCGGATCGGTTTATGGTTGGTACGGATACGTTTGCTCCGGAGCGTTGGTACTACGTAGGCCCTCATGCTGATTTTTCACGGGAGTGGTTGGATTTGCTTCCGGACCAGATCGCAGACAACATCGCATACACAAACGCAGAACGTTTGCTGGCATCAGAATGATCCGCTGGGTTGTATGGTTTTTAATATCATCGGGCGCGGCCGTCGCTTGTGAAACGGTAGGGCAACGCATGAGTTCGGTAACTCAAAACGCACCTAAGCTGCATGTGGCAGTCGACGAAATTCCATTGGCCCAACCGTTTTCTATTCTTCTGACAGTTTGTGATGATGTTGCCGTGAGTGAGGTGCGCGTCGATGCAATAATGCCTGCTCACCAACACGGGCTAAACTACGCCCCCAAAATCACCGCATTAGGCGATGGGGTGTTCCGTGCAGATAACATGCTTTTTCACATGCCGGGGCTGTGGGAACTGCGAGTTGACGCCAACTTTGGCGGGCGATCGATATCCTACACTTCCGATGTCGGGCTAAAATGAAGGTGCTGGTGACAGCGGCGTTTGTAGTCCTAGCAGGGGCCGTTCGTGCTGAAGTCCTGTTGTCTGATAGCGAAATTCAACAAACGCTGTCCTTCGGACCATGGCCAATTTCGTTTCAGTCGGATCCAAGCAACAGGGTTTCAAACGATACAAGAGCAACTGCGCTAGGAGCAGCCTTGTTCAACGATCCGGTATTGTCAGTCGACGGCGCATTTTCTTGCGCAAGTTGTCATGACCCTGAACAGGCATTTACCACGTCCGACGCGCGGGCGCTCGGTCGCGTCCTGTTAGATCGAAACACACCATCCCTGCGGAACCTTGCCGGTCTCCGCTGGTATGGATGGGGCGGTAAGAGCGATAGCCTGTGGGCAGCCAGCTTGCATCCGATCATCGAAGAACAAGAGATGGCGCACAGTAAAGAAAGCCTAAAAACAGCTATCTCGGAAAGTATCTACATTAATGATTTTGAAACCATATTTGGCGACATCCAGATCCAAGATCCAGAACTTGTGCTGGTGAACACTGCCAAAACGCTATCCGCTTACTTGGAAACATTGGCAACCGGCCGGACGCAATTTGACGATTTTCGCGATGCATTGGAGAACCAAGATTTAGCAGCCGCTGCGAACTACCCCGAAGCTGCCCAGCGAGGTCTTCAGCTGTTCATAGGGCGTGGAAAATGTGTGTTGTGCCACAATGGTCCGAGATTTTCCAACAATGAGTTCCATGACGCTGGCGTACCATATTTTCTGAGCGAAACCGAGGTCGACGACGGGCGGTTCGGTGGATTGAACTTTTTGCTTTCAAACGCTTACACGTTGGACGGCAACTGGAGCGACGATCCGGAAAAGCAAGGTGCATGGGTCGTTCGCAGTGTCCGCAGGAGCCACTCAGATTTTGGGACCTTTCGTACGCCAAGCCTGAGGGGCGCGGCCGAAACCGCGCCTTACATGCATGACGGCAGCCTGATCGACTTGGATGCGGTGATCAGGCATTACAGCGGAATTGATACGGAAAGGTTACACGCCGACGGTGAAGCCATACTGTCGGAGTTAAATTTGTCTGAGCAGGAGATTGCAGACTTAGCTGCATTTTTGGAGTCACTGTCCAAAGTACCTTAACACAGCGCTTGTGTTATCGGCTTGGAAATGGGCTATCTGGCTTGCGGTTTTGGAGACCGTTGTAGACCTTGGTATCTGAGCATTATCTCTTCAAGAAAGTGCTCTCCCGAGTCTTTTCCAATTATAGTATACGATTGAGGCAGTCGGGGTACACGGTTCAACCGAACCCAAACTTCGCCTGTCAGGTCATTGAAAAGTTTGGTGGATATTGGCGGCTGTCTCAAGAAGCGCTTGTTCAATTGTTGCTTTTTGTCGTGAAAACCGGGTCGTTGGTACCGGAATGGAGATTGCGTGCAAATCTCCAACCCAATCGACGAAGGAAAATCCTATTGCCGACACACCGGCAGAATGCTCGTCCATGTCATAGGCTAGGCCTTGTTCTCGGATCACGGCCAGTTCGGACAAGAACTCATCTAAGTTCCTCTGGATGCCATTCCGGTCCCATTCATTTCGAATTAGCTTGATCGCATCTTCCTTACTGAGTTGGGCAAGACATGCTTTGCCATTCGCCGTGGTGGTCAAAGGAAAAACCTCGCCCACTTGCGAGACCGTCGTCAAACGGTATACGCCGGGAACCTGATCCAGAAAAACCATACCGATACCGCGCATAACCGCGAGGTCAGTTGTTTCTCCGGTCTTTTGTGTCAGTTCAGTTAAAAGAAGCCGGCAGTGCTCGACAATGCTGTATTGTGCCGCCCCCGCAAGGGCGTTCAGTTCAGGGCCGAGCCGCAGACCGCCTCCATTCGCATCGGAAATAACAAACTTCTCTTCCGCAAGGGCACTTGTGATTCTCTGTACCGTAGAGCGGGGCAGGTCAACGCGTTCGGCAATTTTTCCCAGGCTCATCCCGGACTGGCTTTCCTTCAGAACACGCAGAATCGAAGCTGCTCTCGAAATGACCTGAATGCCACCTTTGTCATTTTTATCAGTCATTTACACCTCCTCTTCGTTTCTTGGTTCTGCCGCTGCGGGTGTCAGGGGCACTGGTAAGCTGTACCACTATGCGGTGCAAGTCAACCGTAATGTGAGTTTTAAGTTGACCGCATTGCGGTGCGTATGCATCATGATACGGGACAGGTGGGGAGGCCACCCATTCAATTCAAATCGACCAACGCCGCTTCGCCGGCGAACAGAGGAGATATGCCCAATGGTTGAAATCCGCGGCATTGAGTTTCAGGCAAACACCGACAATGACATGGGGTTGGAGTTCTATAACCTGAGTCACAGATACGGGTTTCAATGCTCTAACTGGCCCTATTTCAAGGACGTCCAGATCGACCGGAAACACTACATGGCCAAGTCCGGCGTTCTGTCGCAAACAATTACCACGACTATGCACGTGACCACGCATATCGATGCACCGGCACATGTTGTTCAAGGAACGCCGTTCATCGACGAGGTACCGCTGCCGCATTTCTTCGGTTCGGGCCTGGTGGTTTCTGTCCCCAAGAAAAAGTGGGAGCAAATCACAGGCGATGATCTGGAAAAGGCTTGCGGGCACGCGATCCGCAAGGGCGACGTTCTGATCATCAATACCGGTTGGCACAAGCAGTACGAAGATGGTGACTACTTCGCCTACTGCCCGGGTCTTGTTCCTTCGGCCGCCGAGTGGATGATCGAAAAAGGTGTGAAAGTTGTCGGGCATGACACCCAGGCAAACGACCACCCACTGGCAACAGCCATTGGCCCGCAGCGAAACGGTCCGATCATGCCGCATCTTGAGAAGGAATATTTTGAGTGGTCAGGCGGAATTCCGTGGGAAGTTGACTTCCCTGAGTGGGAACCGGTGCACAATATGCTGTTCTCCAGAGGTATTCTTGGAATTGAAAATGTTGGCGGTGACCTTGATGCGGTGACCGGCAAGCGATGCACCTTCGCATTCTTCCCTTGGAACTGGGACCGTGGTGATGGCTGCATCATCCGTTTGGTGGCGATGATCGACAAGAACCAGTCCTATCGCATCGAAGCTGGCGAAGAATTCTGAACACTCACGGACCGGTCGCCGGTTCGCCGGCGGCCACCATTACTATAATCCTGAGCGGAGACGAACATGCATCTAAAGCGGTTTAAAGACGCCCAACCCTACGAAGCACCGAACCACTTCGGATGCCACGGGCTTCGTTTGCAGGGGTTCGAGGAAGGCGGGCCGACAAATCAATGGATCGGCTTCAGTCAGTTCCTGCCGGGTGGAGGTGCTGGGCCGGACTCTACGCCGTTCGAGAAGGTCTACGTGGTTTTGGACGGCGAAATGACCGTCATCGTTGATGGAGTGGAAACCACCCTGGGTCCCATGGACAGCTGCACGATCGCGCCGGGCGAAGTTCGTAAAATTGAAAACCGTTCGAACCACACCTGCAAGATGCTTGTCGTCATTCCGTACCCGCCAGAAAACTGAGGACGAATAGTATGTCTAATCCACTCAAGATGTTTGATGTTAAGGACAATGTCGCACTGATCACGGGGGCCTCTGGGGCTTTTGGCATGGTGGCCGCACGTGTTCTTGCCGGGGCCGGTTGCAACTTGGTTTTGGCAGCAGGCAACCAACAAGCGCTCGATGAGATTGCCAAAGAGTGCGAGGAGCTCGGAGCTGCTGTTGTAACAGTGAACACACGCCCAAACGATGAGGCGTCATGCGACGCATTGGTCGATGAAGCGGTCAGCACCTTTGGCAAGCTGGACATTCTCGTCGTCGCGTCCGGCATGAACAAAGTCGCTCCAATCAACGAAATGGCTCCCGAAACCTTTGATGCGGTGATGGATGCCAACGTCAATCAAAGCTGGTTACTCGCGCGTTCGGCGGCGAAACAAATGAAGGTCAGCGAATACGGCAAGATCATCTTCGTCAGTTCCGCTCGTAGTATCCTTGGCCACCCGGCTGGCTATACTGCGTATTGCGCATCAAAGGCTGCAGTAAACGGAATCACCAAAGCCTTGGGGTGTGAGCTCGGGCCGACTGGAATTACCGTCAACGCGATTGCTCCGACAGTGTTCAGGTCTCCTTTGACAGCTTGGATGTTCGAAGAAACCGACGAGGCCAAAGCGGTGCGCGATGGCTTCCTTACCCGTGTTCCCAAGGGGCGACTGGGTGAGCCAGAAGACCTTGCCGGTCCTCTGCTGTTCCTCGCGTCGAGGGCTTCCGATTTTTACACCGGGCATATCCTTCATGCCGACGGTGGATATACGGCGGGTTAAATGATGGTGCGTAAGAAGCAGCAGATGGCAGTGATTGGCGCAGGTCTTATGGGCCATGGCATTGCACTGACTTTAGCGAAGGCCGGTCAATATGTCGCCATCACGGATCCGTTGAAAGAAGCCCGGGATACGGTGTCAGAACGCATTCGCACCAGTATGGCGGCGATGGGGGACGACGAGGATAAAATCACAAAGACCCTCAAGATGATTGAGATCTTTGCGACAACGGAAAGCGCGGTCCGAAATGCGGACGCGGTTTTCGAAGCGGCGCCGGAAAAATTGGAACTTAAGCAAGAGATATTTGCTGAAATCGAGGCGCACGCACCAGAGACTTGCGTTCTCGCATCCAATACTTCGGTCATGCCGATCACTCAGATCATGTCTGGTTTGCGGCTGAAAAACCGGGCCATCGGAACGCATTGGTGGAACCCGCCGCATATGATCCCGTTGGTCGAGGTCATCAAGACTGAGCGGACAGACTCAGAGACTGCACAGACAATGTACGATCTATTGAAGGATGCCGGAAAAACTCCGGTGATGGTCGAAAAGGATGTGCCCGGCTTTATTGGAAACCGGCTTCAGCACGCCTTATGGCGTGAAGCGGTCAGCCTGGTGGAAAACGGTATCTGCAACGCAGAGGCGGTTGATACCGTAATCAAGTCCAGTTTTGGCCGCCGGTTGGCAGTGCTTGGACCGTTAGAGAACGCTGACCTTGTTGGCACCGATCTGACGCTCGATATCCATGAAAACGTGCTGCACGATCTTGAGGCGCACAAGGGCCCCTCAACCTATCTCAAGGCGCTCGTCGATGCGGGCAAGCTGGGCATGAAATCCGGCGAAGGGTTCAGAAAGTGGGCCGAAGGCGAGGCAGATGAAGTTCGCCAGCGTGTCGCAACGCATCTGAAGAATCTCGAGAAGACTTTGTAAGATCAATCAAACACTGGCGGGAGGCCGGTGAAGGGAGGACGCAATGACAAGGATTTTCAAAACAGCCACGAGGCGTGGTTTCATAGCTGGTGCCACAGCGGCGATTGCTGCGCCGGCCATCCTTCGGGCAACGCGGGCCTATGCCGCGAACCCGACGCTGCGGATCGGTAATGTCAGCCCGCGCACCGGACCACTGGCCGGTTTTGCCGAGGCCGACGAATATGTGCTGCAAGCCATTCAGCAGGTCTTTTCGGCGGGGTTGGACAACAATGGCAAGACCTGGAATGTCGAAATTATCTCAAAAGACAGCCAGTCCAATCCAAACCGCGCAGCTGAGGTCGCCGCTGACCTGATTCTGGGAGATGAAGTCGATATCATTGTTGCGGCTTCAACGCCGGACACGGTGAATCCTGTCGCCGATCAGGCAGAGATCAATGAAGTTCCCTGCATCACAACCGACTGCCCATGGCAGCCATACTTCTTTGGCCGCAACGGCGTTCCGGGCGAAGGGTTTGAGAACACCTATCACTTCTTCTGGGGTCTTGAAGACGTTATCGCCGCGTTCCTCGACATGTGGGACAAGACAGGCGTGGCCAAGACCGTGGGCGGTCTTTTCCCCAATGATGCCGATGGCAATGCCTGGGGTGATGCGGAACTGGGCCTGCCCAAACCGCTTGCTGCTGCAGGATACACGCTGACCGATCCCGGTCGTTATCAGCCGCTCTCCGATGACTTCTCAAACCAGATTGCAGCGTTTAAGGCGGCTGGATGTGAAATCGTTACCGGCAACATGATCCCGCCGGATTTCGCAACGTTCTGGAGCCAGGCCGCGCAGCAGGGGTTCAACCCCAAGGTTGTCACGATCGGCAAGGCGCTGTTGTTCCCGTCTGTCATTGAATCGCTCGGCGATCGTGGCGATGGATTGTCGACCGAGGTCTGGTGGTCTCCACATCACCCGTTCTCGTCCTCGCTGACCGGCATTTCGTCGAAACAACTGGCAGAAGGGTACACAGCAGAGTCGGGACGTCCATGGACGCAACCGCTTGGCTTCAAACATGCTCTGTTTGAGGTCGTCGCGGACGTGATCAAACGGGCGGATGATTTGGAAGACCCGTTTTCGATCATCTCGGCGATAACATCCACCAACCTGAACACCATCGTCGGGCCGGTGAACTGGGGTGATGGGCCGATGAACAATGTCACTAAAACACCATTGGTCGGTGGTCAGTGGCAAAAGTCCGGGGACGCGTATGAGTTGCAGATCGTTGCAAACAGCACCGCGCCCGAGGTTCCGGTGACGGCAGACATGAAGCTGCTGGGCTGACATATTGTTCGGCGCCGATCTTGGTGCCGAACCCTTCATCCGAGAGAAGCATGACAACAATCCTGAATCTACAAGACCTGAGCAAAGCATTTGGCGCAGTCACTGTCGCCGATGCGCTGAACTATCAGGTCCAACAAGGTGAGGCACTTGGGGTGATTGGCCCTAATGGCGCCGGTAAAACGTCGATGTTCAATCTGATTACAGGGACGCTGAAACCGAATTCCGGACGTATCGACTTTGATGGTCAGAACGTCACCAAATGGAGCGCGGCAAGACGCAGCCATGCAGGGATTGCCCGTTCGTTTCAGGTGCCGCAGCCATTTTCGGGCATGACTGTTTTCGAAAACGCCATGATCGCTGCCACGCAATCGGCTGGGCTGCGTGGGCACCAAGCTGAACGGTTTTGTCTGGAAGTACTGGATCAAACGGAGCTGCTGCCAAAGGCAAACGTTCTTGCAGGTAGCCTGACATTGCTGGAACGAAAACGCCTGGAACTGACGCGCGCGCTTTGCGCCAAGCCAAGATTGCTGCTGCTGGACGAAATCGCCGGTGGGCTGACGGAAGCCGAGTGCAAGTCACTGGTTCAAACCATCAAGGACATTCATGCCTCCGGCGTCACCATCATCTGGATCGAACACGTTGTGCATGCGCTGCTGGCCGTTGTGGACCGCCTGATCGTTATCGACTTCGGAAAGAAGATCGCCGAGGGCGAGCCGCAGACAATCATGGAAAGCACTGAAGTCAAAGAGATCTATCTGGGGATCGAAGCCGATGCCTGATCCAATTCTCCAGACGCGCGGTTTAAATTCCTACTACAGCGACTTCCAAGCGCTCTACGACGTCGAACTGGACGTCGGCGACGGCGAAGTCCTTGCCATCATCGGCGCAAATGGTGCGGGCAAAACCACCTTGATGCGGTCCATCACAGGGTTGCTGACGAACGGACCGGGTCAGATCCACTACCGGGGGCAGGATATCAGCCGACTTCGAGCGGACGAGGTTGCCGAACTTGGCCTCGCCATGGTTCCAGAAGGTCGTCAATTGTTCCCCTCTTTGTCAGTCAAAGAAAACCTGATGATAGGTGCGCAAGTTGGCCGCAAAGGCCCCTGGGATCTGAAAGCCGTCTACGATCTATTTCCGATCCTTGAAGAGCGAAAAGATCAGGCCTCTACTTCGCTCTCTGGCGGTCAACAGCAGATGGTTGCTATCGGGCGCGCTCTCATGGCCAACCCTGATTTGATCCTCTTTGACGAAGTTAGCCTCGGGCTGGCGCCGATAATCATCAAAGACATCTACGAAGCGCTTCCCGGTATTATTGGCGAGGGTATGAGCGCGATCATCGTTGAACAGGACATCACCAAGGCACTGTCGGTCTCGAGCCGGGTCTACTGTCTGCAAGAGGGGCGCGTTTCGCTGGAAAGCGCGTCTGACACCGTTTCGCGCGAAGACATCTCGCGCGCTTATTTCGGGATCGAATAACATGGAATGGCTCAACGCTATCGTGCAGGGAACTCTACTCGGCGGGCTTTACGCTCTGTTCGCGGCAGGGTTGTCATTGATCTTTGGAGTCATGCGTCTAGTCAATATTGCCCATGGTGACCTGATTGTGCTGGCCGCATATCTCGGGCTGACGGTTACGACCGCGACGGGAATGCATCCGATGGCCGCGTTGGTGATCGTTGTTCCCGCCATGGCGTTGATCGGATATGCCCTTCAGCGCGGCCTTCTGAACCAAACTATAGGCGACGATATTCTTCCGCCCTTGCTTGTCACCTTCGGCCTAAGCGTGATCATCCAGAACGGGTTGCTGGAGGTCTACACCGCAGACCCCCAGACATTGAATGCCGGTGCGCTGGAAACAGCAAGCGTTGCCGTGGGCGGTGTGGCACTCGGAATCTTACCGCTTCTCACTTTCGGTATTGCCGTCGCCGTGATCTGGGGGCTGCAATGGATCTTCTATCATACCGCTCTGGGGCGCGCGTTCCGTGCCGTTTCGGACAATCAGGACATCGCCCAGCTCATGGGCCTTAATCGTCGGCACATTTTTGGTCTGGCCATGGCTCTGGCCCTGGGTGTGACTGCGATTGCCGGTATCCTGCTTGGGATTCGGACTAGCTTTGATCCCTCAATCGGCGGCGGTCGTCTGATCTTTGGCTTTGAGGCCGTCATTATCGGGGGGCTCGGCAACCTTTGGGGTACACTGGTCGGCGGCGTGATCCTTGGTGTTGCGCAGACCATCGGTGCCAAGATCGATCCGGGTTGGCAGGTGCTTGCTGGCCATATCGCCTTTCTTGTCATTCTTGCCGTTCGTCCGAACGGCCTCTTCCCGAGGGTTTCCGGATGAATCTGCAAGACTATTCCGTATCTCGTTCGTCAAAAGCAGCCCGGGTTGCTGCGCTCCTGGCCGCAATTGGTCTGCTTGTTTTGATCGCAGCGCCTTGGTGGGCGGGCCGCGCTGACATGCGCCTAATGGGAGAACTGTTTCTCTACCTGTCCCTTGCCACCCTTTGGAACCTGATGGCAGGTTACGCCGGTCTCGTCTCGGTTGGTCAGCAGGCCTATGTGGGCTTTGGCGGCTATATGCTCTTTGCACTTACGATGCTGGGCGGGCTACACCCAATGGTTGCTATCGCAGCTGCAGGAGTGCTGGGGGCTTTGATCTCAATCCCGGTTGCTGTTCTGATCTTCAGGCTCCGCGGCGCCTATTTCGCCATAGGCACCTGGGTCATCGCCGAAGTCTTTCGATTGAGCTTCGCGCAAATCTCAGCGCTTGGCGGAGGATCAGGATCTTCGCTCCCCGTTGCCATCGTGAAATCGCTGGCGTCGGGTCGTGCGATGCGAGAAGCGCTGAGCTATTGGCTGGCGCTCGGGGCCGCTGTGCTGGTGGTGACAGCCGTGTATCTCTTCCTGCGCTCTAGGCAGGGCTTGGCGTTGACGGCAATTCGCGACAACGAACTGGCAGCCGGCAGCTTGGGTATCGATATCTGGCGCACGAAGTTCATCGTGTACGTCGTCACATCGGCATTCACAGCGATGATCGGCGCGCTCATCTTTTTGCAAAAGCTGCGCATTTCGCCGGATGCGGCGTTCAGCGTCAATGACTGGACCGCCTTTGTCATCTTCATCGTGGTGATCGGCGGCATCGGCACCATCGAAGGGCCGATTATCGGTACGCTGGTTTTCTTCGCCCTGCGCGAAACACTCGCAGACCTCGGTACAACTTACCTGATCGTTCTCGGCGTTGTCGCAATCGTCGTCATGCTCAAGGCGCCAAAAGGCATTTGGGGCGTTATCCGCAGCCGCTATGACCTGCAACTTTTCCCGCTGTACTACCGCGTGAAGCACATCGGACAATCCAAGGAAAACTGAACCCATGGCCCGTCAGAAAAAAACGATCATCACATGCGCCGTAACCGGCGCTATCCACACGCCAACCATGTCGGATGCACTTCCTTACACCTATGATGATATCGCGCGTCAGGCAATTAACGCTGCCGAGGCCGGCGCGTCGATCCTGCACCTGCATGCGCGCAACCCCGAGAACGGCTCACCATCGGTCGACCCGAATGACTTCGCACCTTTCCTGCCGCGCATCAAACAAACGACGGATGCTGTCGTGAACCTGTCGACCGGTGGATCGCTGACTTTGTCCATTCAGGACCGGATCAATCCGGCCAAGACCTTCAGCCCCGAAATGTGCTCGATGAATATGGGTTCGATGAACTTCTCGTTTCACCCTTTGGCCAACCGATACGGTGATGGCGATTGGAAGTTTGATTGGGAGAAGGACTATGTCGTAAATTCTGATCAGAACATCTTTCGCAATACGTTCCGGGACATTCGTGAGGCGGCGGAAACACTCGCGCCGCATGACATCAAGTTCGAGCATGAATGCTATGATGTCGGGCATTTGTACAACCTGAAATTCTGCATGGATATCGGGCTGTTCAAAGCGCCGATCTTCATTCAGTTCATCTTTGGCATCCTCGGCGGTATCGGACCCGAGGTCGACAACCTGATCTTCATGAAACGTACGGCCGACCGGCTTTTTGGTGACGATTACCGGTGGTCGGTTTTAGGAGCAGGTGGATCACAGATGTCGCTTGCCACGACGGCAAGCCAGATGGGCGGCAACCTTCGCGTCGGTCTCGAAGACAGCCTGTTCATCTCTCGTGGAAAACTGGCCGAAAACAACGCTCAGCAAGTCGCTAAAATTCGACGTATCGTAGAAGATCTGGGCAGTCAGGTCGCAACTCCCGATGAAGCGAGAGAAATCCTGGACTTGAAAGGAGGGGACCGCGTCGCGTTCTAAGGATAGAGTGACTGACATCAGCTCTCATCGAGCAACATATTTTTGGATTTCTGAAAACCCTAAGGAGATCGGACCATGCGAGTGAGTGTTTTGACATTCAGCGTGCTTCTAAAAAGATTTGCGGCCGTTCAGGCTCATGCTCAGAACGCGGCTCAGGACCGGCTTTGTTGCACAAATCGTGGTTTGAACGGATCTCCCCTTTCCCCGGACGGACTTACCCTATTGGCTCAGTGACGGGTATGCCAATAGCTGTGTAGCGGTTGAGCGCCGCGATCCGGACCTGCAGTTCAGCGACCTGCCGTTCGAAGTCCCGGGCTTTGAGGCCTTGGCCAAGCAGTTTTAGGCAGTGCATCTTTGTTTCTGCGCGGCTCCGTCGGTAATATCCGGTCAACTTTCTCCATAAGGCGCGACCAAGATATTTGCAGGCCCTAACGGCTTCATTCCGCGCGATAGCGCCTGCCATGGCTGGCTTCCAAAGTTGGGCATTTTTGCGCGGCGGGATGATGGCAGCGGCTCCCCGAGCGGCAATCACATTGTGGCATTTCCTCGTATCGTAAGCACCGTCAGCTGTGACGGTGGCGATCTCTTGATCTGGTGGGATTTGTTCCAGCAGGTCGGGGAGCATTGGAGCATCGCCCACGTTGCTTGTCGTGACGCCAACCGCGCGGATCTCCAATGTTTCCTCGTCCATTCCGAGGTGGAGCTTGCGCCAAAGGCGCTTCTTTGGCCCGCCATGCTTGCGAGCGTTCCACTCTCCCTCACCCTCGGCTTTGATCGTGGTTGCATCAATCAACAGATGCAACGGCCCAGTTCCACCACGGTATGGGATAGAGACATTCAACGTCCTTTGGCGACGACACAAGGTGCTGAAGTCCGGGATCTTCCAGTCGAGCCCTGCCAGCCGCAACAAGCTTTCGACGAAACCGGTCGTCTGACGAAGGGGCATGCCAAAAAGCACCTTCATCGACAGACAAACCTGGATCGCGGCGTCGCTGAATTCAGGTTGACCACCGCGCTTGCCTGTCGCTGGCGCATACCAGGTCATCTCGGGATCAAACCAGATCGATAGTGAACCGCGCTACTTCAGCGCCGAATAGTACGAAGGCCAGTTCCTGGTCTTGTACTTCGTAAGGGACCAACTGCTCATGCCCATCAGCTAGCACTCTGGATTCAAACAGTGAATTCCTCACCCCATTTGTGCAACAAAGCCAGGTGCCACGCAAAGAAGTGCCATGTCGTACGGCCCCGCAGCCATGCACGCGTCGAAATCGGTAAAGATCCGATCTTCGGGAATGCCGAATGCCGTTGCAGCTGCTTGCATCTTGTCCCGATCCGGATCGAATACCCCAGCGATTTCGGCTTCGGGATGATCGTGAACCATCCGAAGCAAATCACCCATATGCATGTGATCGAAACTGATGCCGACGATCCGGAATTTTGCCATTGGAAACCTCCCTTAGCGCGTGCCGGTAATCCTGACGTAGAGCGCGGTAACTGCGAGGATGATCAGCCCAAACAGGGCCGTACGTGCACCTTCCGGCATCTGCATCAAGGTTAGCATGGTATCCAGCACACGCAGAATAAGCGCGCCCACAATCGCACCTGCGAAACTGCCACGACCTCCGAAGATTGATGTGCCGCCAATCACCGCTGCGGCCACTGAGGGTAACAATAATGGGTTAGCAAGGCTCAGCGAGGTTTGGCGGATCATGCCGAGATAGAGCAAGCCGGCTAGCGCGGCGATCAAACTGGAAAGCACGTAGAGCCCCAGATAGACCTGCCAAGCTCGGACCCCGGACAGCTTAGCGGCCTGCTCATTGGAGCCCAGAGCGAACAGAAGCCGACCAAATCCTGTATAGCGCATGAGCCACAGGATAAAGAGCGCAAACGGGATGAATACAAAAAGGCCGTTCGGCATTCCTGCGGTGCGGCCGGTTCCGAGCCAGGCAAGGAAGGCGGGAATTTCGGTGCCAGCATTGATGACGAGGCGTTGATAGACCTGCAGGCATCCGGTGGCGATTAACCCTGTTCCTAGGGTCATGATCAATGGATGGACCCGGACCAATCCCACGCCGATGCCATTTACAACGCCCACAACTAGGCCAGCTGACAGCGCGATCAATACTGCAGGTGTCACGCCCCAAATCGCACTAAGTGTTGCGCAAACGAAGGCTGACACGGTGGCAACTACCCCGACCGAGAGATCTATTCCTGCGGTTAGCATTGTTAGAACCTGACAAGCCGCAAGCATCGCCAACGGAATTGCAAACTTGATCAGGTTGCCAACCCAGAAAGTAGAGATCAGTCCATCCCGACCCGCTCGGACCGGGGTTACGATACCTGGCCGCAATATTTCGAGCACAGCGATCATCAGGACAAGGAAGACCAATAGCGGGATGATCGGGTTGTCTCGCAGATAACGGCCAAAGCGGACCATCGGCAGATCTGTGGTGTCCATGCTCATCGGCGGGCTCCCTTCAATGAAGCCGCCGTGCCCAGCATAACGACGAAAACCATAATTGTGCCTTCGATAATCGTGGTCACGTTTGGATCGACGGCAAGCAATGTCAGGATCGTTCGAATGATCCGCAAAATGAACACCGCGATGATCGGCCCAAGCAGACCGCCTTTGCCACCGCCCAGCACGACACCGCCCAGAACCACGGCCGCGACCGAGGCCATAAGATATGGCCCCGGAACCGGCTCTCCAATCCCGGTTAGCGCAGCGAGGCTTAACCCGCCCATGGCACAAAACAGCCCGCATAGTGCATAGGCCGCTATCTTTGTTCTTCCCACTGAAACGCAAGAGCGGAAGGCGGCAAGCTCGTCTGATCCGGTGGCGTAAATCGAGAGCCCGAGTTTGGAGCGCCGGATTGGCAACCAGACAACAGCGATGCCAAAGGCAATAATGAGCAGTGCTTTGGGCAGTCCGTTGAACAGAAAGTGACCGCGTATTGCCTGTTCCAGCCAATCTGCAGTCGCGCCGCCCGGAGTCTCAAGGATCAACAGCGCGACGCCTTCCCAGACAAACAACATGGCGAGTGTCACAACGATGTCGGGCACGCGCGTTACAACGATCAAAAGACCATTGATCAACCCCATCAAAAACCCGACCCCCAACACGATAAACAAGGCCGGTACACCGGCCATGCGCTCCATCAGAACGGCTGCAGTCACAGCACAGACCGCCATCATAGACGCAACAGACAGGTCGATACCGCCGACGATTACGACGATGGCCATACCGGCGGTTGCGAAAGCAAAGGGCAGGGCGGCGCGGGCAATACTCTCCAGTCCTGACGCACCGAAAGTTGGCTGTATCAATTTTGTGATGGTCAAAAGGACCATGAGAAGAACCGCTAACCCCATGACCCATGCGTGTTTTCGGATGGCCACGCTCACGCCGCGCCCTCCGTCTCGGTCAGGCCATAGGCCGCACGCATCAGTGTTTGCTCATCAGCGTCAGCGGCATCAATTACGTCAACCACGCGACCGTTGAAGATGACGACCGCGCGGTCACAGGCAAGTGGGATTTCTTCCAACTCGGACGTGTAGAACAGAACCGCCGCTCCCTGATCTGCCAACTCACGGACAAGCGGGTAAATCTGGCGTTTTGTACGCACATCGATGCCACGGGTCGGGTCGAATAGAAGCAGGGTTTCGACACCTGCCGCGAGCCAGCGACCAATGGTGACTTTCTGTTGGTTGCCACCTGAAAGCCTTTGCACCTCGCCCTGCGCGCGTGTGTCGATCTGCAGCTTCTCGACCGCGTAAGCGACCCGATCGCGCTCATGCCGCAATTTTATTGGCCCCCAGTTCTTGAGCCGGGCTGAAAATGGCAAAGCGATGTTTTCTTTAACTGACCTTTGCGCCAGCAGAGCGTCTGAACGATCGCCCGGAACGAAGGTTATCCCGACTGCAATGGCGTCGGCGGGGTGGGCGAAGTTTACGGGCTTTCCATCAACTTCCATCGATCCTGAAGATGGGCGATCAAAGCCCGCCAGAACCTCAAACAGTTCATCTTGCCCCTGACCCTCAAGCGCGACCACGCCTAGGACCTCGCCGGGGAATAAGTCGAACGAAACATCCCAAAAACTGGGCTCAAAAGCCAGTGAATTAATGCTCAGGCGCGGTGTCTTAGCCCGTGGTTCATTTGCTTGAAGGAACTGACGTGTTCCAATGTCAATCTTCTGACCCAGCATCAATTCGACCACGCGTTCTTCTACGCCGGGTTCAATGTCGAGATCTCCGACAGACATGCCATCCCGCAACACAGTGGCCCGATCGCACAGTTCCGAAATCTCGGTGAAACGGTGAGAAACATAGATTACACCCATCCCGTCATTTGCTTTGCGCCTTACGGTCTTCAATACGCGTTCAACCAGATCCGTCGGCAGCGCTGCGGTCATTTCGTCCAGCAAGAGTACATCAGGTTCAACGGCCAAAGCGCGTGCCAGATCGAGGATGCGCAGCGTAGCAAGTGGCAGGTTGCCAATCATTGCCGATAGTTTCAGGCCTTCGATGCCAAGTTCTGTAACCCAGTTTTGAAACTGATCGACAGGTGTGTCTGTCAGCCGAAGATTGTCGGATACGTCGAGATCAGGAATGAGTGAGGGTTCTTGATAAACCGGCACCAAACCGGAACGGCGCGCCTCGGCGGGGCTTCCGACAAACGCTTGTTTGCCTCTGATCAATACCTGTCCAGCGTCGGGTTTAAGGGCACCGGTAATGATCTTGACGAAAGTGGACTTGCCAGCACCATTTGCGCCCATCAAGGCGACGATCTCGCCTTCGGCAACGGTGAGGTGCGCATTGGTCAACGCCCGTACGGCGCCAAAACTTTTGGCCACGTCAGACGCGTCGAGAAGTGGTATGCTGCTCATGGAAGTCCTTGAATGCCGAGTAGGTTGGATTTGCCTTCCGCCCAGCTAAAGGCGGAAGGCCAGTCAATTCGGATCAACCTTCGCCGGGTCCCTTACAGTCGATGATTTGTTCCATCGTGTAGTCGGTCCAGCCGGGAACGGTCACTGATACTGGCCACTCTGGGTCAAGGTTAGGATTCTGAGCCGCTGTGATCGTTTCACGGCCTGCGTCAGTTGCATTCTCCCAAAGCACAGGGTCGACAAGAACGGTTTTGTTCTCAGGTGCGTTGCCGTTCAGAATGTCAACAGCCAGAGCAATGCCTGCGCCGCCAACTGAGCCAGGATTTGTCACTGCCGCGCCGTTCAATCCCTCAACTTCGGTCAGATATTGAACAAATCCTGCGTTGTCTGCGCCGACGATCGGAACCAGGGGAGCGCCGGATTCAGTGAAAGCGTCGACGATTACATTGTCGATACCGCTGGTCCAGACACCGTCAAAGGGGATTCCGGTGGCCAGGTAATCGAAGATCTGTTGCTTACCCTGATCCTGTTGCCAGCCAGTGAAAACCTCGTGCACCACATTGATATCGGGGTGTTCTGCCAACGCGCGTTTAAAGCCGTTGTCGCGGTCAGTATCCGCCGAAACCCCAGCAATGCCTCGCATGTAGACAACGTCACCTTTGCCACCGAGCTGTTCAAATAACCATTTGGCACCGAGGTAGGCGTATTCTTCTTGATTGTTCGAAAGAATGTAGGCGCCTTCAGCCGAAACGCCGGCATCCACGGCAACAACGACGATATCTTGCGCCATTGCTTTTTCCAGTGCCGAATTCAAAGCATCCGGGTTGGAGGGGTTCAGGACAATTGCGTCAACGCCCGCTTCGATGAGGTTGTTGATGTCTTCCAGTTGCCCGGCTGAATCCGTATTACGGTGTGCAACGATCAGGTTTGTGACATCGCCTTCAACTAGGGCCTGCGCTCGCATGGCGCAGATCATCTGCTCGCGCCAGCCGTTACCTTGAACGGTATTGGACACTCCGATTGTGTATTGCTTGTGCCCGTCAGCCATCGCCACAGTTGAAAGAGACGCTGAAACTGCAAGAGCAGCAACACCATAAAGTAGGTTCTTCATTTTATTTTCCTCCCAGATTTAGTCATTTCAAATTTGATAATTTCTTCACTTGATGAATGGTGACAGGACATCCCGGGCCAGCAGAAAACCCCGCTTGACCTTTTCGTCAGTCCCTTCGAACAATCGGTCTTCATGTTCGATAATGATCGGACCGTCGTAACCGGCGCGGTACAGGCCGGAAAAGAAACCGGACCAATCCACATCGCCCAGCCCGCAAAGCCGTGGAATTTGCCATCCCATGCCGGTTGACATCACCCCGTTCTCATAAAGCCCGTCCTCATCAACCATCACGTCCTTGGCATGGACATGAGCCATGTATGGGCCAAATTCTTTGATGAACCGTTTTTGATCGATGAACTGCCAGATCAGATGTGAAGGATCGAAGTTCATGCCAACCGCATCGCCCCATTCCTCGAATATCCGCCGCCAGATTCTTGGCGAGTAAGCAATGTTGTGACCCCCGGGCCATTCGTCATAGCTGAAGATCATCGGGCAGTTTTCAAAGCACAGACGCACACCAGAGTTTTGAGCGTGCTTCACGATCGGGTCGAAAATTTCGGTGGCACGCTCCCAGTTCGCGTCGAGATGCAGAGTGCGATCTCCGCCGACGAATGTGTTGACAACTTTGATGCCCATCACGCCAGCGGCTGTGATTACCTTGTTAAGATGCCCAATGACTTCAGCCCGGTGCTCTGTATCGGCGTGGAGCGGGTTGGGATAGTACCCCAGACCTGAAATCTCGATACCCTGATCGCCGAGCTGCCCAACAATTTCAGTGCCCTGATCCGCAGAAAGGCCGTCTACGTTGATGTGGCTGGTTCCCGCATAGCGCCGTTGTTCGCCACCTGACGATGGCCAGCAGGCGACCTCCATCGCCGAAAACCCATTGGAACCGGCCCAGGCCGCCACCTCAGTCAATTGAGAGTTTTCGAATGGTGCAGTCAGTAAGCCCAGTTTCATGTCATCGCCCTCAAATCTCGCTCAAATCGACCCAGCGGCTCTCACTCGCCGATTTCACGACGGCATCGCAGAACTGCATCTCGTAATGGCCGTCCTCAAATGTGGCCCATGTGCTGCCTTGTTGCCGCCCGCCCGCGATGACGTCGGCATAGACCGCCCGGAAAAAGTTGAAGAATGAATCTGCGAACCCTTCGACATGCCCGGGCGGCAATGTGGCGGCTGCGATTCCCGGACCGTTCATCAAGGTGAAGTCACGCATCAGGGTTTGGTTGGGCGCGTCACGATGCCCAATGAACAGATGATCAGGAGTTTCACTGTCCCAAGCCGCACTGGCATTTGTTCCGGCGATGTCCCATTGCAACGAGTTCTTTCGACCCATGTTCACCTGAGATGTACTCATCACGGCCCGCGCTCCGTTCTCATATCGGATAAGGATCATGGCAGCATCGTCGGTATCGATGCGCACAGTCTCGGTTTTGCCGGTTCCGCTGGTAAATGTCTCAACCGGGCCAAGAGGTTTCTGGCGTTCCGGAAGGAAGGTTGTCAGCTCTGCAAAGACGGAGGTCGCCTTCAACCCTGTGACGAAGCTGGTCAGGTCAACCCAGTGCGTTCCAATGTCGCCGACCGAACGCAGCACGCCCCCCATTTCGCTTTCCAGCCGCCAGTTCCAGTCTGTGGGTTTGGCCAGCCAGTCCTGGTGGTAGTGCCCGGTCACAAAACGGATATCACCCAGATCCCCGGCCATGACCATGCCATGGGCTTGTTGGTTCAGCGGATAAAAGCGAATGTTGTAACAAACCGCTGCAACCTTGCCAGAAGCCTTGGCAAGGTCGACCATTTCAGCGCTTTCAGCGGATGTCACGGCAAGGGGTTTCTCGCAGATGACGTGTTTGCCCGCAGCCAGGATTGATTTCACTTGCGGATAGTGTGCGTGGTTAGGGGTCGTTACGTGCACTACATCGATGATTTCATCCGCCAACAGGTCTTCCAGAGAGTCATAGGCTCGGGCCACGCTCATTGCCCGCGCCTGTTCCCTTCCGCGCTCTGGCGATGACCCAAGAACACCTCTTACGTCCACGCCCAGACGCCGAAGCGCCTGAACGTGCACTGTTCCTATGAAGCCGGTCCCGATCACTGCGGCGCGAATTTCCGCGATGTCACTCATTGTGTGCTCCTGTCAAACAACCGAATACCCTCCGTCCACGATCAGGCATGTGCCGGTCACAAAAGCCGCGGCATCGGATGCGAGAAACATGGCTGTTCCGGAGATATCTTCTGGGTGACCCCAGCGCGCCAAGGGTGTGCGTGCTTCAACAGCTGTTGTGAAGCTGGCGTCTTTTCGGGCTTTCGCGGATTGCTCGGTCACGATGAACCCTGGCGCGATCGCGTTCACCCGAATACCGTCTTTGGCCCACGCAATCGCCAGTGATTTTGTCAGTTGTTCTATGCCGGCTTTTGACGCGCCATAGGCTGGGTTGAGCGGTGAACCAAAGCGCGCATACATGGAGGCCACATTTATGACGCGCCCTTTCGCGACCGAAAGGGCAGGGTGCAGCGCTTCGGCGCAGCGAAAAGACCCGGTCAGATTTACGTCCAGCACGTGGGAAAAGAACTCAGGTGCCATTTCTTCACCGCGTCGAGTCACCGCCGCACAGTTTACCAAGACGTCAATATGGTCCCGTTCACCTGCAAATTTGTAGACTTCGTCGGTGTTGGTTACATCCAGTTGAATGTAGTCAAACCGGGCAGCGTCCTCTTCGGCGCATTGCGGTTCCACACCGGTAATCTCCACTGTGGCACCCGAGTCCTGGAATTCTCTTGCAATAGCGGCACCAATTCCGGCTCGGCTGGCGCCGATCACCAGGACCTTTGCCCCGGCAAAGTCGAATTTGACCTTCGATGTCATCAAAGAACCCGGCTTTTGGTGCGTTTGAATTCGGATGCCATCAGTTTCCCTCGTTTGGCGAAATCGTTACTGCAATCGATTACATTATAGGAAAAATCCACTTTTCAATTCGTGTAATCGATTACATGATCGGCATTGCAGTAGATTCGAGTCAAGCTGGAAATCGTATGACAGGCCATGAGTAAGAAGCCCAAACCCGCCACAATACAGGACGTCGCACGCGCCGCGCTGGTGTCGACAGCCACCGTCAGTCGTGTTTTGTCCAATCCTGATCTGGTGTCAAAATCCACACGGGTCGCTGTCTTGGAAGCCATTCGCGAAACGGGTTATCGCGTAAACCAGGCCGCCCGAAACCTGCGGATGCAGCGGGCAGGGGCGGTGCTGGTCCTTGTTCCCAATCTCGGCAAACCATTTTATTCGGGCATTCTCGCTGGTATCAGCGAGGGGTTCGCCGGGTCGGATTATGCAGTTCTGATCACCGACACCGAAAGCAATCCGCTGCAGGAAGAAACTCTTGCCGGGTACTTTCGAGATGGCCGGATAGATGGCGCAATCTCTTTGGATGGTGGCATTCCTTCGGCCGCGCTTCAGCAATGCGTCACATACGGCGCGGGCGACCGCATAGTATTTTTGTGTGAGTGGGTGGAAGGCGAGGCCTTTCCGGTGATTTCCAGCGACAACGCCGAAGGTGCGCGGTTGGCGATCAGGCACCTGCATGGTTTGGGCCACAAGAAAATCGCGCATGTTACCGGTCCTGACGGGAATGTTCTGACGACCGCTCGGCGTGAGGGTGTGGTCGAAGAACGGACACGCTTGGGGCTTCCAGCGCGGCCCGAGTGGATCATCAGGGGAGACTTCTCGCTGGAATCCGGACATGAGGCCGCCAGAAGAATACTTGCGATGGATGAGCGCCCAACGGCGGTGTTCTGCGCCGCAGATATGGTTGCCTTTGGGTTGATTTCTGGGCTGGTCGCGGGCGGGTTGAAGGTACCCGGTGACATTTCGGTTGTTGGTTTCGACGACATCGAAATGTCGGGGTCGTACGTTCCCGCGCTGACAACAATCCGACAGGACCGGCACCAACTGGGGCGCCGTGCGGCAGAGGTATTGCTGGGCCAGTTGGCGAACACTGGCAAATCGCTCCCAATGAAATCAGCGCTTCCCGTAGAGCTTGTAACACGGGCGAGCTCCGCGCCGCCCAATTAGCGCAGTCAAAATCTAGACGCCCTTGCTATAGTCCTGCTAGAAGCGGGACGCGCTGTGAGCGATGGAGAAAGGGGAAATGAGTAAGTCAACCACACCCATTGGCTCTGAACTCACTGTTCGAGATTATTCCCTGACCGGTGCGAATACGCGTCAAGCGATAGAAAACGGTCTGTCGGCCGCAGAGTGGTACCACAGCGATGTTCCTCGTAAGAAGCTGAAATCGCTTATGAAGCGCAGGGATGCGCCGGCCATTCGTGACACAGTAGTTTGGATCGCTCTGCACTTTGTTTTTGCGGCTGGTGGTCTGTACTTCTGGGGCAGCTGGCTTTGCGTGCCTTTCTGGTTTGCATACGGCGTCGTGTATGGTTCTGCCTGCGACAGCCGTTGGCACGAATGCGGACACGGAACGGCGTTTCGAACCCGCTGGATGAACGACGTCGTGTACCACATCGCGTCCTTCCAGATCATGCGAAACCCGGTCAACTGGCGCTGGAGCCACGCGCGGCATCATACCGATACGCTCATTGTTGGCCGCGATCCGGAAATAGCGTGGATGCACCCGATCAGCCTCGTACTGAAGGCGCTTGCGTTTGTGGGGATTGTTGAAACGTGGACTTCGCTCAAAGTTCTGACGCGAAATGCGATGGGAAACTTGTCGCAAGAAGAGCGGGATTACGTTCCGGAAAGCCAATGGCCCAAGGCGGTCTTTTGGGCGCGGGTTCACATTGCAATCTACGCCGCTGTTTTGGTGGTTTCACTTGTATTGCTTGTCTCCGGGGCCGGATGGAAATCTCTGATCCCAATACTCTTGATCGGAGGTCCTCGGGTCTATGGGTGCTGGCATTTTGTAATGACGGGGTTGCTTCAGCATGGAGGGCTTGCGGAGAACGTTCTTGATCACCGGTTGAATTCCCGCACACTTTACATGAACCCGATAAGCCGTTGGGTTTACTGGAACATGAACTACCATATTGAGCATCATATGTTCCCGATGGTTCCGTATTACTCTCTTCCAGCGCTTCATGATCTGATCAAGGATGATCTGCCGCCGCCGAACACTTCGATTTGGGATGGCTACAGGGAAATGATGGGCTCCGTCATGAAGCAGCGTGTTGACCCGAGTTACGCCATACGAAAGTCTCTCCCGCCGACGGCCCGCCCATATCGGGAACATTTTCACTTGGCAGTTCCGGAGAGAAATACGGGGTTAGAAAACGGTGATCAAGGAGGAACGTAATGCCTTGGGTTGACGCATGCGCCGTAGACGATGTTGAGGAAGAAGATCTCATTCGTTGGGACCACGACGGTAGAACCTACGTGATTGTTCGTAGTTTGGACAATGAGTTCTATTGCACCGATGGTCTCTGTACACACGAACAAGTGCACTTGTCGGACGGGCTGGTGATGGGCAGCGAGATAGAGTGCCCCAAGCATAATGGGCTATTCGACTATCGCACGGGCAAAGCTTTGAGGGCGCCCGTATGTGAAGATCTCCGCACTCACGAAACCAGAGTAGGGAATGGTCGCATCATGGTATTGGTAGGATGATTTATTGGGTTGGGAGTGGTTTGTGATCGAACTGTCCGCAACGGGCATCCGGCTTTCATTCGATTTGCAGTTTGGGTTGATTGAGAGTTTCAGTGTGTACGACGGTGACGCAGAGATTTCACCACTGCATCGCGCCCCTTGGGTCGGCACAGACGAAGTTATGCCCGAAGGTATAGCACCTCATTTGGAAAAACTCGGCGGTGATTTCTTCTGCGCCCCATTCGGGTCAACTGAGGGGACATCGCCGTTGCATGGGTGGCCAGCTAACTCTCGTTGGAGACTAGAAGAAAAGACCGACAGCTATTTGCGCGCTGAGCTCGACAGAACGGTCTATGGAGCTAGGCTGCAAAAAGAGATTACTCTGCATCCTGAGCATCCATTCGTCTACCAGCGTCACACTTTCATTGGTGGCGACGGCGTGGTGCCAGTTGCAAATCACGCAAATGTATCCTTGCCCAATGGCGGGATCATTCAAACCTCTCGAAAGCAGTGTTGGAGAACGCCTAAGGTCGCACAGGAAGTTGATCCGACATTAGGCAATTCAGCGCTTAGATATCCGGCTGAAAGCCAAACGTTGGCGTCTTTTCCCGGGAAAGACGGCGATGTGAATCTGTCAAACTACCCATGGTCTCCGCAGAGTGAAGACTTTGTTGTTGGATTGGATTCGCCTGAAGAGAAATTGGGTTGGACTGCGGTTTCTCGCCCCGTGGAGGGCGACATGTTCCTGTCGCTTAAATCGGCTCAGGCTTTGCCGATGACGATGTTGTGGCATTCGAACGGTGGTCGATTTTATGCTCCTTGGTCGAGCCGCCACTTCGCCTGCCTTGGGGTTGAGGAGGGGGCCGCGTCGCCCATCCTGGGAAATGTCGAAAACAGTTTCCCCAACGATCACGGCGTCATTCATTTAAACCCCAATCGCCAAGTTGAGGTTACACATGTTATCGGGGCGCTTCGTTGGCGTAGTGGAGCCAGCGTGATTGCAGTTGAGACTCTGGGAAACCAGCTCTTGATCCGAAGTACAGAAAATCAGGAGTTTCTTGTGCCATTCGATCCGCAAGCCCTGAACATTTGAACGGGTGGTGCCAGGGGAATTTGGCTTGAGACAGGCAGGGCAGTTTCGTAGCTTCGCTTAATGACAAAAACGCTCACTTTTTCGCTGCTTCAAAACCAACCCTGAGGTCATTCGTCCAGCAGTGATGGTGTAGTTTCAATTCTGGTTGAATAGGTTTGGCCCAATCTGTGCCGCAGAAATTAGCCGAAAGCACATAAATCGGATGCGATGTTCCGCGAACTGGTAGCGGCATCTAAATAAGGTTATTGTTGAAGATCAACGGCAAGCAATATTACCTGTGGCGGGCAGCCGACCATGAAGGCGAGGTGCTGGAAAGCTATGTCAAGAAGCGCCGGGATCGTGTTGCGGCCCTTATACACTCGAAGAAAGCGATGAAACGATACGGCCAGCCAGGTTTCGTCGTCATTGACAAATTGCACTCTTACGACGCGGCGATGAAAGTCATAGATAGTGCCTCAAGGCAAGAAACTGGCCGTTGGAAGAACAATCTTGCTGAGTATTCACATCTTCCGTCGGCGAAAAGAACGTGGGATGCTCTGCATCCGGCAAATGCGATGTTTGCAAAAGTTTGCCGCAGACGACACTTCCGTCCATAGTCACTTCTATCAGGAACGGCAGCTTTACTCACGCGACAAGTTCCAACTCAGTTGAACCGCCGCTCTTTCCGCGTGGAGCCAACTTAGTTCCGCCAAATTTCCGGTTTTCTGAGGTAGACTGAGACTGGTTCGAATTTGTCTGACAGCCCCGCCACCCATACCCGCCTCAATTCAAATGTGTTTTCTGCCGCAACGCCTTACCCAAATATCGGGGCGCTCGAACTGCCGCGTTTCGGGCGGCGGCAAAATCCGCTGCGGTCCGGTGCAATCCAGTCCAGCCCCGTTTGCCGTTGGGCCTGAGCGCCCGGTTTACATCAGGATCAATCGAAATAGATAGCGAGCCGCGTTGTATTGATGCAGTGCCGCAGGGTGGCCAATTCCAGGTCTCATGCCCAGGTTGCACCCAACTGCTCAAGCGCTCCGGCTACCATGCTGGACGCACAAGATAAGTCCCCCACTATGATTTGCGCGACAACGCCGGGACAGGGCTGGTTGTCACTTTCTTTACAAAAATTCCCAAAATTCGTGAACAAATTTACAAAATTTTGTTTCAATACTAGTAATTTATTGAGAAATTTTCAGTCCGATTTCCATTATTGGAATGCACAAAAGTGCGCTTTCGTCTGCTGGAAGAGGAGCCAAAGGACGAAAAATGGAAATGGGAGGAATACATGACTAAGAAAAATGTCACGCGCCGCGGCGTGCTAAAGTCTGGTGCGGTTGCAGGTACCGGTCTGGCCCTGCCTACGATCTTTACGGCTTCGTCGGCCGCTGCCTTCACCAATGAGCCGACAGGGTCGTCTGTCACTCTGGGCTTCAATGTCCCGCAAACCGGACCTTATGCCGACGAAGGCAATGACGAATTGCTGGCGCAACAGCTGGCAGTCGAACATCTGAACGGCGAAGGCGACGGTGGTTGTTTGAACACATTCTCATCGAAGGCGCTTCAGGGGAACGGTATCCTCGGCAAGAAGGTCGAGTTTGTTACCGGCGACACCCAGACCAAATCTGACGCAGCCCGCGCATCGGCCAAGTCGATGATCGAAAAAGACGGCGCAATCATGATCAACGGTGGTTCGTCCTCGGGCGTGGCTGTTGCGGTTCAGGGCCTGTGCCAAGAGGCGGGCGTCATCTTCATGGCTGGCCTGACCCACGCAAACGACACCACGGGCAAGGACAAGAAGGCCAACGGTTTCCGCCACTTCTTCAATGCCTACATGTCGGGTGCCGCTCTGGCGCCGGTGCTGGCGGCTGAGATGGGCAAAGAACGTCGCGCCTATCACCTGACGGCCGACTACAACTGGGGCTGGACCCAGGAAGAGTCGATCGTTGCCTCGACCGAAGCCCTGGGCTGGGAGACGGTCAACACAGTTAAGACGCCACTGGCGTCTACGGACTTCTCGTCCTACATCGCACCGGTTCTGAACTCTGGCGCGGACGTGCTGGTTCTGAACCACTATGGCGGCAACATGGTGAACTCGCTGACCAACGCGATCCAGTTCGGTCTGCTCGACAAGGTTGCAAACGGCAAGGACTTCAAGATCGTCGTGCCACTGTATTCCGAGCTGATGGCCGCTGGTGCGGGCGAGAACATCAAGGGCGTGCTCGGGTCGATGAACTGGAACTGGCAGCTGCAGGATGAGGGCACCAAGGCCTTCGTGAAGTCCTTTGGTGAGAAATACGGCAAGCCGCCGTCCAACTCTGCTCAGACCTGTTATGCGCAGGTGCTTCTCTATGCGGATGCGTGTGAGCGTGCGGGCACCTTCAACCCCTGTGGTGTTGCCGAAGCTCTGGAAGACTTTGAGTTCGACGGGCTTGGCAATGGTCCCACCTGGTATCGCGGTGCCGATCACCAGTGCTTCAAGGACGTATTGGTTGTGCGTGGCAACGAGAACCCGACCAACGCCTATGACACGCTTGAAATCGTCGAGATCACGCCGCGTTCGCAGGTCGAGTACGATCCCGAGCACCCGATGTTCGCCGGTGGCGAACTGGGCAAGTGCAATCCGGGCGCGTAAGCCTTTTGGCGAAAGTCTGACCGTCGTTCTCGGCGGTCAGACGTCTTACGGCCAGGCCTGTGGGCCTGGTCCCAACCACTCAATCCACACTGACCAACCCTGAGGTGGGCCCAATGGACGCCATCCTACTGCAAATACTCAACGGTCTGGACAAGGGCTCGGCTTATGCGCTGATCGCGCTGGGTCTGACTCTGATCTTCGGGACGCTCGGCGTCGTGAACTTTGCCCACGGGGCTTTGTTCATGATTGGCGCGTTCTGCGCCGTTACTTTGCAAAAGCTGCTGAACCTGAGTTTCGTGACCCTGGATGAAACCCAAAAAGACTTTCTGGGTAATCCGCTGAAGGTCGAAACCCCTTTTATCGAGGCCTGGTTCGGCCCCGAAGTCGGCGCAACGATTATCGACTGGTCCGTTCCGCTGTCCATCCTGTTTGCGATCCCGATCATGCTGCTGGTTGGCTATGTGATGGAACGCGGGCTGATCAAACATTTCTACAAGCGCCCGCATGCAGACCAGATCCTGGTGACCTTTGGCCTTGCGATCGTTCTGCAGGAAATCGTCAAGTATTTCTTCGGCGCCAACCCGATCCAGACCCCTCCGCCTGATGTGCTGAGCGGATCTGTCGATCTGGGCACCATGGTTGGTTTTGATCCCAATGCAATCATCTACCCGATCTGGCGATTGGTTTATTTTGGCTTTGCCGTAGGCATCATCGGGGCAGTGTTTTCGTTCCTGCAGTTCACCACCTTCGGGATGGTTGTCCGCGCCGGAATGGCTGATCGGGAAACGGTGGGCCTGCTGGGCATCAATATTGACCGCCGGTTTACCATTATGTTTGGCATTGCTGCCGGAGTCGCTGGACTGGCCGGTGTGATGTACGGGCCGATCAACCCGCCGAACTACCACATGGGAATGGACTTTCTGGTCCTTAGCTTCGTTGTGGTTGTTGTCGGCGGAATGGGGTCTTTGCCGGGGGCCGTTCTGGCAGGTTTTTTGCTGGGCATTCTGGAAAGCTTTGCCTCGACCACCTGGGCCACCACAACGATCCCGGGCATCAATCAGATCATCATCTACCTTGTCGCCATCATCGTGCTGCTGACGCGTCCGCGCGGGCTGATGGGGCGCAAGGGCGTGATGGAGGAATAATCAATGTTGGGACTGAATAAAAAAGACACCAGCCTGCTGATCGTCGTCGCACTCCTGACCTTGCTGGCGCCTTTCATCCTGAACCCGTTTCCAGAGGGCAGCGCCATGGCGCAGTTCAACGCGGGTTACCCGGATTTGATGCAGAGGTTCGTGATTTTCGGGATCTTCGCCATCGGGTTCAACATTCTGTTTGGCCTGACCGGGTACTTGTCCTTCGGTCACGCGGCCTTTCTGGGCGTGGGTTCATACTCGGCCGTTTGGATGTTCAAACTGCTCAGCTACAACGTCATTCCGGCCATCGCGCTGAGTGTCGTCATCGCGGGCCTGTTCTCACTACTTATCGGGTTCATCAGCCTACGGCGGTCGGGGATCTATTTCTCGATCCTGACGCTGGCCTTCGCACAAATGAGCTTTGCGCTGGCCTACTCGGTACTGTCAAACCCCAAGTTTAACCTGACGAACGGGGAAACCGGCCTGCAGGTTTATGCGGACGATCCGCAGATCCTGCAGGGTGCTAACGCGCCGGATTTACCGCATCTGTTTGGATTGCCAATGCGCGCGACGTACACGATGGATGTGGGCGCGTGGAGCTTTGACTTCAACGCGGGTTACTACTTGTGCGCAATCATAATGATGGTCGTGTTTTATCTGTCTATCCGTATCTTCCGGTCGCCCTTTGGCATGATGCTGCGGGCAGTAAAATCGAACCAGCAGCGGATGAACTATACGGGTTTGAACTCCAAACCATATACGCTCGCGGCCTTTGTGATCTCGGGCATGTATGCCGGTCTGGCCGGTGGTTTGATGGCCGCCATGGACCCGCTGGCCGGTGCCGAACGCATGCAGTGGACCGCCTCGGGCGAGGTGGTTCTGATGACGATCCTCGGTGGTACGGGCACGTTGATCGGCCCGGTTCTGGGCGCAGGCTTCATCAAGTATTTCGAGAACATCTTCTCGAAGATCAACGACAACGTCCTGCATAGTTGGTTCGCATTCCTGCCTGACGGGTTGGAGGACGCCGTGGTGTTCGTGATCCATCCGTTCATCGGCAAAGGCTGGCATCTGACGCTGGGCATCCTGTTCATGCTGGTTGTCATCTATCTGCCGGGTGGTCTTGTTGAAGGTGGGCAACGTTTGCTCAAGCGCTTCAAGCGCAAGAAAAAAGACACCGACGATGCGCCGTCGGGCAAAACAGAACCGGCGGAATAAGGGGCGAGAAATGGCAATTCTAAGAGTCAAAGACGTCAGCAAACGCTTCGGTGGCCTCAAGGCGCTGACAGATGTGAACCTCAATATCGAAGAGAACTCGGTTCACGCGATCATCGGCCCCAATGGCGCGGGCAAGTCGACGCTGCTGAACTGTCTGGTGGGCAAGCTGATGCCGGACACCGGATCGGTGTTGTTCAACAACAACTCGGTTCTGGGGCTGGAGCCGTTCCAGATTAACCAGATGGGCATCAGCCGCGTGTTCCAAACGCCTGAGATCTTTGGCGAGCTGACGGTGATGGAGAATATGCTGATCCCGATCTTCGCGATGCGGGATGGCGCGTTCCGGATGCATGCCTATGAGACCATCGCTCGCGAACGTGAGGTCGTCGAACAGGCCGAAGTCATGCTGGAAGAGATGAACATGGCCGACAAACGCGAAATGCACGCGGCGTCGCTGTCTCGGGGCGACAAGCGGCGACTTGAGATTGGCATGTGCCTCAGTCAAAATCCGCGGCTGTTGTTGCTGGACGAACCTACGGCAGGCATGGCGCGGGCGGACACCAACAACACCATCGATTTGCTAAAACAGATCAAGGATGAGCGCGACATAACCATCGCCATTATCGAGCATGACATGCATGTGGTCTTCAGCCTTGCGGAACGCATCACAGTTCTGGCGCAAGGGACGCCGCTGGTCGAAGATACTCCTGAAAAAATCCGTGGACATCCCAAGGTTCGTGAAGCCTATCTGGGCGAGGCGGCGTAAGGACAAGCTATGAACGAGAAACCCGACTTTTCGAAAAACGCCAATAGGGCAAGCACCGCGCCTGCGTTCCTGTCTGTATGGGACATGCATTCATACTACGGGGAAAGCTATATCGTGCAGGGCGTCAGCTTTAATGTGCACGAAGGTGAGATTCTGGCTCTGCTTGGACGGAACGGCGCTGGCAAAACCTCGACACTCCGGTCGATTGCGCGGGTAGGCGATCCCGAAGTAAGGCACGGTGAAATCTGGTTGGACCACCAGCCACTACACAATATGACAAGCTACGAAGCGGCGTCTGTTGGTCTTGGTCTTGTACCGGAAGACAGACGTATCATTCCCGGCCTGACGGTCGAGGAAAACCTGCAGCTTGCCCAGATTGCGCCGCCGGTCGGATGGTCCCTGGAGCGGTTGTATGAACTGTTCCCGCGTTTGGGCGAACGCAGGAAACAAGAGGGGATTACGTTATCGGGTGGCGAACAACAAATGCTGTCAATCGCCAGAGCCCTTGCCCGGGATATCAAGGTCCTGCTTCTGGATGAGCCTTACGAAGGTCTGGCCCCGGTCATTGTCGACGAGATTGAAAAAACGCTAGCTCACGTCAAGCAACAGGGCATGACCACGATCATCGTCGAACAGAACGCAGTCCGAGCATTGGAGTTAGCCGATCGCGCGATCATTCTGGACACCGGCACGATCGTATTTGATGGGACGGCGAATGAGGTGCTTCAAGACACCGGCCTGCGCGAGGAGTATTTGGCGATCTAGGGCAGGCTCGAAGTCTTAGGTACATTGTGGTTGCAAACGCCTTAGTTATGGTGACGCTCGAATTCTTCGGACGCTTGCGCTCCTACACTTATGATCAAGGTACGTGACTATGATCCGCCATATCGTTCTGACAAAATTCCGGTCCGACGTAACAGAAGAGACCATCGGGAAGATTTACAGGGGCCTGTCGGACTTGACCGATGCCCTGCCGGGTGCAGGCGGGTTTACCGGTGGCCGCAGTGAAAGCCCTGAACAGATCGAACGCGGTTACAAGCATGGGTTTGTGATTGATTTCGACGATTGGGCCGCATTGGGCAGCTATCAAAACAACGAGAGGCACAAAGCGCTGGGCGCACAGTTGGTCGAAAACACCGTGGGCGGCATCGACGGAATTCTGGTTCTGGATTTAGAGGTCTGAGATAGTGAAACTGTTTCAGCCAAATTCCGAAGGGCTGATTGAAACGGTGTGCTGAACGGTGCAGCGTGGTGCCGCGCGCCCGTGTCCCTGTGAGCGTTCGGCGGCAAGTTTGCGATCTGCGGAAACGACCCTGATCAGCTTGATCATCAGTGATTTGACGAACCCCATTTTACTGAATTCGCTGAGCCGACGCAGATGGTGCCAGGGCACAGAAGGGGCGAACGACGGCGCAATCTGCCCTTGCGAAAACGGCAATAGTTGCTCGACGAACACCGGATTACTTGTCTTCCAGCGGTCAATTTTTTATACTGCTTCGTACATTTTTTTGAATTTTTTAATGTTCACGAGTGTATTTGGTTTGCCCGAGTTGCGACAGCGAAGAGCGTGTTCCGGCGGCCAGTTCGGGGGTATTGATGACAAAGGCCAGCGATCCAAAAGCTCGCCCTGAAGTTGCCAAAAAAGACGCTAATAAAGTGTCGGGTATTTATGATTTTGTGCAATCTCCTGAATGGCAGGAGGTGCTTGATAACGCTCGCAAACAGCAAGAAAGCAATCCCTCGGCAGGCAAGGCAAACGGAGGCGTTGCGCGGCCGTCTGAGCCTAGCGGTAAGAAAACCACGCACTCAACCGCTGGTGTGAAGCCAGCAAACGCGCCGAATGTGGCATCGGGGCAGCCAGGAACCGCAGGTAAGCCGGCCCAAGCAACCAAATCGCGCCAGACCGGTGAGTCGGTTCAAAGTGCCGCCGCGGGGGTTTCTGGTGCCCAAACCGTCAACAATGACAGCCGCGCGACCGAAAACGTCCCAAGCGATGAACGGGGCGAAGTAAGCGCCGCTCCGCCCAATGGCGCGCCCGTTCCGGGCATGCATTCCGACAATATACCAGAGGATCTGATCAACCCAGAGCCAAGCCTAAAGCTGTCCGAGGGTGAAGTTGCGGATCGATTGCGCAAGAACCTTCTGGAAAGGATAGAGGACCAGAAACGGTCTCGTCGCAAGATGCGGTTGGGTATGATGGCGGCAGGATGCGGCATCGGCGTGGTTGCCTCGTCTTCGGTTTTTCTGATCCTGTCTGGATTGAGCGCGCCCGGTCCAAACGAAAATGTGGGCCTGGCGAGCCAGGAAGCTTTGGCGACAAGCGCGATCACGCAACAGGACGCAGAACTGGCCCAACGCCCGGAGTCGTCCTCTGAAGTAACACGCGACGCGGAAGAGCTGGTTGTAAGCTCTACGACCGTGTTCGATACGTCAGCTGAAACGATTTCGCCCAACGGTGACACAGGCGCGTCAGAGGACTTGGCGTCACTGTCATTGCCCCTACCCGAGGCGTCCAGGCCGTCGGGCGGTATCGAACCAGAAGTGTCAGGCTTGGCCCCCAACGTCCGGTCCTTCGTGCCGACCCTTGTCCAGCCGCCACTGCCGATAACCCCGCTAAGTTATCGACCTCGGGAAGAGGTGAACCTGGGTTTCGTCCGCTTTCAATCCACGCCCGAGATTTTCAGCACTTCTGTCGCTTTGCTTGAAACGACTGTGTCGGCGGCAGAACCCGAAGAGTTCCTTGAAGCCGTAACCGTCACCGCGACAGTAACCGTAACGGCAATGCGCCCACCCGTAGTTCCGATCCCGCCCGGCGCATTGGAGAATGCGGCATCGCAGGTGCCACTGGATGTCCACCAGACTGTACCCGAGCACGCGCGTGCCTATCAGCCTGACCTGGGCACCCAGACAGGCGAAACAAATGGTTCGGACCTTTCCCTGCCGGAAGCCGTAGCCTCGCTTGAAATCGAAGAACCACCGGAAGCGCGTGTGCTGGTTGAGCCCGGCGCGACCTCGTCGAACACGGGTGCATCGGACCTTGCCGTGCAGCAAGAGGACACTGGGCTTGCCTCTTCGATCCCGCAACCGCTGCCATCCGTGCCGCAGCCGGAGCCTGTAGAACTGGCGGCTCTGCTTGTTGCGCCGAAACTACCTGATGCACCCGCCCGACTGGTAACACCAAGCCTTTCCGAAGTATCGCCCGCTTTGCAAGCACCAACCCTTTCGCCGACGCTTGGTTCGCTGGAAACGCCAGAGTCGCCTCGAACACCACTTCCGTTGGATGCCGTAGTGTCTTTGGCGCCCCTGCTGCAAGAGGCATCAGCGCCATCAAAGCCTATCGAACGCACAGCTTTGCCGGATGAGGCAATCACCCCATCTGAACCAGAGCCAGCACCAGCAAATTCTGCGACGGCCTTCCGAATCTATGCGCCAACCAACGTGCCGCAAAGCGTTGTTGATTCTGTTGTGACCAACCTGACGTCGACGGGGCATGAGCTTAGCGGACAGGCGCGCGTGGGGTTTGGGATCACTCAATCAAACGTTCGATTCTATCATAAGCAGGACGAGGAAAGAGCGGCAGCCCTCGCCAAAGACTCGGGTGCATTGCTGAGGGATTTCACAGGGGCCAACGTCAAAACTCCTAATGGGATCATCGAGTTATGGTTGGCGGGAGAAGGCTCGGGCGTCGCCGCGATCAAGCGGACGACTACACGTTCCACAGCCAGAGCCCCAGCCCCGAACCGCGTCAATCGCCTGAAAAGTCAGGTCTTGAGCAAACTTAAGAAAGCGACGACCCAATAACTGTATTTTTAAGCTATACTGAAAAGGACTGATTCAATTTTGTGTACTGTTAATTATTTCCGACGGGGTATCCAAAATGACGGATAGACGACTTATCGGCATCGTAACTGCTCTGCTATTCTTATCGACGACCCAAAACGCGCGTGCCGAGATTACGCTTGAGCATCTGCTGGTCATCGACCAAATGCTGTCCACCAATGACATTCAGGCGCTGTATTCCTACCTCGACAAAAACCCCCAGCTTTTGAGCGGCGAGGATGAGCTTTCGCTGGAGTTGCGGAGCTTTCACGAGGTCGCGTCGGTTGGTGATCTGGATTTCAGCTATGCCTCTAGTGCTCCAGCCGATGGCGAGAACCGCTCGGGCGACAACGCATTTTCCGCCTCGTTGCAACACTGAGCCGGATGTCGGAAATGCTTGCCATTGGGCGATCGAACGCACCTACGATCGCCTATGTTATAGAGCCGCGATTTTCTGGCGGGACTTCTGCGGCTGTAGCCGCTGAATTGCCTGTGGCCGCCGAATTTGGGCAGGTCGTCGTCCATGCGATCACATCCAAAACATTTGGTACCAACCAGCATGTCTCGCCGGTTTTGCGGCGGATGCTGGACGAGTTGAACATTCCGATCATTTGGGATGCACCCCGGATCACAGCGGATTTCGTCTTTTTGCACAATCCGTCTTTTCTAAAATTTCAGGACACGCTTGGCACGAAGATCATTGCGCGAGAATTGTATGTGATTACGCATGAGAACTTTCTGCGTCCGGGCGGGGCAGAGGGGTTTGATGTTTCAAACTGTCTAGGCCAGATCGAAGCCTCGACAATTTCGCTTAAGAAGACACTCGCACCGATATCACCGTATAACCGAAACGGTGTCGTTGACTGGTTGGCAACGTCTCGCGTGGCGCGGCAATGGGACGTTTTGGGCTCTGACTGGTTCAACATTTGCGAGACCGAGATGAGCGCCCCGTGTGAAACGCCACAGGACCGCCGTGGGCGTCATTCACGACCCGGATTCGAGAAGTTCCCGGTTATTGCCGATTTGGACAGCTGTTTTCCAAGCCATTCTCAGTGCAATGTAATTCTTGGGGCGGATGCTTTGTTGAATGCCCGTGTTCTTCGCGCGCATTGGACCTTGCTTCCCTTTGATGCCATAACTGTGCAAGAGTTCTTTGGAATGATTGACTTTTTTGTATATTTCACGGCGCCGACCTGGCAGGAAAGCTTTGGTCGCGTGGTAGCCGAGGCGGTTGCCGCAGGTAAAGTTGTTCTAACCAACCCCGATACTGGTGCCACGTTCGGAAATGCCGTCTTGACCTGCCAGCCATCTCAGGTGGACACAATCATTGCAGACCTGATCGCCCAGCCGCAGAAGTATCATGATCAGGTAGTCAGATCGCAATCGGCGCTGCAGAACTACTCTGCAGGGAAATTCAAGGCGATGCTGTCGGGGGTTTTATCCGCCGACAGCGAGGTGAATAGATGATCTATGTCGAAGTCGGCACACGCTCATTGCGGTCGTTTGACACGCAGTTGATCTTTGCCGAGCAGCTTGCCGCACGTGGCTTCAATGTGTGCATTGATGCCGATTATCTGCCCGAGGATGCAGGGCGTGGCAGGATTTTCGAGTCAGCCAAGTTCCTCGTCGACCCGGGCGAGAACAAGGCGCAGACCGTATTCGTACTGGGTGCCGAAGAGATCGACGATTTTCTTCTTGCGTCGTTGCGCAACAAACAGCTCGACCCGAGTGTCCCGGTTGTTGCGACGGGCCGCTTTATGACCCAGCAAAGTTACATCGCGGCCAAAGCCCGGCTGGCCTATGCGCTTGGGCGTGAAGCCCAGGTGATTGACCTGACAGATTTTCAACCACGCCCGGTGTTGCCATCGACCTCTAGCCCTTTGGTGGCGGATATTCGGCCCGTATCGCGGCGGTCTAAAAGGGTGGTGCCGAACGTGACCCTTGTGTTGGGTTCGATGGAACTGGACAACCCCGAGACACTGTCTTGCTTTTCCCGGATGAGCAGCCAGGGTGGCTATAACCTGAAACTCATCGTTAGCGGCGCGCAGAATGAGGCGATCAAGGCGTCGCCGTTTCACGATTTGCCGACCTATTTGTATACCGGGCTGTCACCGCTGACCTTGGCAAATTCGACGGATGTTCTGGCGATGTTCGGCCACGGAATCGCCGGGGTTCGCATGGCCGCTTTTGCGGTCGAGTTGATCGCAGCAGGCGGCGTTGCCATTGACTGTACCGACGATGAGGTTCTGATGTCCTCTGGTGCACCAGCTTTGCTTGGGCCCAAGACTCCGTTCGCGTTGGATGGGTATCTGATCGGCAATGTGATTGGGAACGTGTCGCAAATTGTGGAACAGGCCTCGAAATCTCAATGGTTGCATACAGTTGACATTTCGCGCCTGGAAACGGCTGCAGGTCTGACGCCGAAAAAGCGTCCGACAGAACAGGACAAGCCCAAAACTCTGTTTTTCCCGACGAACGGCGTGGGGCTGGGCCACGCGCAGCGGTGCAGCATCATTGCCCGTGAAATGCCGGACACCATGACAAAAATGTTCGCGGCCTTTCCCAGCTGCGTTCCGCTTGTTCGCCGTGAAGGTATCGACTGTATCCCGCTGGTTCAGCGCACCGATACAAAGACCAATTCTGATGGCAATGACGTGCTGACCTATCGGCGTCTTGGTGCGGTGCTTCAAGAAAACGACACGCTGGTTTTTGACGGCGGCTATGTGTTTGACTCCGTCTACCGGGTGATCCGTGAACGCAAGTTGTCGGCGGCTTGGATCCGGCGCGGGTTGTGGCCTGAAGGCCGGTCAAGGCAGACTATGCTGCGCCGCGAAAGCGTGTTTGACCGTGTCATCGTGCCTTCCGAGGCATTTGACGAGCTGAACGACGCCTACAGTTATGGTGACCATGTCCATTATGTCGGGCCAATCGTGCGTCAGGTGGAACAGTCCGCCGCGGAAAAAGAACAGCTCAGGGCCCGGCTGGCGGAACGTTTCGGGCGCGACTTCAAGCAGCTGGTTGTCAGCATGCTGGGGGGCGGCGTTGCCTCGGACAGGTCTGCGCAATTGCAGGCGATCTCGGGCATGATTGAGGCGCGCGATGATTGCCTGCACCTGGTTGTAACGTGGCCCGGAAGCACGGTTCAGCCTGCCACATTCGGTTGGAAAAACACCCGCGTGGTTCAGACGTTAGAGGCGACCAAGCTTTGTCTTGCCGCGGACGTGGTCATATCTGCCGCCGGGTACAACTCGGTCCTTGAGATGCTGTACCATCGCATTCCGGCGATATTTATTCCGCAGTCAGCACCCTATCTGGACGATCAGGAACGGCGCGCCACAGCTATGGCCGACCGTGACTTGTGCGCCGCCATCACCGAACGCGAATTCATGACGCTCGAGCGCACAGTGGCAGATTGGCTGGATCGCGACGGAGCCGAATTTTACCGATCTGCATTGAATGGTTTTGAGCTGCCCAAAACGGGAGCAGTCAAGGCCGCCGAATTGCTAACCGAATTGGGGGCGCGGATATGACCAGCGATCTATGGTTCGAAATCCTCAGCAGAGCCTCACCAAATCGACCCGAGCCGCTAGACGATCTGATCAATGAGGATCGTGACACCAAGCCGCTTGGCAAGGTTATCTTTCCGAGTATGCGGCTGGCCCCCTCGCTCATGCTGTGGGACCGGGAGCCCGGCGGCCCGGTGCATATCGGCGTGCGGGTGCATGAACCGCCAGAAACCCCATATCGTATCGCAAGGCTGTTGGCCGCCGCCGCGATGGAGCGGGAGGTTTTTCCCGTCATTCTCAGCCGCGTTGATTATTGCGGTCTTGAACGGTTCGGCTTTCGGGTCGAACGCGTGCCCGAAGAGGCCGCTGCAGCCCAGGCCGCCGAGGAAGAAATCAGAAAATACTGGGATCTGGCGATTATCATTGACGGGCATGAAATCGGTCTGTTGGGCTAGCAAGGCGCTGATTTAGGGTAGGGGCGTCTTGTGAAAATCATAACCGGCGGACAAACAGGCGTTGATATGGCGGCTTTCCAGTTCGCTTTGGAAAACGACATTCCCTATGGCGGCTGGGTTCCGAAAGGCCGCTTGAATGAGGCGGGCCGCATTCCGGATCGCTTCTCTGGTTTCAATGAGACACAGTCCGCGGATGTCTCCGAACGCACAAAGCTGAACGTTTTGTCCTGCGACGCTTTGCTGGTTTTTGTGGATGGATCGACCAGTCCGGGAACGCAGTTGACCATCGATTTTGCGCAAGAGATCGGAAAACCTTACCAGATCGTTGATCTAGGGCAGGGGCTTGAGGCGTGTGCGCACCAAGTAAAGCAATGGGTCATTGCGAGACCTAATACGATATTGAACATCGCTGGCCCAAGAGAAAGTGAAGCCCCCCAGATCGGAGCCAAAGTGACAGCGATCTTACGTCAATCGATTTTGCCCCAAAGCCCCGAGGCATAGCCAAGCATGGGTTCCAAGTATACGACGTTTCGCCAGTAGGCGCGGCACCCGCCGGTTGCTAGGGTTGGGACAACCAGATTGCAAAGGCCAAGTTTCATGTTTGCAAAAACCGCCGGACAGATTGATTTTGACAAGGTCCTGATCGTCGATGACCATCCACTGTTTTGTGATGCTTTGTCGATGACGCTGCAAAGTGTCACTCGTATCGGTGAAATCCACACCGCAGATCGATTGGAAAACGCGATTGCTCTGATTGCCGGTGGGTTGCGACCAGATGCGGTCATACTGGACCTCAACCTGCCGGATGTGGACGGGCTTGAAGGTTTGGTGCGTGTCAAAGCGGCCACCGATGCACCGGTCATCGTGGTGTCGTCGATTTCAGAGAACCGTGTGATCAGTCAGGTGATCCGTGCGGGTGCCTCAGGTTATGTCCCCAAGCACAGCCAGCGAGACGTGTTTCGTACAGCTTTCGAGACAGTTCATTCCGGGGACGTCTTCGTGCCAGACGGTTTTGCACTGATTGACGACGATGCGGATACCGAACACAGCGACGCCGCCAATCGGCTTGCCACTTTGACCAATCAGCAATCGCGCATTCTGCAGCTTATCTGTGAAGGCAAACTGAACAAGCAGATTGCGTTTGATCTGTCCATTGCCGAAACCACGGTCAAGGCGCATGTAACTGCAATCATGCGTAAACTCGGCGTGCAAAGTCGTACGCAGGCCGTTCTGCTTGCCAAGAAGGCTTCTCTTGCCAGCGTCTTGCAAGAATAAGCCCTCGCGCCATATCATATGAAAACGTTGCGCTTCAGGGAGGAGGGCAGGATGAACCAAGCAGTCGGGTGGGCGACAGCTGCTGCCCGTGCGCCAGGTATCGTCAAAACGGGCTTTGTACATCGCGACACGGATCAGGCGATTGAAAAACTCGCCGGATCGTTGGGCGATGATCTTTTGTCCTTGGTTATTCTGTTCGTGAGCTCCGGCGCGGATGCGGCGGCGGTTATTTCCGCGGCAGTCGATGCCTTTGCACCAACGCCTGTAATCGGATGCACCACAGCGGGCGAGCTTGCAGATTGCGGCTATGGCGAAGATCAGATTGTCGCCATCGGATTACCGTCTTCGCATTTCGAGGTTCGCACTCTGTTGGTGCCCGAACTTGGGAATTTCTCGGCGCAGGACATCATTGACCAGATGATCCGCAACCGTAACGAAATGGCGGCGTCCGCACCGGATTGGAAACACGAGTTTTCCTTTTTGATGATCGACGGGCTGTCGACGAAAGAGGATGCGCTGACGTCGGAACTCGCCGTTGGACTGGGGCCGGTACCCCTGTTCGGCGGGTCCGCAGGGGACGGAACCCGTTTCGGCGCGACGTATGTGTTGATGGACGGTCAGGCCATGCAGAACGCGGCGATCCTGACGCAGGTTCGCACGCGCTGCCCGATCAAAGTGTTCAAGACGGATCACCTAGTGCCAACGGCGCGGCGTATGGTTGTCACCAAGGCCGATCCGGCAAACCGTATCGTGCAGGAAATCAACGCCGAGCCAGCCGCGCGCGAATATGCCCGTCTACTTGGAAAAGACCCTGAACAGCTGACGACCTTTACTTTTGCGGCCCACCCGCTGGTTGTGCAGATCGGCGGCCAGCATCATGTGCGGGCCATTCAGCGCGTCGCGGGCAATGGTGACCTTGTGTTCTTTTCCGCGATTGATGAGGGGCTGGTGCTGACGCTGGCCGAACCTCGCGACATGGTTTCGCATCTCGAGGAAGAAATCGCTGCGCTGACACAAACCACCCGTCCGGACACGATCCTGGGCTGCGATTGCATCTTGCGTCGACTGGAAGCACAGGAAAAGCAAAAGACGGGCGAGATTTCGCGCCTGCTTGCTGAGAACCATGTCGTAGGGTTTTCGACCTATGGCGAGCAATTCAACTCGATCCATGTGAACCAGACGCTAACAGGCGTCGCGATTTACCCCCCGGAAGACGGGTAGGCAATGATTGAATCCCTGACCGACCCCAATGATCCGCTTGATCGGCAAAATGAAAAGCTGCTGAAAATCGTCGCGGCCCTGATGCGGCGGGTCGAGGAATCCACAAACGCTTCGGGCGCGGCTTACGCTCAGTTTCAGCGGGCTGCCATGCTTGAACAGGAAGTGCGCGCGCGGACGGATGACCTTGAGCGGGCGTTGGACTTGCTCAACGACTCGAACGCGCGCCTGGCGCAGGCCAATCAGGAAACCGAAGCCGCCCGCGCAAATCTCGCCAATGCGATCGAGGCGGTGCAGGAAGGGTTTGCGCTGTTCAACCGGGATGAAGAAATGGTCCTGTGCAATAGCCGCTTTGGCCTGCATATGCCTGACATCCAAACCAGACTGACACCGGGGCTGCGGTTCACCGATTATGTCGGGTTGGTCAGCCAGTCCAGGTTCCTGTCCCTGCCTGGAGTAGTTTCCCCAAAAGACTGGGTGCAGCGGCGCATGGCGCGCCATGCTGAAGATCACGTCGTCTTTAACATCCGCCTTAGCGGCAACCGCTGGATGCAGGTGTCGGAACATCGGACACCGGATGGCGGCACCGTTATCTTACAAACGGATGTAACAGACATTATGCGGGTCGAGCGGCAGGAAAGGGACCGCATCCTCGATGACAAAGC
Organism: Ruegeria sp. CDSB113; assembly: GCF_059611045.1. NCBI lineage: Bacteria > Pseudomonadati > Pseudomonadota > Alphaproteobacteria > Rhodobacterales > Roseobacteraceae > Ruegeria > Ruegeria sp. CDSB113. The sequence continues at coordinate 92,544 of NZ_JBXWOU010000001.1, forward strand.
ACGCCTGATCCGCGCGACACTGGAACATATCGATCAGGGGGTCTGTATCTTTGACAGCAAGCTGCGTCTGGTCGGGTGGAACAACCGCGCCAGCGAGTTGTTGGCCATCCCCAACGCGCAATTTCAGATGGGGGCACCGTTCCAGGCGTTGTTTCACCGGTTAAGCGCGACCATCAGTTTTGAGGGCGGCGTGAGCGACGCCGACCTGCTGGCCTGGGTCAATCGCTCGACCGAGCGCCCGCCGTTGCAATTCCAGATGCACAGCGGTCGTGCTAAGATATTGTCAGTCTTCGCGCAGGAAATGCCGGATCGGGGTTTCGTGATTTCCTTCACCGATGTGACGGCTGAAAGAAAATCCGCACAAGCCCTGGTTGAGGCCAAGGAACTGTTGGAACAGCGCGTTGCATCGCGAACAATGGAGCTTGCGGACGCGCTGAACGAGGCAGAACGCGCGAACGCATCAAAATCGCGCTTTGTCGCGGCGGCCAGCCATGATCTGTTGCAACCTCTGTCGGCTGCAAAACTCTACGTCTCGACATTGGGCAGTGGATTGGACAAGGCCGATGCGCGCGCAGTCGCGGTGAAAGCAGAGAGCGCCCTAAACAGTGTCGAACACATTCTTGAGGCGCTGCTGGATATATCGAAACTGGATTCCGGACGGGCATCGGTTCACTTATCCTCGGTCCCGGTCGGTGAGCTTTTTTCCCAGATGGAGGACGCCTTTAGGCCCATGGCGCAAGCCAAGGGGCTTGGATTGCGATTTGTCGGTACCGATGCGGTTGTCAGAAGTGATGCCAGTTACCTGCGGCGTGTTCTGCAAAACCTGCTGTCAAATGCGATCCGGTACACGGAAACGGGTAGGGTTCTGGTTGGTGTAAGACGACTGGGCAAGACCGTTTCGATCCAGGTTTGGGATACAGGAATTGGGATCGCGCCAGACCAGAGAGACGTTGTTTTTCAAGAGTTTAAACGTATTCATTCAGACGCCAGTGCGGCCGAAGGGATGGGGTTGGGCCTTGCCATTGTGGAACGCGCCTGTGGTTTGTTGAAACATCCGATACGTTTGCAGTCCGAACTGGGGCGCGGAACCGTTTTTTCAATCACGGTTCCATCAGCAGGCCAGGCACGCGGTGCGTTATATAGTGGTGAGCCGTCGATACAGCCGCGCTCGGACGTGCTGCACAGGACGGTTGCCTTGCTGATTGAAAACGATGACAACCTGCGCGGCGCGCTGTGCATGACGATGGAAAACTGGGGCGTTCAGGTATTGGAAGCGGCCAGCAAAGATGAGGCGGCAAACCTGCTGCACGAGATCGGGATTTTACCGGATGTCATTGTCGCCGATTTTCAACTGGACGGCGGAAAGACCGGTACCGAAGCCATTGCCGAATTGACACGCGAATTCGGGCAACTGCCCGGTTGCATTATTTCCGCTGATCGTTCGACCGAATTGGCAGCCTCTTGCAAGACGGTAGGCTACCTTTTGCTGCACAAGCCGATTGATGCACAAAAGCTAAAATCAGTGTTAGAGGCTTCGGTCAGTTGACAGGTCAGGGCGTTCGTCGCTTACCTACCGTCCGCATCATCTGTCGGAAATAGAGCTTTGGTGCCAGACGGTTTAGCAGATTGGCGATCTGTGCGATCCGCCCGACTGGGATGTAGTCTTTACGTCGCCGGTAACCTTGCAAGATTACCTGTGCCGCCGCTTCCGGCTCCATGTAGTCGATACCATCCGAGGCCGAGCCGGGACGAACGAACCCAGCGTCTGCGGCCTCCGGTCGCCCGATATTGGTCGCCACAAAGGATGGCGCGGCGATGGAAACTCGAACCCCGTGGGCGGATTCCTCGGCGCGAAGGGACTTAAAGAACCCCTCCATCGCGTGTTTGCTGGCTGCATAGGCGGTTCGATGAATGAGGGGTGCAAAACCTGCAACGGAAGAGATCGCAAGGTGTGTACCCTTGGCTTTCCTGACCGCGTCCAGAAAATCCTGAGCGCAACAAACTGCAGCGAAATAGTTGATTTCGAACAAGTTTCGGTGCGAGCGCATATCGCTGTCCGAAAACGCGGAAATCTGCGAGACACCTGCATTGTAGATCACCAGATCTATGGAGTCTCTTGCCGCAATGATTCGGGTGCAGGTGTCTTTGCATTGATCAGCGTCGGTCAGATCACAGGCAAAGGTGCTGACGTCATCCAGATTGGCAAGCGCGTCAAGTTCTTGCCCCGGTAAATCAATCAATGCGGTATGCCAACCGTCGGCCCTTAGCGCAGCGGACAATGCACGGCCCAGCCCTCCGGCTCCTCCTGTAATGACAGCGGTTGGTTTCATTGGGTAGCCTCCCACCAGCGATCGAACGCCTCGGCACTCGTGAATTTGGGGTGATAGCCGAATTCGCCTTTCAGCGCGGCATTGTTCAATACAGGGCGATACAGAAGAAAACGCACTTGCTCTGGGCCATAACGCGACAGGCGCAGCGGGCGGGCAATGGTCAGAGCGGCCCTGACCACCGCCGGGGGCAACCAACGCACGGATTTGCCCATTTGTGACGCGATCTGTGAGATGGTCAGCGCGCCATCGCCGGCAACGTTAAAAACGCCGGCAGGCCCGTCCGTGGCCGCACGCACCAGTATATCGGCCAAGTCTTCATCCCAGATGAACACAAATGGGCTGTCGGAGCCTTTCAAGCCCAGCAGGCGGGGTTTGTGAAACAGCGCCGTTATCTGGTTTTCGACCTTGGGTCCCAGTACTGTGCCCACGCGCAGAACAACCTGTTCGAGATCGGGTGTGGTTTGTCTGGCTTCGGCCAGCATCTCTTCGACCAGCCGCTTGTGCCAGGAATAGGCAAACTCCTGATTGCCTCGTATCGCATCCGTTTCGCGCAAGGGAACCGGGTTATCGGCATGATACCCATAAGCGGCCCCCGAAGAGGTAACCACCAGACGCTTGACCCCGGCGGCAATCGCCGCATTCAGCACATTCCGGGTACCTTCGACATCAACCTGATATTCATGGTCTCGGGTCGAACTCGGACCGGGGGTCACGATGGACGCCAGATGAACAATGGTGTCCGGTTCTTCGGCCAGAATGACGTTGAGAGGCGCGTTGCCGGTGACATCCATCCGTACGAACCGTGCATTTGTCGGCAAGTTCGCGGGCTCTTGAATATCGGTTGCGGTGATCGTGATGTCGGCACGACCGCCCAACCGATGCAGCAGGGCAGTGCCCACCGCGCCTGCGGCTCCGGTGATCAGGATGTGGCGCATTCGGGAACCTCTCGTCTTGCGAAGAAGGCGGCCAGAGCCAACCCCGAGATTGCATGCCAGATGCCCCAAAGTGCGGCGGCCACCGCCATTCCGCCAAGCCCTCCGAAAAAGGCGAAAATCAGGATAAGGCCAAGGCCCGAGTTCTGTATCCCAGTTTCGATTGTGACAGACCGGCGGTCGCGTTCCGACAGGCTGGCGGCCGTCGCGGTCAGATAACCGCCCATAAAAGCCAGCGCGTTATGCAGGATAACAATCCCGATGATCGCGGTCGCAAAATGCTGGAAAATTGCCCAGTTCGCGGCGAGCGCAACCATGATGAATGTGATGAAGATCGCCATCGAGAGCCACTGCATCGGGCGGCGGATTTTATCGGCGACGGCTGTGAAACGCGCATTGACCAGCATGCCAAGGATCAGCGGTAGGATCAGCATGAAGCCGACCGTAATGGCCACTGCGACCGGGTCGATTTCTGTCCTTTGCAGGATTTCTCGTGTCGGGGCATAAAGATTCCCCCACAACGCAACATTAGCGGGCGTGATGATGATCGCGCCCACGGTTGCGAAAGCTGTCATCGACACCGAAAGCGCCACGTTTCCGCCAGCACGGTGCGTCATGAAATTCGAGATGTTCCCACCCGGGCAGGCCGCTACAAGGATCAGCCCCATTGCCACCGAGGGTAGTGGGTTGACCACTAGCAACATCAGAAAGGTGAGTGCGGGTAGAACAAAAAACTGGGACGCCAGCCCAACAAGCAACGGTTTCGGTCCGCGCAGGATCCGGCGAAAGTCATCCATCCTAAGATCCAGCGCGATTGAGAACATCACGACGGCAAGGATGACGTTCAGCAGCTTTAGGTTGCCTGCATCGAAGTTCAGCGCGACGTCGTCTATCCCGTTCATGACTGGGCCGCTTTCAACGCCGCGATCTGCCGGGTCACTTCACCGCGGTAGGTCGCTTTGTCGACATAATAGGCCATCCGGGGCAGGTCGATATAGTTCATGCCGCCGGTCGCACGTTCGAATTTTTGGGATTTGGTCGAGTGAATGGCCTTTGCGGCAGAGTTTCCGGATCTTAGCCCCGCGATATAGCGCGCCACCATCTCGGCCTGTTCGTGCCGCCCTTGCCACCCTAGGCCCGACGCCTCGATCATTCCCAGGATGAACAGATCATCGCGGGTTGGATGCATGCAGTTCAGGTACAAGTGCGGGGCGTCGCCCTGCCAGTTCAAGTGCGACTTATCGATGAACGGGTAGTGTAGTTTATATCCGGTCGCGGCCAGAACCATGTCGTATTCAGCACAGGTGCCATCCCGAAAATGGACGGTCTTGCCGTCAAATCTTTCAATGTCAGGGCGCACCTTCAAATCGCCATGCCCGGCGTGGAACAGGATCAGCGAGTTGACGACGGGGTGGGATTCGTACAGGGCGTAATCCGGTTTGGGAAAGCCATATTTCTGTGGATCACCCACGAACCATTTCAGGATTGCACCGTCGACTTTTCGTTTCAGCCACATGGGCAGTTTGATCTTGCCGCCCATCGTGTCGGCCGGAACGCCGAAGACGTATTTGGGTACAAAATAGTACCCGCGGCGCATCGATATATCGCAGGATTGCCCGTGGTGAATGGCGTCAACCGCGATATCGCAGCCCGAGTTTCCGGCCCCGATGACCAGAACCCGCTTGCCTGTGAATTGCGTCGGATAACGATAGTCCGAGGCGTGGATCAGCTCGCCTGAAAACTCTCCCTCAAACTTGGGTAGGTTGGGTTCGGACAAAGTGCCGTTGGCGATCAAGACACCCGCAAAGATCTGGCAATACTCAGTGCCTGCCTTGTCACGCCATTTCACCTCCCATCCGCCTGCGTCCAGCGGTGTCGTGCTCAGGACCTCGGCACCAAAGCGATAGTGCTGGCACAGGTCAAATGCGTTTGCGAAGTCGTGGAAATACGTCTTGAGCTCGCGATGTGATGGATACTCCGCCGTTTCTTCCTGCATAGGGAAGTCGGTGAATTCGGTCATTTTCTTGGACGATATGAGGTGGGCGGTCTCGTACATCGTAGACCGAGGGGCATCGATGTTCCACAGACCACCCACATCGTCAGCCAGTTCAAATCCCTGAAATGGCACTCCCTGCTCGACAAGTGTCTTGGCCATTGCCAGACCCATGGGCCCAGCTCCGATCAGAGCAAAACACTCTTCCGGGCGGGCCTTCACCGTGACCGGCTGGCCCGCTCCGACTTGCACCTGTTCCATTCGTTTCTCCTCCTGCGACACTATTTATCTTGAACGATCGTTCGAAATAAGGCAAATTAGTTTTTGAAATGGCACAACACGCTGTAAAAGAAAGAAAAAGGGCGCCTTCGCAGCGATCCATTGCGGCACGAGAACGTATTCTTGACGCTGCGGAACTGGTCTTTGCCGAGCAGGGATTCGACGGTGCCTCGATTCGCGACATCGCCGAGCGGGCGCAGGTTCAGAAGGCCAACGTGAACTTTCACGGCGGTCCAAAGGATGAGCTTTTTGAACGCATCGTGGCGCGTCGCGCCAGCGAGCTATCGCAAGAGCGTCGTGAAGCCATCAGCCGATTGGAGGAGTGCGGCGATTGGGACGCCGCGGACCTGATGTCAGCCTTCATGAGGCCGTTGTTGACCCGCGCATTCAGTAATGACCCCCAATGGCTGGCCTATGCGCGCATTGTGGCGATAGTTTCCGCTGATGCGCGTTGGCATGCGCTGGCGAAAACCCATTTTGATCCCGTCGCCTCGCTGGTCGTTCAAAAGCTGTGCACAAAATACCCCGAGGCCGACCCGGCGAACGTTGCTGGGGCGCTGGTTTTTTCGGTGTCGTCCATGCTGGCGTTGTGCACGTCGGAATGGCGGATCAGGGCACTTTCCGGCCCTGACCAAAAACGCGACGCCGAGGGTGCAATCCGGAACCTGTTGCAGTTCTGTCATGCTGGACTCACCGGTGTTTTGAACCCGTCCGTGTAATCCTGGAACGATCAAAAAACTTCGCCCCGACCCGCTCAACTTGAAGTTACGCACGGGACCATATCAAATGGTCTCGTGCGTTATTATCTAGTGATTAACCAAGATTAACGATTGGGAGCGTGGGGTGACATGACAGAGACAAGGGACCGCCTGACTGCAGAGGAGGCGAGGGGGCTGCGGACGGCCAAAGAGCTTGAGGCGCATCTAGTCTGGTTGGACACGTTCACGCCCGCCGCTTTGGGTGTTTTGGCCATAGCCTCAGGTATTTACACTTACCTTGGTGTTTCATCATTGCTGGAAGACAATGGCGCGGTGACCTTCTTCGCAGCGGTCGCCTATTTGATCGCAGTGTCCGTCGGCATCTTTGTGTTCTGGAGCTATATGCTGCGCTTACTGCCGTCGATGCGCACGGCCAGCGGTTTCATAGGCCTGACGATCTCGACGATCGTTGGATCGGTTGCAATCATCGCCATGTCCAGCTGGCTTAACGCTGCTGCCCTGGCCGGCGCGGCTGCGGTCGAACAGCACCTTGAAAACACCGTGCGCGACTACCAGGCGGCGCTTGAGCAGGCGCACGACATTGCACTCAGCGGTCAGGCGCTGGGGCGCGAGGTCGCACGCGCGCGACAAAGCTTCGAAGAACTGGCCGAGCTGGAGCAATCCGGTGATCTTTCGGGCACGGCAGGTCGCGGGGCTGTGTTTCGCGTGCTGACCCAAAAGGCCGAAGAGCTGCGCAATCTTGAAGAGCAGATCGCCAATCAACAGCCGCTGATCGAAGATGCGTTCCAGCAGGGCAACGAAATCCTTGCTCGAATGCGAGAGCTTACCGTTGCCCCGGGGCCGGTTGATCGCCGGTCGGTGCAGTTTTCCGAAGAAAGCGTCAAGCTGGCCGGGGTGATTTCGCGTTTGAACCAGTACAACGTGGCGCCGCTTGTTGCGCGCGCAGCCGGGGATTTGCCGTCCTCGGTCGTGCTGCCCGAACTTGATGGGCGCAGTTCCGAGGTGCGCGATGCCCAGTCATCGACCATCAACTCGGTCCTGAACGCACTTGATCAGCGTGGCAAAACCCTTCGGACCGCTGCTGAAGAGGTTCTGGAGATCGAGCCGCCAATTGAGACGGCCTATAATCCCATTTCCAGTGCAGATGCGGTAATCAAGTATGCGCACAACTTTGTGCCGTCCTGGGCCGGAGCCATCGCAATCGACCTGCTGCCCGCAGTTCTTGTGTTCGTGCTGGCGATCACCCAAGCCGCCATCCGAAGCGGGAAGGACGGTATGAGCATTGAGGATACGCTAACGCTGTCTGACCTGCGCGCGGCCATGAATGCGATGAAAGATGTCGAGGCAACGATGGGCGTCGCAGATGCCGCAATTCTGGATCGCGCCACGCCGAAAAAAGACGAAACATAATGGGCTTCCTATCCCGAATTGATGTGCGCAGGGGGCTGCGATACGTGCTGGTGTTCCAGCTGGTGATCGCAGGTATTCTGATCCTGTCGGATGTGGCCGACGTTGTCTCCAACCCGTTCGCGCCAAGGGTTGAATTGCCGACAGGCCCCATCTCACCTGGGGATCAGCGGCGCGAGTACCGCACCGACCGCACCGATCCGTCGCTGTTGCCGCAGGACCAACCGCTGGATGTGCCGGTGCCTCAGAGCTTTCCCACGCGGTTGGAATTTACTGAAAAGCAAGCCGGTGATCTGGGGCGGGTCCTTCTGGTGAGCGGACAGATTGAAACAGGTGATGCTGATCGGTTCGAAAACCATTTGTCCGAGATGCAAGAACAACCCGACCTGATCGCGCTGCACAGCCCGGGCGGCCAAGTGTCCGAAGCTTTGTTGATCGGCGCGCAGATACGCGAGGCCGGGTTGTCATCGGCCGTACTGCCCGGCGCGGTCTGCATGTCCGCCTGTCCATATATTCTGGCCGGTGGGGTCGCGCGTATCGTGTCACTACAAGGCATTGTCGGACTTCATCAGCATTACTATGACCAACCGCGCCTGATCCCCGTGGTCTTTGCCGTTGAAAGCATCCAGAAAGGGCAGGGCGAGACGATGCAGCATCTGATCGACATGGGTGTCGATCCTGCATTGATGTTGTATTCTCTGAACACGCCGCCGGATCAGATCTATGCCCTTGTAGAAGATGAACTGACAAGCACCGGTATTGCAACGCAAATTCTGGATTAGCAAGAAGGACCCGACCAGCGGGTCCTTCTTATCAATCCTGCAAGACAGAGATGAGCGCCTCGGCCAGCGGCAACGAGGAATATCCGTGCCGGGAGGGTGTCAGACCCAGTCGCACAACGACCATGTCTTGGGATGGAAACACGCCGATAAACTGCCCGTCATGCCCCTGAAGCCAGACGGCATCTTCATAGGGTGGTAACCCACCCGGAGAGTCCAGCCACAGATGACCTTTGGCGTACATTCCGTCAGATGCGGCAACCGGCTCAAACATCCAGTCCGTAAAACCCTCGGGCAGGATTTGTTGGTCGTTCCATTCGCCTTTCTGCAATAGAAGTTGCCCAAAACGCGCCCAGTCGCGCGCAGTGGCATACATATAGCTGGACCCGACAAATGTGTCCGCCGCATCGGTCTCGAGCACGACGGATGTCATGCCCAATGGTTCGAACAGCGCCTCTTGTGGATAGGTCAGACTGCCATCGGTCAGTTTGTCCTGCCAGACGCGCGACAGGGCTGTAGTTGTCCCCGAAGAGTAGTTGAAATCCGCCCCAATCTCACTTTCCGCCGGGCGGCCCGAGACAAAACCTGCCATGTCATCATTAAGATACAGCATCTTGGTCACGTCCGAGACGTCGCCATATTCCTCATTCCATTGCAGGCCACTGGACATGGCCAGCATGTCCTTAAGGGTGATGTTTTTGCGTCCGTCCTGTGCCCAGTCCGGATAACTGTCGGTCAGCGTATCCTCCAGCGACATCTGGCCGGATTTGATCAGGGTGCCGATCAAGCCCGCAGTAACTGTCTTGGTCATCGACCACCCAAGCAAAGGCGTGTTTTCGTCAAACCCCTCCGCATAGGTCTCGCCAACGATACGCCCATCCCGCACGACAACCACGGCGCGGTATCCTTCGCCCAGAAGTGTGCTATCCGCCAGGATACGCGCGATTTCAGGGTCTTGTGACAGTTGAACTTCGGTACCGACGGGCCAGATTCCAGTGGGCAAGGGCTCGATCGTGGTCAGGGTCGCGTCGCTGAGCGTCGCGTCATGGACATTGGTGCAGCCAAGCCCCTCGCGATATTGCGAGGTCGCGGGGGCAAAGAACCGGAAAATCCGTGCCGTCACGGTTTGGGCTTCAGCGTCCACGTCGATCGAGATCTGCTTGAGCAACGGATGCCCCGGGGCCTGAACATCGACGGTCAGAACCTCTTCCGGGTCGCGCCCGGCAATGAAGACATTGGAACAGACGATCTTTGCTGAATAGTTCGTCCCAACCTTCAAGAGGTCAGGCGGGGCGATCAGCAGATAGCCCACAATTGCGAGGACACCCAGAATAAGCGTGCCTGTGACGATTTTCAGCGCTTTGATGATCAATCGATTTTCGAACCGGTCGTACCGGCCCCCTCCCGTTTGTCTCCGGATTTCGTCCGAGTTAAGAGCGTATCGTCTTTGGTTGCCACCATTCCGTCGCGTTCGTTCTGCCCAATTTCAACTGTGGACCCGCCTTTTTCGTTTCACTTGACCAAACCCTTGGGGTCGTCCTTGATGGTGACAAGCCCCGTCGGTCACGCCGGTAACTGAACCGGCAAATCCGATTTTCTGGGCGCGATCAGGGAACGTTCGCTTGAATTTGCCCTGTTTGGATTGACGCAAATGAAACGATTGCATGTCTGAAATCGAGATCTGGCTGGATAAAAACGGCCTGTCAAAATACGCCAAGGCCTTTGCCCGTCATGAAATAGTGGTGGGTGATCTGCCTGAGCTGACAGAAGACGATCTTGTCGCAATTGGACTGCCGCTTGGGCCACGGCGACGGTTTGCAAAAGCCTTGCGCGAACAATCCGGGGCTGGCGTTCCGTCACTACATTCGACCCTCAGCCCGACAATCGTTGCCGAACGGCGGCAGTTGACTGTCATGTTCATCGACCTCGTCGGGTCCACCGAGATCGCGCAGCGCTTGGACCCTGAGGATCTGGCCGAGGTTCTGCGCCTGTTCAAGGAAACCTGCGCGGCGGCTGTGGCTGCGTATGACGGCCATATCGCAAGTTATTATGGCGATGGCATCATGGTCTTTTTCGGCTTTCCGCATGCGCATGAGGATGACCCCGAACGCGCGATACGTGCGGGGCTGAGGATCATTCAGGAAATGCCGGAAGTTCGGACCCACGCAAAGCTCGAAGTGCGGATAGGGATCGCGACAGGGTTGGTCGTTGTCGGTGACCTGCGCGGTGAAAACATGTTCGAAGACGGCACCGCCATGGGCGAAACGCCAAACCTGGCAGCGCGCCTTCAGGCTATGGCCGATCCGGGCACTCTGATTGTCGCTCCGACCACGCACCAACTGGCAGGCGACGCGTTCGAGTATGTTTTGCGGGGAGCGTTCAAACTCAAAGGCTTCGCGAAAGAGGTTGAGGCCTGGCAGGTCACCGGCAAACGAGACACGATCAGCCGGTTCATGACGACTGACAGTACCGCGTTGCGCCCGTTGATTGGACGCGACCCGGAGTTTGACATTCTGCGCAGCAAATTGGCGCTGGCCCGGGCAGGCCAGGGGCAAGTCGCATTGGTATCCGGCGAAGCAGGTATCGGAAAATCCCGCTTAATCGAAGAACTGCGGTTGGGTGTTGCCAAGGCAGAAGCGTTGCAAGTGCGGTTTCAGTGCTCACCGTATCATGAGACAAGTGCGCTCTACCCTGTGATCCGTCAGATTGAAAACGCTGCGGACCTGCGTGTTGAAGATACAGGGAGCGTCCGGCTCAGGAAAATTGCCAAACATCTGGAAGATCCGCCTGACCACAGCGTGAAGCTGGCAGCGGCACTTTTGTCTGTTCCATTCGAAGACCAACTTGGTTCCCTGGATCTGACGCCACAGCAAGTCATGGATCAGACCCTGGACATGTTAGCCGGTCAACTTATTGCACGGGCCGCGCGAAAGCCCATCCTGTGCCTCATTGAAGACGCGCATTGGATTGATCCGACGACGAAAACCTTGCTTGACCGGATCGTGGACAGAATTCAGGAAGTACCGGTTCTGATCGTCATGACGTACCGGACGGCTTTTGATCCGGATTGGACCACCAAGCCCAACGTCACTCATGTCCCTCTCCGGCAGTTGGATTTCGCGCAGGTCCGCGAGATTGTTTATCAGGTGGCTGGGGATAAGCCGATCTCGCCCGAAATGTTCGGCGTGATCGCGGGGCGGACGAACGGTATTCCCCTCTATGTTGAAGAGGTAACAAAGGATTTGCTGGAATCCGGTCAATTGGCCGATCGGGCAGATGCACTTGGATTGGATGGCGCGCCCGGTCCTGCACCTTTGGTCCCCAGCACGTTACAGGATGCGTTGATGGCGCGATTGGACCGTTTAAGTTCGGCGAAGGAAGTCGCACAAATCGGTTCCGTGATCGGTCCGCATTTCACCTATCAATTGATTTCCGGCGTGTCCGAGTTTGGGGATAAGGCGTTGCGCGCGGGTCTGGATCTGCTGGTCGACGCGGGCATTGTCACTGTGACGCAGAAAAAGGCAGAAGAGACATTTGCCTACCGTCACGCTCTTATTCGTGACACGGCCTATAACAGCCTCCTGAAAAGCGAACGCCGCGGGTTGCATGCGCGCGTAGCAGAGGCCTTGCATCACGGAACGCATAGTCACGCAGATGCAGGCCCCGAAGTTCTGGCGCACCACTACACCATGGCGAAAATGCCCGGCGAGGCCATCGAACAGTGGCACCTTGCAGGCCAACGCGCAGCCGAGCGCTCTGCGAATGTCGAAGCGGTGACCCAGCTGGGACATGCGATACAGCAGTTACACGAATTGGAAAGCACCGTTGAACGCGACCGCAAAGAGGTCGAGATACAAGTGCTTCGCGCGGGCGTGACCCGTTCGACGGCCGGCATTGCCGCCGACGAAACGGGCGCTGTCTATGCCCGAATTCGAAAGCTGTGCAATCGGCTGGACGAGACCGAGAACCTGTTTCCTGTTCTCAATGGCCTTTATTCGTTCCATTTGGTGCGGGCCGAATACGATTTGGCGAAGGACGCGGCGCGGCAAATCCTCGATCTGGCAGGTCAGTCTGACGAGGCGCATCATGTCATGATTGCCCATCGCGCGATGGGGGCGGTTTTGCTGCATATCGGTGATCTGGACGCGGCGCATGAACACCTACAGTTGGCGCTGGACCTCTACCAACCCGATCTGCATGGACGGCTTGCTTATGTCTACGGATCCGACCACGCAGCGATAACGTCTTGTTTTTTAAGCATGGCGCTGTGGTTGAAAGGCGATCCTGACCGAGCCGTTGATATCCAGCGAAGGGCCGTCGATGCCGCCAAGGACCTAAAGCATGCCCACAGTGTCGCCCAGGCGCTGACCTATCTTTGCATGTTGCATACTTTGCGTCGTGAACCGGATCATGTTTTGAAAGCCGCTCAACAGCTTGAAGAGGTGTCCGAGAGGCACTCGTTTACCTTTATGACTGTTACCGCCAATCTGTGGCGCAGTTGGGCGACTGCTTATGATGTGCCGACCTTTAACAACATCAGCGCGGTACGTCAGGCGGCCGAGGCCTGGTGGGACAGCGGTGCGGGGAACTACAAACCGTTCCTTTTGACTTTAATCGCCGAGCTGATTTTGAAAGCCGGTGATCCCGAGGGTGCCCAGCAGGTATTGATCGAGGTACGCAAGCACCAGAAACTAACCAACGAAGGCTGGGCTCAGGTGGAAACGGACCGGGTTCAGGCGCGTTTACTGCAGCAGCAAGAGGCCGCGAAGTAGCGGTCGCTCCAATCAAAACCCGCTGACGCGTTCAACCAACCAGTACATCGACACGCAGCCGATAGCATATCCGGTGACGGGTACGGCGACTACGCCAGCCCTATGGGAAATAGCGGGCAGCGCGAGGCGCCACACCAAGATCAGGGCCGACAGTACAGCAATAAACAAAAGTTGACCGGCCTCGACCCCGATGTTGAAGGCCAGAAGTGCGGCGAAGATATCCTCGGTTGGAACTCCGATATCGGCCAGCGCGCCGGCAAACCCCAGCCCGTGCAACAGCCCGAAGCAAAAGCAGACGATCCAGGGATATTGTTCGGACAGGCGCAGCTCACCATCTTTTCGGTTGAGGATTTCCAGAGCGAGGAACACGATTGACAAGGCGATCACGGCTTCGACCGGTGGGCCGGGCACGTTCAGAACGCCTAGCGTGGCAAGCGCCAGCGTGATGGAATGCGCGACGGTAAAGGCGGTCACCGCCCCGACCAACCGCCATGGATCGCGCACCAGAACAAACAAGGCGAATACAAACAGAAGGTGATCCCAACCTTCCAGAATATGTTCGAACCCAAGGCGGAAGTAACTGCTCAGAACCGACCAGGTCGTTGGCTGTTCTGGTATGATCAAAGCAGGCGTCTCGGGCGTGAACCGCAAAGTGGATGGTTCCGAAGAGATGGGTTGGATGCGCAGCAGAACGTCGTTTCGTTGTTGCTCCAGCCCTTCAATGGTGATGGTGTGACCGGCGATATCGTCCTCGCATTCAAGAACCCAGGTCGCGATCCAAGCTGTTCCGTCGGACCGTGACTCGGGTCCTCGGTTTTGGGCACAGTGAGCGGGTAGTATGGCATCGATACCCATGGGGCGGCCATTCACATCAGGCTTGCGCCATAGCACTTGCCAGGTGTTGCTCGCCAATTGCCGCAGGTCCAAATAACCGGGGTCAAGTGCATGTGCATGTCCCGCTTGTGCGGCGAACATCAGCCAGCCCGAAAATAACAGGCAAAAGAGCCGCTTCATTCGACCGTCTTGCCCATGTCGGGTGTTTCGACCTGGTAATTCGACGCCAGGCTTTCATATTGCGCCTGCGCTAGGTCCGACCCGGCTTCGCGGCGCCATTCCAGTAAAACGGTATCGCGGATATCTTCCAGCTTTGGCAATATGGGGTCTTGTTTGTCTGTAACGCGAACGACGTGGATGCCATATGCGGATCGGACTGGGCCGGACCAGTTGCCTGGCTCCAACGAATTCAGAGCCGCCGAAAAGCCAGTGCCAAAGTTTGCGTCCACCACTCGCACTACTGTCAGAGGCATAGACTCTGGAAGCAAAGTTGTCGATCCGATGCTGCTCCAGTCCTGCTGAGTGTTTGCAGCCTCGATCGCGCTTTCGATGGCATCCAGATCAGCGTTCTCGTTCAGGTAGATCTGATCAAAAGCAATCTGTGCCGGTTTGGTAAACCGTTCCGGGTTTTCGTTCAGAAAGGTTTGCAACACTTCGGGCTCGGGTTCGATCGAAGCCGCGATTGCGTCAGTTAGAAAATCCATCTTCTGCGCCAGGCGAGCACGGATGACCTGATCACCTTGATCCAGACCCAGCTTGCGTGCTTCGCGCACAAGAACTTCTTCGCGGATCGCCCCGTGAATCAGGGCCTGTAACTCGTCTTCCGTCGGTGGGCGGTTCCAGCTGTTTTGGAAACGTGTTTTCAGAAGGGCGACATCGTTAGCGTCGACCGTGATCGTGTCGGTTTCTTCAACGATGTCCTGTTGCGGGGAAACCCATGCAAACCAACCGAAAATGGCAACCCCGATCAAAATGAAGTGGAATAAAGGCTGTTTTAGAATTTGCATGCGGGTTCTCAATGTCGTGTCGCAATATTGCCGGGCGAGGTTGACCGCCCGGCAATGTCTTTAGTGTATTGTTCGGTTATTCGCTAGGTGTGTACCAGATTGGCGACGAATACGCGCGCTCTTGATGAACCAGCTGCGCCTCTTCCGGCAGGTCCAAACCAAACCGCAGTTTGTCGTACAAAACCCAGCGCGGTGTCGGAATTTCCAGCACGCGAACGTAGTAGAAGGCCCGCTGGCCGGGATCGAATTCCGGGTCGGTCCAGATGGTTACCAACTCGGACGCACCGATCGTGTTGCTCCAACTTGCGGTTTCCAGATCAACCGTGTTGCCGACCTCGGGCAGGTTGCCATCTGCGTCCAGTGCGCGGTCATCAGACCAGGCAACGTTGAACACTTTTTCCTGCAATTCACCATCGGCATCTAACCAGCCTTTGACCACCTGAACGCGGTCCAGATTGGCCCCGACCGGGTCACGCAGCGCGCCGATCAGGAACGAAGGCGCTCCGTCCCCTTCACTGGGACGCAGGTCGCCGCCCATTGGGACGCCCTTGGTATAGCCCACATCCGCAACAAGCCGCGTCAGCAAGTCGTCATCCTGAAAATCCCAGCCGCCAAAGAATCGCAAGCCGATCCGCGGACCGGTGGTGGCATAGGTCTCACGCCGTTTGAACGCATCGAAAATGGCCGACCGGGTGTTGTCCGTGGCCCAGACCGCCGTGTAGCCGGACGCGACCAGAGTGTGACCCTCGAATGCGCCCAGATCGCTTTCGACAAACGGATGCAGAACGCGGGTGGGCGAGGGTTCGGCACTGACGGATTTGCCGAAATAGTTGTCCTCTTCCGCTGTGGCAAGCGATGTATGGCTGTCCGTTGCCCCGCCCATGCCGAACTTATAGGGGTTAACGCCGAATTTTTCCTCTAACGCCAGACCGCGTTTCAGTGCTTCGCGCGCGTATTCACCGGCCAGCATGTTATCGGTCTTGAGCTCTGTGATATCGAGGTTTCCGACATCCCAGTTCTCATAATCCGCGAACGGGTCATTGGGGCTGAGGAATGGGTGCGCTTCGCCGTCGCCTTTGATCTGGGTGACTTCGTAGTGGGGCTCCCACTTGGCGCGGTTTTGCACGTACTCTTCGTCGACCTTGCCGCCGTGATAGGTGTCCTCGGTCGGGAACATCCAGCCGTTGGAGAGGTTTCCGTTATGGGCAAACGCAACAGCGCGGCCACCGGTATTGGCTTCGTATTCTTCAAGCCACGCGTACAGCGCCTTGGGGTCCGTGTCGCCATAAGGGGGTTGGGTTACGGGTGGAACGACCTGCAGTGCACGAATTGGACCGTCACGCAACATGACGTTGCGGTGCAGGTTGAAACCCTTTGGGACCGAGGTCCATTCGAACCCGATGAATGCGGTAAAGTTGCCGGGGTCATTATGACGCTCGGCGGCCAGCACGATTTGTTCCCATGTGAACGCAAAAGCATCTGCGCCGGGGCTGTAGGATTCCAGCAAAATCTCGGGCAGGGTCATCTGCGAAAAGTTGGTGATGATGTCAAAAGCCGCCTTGGCCGCGTCTTCACCGCCTGCTTTGTACCCCTCGTACCATTCCAGACCCTTCGGATCCGCCAACACACCGGGTTTTCCTGCCTGCAGGTCAGGCGCAAACCCCATGAGGTCCGTGTGATCCGTTAATACCATCCAGTCCAAGGGTCGTGCCAGTCTGACAGGTTGGCCGGTCGACGAAATAACCTGTTCCCCCTTTGCGAACCGCCATGCTTCGTCGGGTAACAAAGTGTTCCCGAATGCGCCCGCATCCAGCGACAAACCGGTGTGCAGGTGTGTATCACCCCAAAGCGGCCGTTCGGGGAACGATCGGTTGGCGTAGGGCGAGTATGGGCGGTCGGCAAAGGTGCCCTCGGCAGCCTCTTTGCTGGGGACCGCGTCTGCCCAAACAAGCGCTGGTAGTGTCAGAAAAGAGATCAAACAGGTTGTAAGTCGAAGCATTGAATCCTCCCCAGGTCGTCGCGCAAATCGAATATAGTAAATTTAGTATATTCATTTCTTATAATGTATTGAGCGAGTTTTGGTACTGATTTTTCTACCTTGGGACCTGCCTCCAGCGCATACTGGTTCTTGTTCCGGAGCGGGATGATTGGACAATCAGCTCATATACAGTTCGACTTCGGGCTGTGTCGCCCCGAAAACTGTGGCGCGATCACGCCAGGGAATACCCTTGCGCGCCCAGCTGGTTCTGGCAGGTGTTGAGAAAAGGATCAAATAAGGCAACGAATTCCAGTGGCTTGCCAAGCTCGGTGGCAAGGATCACATTTGTTGAGGTCGCAAACTTGTCGACGACGCTGTCGTTGATCCGGCCGAGCTTATCGCTGACATAGGGAACGTCCTGAAGACCTGTCCAGTAAACCATATCAAGCACCTGACCCTGCGTACCTTTTTCAAGCACGAAATCCTCGTAAGCCTGTGCAAATTCATGTGCTGCCGGATCATTGGCGATCTCAGGGCCATAGACGTCGCGGATCACATCCAGAGCATGTGTTGCGATGCCATGCCCTTTGATCCCTCGATATGCCAGGCCGAGGCCAACAACCCCTGCACCCAATGCGATAAGCGTGCGACGTGAATACTTCATGCAACCGCCTCCGATGCGCGCAGCGCCAGCGCCGAGATGGTCAGGGACGGGTTGGCGGGTGAGCAAGTGGGGAAGGCACCCGACCCAAGTACAAAAACATTAGGTACGGAATGAAGGCGAAGCCTGTCATCTACCACGGAATCTTCGGCTGAAAGACCCATACGGTGGGTGCCTTGGATATGGGCGTCCGATGGCAATATGTCCGAAACCCACAGATGTTCGATTGTGTCCGGGATAATATCGTGCAGGCCAGTCTTGGCCCGCTCGATACCGCGTTTGGCATAGTCGGAATACCCGGTCCATTCGATGACGGGTTCGTCATCTTCCAGAAAGACGCGGTTATCGGCAAGCGGCAGGTCCTCAACCGCAATACGCATGTGGATACGGTTTGCCCATTTGCCACGCTCGCGTCGGACAGAAACCGGTGCGTTCACTGTCTCGATCAGCCCTGCCGCTGCCGCGCTTCGGTCGATGTTGTGATAGAAGTGATAGCCGTGACCGGTCTCTGATGTACCGCCGAAAAATGCCTTGATGTTGGCGGTGTCGACATGGACATCAACGACGGCCTGTTCGTGCAGATATTTGCCCAGCGCGTCGTTGCGCACGTCAGAACGCTGCAGGATAGCCGCATTGAAAATGCCGTTTGTGCCCAGGGCGACAGTACTGGCGCGCAGCCGCGCCTCATCACCGTCCGCTGATTTGACGCGAACCCCACTTGCGCGCCCACCCTCAATATCCACCGCGCGCACTTCGGCGCCGAAAAGATAATGCGCGCCGGGGTGGGAGAGTTTGTCGAGACCATTCAGAACTGTGAACTTTGCGTCGATAGGACAGATCCGACATACACCGTTGACGCAGCATGTCGGGCGCGAGCCGCCATTGGATGCAGCGCTGGAAACAGGAACCCAAAGCGGCGAGGATTCGCGCAGTGCAACATCAGCGCGTGATGGGGTATGCGGCGGGTAAGGGAACGGATTGCGGCGCGGCAAAATATGTTCCGACTGGCCACCGGCCACTTCGATGATATCCTCGACGCGTTCCCAGAACGGTTCAAGATCCTGGTAGGTTATGGGCCAGTCCATACCAACGCCGAACTTGCTGTTCAGCGCAAAATCATCCGGATGAAATCGCGGGACATTGCCCCACCAATAGTTCGAGTTCCCGCCGAACAGGGTGAACGCGACCCAGTTCTTTTTCAGGCCCGAGCTGTTGCGCTGGTTAAACGCCTCGCGCACGGCCCAACCATTTTCTAGCTGGTCCGAATGTGGGTACTCGACACCTTTTTCGACAAACAGAACGTTCAGATCGGGTGGAAGACCATGGCCGAAGAACATCGCGGAGAAACTGGTTCCCGCAATAATGACGTCCCATTCACGAGAGCTGGCTTCATCTAAGGATACGCGCCGCATGGCAACAAGTTGACCTTTTTACTCATCAAACAAAGCGCTGAAAATCAGCAACAAACAACAATCCATCACAGTATGGCATGAAAATGACGGGGCGCAAATCAACACGGTGATGGGACACAGCAAATCGATGGGATGTTGCGACCCTATTCAGGGATTGCAAAATGGACGGGGCGCGCGACCAGCACCAGTTTGAGGTTGCTGACCGGGGGTGATCACGGGCAGGTTGTTTCCCAGGACGAAGGAACGGACAAGCCAATGACACAACAATCCACGGGCATGGCTGTCTTTTTGACCGGCAGTCTGATGCGGCATGTGACCCGAATGTCGCTGACCACCAGCATTGGCCTTATGGCGATCTTTGCCGTGGATTTCGTGGATATGGTGTTCATCTCGATGCTGGGCAATGACGCCTTGGCCGCAGCGGTCGGCTATGCGGGCACGCTTTTGTTTTTCACCAACTCGATCAATGTCGGGCTGTCGATTGCCGCCGGCGCCCTTGTCGCCCGCGAGCTGGGGGCGGGGCGGCCCGAAAAAGCCCGCCAATTCGGAACCAGCGTTGCCCTTCTTGGTATTCTGATGGGGTTGATTGTGTCTGCCATAGTCATGATTAACATCAAGTTTCTGCTGTCTTTGCTGGGCGCACAGGGTGAGGTTCTGCAACTGGCCGCACGGTATGTCAGTATCATTCTACCGACCATGTGGGTGATGGCTGCGGCAATGACGGGTATGGCTGTGTTGCGCGCGCATGGTGATGCGCGCCGGTCCATGCAGGCTACGATTTACGGCGGGCTGGCCAACGCGATATTGGATCCGATCCTGATCTTTGCTGTTGGTCTTGGCCTGGACGGGGCGGCGATTGCCTCGGTCATTGCGCGTATCTGTATGCTGATAGCAGCGGTCCGGCCCGCCGTGCGCGTGCACCGTGGCTTTGCGCGACCGTCGCTGAAGCAAGTGATGGAAGACCTCCAACCGGTGCGGGCGATTGCAATACCGGCGGTTCTGACCAATGTCGCCACGCCGGTCGGCAACGCCATCGTGATCCGTGAGGTAGCGCAGTTTGGCACAGATGCCGTGGCAGGCATGGCAGTAATAGGGCGGTTGATGCCTGTCGCCTTTTCCGTCGTGTTTGCACTGTCCGGGGCCATAGGCCCGATCGTGGGGCAGAACTTTGGGGCAGGGCAGTATGATCGGGTGAAGGGCGCATTCCTGGCCGGCGTAAAATTCACTGCCGTCTATGTGGTTCTGATGGCGGCGGTGCTGTTCGTCCTGCGTGCCTCAATCGCCGACTTGTTTCAGGCCCAAGGCGAGACGCGGGCGCTGATCTATCTGTTCTGCGGACCGCTGGCCTTGGCGTCGTTCTTCAACGGGGTGATCTTTGTTGCAAATGCCAGCTTCAACAACCTTGGCTATCCCATTTATTCCACGTGGGTTAACTGGGGGCGTCATACTCTGGGCACGTGGCCCTTTGCGGTCGCCGGGGCCTATTTGGCTGGCGCTCCGGGTGTATTGTTGGGGCAGGCGCTGGGCGGTGTGATATTTGCTGCAATCTGCTGGGTAATGGTGCGCCGCGTTGTCTCGGGCCTGACCGCGCCAACAGAGGTCGATCCTTTTGCCGGACAAAGCCGGCTGCAATCCCTGTTCGGGCGCAGGGGGTGGTGAGCCTTCCCTGTGCGTTTGAATACCAACGATTTTTGGTCACCAGAGGCGGTTTTTGTCTCCTTTGTCGCAGCTGAGGCATCCTCATTTGCCAATTCATGAATTCGTTGTAAGCTGAACTTATGATTGCAAAAAACGCCAAGTTTTTTCGGGGCGTTGATTTCAAAAACACCTTTAACGACCGAGGATGAGCAATGTCCGGAAGTCTTTTGAAATACACGCGTGTTCTTGAGATCGTCGGAGACACCATAAAGGTCAGAGTGCCTCTGGACGGATCGACTGATGCGGCCGTGCGTTTCAACGATCTGGCCGTGATTGAAACCGTGGACGGCCACAAGACGCTGGCTCAGGCGATCTTTATCGACCGGGACGTTGTCACTCTGCAGGTGTTTTCCGGCACCAAGGGGATTTCGACCGAGGCCACGGCGACGTTTCTGGGCCACCCGATGCAGACGCCGTATTCACAGAACATTCTGGGCCGCGTTTTTGATGGTGCGGGCGAGTCAATCGACGGCGGGCCCGACCTGTCGTCTGAGCCGCGCGTGGATATTGGCGGGCCAACCGTGAACCCGGCAGAACGCGCCGTTCCCAACAAGATGATCCGAACGGATGTGCCGATGATCGACGTGTTCAACACGTTGGTCGAAAGTCAGAAAATCCCGATTTTTTCGGTCTCGGGTGAGCCGTTCAACGCGTTCCTCAGCAGGATTGGTATTCAGGCGGACGCGGATATCGTGGTGTTTGGCGGGCTGGGCCTGATCTTTGATGACTACTTTACCTTCCGCACATCGTTTGAGGATGCGGGTGTGTTTTCCCGGACAGTGATGTTCGTCAATCAGGCGATGGACCCACTGGTCGAACGCTTGCTGGTGCCTGACATGGCGCTGGCCGTGGCCGAAAAATTCGCTGTGGAAGAAGGAAAGCGCGTTCTGGTCTTGCTGACCGATATGACCGCCTACGCCGACGCGATGAAAGAAGTCGGGATCAGCCAGGAACGCGTACCGTCGCAGCGTGGTTATATGGGCGACCTGTATTCCCAACTGGCTCGCCGGTACGAAAAGGCCTGTGATTATGCCAAGGGCGGATCGGTCACTGTGTTAACCGTGACGACGATGCCCGGCAATGACGTGACCCATCCTGTGCCGGATAACACGGGCTATATCACCGAAGGGCAGATCTATCTGCATTCGGGCGTGATTGACCCGTTCGGCAGTCTCTCGCGCCTCAAGCAGAACGTGATCGGCAAGACAACGCGCGAGGATCACGGGCAAATCATGAACACGATGATCCGGTTCTATTCCGAAAGCCGTGACGCCGCGCAGAAACAGGCGATGGCGTTCGACCTTTCGGACTATGACCACCAGTTGCTGAAGTTCGGTGCTTTGTTCAAAGCGCGCTTCATGGACATCAACGTTTCGATCCCGCTCGAAGATGCGCTGGATCTGGGCTGGAAAACTCTGGCGGAGTGCTTCGCGCCCGAGCAATTGCTGATGAAGCAAACCCTGATCGACAAGTATTTCCCAAAGGATGCCGATGGCGCGGTTGCAGCTGAATAAATCGTCGCTCGCACGCGAGCAGACGCAGCTGAAAAGCTATGAGCGGTTCTTGCCATCGCTGGACCTTAAGCGTCAGCAATTGATGGCAGAACGTGCCAAGGCGCGCGAAGATGTGCAGCGCCTTCAGGATGAGGTGCAGGAACTGGCGCAAAAGGTTGGAGAAAAACTGCCAATGCTGGCGCAGCAGGGCGTCGATCTGGACGGGTTGGTCGAGCTCAAGGACTACCAAGTCAAAGAGGTCAACGTCGTGGGCGTAAAGATGCCTGCGTTGGACCGGATCGAGGTCACGGTGCGCCCGTACTCCTATCTGGCCAAGCCCCACTGGGTCGATGCTGCAGCCCGACTGCTGCACGATATGATCGAGGCGCGTCTTCGGGTTAATGTGGCCGAAGAGAGGGTGAAGATTTTCGACAAGGCCGTCGCCACGATCACCCAGCGTGTCAACCTGTTTGAAAAGGTCCTGATCCCGCGCGCCAGGGCCAACATCAAAAAAATCCGCATCTATCTGAGCGATGAGCAGATGCAGGCCGTAGTCCGTTCGAAAATTTCGAAACGCAAGCATGCGCAGGAGGCTGTGTCGTGAGTGTCGCGAGGCTCAAGAAACTGTCACTGGTCGGGCGAGCAGATCAAAAGACCGAAACGCTTGAGGCGCTGCAGGAATTGGGATGTATGCACGTTCTGCCGCTGGCCCCGCCGCCTTCTGAACCGGAAAAGATCAGCGAGCGCGGTGCGCGGGACGCCTATAAGGCGCTGCGGTTTCTGCATGACGTGTCCGAACCGCGCCGCCAGATACAACGCGACCCCGGTTTTGAAATGGAGCAGTTCGTCAAGGATGTGCTGGACCTGATGCAACGGACCCGTGACATGACGGACCAAAGGGATTTTCTGGCCAACCGGATCGCGCAGGTTCGCCCTTGGGGGGACTTGGATTTTCCACCCGACGATGTTTTAGTGGGGAACCGGTTGTGGTTTTATCAACTGCCACTGAAGTATCGCGATGCGTTGGAGGCTCTGGATATGCCCTGGGCCATACTCGAGCAGGACCATAGGTTCATCTATGCCGTACTGATCGACCCGGATGAGCCGGATGACGATATCCTTCCAGTCCCGCGCACGCACACAGGATCGCTGCCCATTCACGAGCTTGAGGCGCAACTGGAAGAGGCTGAGATCGCCATCGAAGCGCTTGAGGCTGAGCGCGTCGCGCAGACCCGATACCTGACACTGATGCGCCGGAACCTGTCGGTTGCCGAAAGTGCGGCTGAGCTGGCCCATGCTACGCAAAAGGTGCGCGACGAAGAGGCGATGTTTGCCCTTCAGGGCTGGGTGCCCGAGGATCGTATAGACGCGGTTCTGGACATGGCAAACGCCAAGGACGCTGCCGTACTGATTGAAGAACCCAGCCCCTATGACAGCCCGCCAACTTTGTTGGAACAACCGGAAAAGCGTAGTGCTGCCGTGGACTTGGCGCTGTTTTATCAAGTGCCGGGTTACAAGGACTGGGACCCCAGTGTCATTGTCGCCGTTTCATTTGCGGTCTTCTTCGCAATGATCGTAGCCGACGCGGGATACGGCGCGATTATCCTGTTGGGCCTTTTACTATTCTGGAAGCGGCTTGATGCAACACCCGGTGAACGATCCTGGCGACGCTTTGGGGTGATCATTTCCAGCGCAACAATCCTGTACGGCGTCCTCGTCGGCAGTTATTTCGGCGTGTCGCCAGCCGAGGGGTCGTTCTGGTCCAAGCTCAAATTGCTCGACCTGAACAATTTCGGTGCGATGATGATGGTCTCGATCGTCGTTGGCGTTTTGCATTTGGTACTGGCCAATGCGCTTGCCGCACGGGCGGCATGGGGGCACCGGAAGGCCATCGCCAATCTGGGCTGGATCGCTGCGCTGATTGGCGGGTTCGTTCTGTGGCTCAGCTACATGAAAGGTAATTCTCCGGTGCCGGGCGCGGCATTTATGGGGATCGGTGTGCTGGCCATCGTCTGGTTCTCAAGCGAGCGGGTCATTAATAAGCCTACCGACTGGCTATGGCGTCTGATCGAAGGGCTGCAAAGCCTTGCCGGGGCCATGGGCGCATTTGGAGACGTGCTAAGCTACATGCGCCTGTTCGCGTTGGGTCTGGCCTCGGCCTCACTGGCGATCACGTTCAACGATTTGGCGGTTTCAGTCATGCATTCGCTCAAGGGGGTGGGCGTTCTGTTCGCCCTGCTAATCCTGATCATCGGCCACATTCTCAACTTCGCCCTCGCCATGATGAGCGGCGTCGTCCACGGATTACGTCTCAATTACATCGAATTCTTTAAATGGGGTCTGCCGGACGAAGGTGTTGTCTTTCGCCCGTTCGCCCGCAAGGAGGTTCAGGAATGAATGAGCTTGTTTTGACATTGGGTTGGCTGGGCATTTACGCGCCTATGGCGTTGGGCGCGGCCTCCAGCGCGATCGGGTGCTCCATTGCTGGTATGGCCAGTATTGGCGCCATGACAGAAACCGACGGCGGCTATGGGCGCTTTGTCGGCGTATCGGCCTTTCCGTCGACCATGGTGATTTACGGCATCGTCATCATGTTTACCTTGAACCGAGATGTGACACCCGAAAACGCGGGCGGCTTGTTCGGGATTGGTATCCTGTCGGGCATCGCATTGATGTATTGCGGGATCTGGCAAGGTCGGGCCTGTGCTGCGGCGATCAACGCCACCAAGGAAAAGCCTGAGATCTTTGGCCTGGCGCTTGCCCCAGCAGCGATCATCGAAGGGTTTGGCGTGTTCGCCTTTGTCTTTGCCCTTGTCATCAGTGCGGGGATCAGTTGATGGCACAGGATGGCATGATTTCTCATGGCGTGGATGCCTTGATCAATAAGCTGCGCAATGATGGCGTGGCTGCTGGTCAGGCCGACGCCGAAAAACTGCGCACTGAAGCCAAGGCCGAAGCCGCCAAAATTCTGGCGGATGCCAAACGCGAGGCGGACGACTATCAAAAAAAGGCGCGCACCGATTCCGACAAATATCGCGCTGCTGGGGAAGAGGCGCTTAACACTGCCATGCGTGATGCGGTTTTGACCATGAAGGGTGGATTGACCGACCGGTTTCGCGAAGATGTCGAACGTCTGGTGACCAAGGAAATGGCCGACCCGAAATTGCTGAAACAGATGATTTTGGAGGTCGTCGGTCGCGAATCCGAAGGCGTCAATCTGGATGGCAAGGTGCAGGTCATTTTGCCCGCCAAAGTCGCAACGCAAGAAGACATCAAGCAGAACGCCGATGACATTCAATCCGGCAAGCTGACCAAATACGTCCTCGGCCTGACAGCCGACATGTTGCGTGAAGAGGTAGAGCTGCATGCATCGGATGACGCGCAGGGTGGTATCCGCGTGCGAGCTGAAGATCAGGGCGTTGTACTTGATCTGACAGACAAGGCGGTCGCCTCGTTGCTGATGGAGCATCTGCAGCCACGGTTTCGCGCCGTTCTGGAAGGTGTGATCCGCTGAGATGTCGGACCCTGACGCCTATATCGCCCTGATCAGCAGCCTGCCGGGCTCTGAGCGGTTGTTCGTGGCCAAACAACCTCCGCTGTCGCGGCTGCGGCTGGATCGTCGCCTTAAGGCGCTGAAGCCCGAGGACGCTAAGGTTCTGAAGGTTATGGAACATGCTCTGAATTGGAGCGCATATGACATGGATGTCACTGACGCGCAGGCTGTTTTGAGGTGCAAACAAGCGTTGGCCGAAATCCCGCAATCATCTTTGCGCAGCCTGTTCCTTGAACGGATGGACCTGCGTACTGTTGTTGCAGCATTGCGCCTGCGCGGGCAGAGGGGCAATCCGCCGTCCGGTTCGTATGGGTTTGGACGTTGGAGCCGTCACATCCCCGCCAATTGGGGTGACCCGGATTTCCGTCTGTCCACGGCGATGCCGTGGATCAAGGAAGCACGCCAGTTGTTTGAGGCCGAGGACCCCTTGGGTCTGGAACGACTGCTGCTGTCAGTCAGCCATAAGCAACTGAAACGACACGCCGCCCGTCACCTGTTCGATTTTGAGGCGGTGGCGATCTATGTCTTGATCTGGAACATTTTCGATCGCTGGGCGCAAAGCAACGCGCAGAATGCGGCCGCAAGATTTGAGAAGCTAGCCCAGCAAGCCATGAGTAATGTCGCAGATTTCGATTTTGAGAGAGTAAGCGCATGACTGCCCAAACATCCCCGGTTCAAACCGCAACCGCTCGCGTCGTCTCTGTCCAGGAAGGGCTGGTGAAAATTCACGCCAACCAAGACGCCGCCGGTGTTCCGGGGCAATTGGTCAAGAACGAGGTCGTGTTCATCCTTCCGACCCGTCCGGGCCCGGGCGGGCGTCAGGAACGCCTGAAGGCTGAGGTGCTGCGCGTGCGTGGCGATACAGCCGACGTTCAGGTCTACGAAAGCACGGACGGCGTCGCAGTTGGTGATCCGGTTGAACAGTCGGGACAACTGCTTTCGGTCGAACTTGGGCCGGGGCTTTTGGGGCAGGTCTTTGACGGCCTGCAATCGCCTTTGACCAAGGTTGCGGCCGAGTTCGGGACTTTCCTGCCGCGCGGGGCGGATGTGGCGCCGCTGGATGATCAGGCAAAATGGTCTTTCACTCCCACGATCAAAGTTGGCGACACGGTCAAGGCCGGCGACAGCATTGGCACTGTTCCGGAAGGCCGGTTTACCCACAAAATCATGCTGCCTTTCAACTGGGTCGGCGACTATAATGTTGTGTGGGTTCAGAAAGGTGCAGCCTCGATCCACGAGATTGTCGCGCGTCTTGAAGACGAGCAGGGTGGGGAGCACACGCTGACCCTGTGCCAAAAGTGGCCGGTACGACGGCCACTGCCTGAAAGCATCCTGAAGCACGCCCTGTCGGAACGGTTGTACCCGACTGAACCCGTTCTGACGTCTCAGCGCTTGATTGATACGTTCTTCCCCATAGCGCGCGGTGGCACGGCCTGTATTCCCGGCCCGTTCGGTGCGGGAAAAACCGTGCTGCAAAACCTGATCGCGCGAAACTCCAAGGTTGATATCGTGATCGTCGTGGCCTGCGGCGAACGTGCGGGTGAGGTGGTGGAAACGATCCACGAATTCCCCAAGATGACGGACCCGATGTCGGGCGGCAGTCTGATGGATCGGACGATCATCATCTGTAACACCTCTTCCATGCCTGTAGCTGCGCGTGAGGCGTCGATCTTCACCGGCATCACCTTGGGTGAGTATTACCGCCAGATGGGCTATGACGTGCTGTTGATCGCCGACAGTACCAGCCGCTGGGCGCAAGCCATGCGCGAGACCTCCGGCAAGCTGGAGGAAATCCCCGGGGAAGAGGGCTTCCCTGCCTATCTGGAAAGCTCGATCAAGGGCCTGTACGAGCGCGCAGGGGCGATGAAGACCAATGATGGCGATCTGGGTAGTCTGACGCTGATCGGTACGGTTTCGCCTGCGGGTGGCAATTTTGACGAGCCTGTGACGCAATCTACGCTGTCTACTGTGAAGTGCTTTCTGGGGCTGTCCTCGGAACGGGCTTATAAACGGTTCTACCCTGCGGTTGACCCAATGCTTAGCTGGTCGCGATACACCGATCAGCTCTCGGATTGGTATGACAAAAACGCCGAGCCCGGTTGGACAGGCAAGGTACGCGATCTGCTGGCCCTGATTGAAAAAGGTGAACAAGTCGATCAGATGATGCAGGTGACCGGCGAAGAGGGCGTCACCATCGAGGACTTCGTCACGCAGCAAAAAGCGCTGTTTGTGGACATGGTTTATCTGCAGCAGGATGCCTTTGACAAAGTCGACGCAACCGTCCCGCTAGAGCGTCAGAAGATGACATTCAAGCTGGTCTATGATGTTACTCAATCAACTGCGGAATTCGCGGATAAGGGTGAAGTGCGTCAGGTGTTCACCCAGCTCACTGGTCTTATGAAGAACTTCCACTATGCCGCGGAAAACACGCCGGAATTCAAGTCGCTGTGGGGGCAGATACAGGAACTCTGTCGCGAAAAATTCGGAGTGTAGGTCAGGGAAATGGTAGCCCGTAGGGGAATCGAACCCCTCTTTCCAGGTTGAAAACCTGGCGTCCTAACCGATAGACGAACGGGCCATCTGATAGTGGCATTAGCACAAGTGGTAGCCCGTAGGGGAATCGAACCCCTCTTTCCAGGTTGAAAACCTGGCGTCCTAACCGATAGACGAACGGGCCACGCTTGCTTGTGGAGGGCCTTTTACGGTTTACCTCTGACCCCCGCAAGCCGAAAAATGCAGGGATGCGAAACTTTTTTGGCAGGGCCGGAAATGGGCTCAGTTTGCCTCTGCCGCGTCCTCCAGTCTCAGCTGAACGCTTTGCCGTCCACCCCATGTGTTCACCTCAAGCCGTCCGGCGAAATGAAAGCGCGCGCCGCCATGGTTGGACAGCTTTTCCCCCATCGGTCCGTCAAAGGCGCCAAAGGCAATGGCATCAAGGCCACCACCAACCCCGTCGGACAGCGACAGTTTCAGATGGGAGTCGCCGACACGCTTGGCAAAGCGCACCTGCAGGTCAGGCAACGCATAGCGCGGGGCAGGGGCGCTGGCCCCGAAAGGACCGGCTTTTTCAATCTGTTCGATCAGATCGACCGAAGCAGCGCCCGGCATAAGGGCGCCGTCTAACTTCATGTCCGCAGGACCGCCTTTGCCCGCGCCTTGTTTGGCCAACAACTCGCTGAGGCGTTCCATGGCCGGTTCCAACTGATCGCGAATAACGGTCAGCCCTGCGGCCATCTTGTGCCCGCCGCCTTTGACCAAAAGTCCCTCGGCCGCCAACCGTTGGATTGATGCCCCCAGATCAACACCCGATACCGACCGCCCTGAACCCTTGCCTTCATCACCGTCAAAGCCGATGACAATGGCGGGCCTGTTGGCGTTTTCCTTGAGGCGGGATGCTACGATGCCGACGACACCGGGATGCCATCCTTCGCCGGCCGCCCAAACCAGAGGAGCGTCCAAGCCGCGTTCCTCGGCCTGTTCCAGTGCTGCCGCACGTACTGCGTTTTCGATATCACGACGTTCGGTATTCAACTCATCCAACCTTTGAGACAGCGCTTCAGCTTCGGTCATCGAGTCCGTGCTCAGCAGTCGCGCGCCCAGATCGGCCTGACCGATCCGCCCGCCCGCATTGACGCGCGGACCCAGAAGAAAACCCAGGTGATAGCTGGTAGGGGCTGAATCCATACGCGCCACATCCGACAGCGCCACTAATCCGGGTCGTTGCCGTTGTGCCATGACCTTCAAGCCTTGCCGGACCAGCGCTCGGTTCGCGTCGATCAGCGGAGCCACGTCCGCAACGGTTGCCAATGCCACAAGATCCAGCAGCCCGATCAGGTCGGGACCCTTAACCTCAGCCTCACGCAGTTGCCGACCAGCCTCAACCAGCATCAGGAACACCACGCCGGCAGCGCAGAAATACCCCAAATCACCGCTCTCATCCTGTCGGTTCGGGTTCACGACCGCCACGCAATCGGGCAGCGTTTCACCACCAAGGTGATGGTCCAGCACAATGACATCCGCGCCTTTTGCCGCCGCGATAGGTTCATGGCTAAGCGTTCCGCAATCCACGCAGATGATTAGGTCATGCGCAGCCGCCAGTTCCTGCATTGCAGGCACGTTCGGCCCATAACCCTCATCAATTCGGTCTGGCACATACAGCGTGGCTTGCAGCCCCATCTGACGCATCCAGACAAGCAACAAAGCCGCCGAACTGCCCCCATCGACGTCGTAATCGGCAAAAACCGCGATCCGCTGCTTGTTTCGGACAGCTTCCAAAAACCGCGTTGCGGCGGTCTCCATATCCTTCATGGACCGGGGGTCGGGTAGCAATTCCTTCAGCTTTGGTTGAAGAAAGCTTTCGGCTTCCATGGGTGGCACTCCGCGCCGCGCCAGAACCTGACATACCGCACGTGGCAGCCCGGACTGTTGCACCAGCATTTCCGTGGCTCGTTCGACCTCGGCCTCCGGTCCGATCCAACGCCGCCCGGTCAGTGACTGCTCAACCCCTAAAAAGCTCATGCCTGCCTCTCATATGCTAAGGCCGGACCCTCTCGGACCCGGCCTCATTGTATCTATCGATACCTCTGCCAAAGGCAAAGGTGCAAGCCATCACGCGTTGTCGTGCGGCCAGGTTGGCGTGCGGTAGGACATGCGGCGCACCGAACCGGTTTTGGAACGCATCAGCAGGGTGGTGGTTTCAACCCAGCCCGGCTGGCGTTTGATCCGCGGCAGCAAAGAGCCACCGGTCACGCCAGTTGCGGCAAAGATCACGTCTGCGGTCACCATCTCATCGCGAGAATAAACGCGGTCCAGATCGGTGATACCCGCCTTGGCGGCACGACCACGCTCGTCATCATTGCGGAACAGCAGGCGGCCAAAGATCTGCCCACCCATGCATTTCAGCGCGGCAGCGGCCAGAACGCCCTCGGGTGCTCCGCCTTGCCCCATGTACATATCGATGCCGGTCTCTTCGCTTTCGGCACAGTGCATGACGCCGGCCACGTCACCATCGGTGATCAGGCGGATCGAGGCGCCGGTTTCGCGCACTTCAGCGATCATCGCTTCGTGGCGGGGCCGCTCCAGAATGCAGACGGTGATGTCGGCAGGCTTGCAGCCTTTGGCATTGGCCAACGCTTCAACACGCTCGCGTGGGCTCATGTCGAGGTTCACGACGCCTTCCGGAAAGCCCGGACCAATGGCCAGCTTGTCCATATAAACATCGGGTGCGTGCAGCATCGAGCCGCGCGGGCCCATCGCGATCACGGTCAGCGCGTTCGGCATGTCCTTGGCGGTCAGAGTCGTGCCCTCAAGCGGGTCCAGTGCGATATCCACACCGGGGCCGTTTCCGGTGCCGACCTCTTCGCCAATATACAGCATCGGTGCTTCGTCACGCTCGCCTTCGCCGATGACAACCACGCCGGCAATGTCCAGCAGGTTCAGCTGTTCGCGCATCGCGTTTACAGCCGCCTGATCCGCAGCCTTTTCGTCACCACGTCCGACCAGCGAGGCCGAGGCCAGTGCGGCCTGCTCTGCGACCCGTGCAAGGCCCAGAGACAACAGGCGGTCGTTGAAATCGATTTTGGCAGCGCTCATTTTTCGTATCCTCAGGTCAATAAAGGCGTTTCATCGGGCATAGCCTGCGTTTTGTGCAGGCCGCAAGGGTCAAACCTCTTCAATCCGCAGTGCAACGGGCTCACCCGACACGACATCGGTCGTCCGGAGGCCTTCCAAAGCGACATCCAGCGTGGCACGTGTGGTCTTGTGCGTAACAATCAGAACCGGCGCGGTGGCTTCGGTGTGCCCGTACTGGCGCATTCGATCGATTGAGACACCTGCATCACCCAGAATAGCCGCCACTTTCGCCAGAGCACCCGGTTTGTCGAACAGTGCAAGGCGCAGATAGTAGGGGGCGGGCAGGCCGGTTATGGCAGGTTTTGCCTCTTCCAGTGTCGTGGCGGGACGGCCAAAAGTTGGGATCTGCAATCCCCGCGCCAGATCGCAGACGTCGCCCATCACGGCGCTTGCCGTTGGACCTTCGCCTGCGCCAGGGCCGCGCAGGACAACCTGATCGACCGCGTCGCCTTCGATGACGACCATATTGGTGCCGCCTTCCAGCTGACCCAGGGGCGAGCCGCTGGGTACAAGGCACGGCTGCATTC
Organism: Ruegeria sp. CDSB113; assembly: GCF_059611045.1. Taxonomy (NCBI): domain Bacteria; kingdom Pseudomonadati; phylum Pseudomonadota; class Alphaproteobacteria; order Rhodobacterales; family Roseobacteraceae; genus Ruegeria; species Ruegeria sp. CDSB113. The sequence continues at coordinate 124,549 of NZ_JBXWOU010000001.1, forward strand.
GCTGTTCCAGACCGCGTGCCGAGCGCTGAGCGACACCCAGCAGCTTGATGCGATAGCCCATGTCGGCTGCCTGATGAATGTCATCCAGACTGATATGCTGGATGCCTTCGATCTGGATGCCGTCGAAATTCGGTTTGGTACCAAACGCGATCGAGGACAAAAGCGCCAGCTTGTGCGCCGCGTCGATGCCGCCCACGTCCAGGTTCGGGTCAGCCTCGAGGTAGCCCAGTTCGGCGCATTCTTCGAACAGCGCGTTATACCCCAGCTCCTGCGATTGCATCCGCGTCAGGATATAGTTGCAGGTGCCGTTCATCACGCCCATGACGCGGGTGATCTCGTTCCCGGCCAGCCCTTCGGTCAGGGATTTGATCACGGGAATACCGCCTGCTACGGCGGCCTCAAACCGGATCACACGGCCTGCGGCCTCGGCTTTTTCAGCCAGCTCCTGACCGTGAATGGCCAACAGAGCCTTGTTCGCGGTCACCACATCCTTGCCAGCGGCCAACGCGGCCTCGACAGATGCTTTGGCGGGGCCGTTTTCGCCGCCCATAAGTTCGACAAAAATATCGACATCGTCGCGCTGCGCCAATGAGACGGGATCAGTCTCCCATGCATACTCCGACAGGTTCACGCCACGGTCTTTGTTTGCGTCGCGCGCAGAAACAGCGGTGATTTCGATCGCGCGACCTGTACGCGCCTGCAGCAGGTCGGCATGGCGGCGCACGATCCGCACGACACCCACGCCAACTGTTCCCAAGCCGGCAATTCCCAGCCGCAGCGCCTGTGTCATCCCGTGGGTTCCTTTCCGCTCGAATGTCCTTGGTTTCGGGCTGTTTGCCCGTTCAAAGGTGCCTTAACGGGTTCGGCGTCGAGGCGCAATCCGAGACAGCGGTAACAGTCAGTTGAAACGCGAAAGGTCAGTTGGTTTGCGCGTTTTGCAGCGCTTCGGCCTTTTTGGCCAGCGCTTCGCGGCGCGCGGTCAGGTCTTCTTCAACCTCGGCCGCTTCGTTCACGGGATCTATGGGCGGGCCAAGAACGTCCAGAAGTGGGACCAGCTTCGGGTACGCGGCCGAGCGTACATTCGGCTGTTCGCGTCCTTCCAATTCCGGGAAGTCCGCGCAGGCTGCGCAAGTTAGAAGCAGAACCAAAAGTGGCAGGGGCTTCATGCTGAACCCTTTCAATGACGACTGGCACCGTGATGCACCTTTTGCGGCGGTCGTTCAAGCGGGGTTCTATATGAACGCTTGTTCATATATGATGACGGTATGGCACGTACCCAAGGCTCACACTCCGATATCACCGGCCCGCGCATTCGAAAAGCAGCGTTGGGGCTGTTTGCCCGACATGGCTATGCCGCTGTATCCATGCGCCAGATCGCAAAAGATGTGGGTGTGCAGGCGGGGGCGCTGTACAACTACACGCCTGACAAGCAAAGCCTGCTGTTTCGCCTGATGCAGGATCACATGCAGGATCTGTTGGCTGCTTATGGTGAACTTGAAAAACCCGCCGATGCCGAGACCGCGCTACGCCGCTTTGTCGGCTTTCACATTCGGTTTCATATGGAGCGACCGGATGAAGTCTTTATCGCCTATATGGAGCTGCGCAACCTCTCACCCGAAAACTTCTCGGAAATCGAAGGCCTGCGCCGGGCTTATGAGGATTCGCTTGAAGCCATCTTGCAGGACGGGCAGAAGTCTGGGTTCTTTGCCGTTGCCGATACCAAAATCGCGACCCTGGCCGTGATCGCGATGCTGAACGGTGTGATGACCTGGTACCGTGCAGGCGGACGCTTGTCGCTGGACGAAGTTGAGCAGGTGTATTGGGATATGGTCAGACGCGCCGTAACCGCCTGACCAACTTTGCCCTATCAGTGCGCGGCGCGGATGAATGTGCCATTTCGGAGTTCTTTGAATGCCAGTTCCAGTTCGGCACGCGTGTTCATGACAATTGGGCCATGCCATGCGACAGGCTCATCAATCGGCGCGCCCGAGATCAACAGAAACCGAACACCTTCGGGACCAGCTTGAACTGTGACCTCATCGCCGGTGCCGAACCGAACCAGAGTGCGGTCACCGGACAGATCGCGGATGTTGACCTCTTGTCCCGCGACCTCTTTTTCCAAAAGCACGCCGGTAGGTTGTGATGCGTCGGCAAAGGCCGCTTGACCTTGGAACACATAGGCAAACGCCCGGCGGTAGGTGTCGATGCGAAAGGTCTTTTTCACGCCAGCCGGAACCTGAATATCCAAGTACTGCGGGTCGGCGGCAATACCGTCTACCGGGCCGGCCTTGCCCCAGAACTCACCAACAATAACGCGCACGGTGGTGCCATCATCATCAGTGACCTCGGGGATCTCTTTGCTTTGAACATCCTGATAGCGGGGCGCTGTCATCTTTTGATCTGACGGCAGATTGCCCCACAGCTGGAACCCGTGCATTTGGCCCGCACCGTTTCCTTTGGGCATTTCCTGATGCAGGATTCCGGACCCAGCGGTCATCCACTGAACGTCGCCTGCGCCTAAGGTGCCGGTGTTGCCCAGCGAATCCGAATGCTCGACCGAGCCGGACAGGACATAGGTGATGGTTTCGATGCCGCGATGCGGATGCCACGGGAAGCCCGCCTGATAATCCTTGGGGTGATCATTGCGGAAGTCGTCGAACAACAGGAACGGGTCAAGCTCGGACGGGTCCTGAAATCCGAAAGCCCGATGCAATTTGACGCCTGCGCCTTCCATGGTCGGCACGGCCTTGCGGGTTTCCAATGTTGGTCTAAGGGACATGATGGCCTCCTGAATTTGTGGGCATCATGTATGCTGTTGGCGATATGCGTCAATTTGCGTGCAAACACGGGTGCTGTGCGCAATTCCATAGTCGGCTTCCCTCTGTTTTTCGGCACACAAAGCGGATAAACCCGGACAGAGCAGAGCAGGGGACGTCAATGCAACAAGAAATTCTGGCCACGGTTCGGCCTTCATCATCCAGGCGTTGGATAGGGGTGGGAATGCTGTCGACCGTGGGTGTGCTGGTCATCTATGTCGCTTTGACCACGCCACCGGAACCGGCTTGGTTGGTCTTTTTGCTTGTCGTTGGTGTGGCGGCGTTTTGGCTGGCCTATCGCATGTGGCAAGCCACCAGCGACTGGATCGAGCTGACCGAGACTGAATTGCGGACCGGATCAGGGCAGGTGATTACCCGTATCGAAGATATCGAGACCATCGATCAGGGGGTGTTTGCGTTCAAGCCGTCAAATGGATTTTTGTTGAAGACCAGGGAAAGCGCAGAAAACAGCTGGGCACCGGGATTGTGGTGGCGATTGGGGCGCCGTGTTGGCATCGGCGGCCTGACTACGGCCGCAGAAACCAAATTTATGATCCAAGTAGTGTATTCACTGTTGGAGTATACATCTAACAAAAATGCTTAGAATCGGGCCCCTTGACTATCGGAACAAAACGCGGCCGCGTGAAAACAAAGTTGTCAAATGTGTGATCCCTGTCCAGCCAACCAGTATTCAAAATCGGAACATAAGGTTTGGACGTTTCAACGATGATCAATGAGTCCGTATTTGCCATAGGCGGAAGCCTTTCAATCAACGAATCGAGATTGTCATTGGTCCAGTTGCTCTCGTACCCACACGCTGTAGACCACTCAACGTTATAGCGCTCTTCTGTACCGGTGTTTTGATCGGCGGCAAAGTACTGGATCACCGACAATCGCATTTTTAGCGGCGAGTTGTCGGTTACCATACGATTGTATATCAAATACATGGATTCCGCATAAATATCGGTTATTGCATCCTCACCCTCACGCGAAACTAGGTCACTTACCGTGTACGCAGCTTTCAGATTTGCGCTGCTTTCAAGAAAACCATCAAAATACGTATAAGTAAGCGTGATACTCCATACGAGCATCGGGAAAATCAGAGCAGACTCCAAGGATAGGTTGCCGTTCTCCTTGCCCAAAAAAGTGCCAAACAGGTTACGGATGCGTGAAGTGAGACACGTCATATTAAGGCTCCTGAACAAAGGTAGTCGTCGCCGTAAGTGTGACCAGACCATCATCGCCTGACACAGCCCGCCCCATTGCGGTCGTAGGGAAAAGCGGATCGACCTTCGCGCAGGCACGCAGGATCATCAGTTCGTTCGATCCGCCATTCGAAAATTCGCGGACTGGCTTGGCCTCATCGGCTCTGTCTGAACAGTCTGGAACAATAGGAAGGTTCACACCGCCATACGGGTCCTGAATAATCATCTCCAATTGCAGGTTGTCAGAACAATTCCGCATCGCAACCATTTTACCGCAGATGGCTTCCTTGATCGTATTGTGCTTAGTATCCGGCAAATTGATCCCAAGCCGAATGTCGCGCACGACCAGATCCATCGAGCGATCCAGCATCGCTTTCTGAATCGAGACCATTGAGTATTCGATGACGCCCAGAATGAAAAACATGTAAAGGGGGAACCATATGGCAAACTCAACGGTCAATGAACCGTGCTCTGTTCGTTTGAACCGAACCGCCTTTTCCAGAGTTTTACGGATCATTGCGTCAGTCTCAGTTGTTTGATTGTTAGGGCAATAGATTCAAAGACTTGCGGAAGCGTCAGGTCGTCGCCCAAAGTGCCGCCGTTCTGGACTTCGTAAAAGAAGCTCGCGCCGCTAGAACAATTTTTTATGACTGTAGCACCTGCTTCCGGCGCTTCGAAAGCAATGCCATAGACATCAACATTCTTTGCCTTGATCGCGCCACAAATATCACCCACCCGCGTGTCTTTGGTTCCGCCACCAATCGTTGTGAAGGCATTGTTGTACCAGTCTCGAGTGCGCTGGTATTCGAATGCATAGTTATACTCGGCGTTCCAGTCCAAGTTTACACGATTCCACAGCTCCGGGTAAGTCAGGCGTACAGACTCACCTTCTTCATTAAATGGTTCCGAGTGCCCTCTTGTTCCGCGTCGGGTATATAAATACTCGGGTGGGTTTTCCGAGATTTGAACACTGTACTCACCGGAGCGAGTAAGCGTTCTGTCGCAGTTGTATTTAATCCATAATCCGTCGTCCCAGTCATAATATTCGCGACAGTTCCTATAGTCCTTTGCAGTACTTGTGCTGGGATTGTACCAAACATCCGATAATCCGTCGCGCAAGTCCTCGTCCAAAATCCAATTGCTGGTGTTCTCCCCGTCTGTCATGACAATCATGATCTTTTTGACATTGGATTCATATGCCAGTGGACGGTTACTAAAGGTTGGTGGAACAACCTTCTTAGGTTCGTTGCCGTCCGCGTCGAGTCCGGTGTTTGGATCGATTACTACGCTTGCGTTGGCGTTCTGACTAGACAATCTGCTTATTACGGGCTGGAACTGGGGATCCAGCAGTGCCGCACCCCATTTAACTCCGATGTCAATCGACGTGTTTCCGCCGGCGGTCATGGCGTTGATCTGGTCGTGCAGGTCCGAGACGATGTTGGTCACCGGTGTGATGGAACTGCCGGCTCGGGTGGTACAGACTGAAGAGGTGTGGGCTTCTCGATCATATCTATCGCTTTTGCCAGAGCGGTCGAAATGCGCCGCGCGATTGAGGCTATCGTTCGGATCGATCCAAGCTTCTTTGAATTGGTCTTCGGCAGTGGTATCTTCGAAATTCACGCAATGGGAATAGTCGTGTTCAGTCGTAACCCCCGGCATTTGATCCAGAATGTTCTTTCCTGCGTTCACCTGGTTGTTGTAAGGTACGATCGAGATCGAAATCTTGTTTGGGTCTTCCCCAAGGTAGATCGTATCCACGAATTGTATTGCGGCTTCCTGAAGGGCCTTCATCTTAGTTTTACCCGGCGTTGCAGAATCCCAGCCCATCGAGCCGGAAATATCCAGAACCATCGTGATTTCGAGCGCACCAATAGATTCTTCCGCGACGCTCGTGACCGAAGCCGTCAGTTTGGGATATCCAAAGAACCACATAAAGTGCGTTTTGACGTCGACTTCAGCTTTTGCTGTGACTTTTCTCGATCCAAGGGTTGGATTATCATCAACTTCGGGTTCATTCGTAAGCTTGCCGCGGACGTCGGACTTCTCAACATAGGATTTGACCACTTCCGCAGGGGGGAGAGTTTGTTTAACGTTGGCCGCCGCAAGAACCGCGCGATCCAGCGTGCCTTGAAGGCTCGCTCTGTCGCGCTCAAAGTTCATTATGTCGACGCCAATACCGGCTGTCGCAAATATGAGCAAAAAACCAAGAACAACAAAGATAATGAACACGCCACCGTCCTCGTCGCGTGAAAAACGACGAGCAGCCGCGGCTGCGCTCTTACAATTTTTGCTGTTATTCTTAAATACGCGCATTTTCATCTAGCCGACCTCGCTGAGCAGACATTCGGCGCTGCTAAGGAAAAGTTAACGTTTGAAAACTAACGGCGAATCGTGGCGTGAATTGGGCGGAAGTGCCGAAGATATGGCAACTTTGGGCGCGAACCGTAGATAATTGAACGGCTTTTTCGCCTCTGTTTTCGGTCCGGCGACAATTTTTCATAAGTTAAGCCCAGAGTGCGACTCAGCCCTGTCCGAGCATCTTCATGACGATTTCGGGTTTTATTGTTGCTTAATTATTGATCGTTTAGCCAATGGGTGCGACAAAACGTCAGAACGCTCGTCGTTCGTCGGCACGGAGGATTAAATGACGGCCATTAATGAACCCAGCTTTCGCGAAAGTGTAGATTTGATGTTTAACAGGGCAGCGTCCCTTATGGACCTGCCACCGGGGTTGGAGGAAAAGATCCGTGTCTGCAACGCCACCTACACCGTTCGGTTCGGCGTCCGCCTGCGCGGCGATATTCATACTTTCACCGGTTACCGCTCGGTTCATTCCGAGCATATGGAGCCCGTGAAAGGCGGTATCCGCTATGCCACGGCCGTGAACCAGGATGAGGTCGAGGCGCTTGCCGCCCTGATGACTTATAAATGTGCTCTGGTCGAAACGCCCTTTGGCGGATCGAAAGGGGGGTTGTGCATCGATCCCCGCAAATACGAAGAGCACGAGTTGGAGCAGATCACCCGCCGCTTTGCCTATGAGCTGGCCAAGCGCGATCTGATCAACCCCTCGCAAAACGTACCCGCCCCCGACATGGGAACGGGCGAGCGTGAGATGGCCTGGATGGCGGATCAATACGCCCGGATGAACACGACGGACATCAATGCGCGCGCCTGTGTGACCGGCAAGCCGCTGAACGCGGGCGGTATCGCCGGCCGGGTCGAAGCAACAGGTCGCGGCATCCAATACGCCCTGCGTGAGTTCTTCCGCCACCCGGAAGACATGCAAAAGGCGGGGCTGTCCGGCAAGCTGGATGGCAAGCGTGTCATCGTTCAGGGGCTGGGCAATGTGGGCTATCACGCCGCAAAGTTCCTGAGCGAGGAGGACGGATCCAGAATTGTCGGCATCATCGAGTGGGATGGCGCGCTGTATAATCCCGACGGGATCGACGTGGAATCCGTGCGGCAATGGATCGTCAAGCATGGCGGTGTCAGTGATTATCCCGATGCGACACACTCGGCCGAAGGTGGTGCAGTTCTTGAAGAAGAATGCGATATCCTCATCCCGGCTGCTCTGGAAGCGGTTATCAACCTGTCCAACGCAGACCGGATCAAGGCGCCTCTGATTATCGAGGCTGCGAATGGCCCGGTGACTGCCGGTGCGGATGAGATTCTGCGCAAGAAGGGCACGGTGATCATTCCTGACATGTACGCAAACGCGGGTGGTGTGACGGTTTCCTATTTCGAATGGGTCAAGAACCTGAGCCATATTCGCTTTGGCCGTATGCAGCGTCGTCAGGAAGAGGCGCGGCACGAGCTGATCGTCAGCGAGTTGGAGCGGCTGGATCGTTACCTGGGCGATGCCTGGTCGATGTCTCCGGACTTTAAGGCCAAGTACCTTCGCGGCGCGGACGAGCTGGAACTGGTGCGCTCGGGCCTCGATGACACGATGCGCATTGCCTATCAATCCATGCGCGAAGTCTGGCACAGCCGCGACGATGTCGAGGATCTGCGGACGGCGGCCTATATCGTGGCCATTGACCGCGTCTCGAAAAGCTATCGCGCCAAAGGGCTGTGATGGTTTGAAATTAGGGGTAGCCTGGCTTTGTCAGGCTGCCCCTACGGTAAGAGGTGGCGGCCTAAACTCGGCAGATGCGCCGAAAACGGCAATGGCAGGCCGTGCTTGCGACAGGTAAGCTGCATCGACAGAATCGATTACCGGAGTTCCCTATGTTGCGTATCGCCATTGCTGCCGCTTTGCTGGCCACCCCATTAGCTGCGGAAGAGACCAAAGAGCAAAGCTGCCAATACCAGGCTGAAGTTGTTGCGGCGATCCAGAAGGCACGGCTGGACCGTGTAAAAGAGCGCAACGTGCCCCAGGCAGTTGCCGAAACCAGCCCGACCTGGCCCGAAAATTACAATGCTGCCATCCCGTTGATCGCGCCTTGGGTCTACGAACAAAAGATGCGCGACGTGCGCAAAAAGGATCTCGGCGCCGCGTGGCTTGAGCTGTGTTTGCTGCAATAATCCACAGCCCCATCATTTCCCTGTGGACAAACGCGCGTCATACCCTTGGCGCGCGTTCTTGTTTCTGTCAGGTTTGACCCATGTCTCTGCCCCCCGGATTTCTGGATGAACTACGCACCCGCCTGAGCCTGTCTCAGGTTGTCGGGCGTAAAGTCATGTGGGATCCGCGCAAGTCCAACCAGGGTAAGGGCGACATGTGGGCGCCATGCCCGTTTCACCACGAAAAGACCGCGTCCTTCCACGTAGATGACCAAAAGGGGTTCTACTACTGCTTCGGGTGCCATGCCAAAGGCGATGCGATAAGCTTTGTGAAAGAGACCGAGAATGTCTCATTCATCGAAGCTGTTGAGATTTTGGCGCGCGAGGCAGGCATGCCCATGCCAGCACGTGATCCAAAGGCACAGGAAAAACAGGACCGCCGGTCGCAACTGGCCGACGTCATGGAGCAGGCCGCGCAATTCTTCCGCTTGCAACTCAAGACCGGGGCAGGGGGCGCTGCGCGCGATTACCTGACCCGTCGAGGATTGGATGCGCAGGCGTTGGACCGGTGGGAGATCGGGTTTGCGCCGGATGGCTGGCAAGGTTTGTGGGATCACCTGCGCGGCAAGAACGTGGCCGAGGACCTGATCCTTGGGGCCGGGCTGGCCAAACCTTCGAACAAGGGCAAAAAGCCTTATGATACGTTCCGCAATCGGATCATGTACCCTATCCGCGATCCGCGCGGGCGGTGCATCGCGTTTGGCGGTCGGGCAATGGACCCCAATGACAATGCGAAATACCTGAACTCGCCCGAAACGGAATTGTTCGACAAGGGGCGCAGCCTGTATAACCACGGCCCTGCGCGTCAGGCCGCAGGCAAAGGGCAACCTCTGATCGTGGCCGAAGGGTACATGGATGTGATCGCCCTGGCCGAAGCTGGATTCGGGGCGTCGGTCGCCCCATTAGGCACGGCGATCACCGAACATCAGTTGCAGCTACTATGGCGTGTCTCGGATGAGCCGATCATCGCGTTGGATGGCGACACGGCCGGTCTGCGTGCCGCGATGCGGACCGTTGATTTGGCGTTGCCACTGTTAGAGGCTGGTAAATCCCTGCGCTTTGCCCTGATGCCCGAGGGCAAGGATCCCGATGATCTGCTGCGGGCCGAGGGCTCGGCAGCTGTGAAAACAGTGCTTGAAGGCGCGATCCCGATGGTCAAACTGCTGTGGCAGCGTGAGACAGAGGGCAAGGTGTTCGACAGCCCGGAACGCAAGGCTGCGTTGGATAAGTCACTGAGGGAAAAGATCAAACTGATCCGCGACCCCTCGATCCGGTCGCATTACGGGCAAGAGATCAAAGACCTGCGCTGGCAACTGTTCCGCCCGCAACGTCAGCCGCAAAATCGCCAATGGCAGCCACGCGGTAAGTGGCAACCTCCGAAACAGCCAGCAACCCCCGGCGCGCGCTCATCTTTTCTGGCATCTTCAGAAACCGCGGATATCCAGATGCGCGAGGCTGCGATTCTGGCAATCGCCATCCTGAATCCCACCGTTGTGGTTCAATTCGAACACCAGCTTGAAGAAATGGAGTGCCATGATCCCGATCATGCCGCCTTGCGCGCCGCCATCCTTCGGCATGCGATCGACGACCCAGAGCATCTGAAAGACCACATTTTTGAAACTTTGGGCGGCGAAATCCTTGAAAACCTGCTGGCCCTTCGCCATGTCGCAGTAATCCCTTGTGTGTTCAAACCAGGCGACGTCGAAAAGGCCGAGATGACTCTGGCCGAGGAACTCGCGAAAATCAAAGCGCTCCGGGGATTGGATGCCGAGATTGCCGAAGCTGCAGAGGAACTGTCTGATCTGGCTGATGAAGCGCTGACGTACCGGCTGGCCCAGGCCGCCGAAGAGCGTAACCGCACAAGCCGCAGTCAGAACGAGGATAGGGCGGTTTTTGACATCGCCGATAACGGCGCACGAATCAACCGCGACGAGAAAGACGCGTTTCAGGCGATCATGTCTGGCATCAATTTTGAACGGAAACGTCGCTAAAGTGGTGTTTTCGTAAGGCACTGGAAAAGAAAAACGGGTAAACGGGTGGCCGAATCACTTCTACGCGCTAATGATTCGGTACAAACGAATCACCCATCCCTGCAGGAGCATTGAATGGCCGCCAAGGATACAAACGAAGACCGCAAATCCGACGAGCAGGAACAGGAAATCTCGCTGGACATGAGCCAGGCCAACGTCAAGAAAATGATCGCCGAGGCCCGCGAGAAAGGTTACATCACCTACGACCAGCTCAATCAGGTTCTGCCGCCTGATCAGGTCAGCTCGGAACAGATCGAAGACGTTATGTCGATGCTGTCCGAGATGGGCATCAACATCATCGAAGATGAAGAGGCCGAGGAAGAAGAGAACAAAGGCTCGACCGAACTGGTTGCTGCAGAAAGCAACCGAGAGGTTGCGCTGGCGGGTGCTGGTGCTGAAAAGCTGGATCGCACAGATGACCCGGTCCGCATGTATTTGCGCGAGATGGGCAGCGTCGAACTGCTGAGCCGCGAAGGCGAGATTGCCATCGCCAAACGGATCGAAGCCGGTCGCAACACCATGATTGCCGGTCTGTGCGAAAGCCCGCTGACCTTCCAGGCGATCACCATCTGGCACGACGAATTGTTGTCCGAAGACATTCTGTTGCGCGACGTCATTGATCTGGAGGCCACGTTTGGCAACCAGTTAGACGAAGACGGGGATGTTGAAGAGCCGGTTGTCGACACGTCTGCGGTTCAGGCGGCAAAACCCGCCAAGGACACCGGCCCCGAGCTGGACGCCGATGGCAACCCGCTGAATAACGATGACGATGATGACGACGACGAGCAGGCCAACATGTCGTTGGCCGCGATGGAAGCCGCGCTGAAAGATCAGGTTCTGACCACACTGGAACGGATCTCGACCGACTTCTCGATGCTGTCGGAAATGCAGGATAGCCGGATCTCGGCGACCCTGAACGAAGACGACACCTTCTCGGAAAAACAAGAGGCGACCTATCAACAGCTGCGATCTGAGATCGTCGAATTGGTGAACGGTCTGCATCTGCATAACAACCGTATCGAAGCGCTGATCGACCAGCTGTACGGCATTAACCGTCGCATCATGTCTCTGGACAGCTCGATGGTGAAACTGGCGGATCAGGCGCGCATCAATCGTCGTGAGTTTATCGACGCCTATCGTGGACGCGAACTGGACCCGAACTGGCTGACCGAGATGGCAGAAAAGCCGGGCCGGGGTTGGCAGATGTTCATCGAACGCTCGACCGCCAAGGTCGAGGAACTGCGCAACGATATGGCTCAGGTCGGTCAGTATGTCGGCCTGGACATCCCTGAATTCCGCCGCATCGTGCAGCAAGTTCAAAAGGGTGAAAAAGAGGCGCGTCAGGCCAAGAAGGAAATGGTCGAAGCCAACCTGCGTCTGGTGATCTCGATTGCCAAAAAGTACACGAACCGTGGCCTGCAATTCCTTGATCTTATTCAGGAAGGCAACATCGGCCTGATGAAGGCGGTGGACAAGTTCGAATACCGCCGCGGGTACAAGTTCTCGACCTATGCGACCTGGTGGATCCGTCAGGCGATCACGCGTTCCATCGCGGATCAGGCCCGTACGATCCGTATCCCGGTTCACATGATCGAAACGATCAACAAGCTGGTCCGGACCGGTCGTCAGATGCTTCACGAAATCGGACGTGAGCCGACACCGGAAGAACTGGCCGAAAAGCTGCAGATGCCGCTTGAGAAGGTTCGCAAGGTGATGAAGATCGCCAAGGAACCGATCAGCCTTGAAACGCCGATTGGCGACGAGGAAGACAGCCAACTGGGCGATTTCATCGAGGATAAGAATGCCGTGCTGCCTTTGGACAGCGCCATTCAGGAAAACCTCAAGGAAACGACCACCCGGGTTCTGGCCTCGCTCACACCGCGTGAGGAACGTGTTTTGCGGATGCGTTTTGGCATCGGTATGAATACCGACCACACTCTGGAAGAGGTTGGTCAACAGTTCAGCGTGACCCGCGAACGTATTCGTCAGATCGAGGCGAAAGCGCTGCGCAAGCTCAAACATCCCAGCCGATCGCGCAAATTGCGGTCCTTCCTGGATCAGTAGTCGAAAAGGCGCCTCAATCGAGGCGCCTTTTTCTTATCCGTTCACGCGTTGATCACGGTGACCGGTTCAAACCTCAAATTGGCGAGAACTCACAAGTCATGCGGCGATGTGGCCCCTATTTCTGCCTTGTCCACTCATGGGACAGGCCGGGGCGAGGCTGTGCCGCTGACGACCCCCGGCCACCCTTTCCGTATTACGGTTCCAACCGAGTACGGAACGTGCTGGGTGCCTGACCGGTCCAGCGTTTGAAGGCGGTAGAAAACGCAGGTTGATCCGCATAACCCAGCGAATAGGCGATTTCCGACAAGGGCATCCCGTTGGTGATAAAAGTCTGCGCCAGATCACATCTCAGGTCTTCGACAATCTCACGATAGCTTGTGCCTTCGTCATTCAACCGTCTGGCAAAGGTGCGCGGGCTCATCCCAAGGTTCGAGGCTGCGTCGTCCGCTTGAATAATCGCGCCGGGCATCGACCGGGTGATCAGCCCCTCGACTTGCGCCCTGAGTTTTTGCGCGGGCTGGTCACTTTCGGCCTGAACCCTATCGCCATATGACAGAAGATGCTCGCGCAGGGAGGGGTCATATGTCGGCACCGGCAGATCCAATGAGGACAGGGTCAGTACGATTTCCAACCTTTCTGCACCAAAGGACACAGGAAAGCCCGCTAATTTCTGAAACTCTTTTCTGGCTTCGCCGACCTCGTGCTGAAAGCGGATTTCGATAGGAAAAAAACCTGTCTGCGTTAACGAGCGTATGCGGGCGAGGGCCGCGAAAATCAAAAATTCGGTACGACGGTGATATCGGGCAAAACTGGCATCCTTCCAGTCGGCTTCGATTGAAGCAAAATTTCCAGAAACGCGCAGGCTGAAGTACAAAGCCGGGTCTATCATCCCGTGAAACCGCGACGAGTTTTCGATCACCTGCTTCAGATCACGCGAGTATTTACTGATATACGCCGTCAGGCTGGAGGACGACCTGAAGCCAAGCCCAGCACTGGCCGAAAAGGTGATGTCATTCAGCGCGTCGCAGGCGTAGCGGACAAACAAGGCCTCTTTATGCGCGCTGTACGAGATAGCAGGCGGCGCAATGTCGCTGCGGCTCAGACCGGATTTGGCCAGCACGCGATCACCAATCGAAGGATCTTCTGCCCTTTGATCTAGTGTTTTGGACAACACTTGAATGCGGGCAATATCGACGTCCATGTTCAAACCCGAGTTAGCAGCGTATTTCATTTCGCGGCTTTTGTTCCGGCCGCTGTCATCTATTCAAATGACAATGGCAGAATTTCGCAAGACTACATTGGGTGTCATACGTATTTTCCGCGTGCTGTCGGGTTAAGCCTTGTGGGGATGAGGTCAGAGCCCAGGAAACTTGTCGCGCAGATGACCCGCGGCTCCCCGACACATATCAATTCGCTAAGATGGCCCAGTGTCGCATTGCCCGGAATGCGCAGTGATGCGAATGTGCGTCAAAACGGGTTAATGAGCGTAACTGGCATGACCAAACTGGCAACAGATGCGGCGGATGGTCAGGATTTCATCGTCTTTGACGGCGAATGCGTTCTGTGTTCGGGGTTTTTTCGTTTCATGGTCGCCCAGGACAAGGCGCAGCGGTTCAAATTTGCCACCGCGCAGTCGCCATTAGGGCAAAGGCTGTATTCTCACCTCGGATTACCGACGCGGGACTTTGAAACTAATCTCGTTGTGATTGAAGGGGTGGTTCATCAACGGTTGGATGCTTTCGCAGCAGCGATGCGCAAGTTGCCGGGGTTTTGGTGGGTTCTTTCGGTCTGCAGGTTTCTTCCTCGCATCATCAAAGACCCGCTGTACTACGTAATCGCTAGAAACCGGTATGCAATCTTCGGACGTTCGCCGACCTGCATGATCCCGGACAAAACGCTGCAAGCTCGCTTTCTGCCTGAGGGGTTCTGAGTGCACCCTGATCCTTTTTTGCAAGCCTTACCCGTGGGTACGAACCTGCCCAAGTCTCTGCAGGCCTTGCACAGCACGGGCGGAATTTATTCCGGGCGATGCTCAGTCACGCCGGGCAAGGGGTGGCTGGCCAAACTCGCGTTGCGTTTTGCCGGCATGCCGTCCGGGGGTGACGACATCCCGGTGCGTCTCAGGGTCGAGCAAGAGGGGAACGCTTGGATATGGACGCGCGATTTCGATGGTCACATCACCCGATCGCGGCTGACTTTGGACCAGGACCAGGGATGCGTGTGCGAGCAGTTTGGGCAGGTCTCCGTATGGTTAAAGCCGGTATTTGCACCCGAGAGGTTAGAGATCCAGATCATGCGCCTCAGCCTGTTGCGAGTTCCTTTCCCGAAGGTGCTTCTGCCGCAATCAAAGACCGAGGAATGGCAGGATGATGAAGGACGGTTCCGGTTTGACGTGTCGGCCCGGATGCCGCTTGTTGGGGCTTTGATCCGTTATCAGGGCTGGCTAACGTTCGATCACGCGAGGACCCGCGTTGACTGAATTGATTGTGAACCAGCTTTGCCCGGTAAGAATGTATACTATTTGAGAAATTACCTCGAAATGAATGAGAGTATGATTATGAAACAGGTTATGACATTGGCGGTTTCTGCCGCGATCTTGCTGTCTGTGCCCCTATCGTCGGCCTCGGCTGCGCGAAACGGATTTCAGACGGTTGCCGTCAACAGCAATATGTTCGAAGTGATCCCGCGGGCCCGTCAGGACGTGGACGGGTATTGGTGCGCGGCTGCAGACTTTGCGCGCCGGACTTTGGGTGCAGGTTGGCAGCAACGTATTTATGTGGTGCGCGGCTATGGCCCCAGCGAAGCAACGGGTCGCCGCACGGCCGTTCAATTCTCGCTGCAGCAACCTACAAACGTTGCCCAGCAAAGCAGTTCGATCTCAGTCGGTTTCAAGGCTGGCGAAAGCATGTCGGTTCAGGGGGCAAACGGACGTTGCAACATCCGCCCGTTCCGCGACTGATCGAGGACTGATCGCCATATGCAGACCGAGTTTATTATTTCGACGAACGGACCAGGGTTGTACGAATTTACCCTGGACGTGCGCAACTGGCTTAACTCGGTCTCAGGCGATGGTTTGCTGACATTGTTCGTGCGGCATACGTCGTGTTCGCTGACCATTCAGGAAAACGCTGATCCTGAGGTGCAAACAGATCTGCACGCCTTTTTTGAACGTTTGGTGCCGCCGTCTGATAACCCGGTTATGGCCTATCTGCGCCATACGTACGAAGGCCCCGACGACATGCCCGCCCATATCAAGGCGGCACTTTTACCTGTATCGCTTTCTGTTCCCGTGTCCGCGGGGCAACCGGCGCTGGGCACATGGCAGGGTATTTACCTGTTTGAACACCGCACCGCAGCGCATGTGCGAAAGGTCGCGGCGCATTTCGCCTGACCCCTTTATGTTGCGGTGGAAATTTCCGACTACCCAAATCCTAGCGGCTACCCTATAGTTGTGGATAAGTAAGTCATAGTGCTTACAAAAAGAGGCGGAACCAGGGACGAGGAGACGGTGGATGCGCTGCCCGTTTTGCGGAAATATCGATACTCAAGTCAAAGATTCACGCCCGGCAGAGGACCATGCGGCCATTCGTCGGCGTCGGTTCTGTCCCGCGTGTGGGGGGCGGTTTACGACCTACGAACGTGTCCAGTTGCGCGATCTGGTGGTAATCAAAACCAACGGCAAACGCGAAGATTTTGATCGGGACAAGTTGGAGCGTTCGATCCGCATTTCGATGCAGAAACGCCCGATTGATCCGGAACGTATTGACCAGATGATTTCTGGAATTGTGCGTCGCCTGGAAAGCATGGGCGAGACCGATATCCCGTCCAGCAAAATTGGCGAGATCGTCATGGAAGCTCTGGCGCGGATCGACACCGTCGCCTATGTTCGCTTTGCGAGCGTATACAAGAATTTCCAGGCGGCCGATGACTTCGAGGAGTTTGTCCACGAACTGCGCCCGCCGCAGCCTTCGACGGACGAGTGAGCGAAACAGATAAGCGATACATGGCGCTTGCCCTGTCTTTGGGGCGGCGCGGTCAAGGGACGTGCTGGCCAAACCCAGCCGTCGGTTGCGTGATCGTGCGTGACGGGCGCATTGTGGGGCGCGGCTGGACTCAGCCGGGTGGTCGCCCGCACGCCGAACCCCAAGCGCTGGCACAAGCCGGAGACGCGGCACGGGGTGCCACGGCCTATGTGACGCTTGAACCCTGCGCCCACCACGGTAAAACACCCCCATGCGCCGAGGGCCTGATCGCGGCGGGTGTGGCCCGCGTTGTCGCGGCTATCGAAGACAGCGATCCGCGTGTTGCAGGGCAGGGCTTTGCCATGCTGCGCGAGGCGGGGATCGAAGTCGTCACCGGTGTTCTGGCCGATCAAGCAGCCCAGGATCTTGCGGGGTTCTTCCTGAAAACCGAACAGGGGCGTCCTTTCGTAACCCTGAAACTGGCCAGCAGTTTTGATGGGCGCATCGCCACCGCCACGGGGCACAGTCAATGGATCACCGGCCCAAAGGCGCGGCGTGCCGTGCATGCCATGCGAGCACGTCATGATGCGGTGATGGTCGGGGCAGGTACCGCGCGCGCCGATGACCCATCCTTGACCGTTCGGGATATAGGTGTCGACGCTCAGCCTGTGAGAATTGTGGTCTCGCGCCATTTGGACATTCCCTTGTTGGGGCAGCTGGCGCGCACGGCTGCTGAGATACCCGTATGGCTATGTCATGGCCCATCCCCGGATGCCGAGCGTGCCCGCGCGTGGGACGGGCTTGGGGCGCAACTGCTGCCTTGCGCGCTGGACGATCACCAGATCGATGCGGCGGACCTGTTACAGCAGTTGGGTAAAGCAGGTCTGACCCGCGTGTTCTGCGAAGGCGGGGCGGCTTTGGCCGCGTCGCTACTTGCCGCGGATATGGTCGATGAATTGGTCGGGTTCACCGCCGGGCTTGCGATCGGTGCCGAAGGGTTGTCAGCCATAGGCACGCTGGGGCTGGACAAGTTGTACAATGCCCCGCGTTTTGAGCTGATCGAGACCCAGGTCATCGGGCCGGATGTCATGCACCGTTGGGCCCGGGCGCTGCGTTAACGACGCCAGATATGTGCATGGGTCGCGAATGCGCCTTGTAGTTTTGACAGAACTCGAAGCAGTGGACCGCCTGCGGGCGCCGCACCTTGTGACAGCCGTTCAACCGCAACTTCTACGGGGCAGGGTTCACCTGTCACAGGGTCCAAATACCGGGGATAATCGATCAGCGCCGCGTGAACCAAACCCAAAACCGTTGGTCGTGCGCCCCTGCGGACTGGGACGGTCCCCAAATCGTTCGTCAGCCCCCAACCCGCATAAAAAGGCGCGCCCAGGGTGGTCACATTGACACCGCGCATCAAGGCCTCGAACCCCAGTAAAGAGGTCATGGTCCAGACCTCTTGGACCTGCGACAGCAGGGCTGCCGGGTTGCATTGAGTGGCGATGACATCGGCGAGGTCTGCGGCCTCGATTGCCCCATCGCGCAAGCCTTCTTCGACATCGGGGTGCGGTTTATAGATCAGAATGGCGTTTGGGTTTGCCTCGCGCACGGCGCGCAACAGATCGGCATTTGTGCGAACAGTGCTGGTGCCCAAGCGGATTGAAGCATCGTCTTCGACCTGACCGGGCACCAGTATGCGATGCCCTTCAGGCAAATCCGGTATGCCGGACCCTGTGTTGTATTTGGTGATTTGGGCGGACACGATTTGAGCGATCAGCCTTTCGGCACGCAATTCCTGATCTGGCCGCAGAGTTTCCCGTGTGGCAATAAACCCTTCCAGTTGGCTGGGATGTGTCGGGTCGTAATAGATCCCCTGATTGTCCGTTGCCAGTGACAGCGGCGGTACAAGATCTGCGCCCAGCCCGCGTGAGCGTAGAAAGCCATCCTCGACCCGGACGGCACTTTCCGTGCCCCTGGCTTTACTTGCCCAGACCATATGAGGACGATCTGACTGCGCTGGTTGATCGTCAGTGAAGCGGACCGTTTTCTCGCGCCCAAACATCCGTTGCAGATGTTTACGTTTCCACAGGCGCATACCCGAGGCGGTCCAGCCCTTGTGATCCTGCCGCCAGGCGCGGGTTCTTGCCTCCAGCGTGTCCAGAACGGTTTCCAACTCGCACAGCTGGTCCCGGTATGGATCGTACCAGGTTGGATAGAGGATCATCGCTGCAGCGAACAATTGCGCGCGCGTCAGGTTGCGTTGGCGGCGTGGCAGGTGTGCTTCATCCTGCGTCAGCCCCCAACCTGCATAGAAGGGCTGGCCAAAAACACGCGGCTTATGTCCGGCCAAAATCGCCTCGAACCCCATCTGTGAGGACAGGGTGTAAACGCCAACCGCACCTTCCAACAAAGCCCACGGGCTGACCGGTGTGCTGATGACCGAGACGCGATCGGATTGGTCAGCGGTGGAGAAATAGCCCCAACGATGCCCGGCGATGGTGTCGGGATGGGTCTTGATCAGAACTTTGGCGCCGGGATTCTCTTCCTGCGCCATGACCAGCATTTCGCGAAACCGGGCCTCATCCCCGGCGCTGGCCGTCACAGCCGCGTCGTCGCGGACCTGATCCACCACCAGTACATAGCCGGGGTCAGGGGGCGGAACGGTCAGATCAAAGGCCGAGTATTTGCTAAGGTGCAAGTCGCGCATCCGTTCGATCCCGCCCCGTGCGCGGTTCAGCAGGGCGGTGTCATCCAACGGATGAGTGGCCAATAACGTTTCCAGATCGGACGTCTGGGCCGCGTCGAAATGCAAGCCGGACCGATCAAGCAACAGGCCAAGAGGCGGCTCTCCGCTGCGGCCAGGATGCAATGACCGAAGAAAGGCATCTTCGACGCGCAGCACTGGGGCATTATGCCGAGCCGCGACACCAAGGCCGCGATAGGCCGTCGGGCTGTTGCCCCAAACTCCGACGGCATCACCGTCTTTGGGCAGGCCAATCCGGATGTCGTAACCGGACAGGGACAATATTCGGCGAATTCGGCGGGATGTCAGGAAACCACCATTGTAGACAAGCAGCCGGGTACGTTCAGACCCGGCTGTTGTTTCAAGCGACATCAGTTGCCTGTCAGTGTGGCGACATTGGCCAGCGGTGTAAGGCCGCCGGAAATCAGGGAAATAGATTTTGTCCACTGCGCATATGGCGCTTCTGTCACATAGATTGTGTCGCCGTCGCGGATCACGAAGTCCCGTGCAATGAACAACCCGTTGGGGGCGGTCAGGTTCAGCAGGTAAATCATGCGCTGATCGCCCTGCAGGTCCGAACGCCCCATCACCGAGCGAGCGATATCCCGACGTTCGTCACGCAGGATAAAAATCCCAGTTGGATCCGAGGACAGCGACAGCAGGCCGCCGACCTGCGCCAAAGCCTCAAGCGCCGAAAGGTCTTGCGTGTCAAACGCCACACGAGACTGGCCGCCAGTTGCACCAAGGGCAATGTAGGACCGGCTGTCCGCTTCGACCAGAATGCGGTCGTCGCCGCGAAGGGCCACATCCAGCTTGGGATTGCTGAACACGTCGTCGTACCAGACCGTCCCTTTTTGGTTGCCCCGGATCAATGTCACGAGCGCAATGTCGGAGCCAAGTGATACGCCACCAGCCTGCGATAGCATGCCGGAAAGCGTGCGGGTCGGAAGCTCGATGGGATAGATTCCAGGGGCCGAAATGCTGCCTGTCAGTGCGACGGTTGCGCCATTGCCAGCGGCCCGGCGAACCTCGACCTGAGGGTCGGGTGTTTGATCTTGCAGTTTTTCGGTAATCACCTGACGCAGCTGTTCAGGCGTGTTTCCAGACGCGCGCACACGTCCGGCATATGGCACAAAGATGAAGCCATCGGCATCCACCTGAACTTCACTTAGTAAGGTGGATGACCCAACCTCTCCTGACAGCAGACCGTCATCGACGTTTTCCCAGATCGTCAGCCCCAACACGTCGCCGGGGCGAACGGTATCCGCCGTTAGGCTTTGCGCGCTGGTGAAAGACGACGAAAACCCAAATTGGGGGACTTTGGATGTTGCTCGTGCGACCCTGTCATCCACTTCGACGACAAAGGCATTGCCACCATTTTCAACTGAACCCGCTAAAATCTCGGATTTGTTGGGGCCCGATTTAGGGAGCTGGCACGCGGTCAGCACGCCACATACAGCCACAAGGGCGGCTCCTCGCACCCAGCGAATTGGAAAGCACTGCACTGCCGATTATCCTCAGTCGTCTTTTGTTTGCGTCAACTTAGCTTGATCGGGGTTCAACATCCAGCACCAACCAACCCGGCTCAATCGACGAGTTTCAACTGTGGCGTCGACGCCTCGTTGTTAGACAAAACGGACTGATAGGGATCATGCGCCTGCAACAGCATGTCCGCAGCCCGGCGCAGCAGTTGCCGTCGCCCACGCAGTGAGTAAAAGCCGCCAGGTAACTGGCTGGTTTTCAAAAGAAATTTCCGGTAAGCGCGGTAAGAATCGTGGTCCGGGATGTCCGGGTTGGCAAAGAACTGGGCAATGGGTTGATGTGAAACAAATTCGGGTTTGTCGTAGACAGACCTTCCGAAACTGCGCAACGGAATTCCGCGCCACAGAACTTGTTGACCGGCGGTGGAGTTGATCGTCACAGCTGTGTTCGCGTCATCCAGCAATCCGGCCAGTTTGCCGCCGGGAACGTAGTGCACGCGATCCGCCACTTGGTGCGCGCGGGCTATTTCGCGCGCCCTGCGGCGCAGCGGCTCGCGATGGTTTTCCAGCGGATGTTCCTTCAAAACCAGAAGGTGATGGGCCGGGGCGCCTTTGGCAAAACCTGATATGACATGCTCCAGAAAATCTGACATGCAGGTATAGTCTGAATGGGCTTGCACCGAACTGTCATGACCCAGTTGCAACAGGGCCAGGTGATAGGGTGCACCGTTTCGCCGAACGCGCATGGTGGCCCAGCGACGCCTAATCCTGTGGAAAGGCATCAGTGCAAGTCGTTTGAAATACAGACGAAATTCTTTTGAAACGGGCAATTCTCGGTGCGTCTTGAAGTTGGAGTACCTCTGGTTCAGGAACAGAACAAACCAGTGATAAAGCGCGCCATAGAATATGTGTTGCCGCATATCGCCCCAATGGGACGGTGGCGGTGGAACCGGTGCCTCGGACTGGTCAAGCGCATCTTGCATCTGCGCGACGTCCAAAGACATCAGCTGTGAGTGCCCGTTTGATCCGTTGCGTTCGTAAGTGACCCACCACGGACGCAGATACCCCTCTTCAAAAACATGGACAGTCACATCCATCTCGCGCGCAATATCCACAGCTTTGGCATGCACCGGACGGGTGTCGCCGTATAGAACGATATCTGTGACCGACTGCGACCGGATCAGTTCCCGAAGGGTTTCGGGCCATTGCTCGGAATTGTCCAAAAACGGGATGTAGGTGCTGCGGTCAAACCAGAACGCCTGATCACCGGCGTTAAACCCCACGCGCAAAACATCAGCCCCGGCGGCGCGCAAAGCGCGTGCCAGTGCGCTAAAGAAAGGGCCATGCGGTCCCTGCAAAAACAGGAATACACGGCGATGCGAGCGCGAGGCGAGTGGATGCATCCTGGTCTGCTCTTTATCGTTTGGTACCAAAATTATGCCTGTATACATCAATCCGGGCAAGGCAGGGCTTGCCCGCAGCGTTTCTTGGGCTTACCTCGGCGGTTACACATACGCACAGGTTATAAGCTAAGGGTGAAAGCAATGTTCACAGGGATCGTCACCGATATCGGAATTGTTACCGAGTTGGACCAGCAAGGGGATCTGCGCGCTCGGATCAAAACGGGCTATGACACTGCGGGTATTGATATTGGCGCATCCATCGCCAGTGACGGCGTCTGTCTGACTGTGATCGCCCTTGGGGATGATTGGTACGATGTGCAGATCAGCGCCGAGACCGTGTCGAAAACCAATCTGAACACATGGCAAGTTGGCAAACGCGTGAACCTTGAACGCGCCCTCAAGGTTGGGGACGAACTGGGTGGGCACATCGTTTCCGGTCATATCGACGGCGTGGCCGAGGTTGTTGCCCTGCAGGACGAAGGCGACAGCACCCGTGTAACGTTGCGCGCGCCCAAGGAATTGGCCCGCTTTGTCGCGCCCAAGGGATCAGTTGCGCTGAACGGAACCTCGCTGACGGTCAATGATGTCGATGGTTGCGATTTCGGGATCAATTTCATCCCCCACACCAAAGAGGTGACAACCTGGGGCGATGTCTCGGTCGGTGATCAGGTGAACCTCGAGATTGACACATTGGCGCGTTATGTCGCCAGGCTTGCTGATTGGAGCCCGACTGATCCCAAATAGAATTTTTCGGTCAGGATATTGGCGACATACCAGCAGACTAGCGCGACAAGCGCACCGAAGTATCCGTCAACTGCATAATGCCATGCCAGATGTACGGAGGCGATTTGGATTACTAGTGCAAAGACTGTGAACGCCCAGCCAAGCCAGCGTGAGTAGCGGAACGCAAAGAGTGCCATCAGGACACTGCTAGCGACATGCATACTGGGCATGGCGGATATCCCGCGGATCACGCCTTCGGTATTGTAGTTGGTCAAGAGAATTTTGTGTACATTAAGCGCCCAGACGGGACTGATCTCATTGAGCGATTCAAGCTTGTGCACCTGCTCTGAAAAGGTATCTCCAAATCCGAATGCTTCAAAATAGACTGGGCCGACAGAAGAAAACAGCGTGGCCAGCACATTGCCGCCAATGATAAATGTCAGAGCAAAAGCCACCAAATAGACCATGCCCCGTTCTGGATCGCGTCGGTCATATGCAGCTACGAAGGCCAGCAAGTAAATCAGAAGAAACCAAATGTGATATGCGACGTTTATCACCGTCGTGACAAAAGGATATCCAAACACGGGCCAGAGAAGGACCCACACATCGAAACCTCCATGCAGCATCCGATCCAGTTCGGCAAAAGTTGGATCCAAGAAAAATGGAACAAAATCTGAGATCAAATTCTTTAGCAGCGTAAACGTGTTTGCCAGCACTGCGAGTGCGACAAAGCATATAGTGCCATCAACCAACTTCACGTATCGTTGTAAGGAATTTCGAATGTCGACAATCATCCAGTGGATTGGTTTTTTGGGCTTTGCTCGGAAAATGGCGTAAATAAATCGCCACCCGACAAAAAAAGTGGCGAAAACACTAGTGAACTTGAGGATCATCAACAATGTTGTGCGCAGACTGTCCAAAAGCAATGCCCAATACGGAATGCCAATAGGCAAACTGAACACGGCGCCAGCGAACATGTGCAGAAATACGATTGAAAGAAATAGGCGGTTTCGCCAAAGTGCCGACCTTAGCCCGCACCCGGCTGCGGTGATACCTGCAGAAATTGCTCCGTAAGCCATTTGCGCCACTTTTTGAAATCCGGTTGATAAATTCCAACAAAAATACCTGAGGTATATTGGCGCGTAATGGGCGGTATTAAGGTTTTTTTGTGGCCGGCTAAAGTGCAACAAATTGGGATTTGATTTGTTGACCTTGATCGAGAGATAAAATGTCGGCCAATAAAGGTTGGAGAGCAGGTTGTCAGGCAGTATGTCGCTGCCGTTTGTGGTCTGGCATTTGGCGCCCGGTTGGTCTATCCAGCCGTCCAGACACGCTCTTGCGAAAGGCTGCCCCATGAGCTTTGAAACCCCCGGTCCGGTCGAGGCCCAGCTGCGCGACGCGATCAGTCCGATCGAAGATATCATCGAAGAGGCGCGCAAGGGCCGGATGTATATTCTGGTCGATCATGAAGATCGCGAGAACGAGGGTGATCTGGTCATCGCGGCCGAGTTTGCGGATGCCGAGGCGATCAACTTTATGGCCACCCATGGGCGCGGGTTGATCTGCCTGTCGATGACGGCGGAGCGCGTCGAAGCGCTTGGCCTGCCGATGATGGCCGTGAACAACTCATCCCGTCACGAAACCGCGTTCACCGTGTCCATCGAGGCGCGCGAAGGCGTATCAACCGGCATCTCGGCAGCAGATCGCGCGCTGACCGTTGAAACAGCAATCAACGAACAGAACACGATGGCGCAAATCGCGACACCGGGTCATATCTTTCCGCTGCGCGCCAAGCGGGGCGGGGTGCTGGTGCGCGCCGGTCATACAGAGGCGGCGGTCGATATCTCTCGGCTTGCCGGGTTGAACCCCTCAGGCGTGATCTGCGAGATCATGAAGCCCGACGGCACCATGGCGCGCCTGCCTGATCTGGTCGCGTTCGCCAAAGAGCACAACATGAAGATCGGTACGATCAGCGATCTGATCACCTATCGCTCGCGAAACGACAATCTGGTCGTCGAAACCTCACGCAGGTCGGTGACGTCGGAATATGGCGGCGAATGGGAAATGCGCCTGTTCGCGGATCAGACACATGGCATCGAGCATGTCGTCATGATCAAGGGTGACATCACCACGCCCGAGCCGGTTTTGACCCGAACCCATGCGTTGCATGAAGCCCCCGATGTTCTGGGCCTGGGGCCAAAATCGCCGCAGGAACTGCCGCGTGCAATGGAAAAGATCGCCGCCGAAGGACGTGGCGTGGTTTGCCTGTTTCGTGAGCCGCGCAATGCGCTTTACGCAACCGATGACGAAGGCCCGCGCACCATCAAGCAAACCGGTCTTGGGGCGCAGATCCTGTCCAAGCTGGGCATCCAGGAACTGGTGTTGCTGACCGATACACCGGAAACGAAATATCTAGGGCTCGACGCGTTTGGAATCTCCATCGTCGGAACCCGTTCCATTCTCAAGGATGATTGATCGTGGCTGAACAAGACAAACACGGCGTATTGCCAACGCCGACATTCGACAAGCCTGTGAAACTTTTGATTGTGGTGGCGCCTTTCTATCGGGCCATTGCCGACAATCTGGTTTCTGGTGCCAAGGCCGAGATCGAAGCCGCTGGCGGAACATGCGAAGTTGTTGAAGTTCCAGGCGCGCTGGAAATCCCGACCGCCATCGCCATGGCGGATCGCCAGTGCAACTATGATGGCTACGTGGCGCTAGGCTGTGTCATTCGTGGCGAGACCACGCACTATGAAACGGTGTGCAACGACTCGAGTCGGGCGATCCAGTTGATGGGTCTGCAGGGTCTTCTTATTGGAAATGGCATCCTGACGGTCGAAAATGACGATCAGGCAGAAGTCCGCGCAAATCCTAAAATGATGAATAAAGGTGGTGGTGCAGCTGCTGCGGCCTTGCATCTGATTGCACTCAGCCGTAAGTGGGGCTCTTCCAAAAAGGGCGTCGGGTTCAAGCCGCCGTCCGAGTCCATCCTTGTGGCGGGCGACAACAACGGACCCACAACAGCATGACCCAGACAGACGCGCCGAAACCGGCCAACCAGAAACGCCTGATGAAATCCGCTGCCCGGCTTTATGCCGTGCAGGCGCTGTTCCAGATGGAGCAATCGGGGCAGACGACGGAAGCAGTCGTGAATGAGTTTCTGGACCATCGGTTTGGCGCTGTCTATGAGGGCGAGGAAATGCTGGACGGCGATATCCGCGTGTTCCGCAAACTGGTTGAAGACGCGGTGAATTATCAGGCACCGATTGACCAGATGACCGACCGCGCTTTGGTCGCCAAATGGCCCATCGCGCGCATTGACCCGACCCTGCGCGCCACATTCCGTGCAGCCGGGGCCGAACTGACGCAAGCTGACACGCCGCCCAAGGTTGTGATCACCGAATTCGTCGACGTGGCGCGTGCCTTTTTCCCCGAAGGAAAAGAACCGAAATTCGTCAACGCGGTGCTGGACCACATGGCGCGTGAGGCCCAGCCCGAGGCGTTCTGACGCCTTTACCGCGAACGGACATGCGCTACACTGAACATCCATGCGCAAGGAGGTCCGTCATGCCCAAACTGATCCGACTTTACATTACGCAGGTCGTCTGGGGATTTGTGATTTCGGCCATGTTTGTTGGGGTTCTGTTGGCACTCAATGTCGCCAACCTGCGCGGCTTGATCGCGGGTTCGGAAATTGGTTTGATCGCGCTGCTAATGATCTGGTTCATGAATGGGATTGTTTTTGCCGGGGTTCAGTTCGGCTATGCGATCATGAGCATGGCAGAAAAGCCCAAAGGCCCGCGCCGTGGGACGCCTGTGGCTACTAGCTTCCAACCTGTGACCGTCCCGGTCGACAAGACTTGAGATTGCACTCGCCCACTGATCAAAGCGCCGTCGATTTGATTCAGTCGCTTGTGGCGCAAACTGCTTGAATATCCCGGTATGTTGCCATCTGATGCCGATCAACGACATCTACTGGCAGTAAAAGAGCAACTCTTGTGAACACTCCCACTTATGAAGAGGTTATCGCGTCCCCGGGTTTTCGCGAAGATCTTGAATCCCTTAATGCCGCCATCGCCGATGGGTTGACGCGGGCAGGCGAGCCGGTCGCAATAAATGGGAACGTTTGCTACGACCATATGCAGCAGGACTTCCATCAAAAGGATCTGTCTCCTGGGATGGAGCCCAAAAGGCGTGCTCTTCACCAGATGGCGCAGGGCAGTTCGTGCTTTGCAGAAGTGGGCGTTGCCGGAGGCCATGCTGCTTTGCTGGCCCTTCATTCCAATCCGTCTTTGTCGTTTATCGGAATTGATCTTGGTCAGCGGCTGCGAGCGTCATGGCCGCCTGTAGATGTCTATGTTCCCGTTGTTTTCAAATGGTTCGAAGATAGGTTTCCTGGACGCGTGAGGTTTTACTTGTCGGACGCCATTGATGGCCTGCGTCAGGCAGCGACTGAATGCCCATTCGGTCCAATAGACTTGCTGCATCTGGATGCGATGAAGAAAGGCAGAATCTCCGAGCTTGAGGCCGCGTGGCCCGGTTTGGCCGGACGATGCTATTTGATGCAGGGGGACAACAAGAACGGTCATGTGAAGGCCAGTTCCGATCAGCTGATTGCGCAATCGCGCGCGCGACGGGTCGCTTCGTCGAGTTTTCAGAACGTTGCAAACGCCAAATTTGACGTGTTGGAGACCGGACCGGATGTTGCTGCGGGTAAGGTTAGCCTGGCAAGCCTCAAGGATGATCGGATCTTGCTGTGCGTCTGCCATCAGGATGATGAAACGCTGTTTTGCGGTTCCACCCTGTCACACCTGAAAGGTCGGGCGGACGTGACTATTGTCAGTTTCTTTCGGCCCGCGCCGAACCGCAAGGACAGTGATACGCGCGAGGCGGCGATGCAACGGGTATGCGATACTCTCGGAGCCCAGAGAATTCAGTTCCCATTCGCGGTTGAGCCGGATCATCGCAGGTTGCGACGCTTTATCCAGATGCCCTCAGCACCTGAGCAGAATGCGCCTGAACTTTTGCGCCCTCTGCATCGTCATCCACTGTTCAACCTGTTGGAGGGGTCGGCTTATGCCCTTATGCAGCAGCACAAGCCGTCGACAATCATCACCCACAACCACGTGGGAGAATACGGTCATATCGAACATGTTCTGCTGCATCACGCGGTCTCGCAGGCGGCCAAAAGGTATCAGGGCGCGCGTGTTTTGAATTTTGGTGTCGGTCTGCCCGATGCGGACCTTGTTGTGCCGTCCTGGCCCGAGCAGAAGAACCGGCTTTATGACGAATACTTACCTCAGTGGGATGGTCGCCGAATGTATGACTTTGCGCTGTCAGACGAAGCCTTTGTAAGCCACAGTGTTTCGGACGTTCAGGGGTAGGCAAATGTGGCGGGACCACCAGTCAACCGTGCGGTGTGATTCCCGAGGACCTGTATGTACAGGTGGGCGCCAGGTAATCAGGCCAGGACCTGAACAGAGCCAGCCCCCTCGGAATTGCTTAAGGCCACCAGAATGCTACCAATCACAAGAAGGGCAGAACCCGCCACGGGCCTAAGTAGGGGTTGCGGCGGGTTTGCACAAGGGGTCAGGCGTCAACAGTTTCGTGCAGGGCGCTGCGCATCTTGCCCAAATGTTCGTCCCAACCGTCATCGAGTGCGAGGATCAGGCCAAAGGCGTCTGCGCCTTGCGGCAGCCCTTCGTGAACCAAGCCCAGCCGGGTACCGCCCGGTACTGGGTCCAGCGTCCATTTTACGACGCTAACGGCGTCTCCCATGGGTTTGATGGTGAATGTATATTCCAAATATTCGGGCGGACGTGCAGCGCGTACCTCACCCCATATCAGAAGATCGCCGCTGGATGTGCCGAACATCTCAAGCTTTTGACCCGCGGCAAGCGGTTGTTCGGGTTTGTGAAACCACTCCGCCAATCGGGCGGGCTCAGTCAAATAGGCCCATACGGTTTCCGGCGTTGCCCTCAGGAAAATCTGCTTTTGCAGAACTGCATTCGTCATTTCTTATTCCTTTCAATAGCTTCCTTCAGATTATTCAGGCGATCATCCCAGAACTGGTCAAAATAACTGAACCAGTCGAGGATGGGGGCTAATCCGTTCGGCTCCAGCCTGTTAATGCGCTCGCGTCCACGCGCCTCGACGGTGATGAGGCCGCCGTCGGAAAGGACGGTCAGGTGCTTTTTGACCGCTGCACGGGTCATATCGAACTGATCGGTCAGCTGAGCGATCGTCATGTCGCCAGAGGCAAGGATTTTGACGATCTCCCGTCGGGTCGGGTCCGCAAGGGCGCGGAACGCGTTTTGAATTTGCGTCTGCATTGGTCACCTCAATAGTGATACCATTTGGTATTGCAATTTATGAGATACCAGATGGTATCATGTCAAGAGTCTTTCTGGCGCTTGATTTTTGTTCACGAATTGTTCACATTTCAGGAATGACACTGGATTTACAGCCCGGACAAAAACTGGCCCGTGGGGTTTCGCGCCACTTGTTGGCGCATGGCTTTGTATCTGTTGAGGAATTTGTCCCCACCCGCGGTTTGCGCGTCGACGTCATGGGATTGGGCCCCAAGGGGGAACTGTGGGTGATCGAGTGCAAATCCAGCCGCGCAGATTATCTGACGGATTCCAAATGGCAGGGGTATCTGGATTGGTGTGATCGCTTTTTCTGGGCCGTGGATACCGATTTCCCAACCGATCTGTTGCCCGAGGAAACCGGGCTGATCATCGCAGATGCATATGACGCCGAAATTATCCGAATGGCACCGGAAGATAAGCTGGCACCTGCGCGGCGCAAGAAGATGATTCAGAAGTTTGCAACAGATACAGCCCGCAGATTGCAGGCATTGCGTGATCCAAGAATTTGAACTGTCAGTCTTTTACGATCCGGGCAGCTTGCACGGCGGCGAGGATTTCATCCGCGATTTCTTCCGCTTCTTCAGGTTCGAAATCCATCGGAATTTCGACGCCGTCGGCCTCGATGAACAGGCGCACCATGCCATGGTCGGTCGGGCCGATCTGAAGGTTTGCCTGAATGTCACGTTCGGTGTTGATGCCCATTTGCGCCTCCGGGACTGAGCGTTCCTGCTAGCGCGCAAAGGGTTGAGAATCAAGCCGCCTTTGAGGTCAGGTAAGGTATGAATGATATTCTGATCAGACCATTCCGGCCAGATGATGCGCCCTGGTTGGTAGAACAGCACGGTCGCCTCTATCAGCTAGACGATGGGTTTAATGTCACTTTCGCGCCCCTCGTTGAACGGATTCTGGCGGAATTCGTTGACGCGCACGATCCGACGCGAGAGAGGGGGTGGATCGCGGAGCAGGATGGTGCGCGCCTTGGCAGTATCTTTTGTGTCGCGCTGAACGACCACACCGCAAAATTGAGGTTGTTTCTGTTGATGCCAGAGGCCCGTGGACAGGGCTTGGGTAAACGCATGCTCAACACTTGCATGGGGTTCGCCCGCGATTCTGGTTATCGTGATATGGTCTTGTGGACCCATGAAAGCCATCGGGCAGCTTGTGCACTTTACAGGGCTTCCGGATGGCAATTAACCGGCAGCAAAAAGGTTCATTCCTTTGGCTGCGATCTTGTCGAACAAAGCTGGGAAATTCGTCTTTAATTCTCTTGCATTCCCTGCGCGTGTTCGGTACATCGCCCCTCACGAGTGCCGCCTTAGCTCAGTTGGTTAGAGCGCTGGATTGTGGATCCAGAGGTCGCCGGTTCGAATCCAGCAGGCGGTACCATTTTCCCTTATTCATAACGCTTTCTCGGTACTTTCCTGAGATTCTTGGCAAGAAAAAACCGGGCCAAAAACAAGCCCGGCTGCCGAATTGTTTGGTTGCCTAGACTTAGCGCGCCAGGTTCAGACGGAACCTCATCTTGGCCTTTCTAGCCGCTGGTAAGTGGCGGTTCAGCCGTTTGTTGATCAGCCCAAAAATACCAACAACCACCAGTGTTAGCAGGATGAAGTAGAAGGCCAGAATCGGGTAGGGAATGAACGGATTGAACGTCTTGTCGGCGAAATAGCTGGCGTAATACAGCGCGTCGCCACGCTGTTGCCAGGCGGGGAAGGCCGAAAAGAAGACCAGCGTGGTGGCGTGAAACAGGAAGATTGCTTCGTTCGTGTAGGCAGGCCAAGCCAGACGCAGCATGGTGGGCCAGATGATCCGACGGAACCGTGACCAGCCCGACATGCCATAGGCATCAGCGGCCTCGATATCACCCTTGGGGATCGAGCGCAGCGCGCCATAGAAGATCTCACCGGTATAGGCGGCGGTGTTCAGGAACAGAACGATCAACGCCCCCAGCCATGCCGATGTCAGGGCGTCGAACATGGGATAGGACTTCTTCAGTGACAGGAAGAAGAAGTAGGCAAAAAAGAACTGGATGAACAGCGGCGAGCCGCGGAAGATAAAGATGAACCACTCGGACGGTTTGCGCAGCCACTTGTTGGTGGATGCTTTGCCCATTGCCACGGCGGTTGCCAGAAAAAACCCGGTGACCAATGCCATGATGCCGAAATAGATATTCCAGATCATGCCTGAACCGATCAGGGTGAATTGCTCGCACAGGGTAAAATCGTTGCGCGGCAGTAGCCGCTCACCAAGGCCCAGGGAACGCAGGCCGTAATCCTGGATGGTCTGGATGCAGCTCATGCGGTGGTCTCCTTGCGCAGAAGCTCTCCGCCTGATGTGGCCTGTCCGTGGGACAGGCGGCGCATCAGCTTTTCAAGCCCGATTTCCGAGACGCGGGTCATGCCGAGGTAGAAGATCAGCAGAGCCAGAAAGTACCACATGCGCCAGTCACCATGGGGGTATTGGGTGAATTTCGTGGTCTTGGTCCCGCCCAATTCGCGGGCCCAATAGACGATGTCTTCGATGCCCAGTAGGAACAGCAGTGGGGTGGCTTTGATCAGCACCATCCACAGGTTCGACAGACCGGGCAAGGCGTAAACCCACATTTGCGGCACGAGGATGCGCCAGAATGTCTGGCTGGGGGACAGACCATATGCAGCTGCTGTTTCCAGCTGCGCATGGGGAACCGCCCGCATTCCGCCAAACAGCACGTTGGCCGCAAAAGCTCCGAAAACGATCGAGAAGGTGATCACCGCGAGGAAGAAACCATAGGTTTCATGCACAAATTCCGGCGCGGTGCTGAGCGGTAGTTTTGCCGACTGGCAAACGATGAAGTCGTTGCCCTGGCGGATCGGGTCCGGCCAATCGGGGCAAAGGATCTTATGGCGCGTCCATTCAAAAGCCTGATCCAGGGCGATCACGAAGAACATGAAGAAGGCGATGTCCGGCACACCCCGTACAATCGCGATATAGCCCTTGCCCAGCCAGCTGACGGGGGGGATATGCGAGCGGGCGGCCATGGCACCAACGAACCCGAAACTCAACGCTACGGGCGCTGTGACGGCCAGCAACAGCAGGACCTTCAGGAACGACAGGTAGAACGACCAGTGCACGCCGTTGGTGAGGTAGCAGGAAAACCAGCGGAACGTGCCCAGCGTATCGGGATCAGTGCAAAACGAGAAAATGGCGGGCCTCTTGAGGTGCTAAGGCTCAGGGGCGGCGCGCCCCGGTATTGGGGCGCGCAACCTGATTCAGATCAGAAGGTCGAGGACACTTCCCATTTGGAGATCAGCTCGTTCAGGCTGCCGTCGTCCTTCATGGATTGGATGGCAGTGTTGAGCTTTTCTTTCAGATCACCGTCCGACTCGCGCACACCGATGCCGACACCACCGCCCAGCGGGACATCTTCGGCGACAAAGCGCAGGTCCGCGTCTTCATCTGCAATAGGTGCAAGGAAAGACTTATCGGCCAGAACGGCGTCAGCTTCGCCATTGCGCACGGCTGCGATGGTTTCTTCGGGGCTCGCGAACTCGACCAGAGTTGCACCGGATTCAGCAATGTAACCGGCCTGAATGGTGCCGGTCTGTGCCGCAACAACGCCGTTCGCGACATCTACGTCGTCGGAGGTTGCAACATAAGCCGACGGATCTGGTGGCGTATAGTTCTGAGTAAAATCAATTACTTCGTCGCGCTCGTCAGTGATCGACATGCCCGCGATGATGACGTCATAGTTGCCCGACACCAGGTTCGGAATGATCGAATCCCAGTCGTTCTTGACCCATTCGCATTCCAGATTTGCGCGCTTGCACAGCTCGTCACCCAGCTCACGCTCGAAACCGTCGATCTCGCCGGCGTCATTGATGAAGTTCCACGGAGGGTAGGCGCCTTCGGTGCCCATGCGGACCGTATCGGCCATGGCCATACCGGCGCTCAGCGCCAGTGCTGCTGTGGTCAGAATCAGGTTTTTCATTGTTACTCCCCTTTTTGGTTCTGTCCTGAATTTATGCCGCCATGGTGGCGGAGAGAAAACCCTGAAGTCGCGTGGATTCAGGGGTCGTAAAGATGTCTTCCGGCAGGCCTTCTTCTTCGATGAGGCCTTGATGCAGGAACACCACATGGCTTGAGATATCGGCAGCCATTTTCATATCGTGTGTCACGATGATCATGGTGCGGCCTTCGGCGGCCAGATCCTTGATCACTTTGATCACTTCCTGTTCCAGTTCGGGGTCCAGCGCCGATGTGGGCTCGTCGAACAGCAGGGCCTGAGGCTCCATGCACAGGCCGCGCGCAATCGCGGCGCGTTGCTGCTGACCGCCTGACAGTTGCGCGGGATATGCATCGCATTTGTCGCCGATGCCGACCTTTTCCAGATACCTACGGGCGCTGTCTTCAGCCTCGGCCTTGTCGCGGCCCATGACGGTCACGGGGGCCTCCATCACGTTTTGCAGGATGGTCATATGGGCCCACAGATTGAACTGCTGAAACACCATCGACAGGTTTGTGCGAATGCGCAGGACCTGTTTGGGATCGGCGGGACGGCGGTTATGTGCGTTGCCAGTCCAGCGGACAGGTTCGCCCTTGAACAGAATCTCGCCCTCTTGGCTGTCTTCCAACAGGTTGCAGCAGCGCAGAAGCGTCGATTTGCCAGAACCGGACGAACCGATGAGTGAGACGACATCACCGCGTCTGGCGGTGATATCCACCCCTTTCAATACCTCAAGATTGCCAAAGCTCTTGTGTAGGTTCTTGATCTCGATGACCGGAGTGGAATCTGTCACGGGTGGTCCATCTGCTATTGGTGTTGGTGCGGTACTAGGGCTGAAATTTCAGAGCAATGCAATGCGCAAATGACACGGAACGGGCCACAAACTGTCAAAATGACCAGACGTTCTGACCAAAGTGGTCACGGATCGATCAATTTGGCAGCCTCTGGGGACGGGTCGGGAACGGCAAGGTAATGCTCGGCTGGAATGTCGATCAGACCACGCAAGTGCAGCATCTTTTGGTCGGCGGGGGAAAGATCGTTGATGGCTGCACGAACCGCCTTTGCAATCTGGGGCGCATCCTGACCATTGGCCGTGATGTAGGGCAGGGCGGGCGAAGGTTCGGTTGCTGCGACCTCGCGAAGCTCAGCCCCCAAATTCGAGTGTTCCTTGAGTAATTCCCACGTAAGCGCATCCAGCGCGGCATAATCCGCGCGGCCTTCCGCAACAGCGGCTGCCGAAAGGGCATGACCGCCAGTTTCCAACACGGAACTTGGAAGACGGCTGTGACGTGACAGATGAACCATGGGCGCGGCCCAACCGGACTGAGAAAGCGCTTCATTGTAAGCAAAGGTGCCGTTGGCAAGCTGGTCCAGATCGCGGGTATCGTCTTTTCGGGCCACGATAACGGACTGGTAGTACCCTGGCGGACAGCCTGCCAAACCGTAGTCCGGCGTACCAACAAGCCGAACTATACCGTGCAATCTGGTGCGGTAAGGCATGCCGCAGGTTTGGGAGAAAACAAGGTCGGGGCTATGCCAGACGTCCCAAACGTCGGCGCCGCGTGTCAAATGTGAGGGACCAAAACCAAGATGCGCCCGAATCAAAGACCAGAACCGATCATTGGCTGGTTGCAGCGCGGGCATGTCATACATGCCCAGCATTGCAATCACGATTTGGCTGCCTTTTGCCGGGCCAGGGCGGAATCGACGTCGCTGACACCCAGCAGGCTGACCACCAGACGCAGCAGCGAATCTTCTTCGCCGGTACGATGCCCATCGGCCAGTGCGACTGACCACATCGCCTGAACTACGGCCAGACGATCTTCGTAAGCGACAGCCTCCTTGATCGCGCGGGTAAAGCGGACGGTATCGGGGGCTTCGGCTTCTAGATCTTCGGCGCTGGCGCGAAGGGCTGCGGCCTCAAAAGGGGACAGGCCATAGCGTTCCGCCGATATCCGGTCGATTCGTGCCATTTCCGTGTCGGCATAGTCGTTGTCGGATCTGGCGATGCGCACCAGAAGGGCCGTTAGGGCCAAACGGGCGTCGTTATCGGCAAGTGGGTCGGGCTGCGGCTGCGTGAGCCGGGACAGAAAATCGCTGAACATGAATTGGTTATAGAAGCGGACTACTTCTGTTCCAAGCGCGTTTGTACCCGTTCATGCGCTTCTTGGCTGTCTTTAAAGCTCAGGCCCATGGCAATGCGGGCTTCTTCGACGATCTTCATTTCGCCTTCGTCCGAATTGCCATCGGCCAGAACGACCTCCCACAAAGCGTCCAGCGCGGCCAGACGTTCCTGCAGGTCGGTTGTTTCGCGGATCAACTTGCCGAATGTATCGGTGTCTGGCGCGGCGGCGTGCAATTTTTCGCAGGTGGCGCGGACTTTGGCGGCCTCGATCGCGTTGTGCTGATAGAGCCGCGCCAGAATACGGTCGATCAGGCTGATTTCTTCCAGCTTGTAATCCCGATCCGCCTGCGCCACGCGCACCATCAAAGCACCCAAGGCCAGTTCGGCGTCAGGATCGGGCAAATGGTCGTGCTGTGGCGGACGAAACGCCTGAAGGAATTTTTTCAACATGCCGCGAGGTTATTCCATATTTTGTGGCCCGCCAAGCGCTGACTACCCGTCATAGCCGTGAATGGTCACAACTTTGCCGGTATCCGCTTGTATCGGTATCTACCCGCCGGCTAGGCGCCTGACTGCAGCGCCTGTTTCGCTTGTTCCTGCAGCCAGCCCAGCATCTTCCGGTACGGCACAGGCCCATAACTGATCCGAGCGACGCCCAGTGACGCAAGCGTCGCGGTATCCGGGGTCCCTGGCAGGGCAATGATATTCACAGGTAGATCAGTCGATTCGCAAAGCCGGGCGATCATGTCCTCATCCTTGAGGCCGGGAGCAAAGAATCCGTTGGCACCCGCGTCGGCATAGGCTTTGGCGCGGGCCATTGTATCGTCGAGCATCGCCTCGTCATGCGTTTCCGGCGCAGCCTTCAGGAAGATGTCCGTTCTGGCGTTGATAAAAACAGGGATGCCAGCGACGTCGCACCCTTCGCGCATCGCACCAACGCGAGCCGCCTGGGTTTCGATGTCGTACAGGTCTTTGGTGCCGACAATCTGGTCTTCGAAGTTGAAGCCGACGACACCTGTTTCAAGTGCACTTTGGACATTGGCGATGATTCCCACCGCGTCCTCGGCATAGGCCCCCTCGAAATCCAAAGAAACAGGAAGGTCTACGGCGCTGACGATTCGGCCGGCGTTGTCCAAAGCGACATCCAGCGGGATGTTCTGGCCGTCGCCAAACCCCTGCGCCATTGCAACGGGTGCGCTGCCGGTCGCCAATGCCATGGCGCCTGCATCCCGCACGGCACCGGCGCTGCCAGCGTCCCAGATGTTAAAAAGGATGACCGGATCGCCCTTTTTGTGCAGGGCCGCAAAGGTTTCTGCGTTTTGGATTTGATCGGTCATTTGGGCCTCTCCTGTCATCATTTGCCCAACACTAACCACGTGGAACTGTGCGCGAGTAGTATTTTTTGGCCCCACGCCGTCACTTTGCGGTGACGAAAGAAAATGGGCCAACATTTGTTGGCCCGAATTCTGCGATATGGTGAGATTAGTTGAAGAGGATTTAGTCTTGGCCGGCAGTGCCTGATACGTATCTGGCGCTGAACGCCGACTCGCCTAGCCGCTTGAGAAGAGACAACTCGGTCTCCAGCCATGCTTTGTGGCCTTCTTCCTCCAGCAAAATTCGTTCAAACAATGTTCGGGTTCCCACGTCGCCGGCCTCGGCCGCCTGTGCTGCGGCTTGGGTGTAGAAATCGATGGCTTCCATTTCATCCTTCAGGTCCGCGGTAAACATCTCTTCCAGGTCGTCCGCCGCTTTTGGGTTTTTCTGAAGCTCAAGCTGTGGCTTAGCGCCAAGGAAAAGAATGCGTTCGATATAGGCATCAGAATGCCCCAGTTCTTCCTGCATTTCGCCGCGCATTTTTTCGGCAAGAATGTCCAAGCCCCAGTCATTCAGCACATGCGCATGCAACTGGTACTGATGCGCAGCTGTCATTTCCATGTGAAGCGCTTGTTGGAGGTTTGTTATCGTTGTCGCATTGCTCATCGGAATACTCCTGAATCTTTGAACTGCATCAAATTACGCGGCACGCGGGCCTGCTTGTTCAAATAGTTAGGAGGTTACACCCCACAAAACAATGCGGGGTGACAGTCCGACACAGATAGCTCTTAAACGAGGCGAGAGGTGTCTTTCGCTGCGCGCACAAAGTCGCGGAACAGCGGATGCGGTTCAAATGGTTTGGATTTCAGTTCCGGATGGTACTGAACGCCGATGAACCAAGGGTGGTCAGACCATTCGACGATTTCGGGCAGACGACCATCAGGCGACATGCCCGAGAAGTTCAGGCCAGCCTTTTCCAGCTTGTCGCGATACTTGATATCCACCTCATAGCGGTGGCGGTGGCGTTCTTCGATATTGGTGCCGCCGTACACCTCTGCCACTTTTGAGCCATCGGCCAGTACCGCGTCATAGGCGCCCAAACGCATGGTGCCGCCTTTATCGTCACCGACCTTGCGTTCGACCTTGTGGTTGCCTTGCACCCATTCTTTCAGGTGGTAAACAACAGGCTCAAAACGTTTTTTGCCCGCTTCGTGGTCAAACTCTTCCGAGCCCGCTTCGGTAATGCCAGCGGCATTGCGGGCTGCTTCGATCACAGCCATCTGCATACCAAGGCAGATTCCCAGATAGGGCACTTTGTGTTCGCGCGCGTATTGCGCGGCTTTGATCTTGCCTTCAGTGCCGCGTTCGCCAAATCCACCAGGAACGAGGATCGCGTGGAATCCTTCCAGATGCGGGGCTGCGTCTTCGGTATCAAACACCTCGGCATCGACCCATTCGACCTTGACGCGAACCCGGTTGGCCATACCGCCATGGGTCAGCGCCTCGGCAATCGACTTATAGGCGTCTTCAAGCTGCGTGTATTTGCCGACGATGGCGACTTTGACTTCGCCTTCGGCATTGTGGATGCGGTCACTGACATCTTCCCATTTCGTTAGATCAGGCTTGGGGGCAGGGCTGATCTGGAACGCATCCAGAACCGCCTGATCCAGACCTTCGCGATGATAGGCCAGCGGGGCGTCATAAATGGTCGACAGATCCTGTGCCGCGATCACGCTGTCCGGGCGCACGTTGCAGAACAACGCCAGCTTTTCGCGCTCTTTGACCGGGATGGGACCCTCGGAGCGACAGACGAGAATGTCAGGCGCCAGACCGATCGAGCGCAGTTCTTTCACCGAGTGCTGGGTCGGCTTGGTTTTCAATTCGCCTGAGGCCTTGATGTAAGGCAGCAAGGTCAAGTGCATGAACAGGCATTGGCCGCGCGGCTTGTCCTGGCTGAACTGACGGATGGCTTCAAAGAAGGGCAGGCCTTCGATATCGCCGACGGTGCCGCCAATCTCGCACAGCATGAAATCGACCTCATCCTCACCGATCGAGATGAAGTCTTTGATCTCATTGGTGACGTGCGGAATCACCTGAATGGTCTTGCCCAGATAGTCGCCGCGGCGCTCTTTCTCGAGCACGTTGGAATAAATCCGACCCGAGCTGACCGAGTCGGTCTTGCGCGCCGCGACACCAGTGAAACGTTCGTAGTGACCAAGATCCAGATCGGTTTCGGCCCCGTCATCGGTCACGAACACTTCGCCATGCTCGAACGGCGACATCGTGCCGGGGTCAACGTTCAGATAGGGGTCCAGCTTGCGCAGACGCACCGAATACCCTCGGGCCTGCAACAGCGCGCCCAAAGCCGCCGAAGCCAGTCCTTTACCCAAAGACGAAACCACACCACCAGTGATGAAAATAAAACGCGCCATGTTTTCGGCTGCTCCCGTGAGACGTCAAAATCAGCTGCCCGACGGTTCCGAAAAACCGCTGCACCACGGGACTTCACATATAAAGGATTCGCGCCAATAGCGCAAGAGAACCGCAAGATGCTGTTGCAGTTCTCTTTCAGGTTTCTAGGTTTTGTGGATCAGTTGGCTTGTGGGATCAGCGGCGCGTTGTCGCCATCTGCCGGAGGCAGCAGATCGTC
The DNA here is from genome assembly GCF_059611045.1 of Ruegeria sp. CDSB113. Classification (NCBI taxonomy): domain Bacteria; kingdom Pseudomonadati; phylum Pseudomonadota; class Alphaproteobacteria; order Rhodobacterales; family Roseobacteraceae; genus Ruegeria; species Ruegeria sp. CDSB113. The sequence continues at coordinate 163,978 of NZ_JBXWOU010000001.1, forward strand.
AGCCGACGGAACCGCAGGTGTGCTTTCCTCGGTCGGTGCCGGGGCCGGAACGCCCAAACGGTCGATCACCGAACTGCCCGAGGATTTCTGTGCAGCCAAAATTGTCAGCGTGATTGATGTCACGATGAAACAAGCGGCCAGGATCCACGTCACCTTGCCCAAAGCGGTTGCCGCCGAGCGACCAGCCATTGCACCGCCGCCACCGCCGCCCATGCCAAGGCCACCGCCTTCGGACCGCTGCATCAGAACGACGGCGATCAGGCCCAGAGCCAAGAGGAGGTGGATAATGAGAACGACGTTTTCCATGGTGTTCCTGTACAGCGTGGCGTGTATCGCGTGGTACTTATGCAAGTTTTCCAGCGGGGGCAAGGGAGGAGTTGGCATCAAGAACGGTGATGTTTCAGATCACGGCAAAGGGACTGGACAGCATGGCCGCACCTCGCGCAGGCTGCGGCCATGCCACATGATGATCACGACCACCCGCACACCCTTTTGCCCCCTGATCCTGCGCTGCGGGTAAAGGCGCTGGAAACGATTCTGACTCGCAAGGGGCTGATCGATCCGGCGGCGCTAGATGAAATTATTGATACCTATCAGAATAAGATCGGCCCGCAGAACGGCGCGCGGGTTGTTGCCAAAGCCTGGACCGACCCGGACTTTAAAGCCGCGTTGCTGAAAGATGCCACGTCGGTTGTCGCCGATCTGGGTTATTACGGGCGTCAGGGCGAACATATGGTTGTCGTCGCAAACACGCCCGAGCAGCACAACATGGTCGTGTGCACCCTGTGCAGTTGTTACCCGTGGCCGCTGCTTGGTATTCCGCCGGGTTGGTACAAATCCGATGCCTACCGGGCGCGGGCTGTGCGTGAGCCGCGCAAGGTTCTGGCTGAGTTCGGGGTGACCCTGCCCAAGACGTCCTCGGTTCGCGTTTGGGATTCGACGGCCGAGGTGCGGTACCTTGTGCTTCCGATGCGGCCAGAAGACACGGACGGCCTAGGGGAAGATGAATTGGCGGCGCTTGTCACCCGCGACAGCATGATCGGAACCGGCCTGCCTAAGGTGTCGTCATGACCAGAGCACACGACATGGGAGGGCGGTTCGGCGATGGAGCTGTGCGTCCTGAACCCGATGATGCCCCGGTTTTTGCTGAAGACTGGCATGCGCGGGCATTGGCAATCACGCTGGCTGCTGGATCGCTGGGGCAATGGAACATTGATATCTCACGTCACGCACGCGAGAGGCTCTCACCAAAGGATTACACGCGATTTTCTTATTATGAGAAATGGATTTCAGCCCTGACGGACCTGCTTGTCGAAAGCGGCGTGCTGACCGAAGAAGACCTACGTGCCGAGGCAGACAAAGAAGAACACCCGCTGGCGGGCCGTAAGATGAAGGCCGAAGCGGTTGCTGGTGTGCTGGCCAGTGGTGGTCCTGCGGATCGGCCCTCGAACGTGCCGGTAGAATTCAAACCGGGGCAAGAGGTTGTGACCGCTCGTCAGTCCGCCAATCGCCTCGTCGATGGCGGGCATACCCGCTTGCCTATGTACGCCACCGGGGCGAAGGGTCGCGTCCTTTTGGTGCATGGAACGCATGTGTTGCCGGACTCAAGTGCCCATAAATTGGGCGATGCCCCTGAGCCGCTGTACGCCGTGGTCTTCTCTGCATCCGAACTTTGGGCGAGCCCTGAACACCCGCAGGATGAAGTGGTTCTGGATCTCTGGCAAAGCTATCTGGAACCCGCATGAGTGGATGCATAACGCATACATCCCCTGAGCCGGTTTTTGCAGAGCCGTGGCACGCGCAGGTCTTTGCTGTGACGGTCGCACTGAACGAGGCCGGACTGTTCGATTGGCCGGATTGGGCTGCGCGCATCTCAGCCACTTTGAAACGGAACGGTTTGGATCGTGAACTGAATGGCGGGGACGATTATTTTACCGCGTGGCTGGAAACGCTCGAGGTGCTGTTGGCCGAGCAGGGGTCCGCAGCCCCAGATGATATCAGCCAATTGCGCGACAAGTGGGAAGAGGCCTATCTGACAACGCCCCACGGACAGCCTGTGCGACTGACCAAGGGATAGGGGGCTCTGCCCCCGCCACCCATGCCGGGCGACTCCCCCGGGATATTTCTGGCCAGATGAAGCAGGGGATCCGTTTCTTCATCTGGCCAGAAATATCCCCGCCAGAGGCATCGTGCGCAGCACGATCTTTGCATGCGTCGAATTACCGGTTTCCCTGTCGCTTTCCCCCCGCTATACGAGCCGAGTTTGATAACTCAGCGCAAAAGGACCGGATATGGCCAATGTGGTTGTTGTCGGCGCCCAGTGGGGTGACGAAGGAAAAGGCAAGATCGTCGACTGGCTCAGTGAGCGGGCAGACGTGATTGCGCGTTTTCAGGGTGGCCATAACGCCGGTCATACGCTGGTCATCGACGGAGAGGTCTACAAGCTGCACGCGTTGCCGTCGGGTGTTGTGCGTGGCGGCAAGCTGAGTGTCATAGGCAACGGCGTCGTATTGGATCCTTGGCATCTGATCAAAGAGATCGGAACCATTCGGGCGCAGGGCGTTGAAATCTCGCCTGAGACGCTGATGATTGCCGAAAACACACCTTTGATTTTGCCGATCCATGGCGAGTTGGATCGTGCGCGGGAAGAGGCAGCGAGCAAAGGCACCAAGATCGGGACAACCGGGCGGGGCATCGGCCCGGCCTACGAAGACAAGGTTGGTCGTCGCTCTGTCCGTGTCGCTGATTTGGCGGATGAGGCGACGCTTGAAGCACGTGTCGACCGTGCGTTGCAGCATCATGACCCGCTGCGTAAAGGGTTGGGGATCGAGCCAGTTGATCGTGATGCCCTGATCGCTCAGCTGAAAGAGATTGCACAGCAAATTCTGCCCTTCGCGGCCCCTGTCTGGAAAGTGCTGAACGAAAAGCGCAAGGCTGGCAAACGCATCCTGTTCGAAGGTGCACAAGGCGCTTTGTTGGATATTGACTTCGGAACCTACCCGTTCGTGACTTCGTCAAACGTTATTGCCGGGCAGGCTGCGACAGGTGTGGGTATCGGTCCGGGCTCCATCGACTTCGTTCTGGGCATCGTCAAGGCTTACACAACCCGTGTGGGCGAGGGTCCGTTCCCGACAGAGCTGGAAGACGATGATGGTCAGCGCCTTGGTGAGCGCGGGCACGAGTTCGGGACGACCACAGGCCGCAAACGTCGTTGTGGTTGGTTCGATGCCTGCCTGGTGCGCCAAACATGCGCGACCAGCGGTGTGAACGGTATCTCGTTGACCAAGCTGGACGTTTTGGACGGATTCGAAACCCTGAAAATCTGCGTTGGCTATGAATTGGATGGCGAACGTCTGGACTATCTTCCGACCGCCGCCGACCAACAGGGGCGCTGCAAGCCGATTTACGAAGAGGTGCCGGGTTGGAGCGAATCCACCGAAGGCGCGCGCAGCTGGGCGGATCTGCCGGCCAATGCAATCAAATACGTGCGCCGGGTCGAAGAGCTGATCGATTGCCCCGTCGCCCTTTTGTCCACCAGCCCGGAGCGGGATGACACCATACTGGTGACAGACCCGTTTGCAGACTGATGGCCGAGAAACAGAAACAAGGCCTCAGCTATAAGGCGCGTCGCCGCTGGTCTCTGGCGCTTTTGCTCATTGGATTGCCGCTCTATATCGTGGCGGTGGTAACAGTTGTGAACTGGCTTGATCGCCCGCCGATCTGGCTTGAGTTACTGGTCTATGTCGGTCTGGGCATCGTGTGGGCCTTGCCCTTCAAGTTCGTGTTCAAAGGCGTTGGGCAAGCAGACCCGGATCAGTCGCAAGACTGAGAGGGCGCTTCTTTTCCCGAAAAAAAAGGGGCCGATGATTGCATCGGTCCCTTTTTCTTTTGATTATTTAAGTTCAGCCTGCGGCGCGCTCATCATCAGGACGGAACCCGATTTGCGTTGATGCAGCGAAGCGACCTCCACCGGCTTTTTCGATCTTGCCGTCCCGAAGCAATTGACCGAACGAGCGCAAGCTTTCTTCGCGGTTGAAGTCGTCCTGCTTGAGCGAGCGGATCTTATTCATCAGCTGCGGGCGCGAGAATTGTTCCTGACCTTCGATGAACGACAGGTAAGCGGCGGCAGCCTCCAACAGGTCGGGCAGCGATTGTGCGCCTTGTTCCTGTGCAAACAGGGCAAAACCACCTTCTTCGTTGGAATCGCCTGCTTCGTCTTCTGATTTGGACGTAACGCGGCGCGGGGTCACCGGACCGGCATCCTGTTCCCTTGCGTCGACACGCTGTTCCGCAACCAGTTTCAGCGGCGACGAGGTGTCCGACTGCGGGCGCATGCTGGTGACCTGAATCTCGGGGCGGCGCGGGCTGACGACCGAGGTCAGATCGCCGCGATATCCGCTTTCCTCGGACTCTTCTTGCTGGGGCCGGTCCTCGCGCTCCGCTTCGGTTGCGGCGACTGCGGTGCGCAGATGCGAATAGGTTTCGCGCTGCGTGCTGGTCGCCGGGTCATCCATCTGGCTGTCGGCCTTGTCCATCAGGCGGGACAAATCCTGATCCAGGGCGGTATCGTTCGGGGATTGACCGTCCATTGCGGCCTCAACCTTCGAGATCTCGCTTAGAACATTGGCCTCATCCTCGGCGGTCAGATAACCCTCTTGGGTCTCTGCGGCATCGTCGATCTGATCCTCTTCGATCTCTTCGCTCAGGATATTGCCGGGCTCATCGGTTTCAGCCGTTTCCTCAAGATCGGTGAACAGCGCCGAGGGCGTGGGCGCCTCTTCCTCGTGTTCGTAGTCGGCGTCCTGCTGCATCGAGAATGGCTGCACGGGTTCTACCGGTTCTTCCGTTGCTTCGGCTTCTGCCACTGGCTCTGCCGCGGCAGGGGTATCCTCAATTTCTTCCGCCTCAAAGGCCGGTGCCATGGGTTCAACAGCTGCTTCGGGCTTGTCCGTTTCGGCAAGGTCCGATGAATCGAGCGAACCCATCTCAAACGCGGCGGCGACCGCATCCATGGGGGCTGCTGGCTGATTACCCAGGCTTGTGTCCTCGTCTTCAGTATAAATCACCGAGTTTTCTTCGGAATGCGAAACGACGGCGCGGATGCGCTGCAGTTTCGCGGCAATGCTGTCCGCGGCCGGGGCAGGTGCGCTTTCAACCGGCTCGGCATCAGCAAAGAACGACTCGGCCCCTTGTGCAGGGGGGGTGGCGCTGGGGCTCATCACTTGGGGGTCTGCTTGTGCAGCGGTTGGAACCACAGCAGGGGTTGGCTTTGCAGCCTGCTGGGTCGCGCGCAGCAACAGGCCGGAATCGCTCTGGCTGGCTTCTACATGTTTTGCAGCGTCACGCTGTGCGATCCGGGTCAGCATTTCTGCGTCAGGCTGTGGGGGTTCAGAACCAAAATACCGATCATCGGCGGAAAGATCACGGAAGTACTCTGCGATTGCCTTCATCGTTTCGAATGAATCGTCGAATCCTTCCAAAGTGCAGGAGAAGGTTCCATAAGAAACGGTCAATACCTTGTTGTTCTGTACCATCAGACGCACGTCCTCTACAAACTACGAGAGCCAACCACCTTATGCAGGCACACCTATTGGCTCGGAACTCTCTGCATGAACCTATCATTTTGTGGTCTCAATGTGTCCAAATCCGGGAAAAATGATCAATCTAAGTAAAAAACGCCCAATTGTACGGTCATTTGAGCCAATTGCACTGGTCGGAGGCGGGGAAATCGGCCCTGACGACCTGGAGGTGATGCTGATTCGCGCCAATACGGTCGTGGCGGCCGATGGGGGAGCCGCCCCATTGGTAGAATCGGGTCGCATTCCGGATGCCGTGATTGGCGATTTCGATTCGCTGGACAGCCGGCACAAAGACCAAATTCCAGTGGAGCGGTTGTATCCTATACGTGAACAAAACAGCACGGATTTTGACAAGGCTCTGCGCAGTATCGACGCGCCTGTCGTGTTGGGGGCCGGGTTCCTGGGCGGGAGGTTGGACCATCAGCTTGCTGTTCTTAACACGTTGGTTCAGAGACAGGATCGCCCCTGTGTCCTGTTGGGCGAGACCGAGGTCGTCTTTCACGCGCCGCCGCAGATTTCCCTCAGTATCACGCCCGGCGATGTCGTTTCATTGTTTCCGTTCCAACGGGTCACCGGCGCCAGCAAAGGCCTTGAATGGGCCATCGACGATTTGGTTATGGAACCCGGCGGGCAAGTAGGCACATCCAACCGCGCGCTGGCAGATGTTGAGCTGACGGTGGATGCACCGGGATTGCTGCTGATGGTGCCGAGATATGCGCTGGATCAGGTTATGCAGGCGTTTCTGTCGGGGCAGACCGGGCGCTGGCCCGCTCGCGCAGAATGACATATAGGCCCGCGGCGACGGTGATGCCGATGCCGACAGCGGCCATGCCATCCGGAAGGTCATGGAAGATCAACCAGCCAAAGAACGTGGCCACCGGGATCTCAAGATACTGCATGGGGGCCAGCGTGGCGGACGGCGCATAGCGCAACGACCACGTCATGAATAGATGCGCGACTGTGCCCAGGATCCCGATCCCGATCAGCAGCAGGTGGCTTTCGCGCTCGGGAACAATGAAGGACAGCTCCCAAATATTGCCGAGTGTTCCCAGCGCCAGAACCGGCAGCAGCAGAACCGTCGCCATCACTCCGGATACGGCCTGCAAGGCTATTGGGTCGGTTTCCTTGGCAATCTGTCGTGTCACCAACATGAAAAGGGAAAAGACAATCGCAACGACCAAGGGTAACAGAGCGGCGGCACCGACCTGAACAAAGCTGGGCTGGATGACCAGCAAAGTGCCCAAGAACCCGACAACACAGGCGATCAGGCGGCGCATACCGACCTCTTCACCTAGCACGTACTTGCCCAGCAACAACATGATGAAGGGCATGACAAAGGCGATGGCGACTGCGTCCGCCAGCGGCAAGTATTGCAGTGCGCTGAACATTGCCGCGATAGCGACGATGTGCAGAACCGTTCGGATGAACGCCAGCCACACAAGACGTCCACGCATGCGCCAGTGCCGCCTGGTCAGGGCCACCAAAGGTATCAGGATCAACGCCTGAACGGCAAAGCGAATAAACACCAGAACGCCGACCGGTGTCGTCTCGCCCAGCAGCTTGGCGATGGAATCGCCCATCGGTGCAAGCACGCAAAAACACAGCATCAAGAAGATGCCAAAGACGGGACGATCCTGGGTCATGCGGCGACGCTACGGGTTTTGACACCCGGTTGAAAGCGTCTATGAAATCGGCTGCACCTTTGTGTAGTCGGGTCCGATGCAGACGGGCAAGTCGTCGTCCAGTTTCAGCCAATCCAGCCGTTCTTCATGGGCCACGTGCAGTGTGGGCTGCAATTGGTCGGGATCCTCTAATGTGGCGACATACAGATGCAGCACGTCCGACATGGCTTGGGATCGAAACGAGATCGGCGTGCCGCAATTGGGACAAAAGCTGCGCTCGACACCGGGCGAGGAATTAAAGGTTTTCGGAGACTCGCCAGTCCAGCGCCATTGCCCGTCGCGCACGCCAAAATAGGTCGTCATCGGGGCCGCACATTGCCTGCGGCAACTATCGCAATGGCAGCTCACGCAGGACAGGACCGGAGGATCAACCTCATACTGGATGGTGCCGCACAGGCAATGTCCTTGCATCGTTGACCTCCATTGCTGTCACTGTCAGCAGTTTGGCACGTTCACCGCCAACCCGCCCAGAGACGTTTCCTTGTACTTCTCATGCATATCATGCCCAGTCTGGCGCATGGTTTCGATCACTGAATCCAGCGGTACGAAGTGTTTCCCATCACCGCGCAGCGCAAGTGAAGCAGCCGAGACGGCTTTGATGGCCGCCAACCCGTTGCGTTCGATGCAAGGAACTTGCACCAGACCAGCGACCGGGTCGCAGGTCATGCCCAGATGATGCTCCAATGCAATTTCGGCGGCGTTTTCGACCTGCTCGGGCGTACCACCCATCACGGCGCAGAGGCCCGCTGCAGCCATTGCCGAGGCGCTTCCAACTTCAGCCTGACAACCGGCTTCTGCACCCGAGATCGAGGCGTTGTATTTGACCAGCCCGCCAATGGCCGCTGCCGTAAGGAGGAAATCCTCGATATGGCTTTCCGAGGCACCCGGAACGTGGTCGAGGTAATAGCGCAGTACGGCAGGCATCGTACCAGCTGCCCCATTGGTGGGGGCGGTGACGACTTGCCCGCCAGCCGCGTTTTCTTCGTTTATCGCCATCGCGTAGACGCTCATCCAGTCGTTGATGGTGTGCGGCGCGTTCAGGTTCATACCCCGTTCGGCCAACAACGCGTCGTGGATGCCCTTGGCGCGGCGGCGCACTTTCAGGCCGCCGGGCAGAATGCCATCCGTCTTCAGTCCACGTTCGATACAGTTGTTCATGACTTCCCAAAGCCGGGCGGTGCCTTTGGCGAAACTGTCCGCACAGCCACGCGCGATTTCATTCTCGCGCTTCATCTGGGCGATGCTTTTGCCGCTAGCGTTTGCCATCTCAAGCATTTCGGCCGCCGAGTGGAACGGGAAAGGCACGGCAGGGCCGTCATTGGTGGCTTTGCCTTCGGCCAGTTCTTCCTCGGTCAGGACAAAACCGCCGCCTACGGAATAATAGACCTGCCGCAGGATCACGTCGCCCTGCGCATCGGTGGCCATCAGGATCATCCCATTGGCATGGCCGGGCAGGTTGTGGTCGTAGTCAAAGATCAGATCGGCCTTTGGATCGAATTGCAGGGTCGGCAACCCCTCGGGCGTGACAGAGTGCGTTTCAGCAATAGCAGCCAGCGCGGCCTCGGCCTTGTCGTTGTCGTACGTGTCGGGAACAAACCCGGCCAGCCCAAGGATCGTGGCCCGGTCGGTTGCGTGACCTACGCCAGTAAAGGCCAGCGATCCGTGCAGCGATCCGCGAAGACCGGCGAATTCAAACGGCGAGGCGCGCATCAGGTCCAGAAACCGTGCGGCGGCAACCATCGGCCCCATTGTGTGTGACGAGGACGGGCCGATGCCCACTTTGAACATATCAAAAACAGACAAGAACATATCAGGTAGCAGAGCCTTCTGGAGGGTGAGCATAAGATGGACTGGTGAAGGGGGTAACCCCCAACCCCTCGGCCGCGATGGCAGCCCGGGATGCGGGACGGCTTTCCAGGCGCATCAGAATGGATTGCAGGTAAGGCGTATCCGCCAATTGATACCAACTGCGATCAGCGCGCGCCGGGTAAAGGGACATCCACCGCATCTGGCAGGCAAGGTAGTATGTAAGGACCGAGGGCTGATCGGCGTGCAACCAGCTGGGCGCAGTTTTAGCAACGTCATCCAGAACCCGAAGATGTTGGCGCAGGCGCGGGCGGATACCGTTGCGCAAAGTTTCGGCCTGTGCCGTGTCGATGTATTTTTCGGCATAGAACAGGATGCGCAGATCGGCATGTAAAGTGTTCGATGCGAAAAAGAGCCATTTCAGGAACGCAGCCCGATCCGGGTTGTCAGTGGCGGGAGCCAGTTGCGCATGCGTATCTGCCAGCCACAAAAGGATGGCAGCTGTTTCAAAGATCGGGCCTTGTGGCGTTTCAAGAACCGGGATCAGACCGTTCGGATTCAACCCTCTGTAAGCCGCGCCATCCTGTGCGTTTTGCCGACGATCCACCAAAGCCGTCTCATAAGGCAGGCCCATCTCTTCCAGCACCAGTCTGATCACCAGAGAGGCATTGTCGGGGGCAAAGTGCAATCTGTAGGGCGCGTTCATGGGCTGTATGTATACACCAGCAGGGATGTCGAACGTCTCGATTGCGACGTTTCCAATCGGAAACGCGTAGTTTCGCGACAAGTTGGCCTGTTGGATCGGCGAATTGGCGCTCGCAGTTGCGTCGGACATTCCCTATAAATTCCGCAATACCAAGGGGGAATGCAACAATGACCGGAGATTTGTCACCCATAGACAAAGCCAAATATGCCGCGGCGCGACGGGCCGCTGACATGGTTCAGGACGGGATGCGCGTTGGGCTGGGCACCGGATCAACGGCCGCCTGGATGGTCCGCCGTCTGGGAGAGCGGGTGCAGCAGGAAGGTTTGCGGATCAAGGCTGTTCCGACCTCAACCCGCACCGCGCAACTGGCCCGTGAGTTGGGGATCGAGGTTGTCTCGCTGGATCAGGCTGGCTGGCTGGATCTGACCATCGACGGCGCGGATGAATTCGACGGCGATCTGAACCTGATCAAAGGTGGGGGCGGCGCGCATCTGCAGGAAAAGATCGTTGCCACGGCAAGCGATCAGATGATCGTCATTGCTGATGCCGGGAAAGAGGTCGAAACACTGGGCGCATTCCCGTTGCCGGTCGAGGTTATCCCTTTTGGCTGGCAGACTACGCGAACGCTGATCCAAGAGGCGCTGGATACGATGGACGTTCTGGGCACTTCTGCCGCGCTGCGCATGAACGGAGAGGCACCGTTTGTCACGGATGAGGGCAATCACATTCTGGACCTCCACCTTCAGCGCATCGGAAATGCCAGGCAACTGGCGCTAGTGCTTAATCAGGTTCCGGGTGTGGTCGAGAATGGTTTGTTCATCGACATCTGTGACAAAGTTGTGATCGGCCACGGCGATGGTCGGGTCGAGCTGCGTGATATCAACGATGGAACGATCGAACTTGATCAGTCGGTGGAGGCAGGCGAGAACTTGTTCTCGGATCTGGCGGATTAAGCGGAACAGACACAGATCGCTGTACTTCACTCGTTTTATTCGGACGCTACATTGTTTTGAGAGAAGTCGTGACCGCGAACGATTTGGGAAACGTACAATTTGGCACTTGGTTTGACCAATCCAAGACGCGGAGGCCGCCGTTGAATAAAACAAATGCAACCATATCTGGCCGTTTGTTCACAACGCTGCAGCGGTTCCCTGCGCAAGTTCGAGAAATCGAAGAGGCCGGAGCCCCGGCGATCACTCTGGACAGCAGCGCGAGATAGAGTACACCCCATGCAAGGCCTGCGGGCGCTTGCGGAAATTTGGAAGAGGCAGGACAAATGAGCTTTGACTATGATCTGTTCGTTATCGGCGGAGGCTCAGGTGGGGTCCGGGCCGCACGTGTGGCAGCTGGTGAGAACGGTGCCAAGGTGGGGCTGGCCGAAGAAGACCGTTACGGCGGCACCTGTGTCATCCGGGGCTGTGTGCCCAAGAAACTGATGGTCTTCGCCAGCGAGTTTTCTGGCATGGTCGGTGATGCGCAAGCCTATGGCTGGGACATTCAGGCCGGTGCTTTGAACTGGGATACTTTTCACGGCAAGCTGGTGACTGAACTGGACCGGCTTGAAGGCATCTACCGCAATATCCTGAAGAACAACGGTGTCGAAAGTTTTAACCAGCGCGCGACCGTTGTGGATCCACATACGGTCGAATTGGCGGATGGGACACGCAAGACAGCCAAGCACATCCTGATCGCCACAGGCGGTCGTCCGGTCGTACCGGAGTTTCCGGGATCGGACCTGGCGATCACGTCGAACGAAATCTTTCACCTTGAAAAACTGCCCCAAAGCATTCTGATCGTCGGCGGCGGCTACATCGCCAGCGAGTTTGCAGGGATAATGAACGGGATGGGCGTCAAGACCACTCAATTCTATCGCGGTGCACAAATCTTGCGTGGCTTCGACGAAGAGGCGCGTGGCCTGATCTGTGAAGAGATGCGCCAGAACGGCATCGATGTTCGTTTGGGCACCAATGTGCTGGAAATGACCAAAGAAGGCGACAAGATCCGCGTCAAGGCCACCGATGGCACCGAGGATCAGTTCGACGTGGTTATGTACGCCACCGGGCGTGCCCCGAATGCGGATAATCTGGGCCTCGAGGCGCTGGGCGTGGAACGTGGCCGCAAAGGTGAGATCGTGGTGGATGAGTACAGCCAGACTGGCGTACCCTCGATCTATGCCATCGGCGACGTGACTGACCGCGTGAACCTGACACCCGTCGCGATCCGCGAGGGGATGGCCTTTGTCGAAACCGTGTTCAAAGGCAACCCGACTCCAGTGGATCATGAACTAATCCCGACCGCGATCTTTACGCAGCCGGAATTCGGAACGGTAGGTCTGAGCGAAGAAGAAGGCGCGGCACAGGAACCGATTGAGGTTTACGCGACATCATTCAAACCAATGCAAAAAGCCTTTGCCGGTGGAACGCAGCGTGTGCTGATGAAGCTGATCGTCAGCCAGGCGACCCGTAAGGTTCTGGGCTGCCACATCGTCGCGCCGGGCGCGGGTGAGATGATCCAGCTGGCTGGCATTGCCGTAAAAATGGGCGCAACCAAGGAAGATTTCGACCGCACGGTTGCCGTTCATCCGGTGATGGCAGAGGAATTGGTAACAATGCGGCAACCTGTGCGCACTGCTTGATTTGCAACCGCGCGCACACAAGTTACAAGGGAACCCGTGATCACACGGTCCAACACAAGGGAATAGATACATATGGCGGGCAATAGCGGCGGCCCCTGGGGGGGCGGAGGCTCCTCGGGCGGCGGAGGAAATCGGGGTGACAACGGTGATGGGCGCAAGCCCCCCGAAGGCGATGGTCCGCAGATCCCCGAGATTGATGAGCTGATGAAGAAAGGCCAGGAACAGCTGCGCGTCCTTATGGGCGGCCGCGGCGGTTCAGGCCGAGGTGGCAACGGTCAGGGCTCTGGCGGCGGTGGCCCCATCTTCACAAAAGGTACGGTTCTTATTGGTGTCGTCGTCGCGGCGGTATTGTGGGGGGCGGCCAGTTTTTACACGGTCAAGCCCGAAGAACAGTCGGTTGAGTTGTTCCTCGGCGAATTCTCGGCCGTCGGAAATCCGGGTCTAAACTTTGCGCCGTGGCCTTTCGTAACCGCCGAAGTCATCCCGGTCACCCGCGAACAGAACGAAGATATGGGCGGCGCGCGCAGCAGCGACGATGGTCTGATGCTGACGGGCGATGAAAACGTGGTTGATATCGACTATCAGGTCGTCTGGAACATCAACGACCCTGCAAAGTTTCTGTTCAACCTGCGTGATCCGGTCCAAACGATCCGCGCCGTGTCGGAATCAGCGATGCGAGAGATTATTGCGCAAAGCGAACTGGCACCGATTCTGAACCGGGATCGTGGTGTTATCGCGGATCGCTTGCAGGAACTTATCCAATCCACGATGGACAGTTATGATTCAGGGATCAACATTGTCCGCGTCAACTTTGACAAAGCCGACCCGCCGCAGGACGTGATCGCCGCCTTCCGCGACGTTCAGGCTGCTGCGCAGGAACGGGACCGGTTGCAGAACGTAGCCGATGCCTATGCGAACAAGGTATTGGCAGAAGCGCGCGGCGAAGCTGCGCAGGTTCTGGAAGAGGCGGAAGGATATCGCGCCCAACAGATCAACAGTGCGCGGGGTGAAGCCAGCCGCTTTAGCGCAGTTCTGGAAGAATACTCCAAAGCACCCGATGTGACGCGGAAGCGTCTGTATCTGGAGCGTATGGAGCAGATTCTGGGTGACGTTGACAAAATCATTCTGGACCAGAACTCAACCGGGCAAGGGCAGGGTGTCGTGCCCTATCTGCCGCTGAACGAGCTGCGTCGTAGCCCTGCCGGGGAGAGCAACTGATGCGTAAATCACCCATTATTCTCATTCTTGTCGTGATCCTTGGCGTCGTTGGCCTGTCTTCGATCTTTATCGTGGATGAACGTGAACGTGCGCTGGTCTTGCAATTTGGTCGTGTTGTCGCGGTCAAGGAAGATCCCGGTCTGGCGTTCAAAATCCCGGTGATTCAAGAAGTTGTCCGCTATGACGACCGTATCCTGTCAATTGACGTACAGCCCCTTGAGGTGACCCCTCTGGACGATCGGCGTCTGGTTGTTGATGCATTCGCACGTTATCGGATTTCCGATCTGAACCAGTTCCGTCAGGCCGTTGGTGTCGGCGGTATTCCGGTTGCCGAGGATCGCCTGGATCGTATTTTGCGGGCCGAAACCCGCGAAGTGCTGGGTTCGGTATCGTCCCGTGATATCCTGAGCTCGGACCGTGCAGCACTGATGTTGCGCATCCGAAACAGCGCGATTGCCGAAGCACAGGCGCTGGGCGTGACTGTAATCGACGTGCGATTGAAGGCGACCGACTTGCCACAGGCCAACCTTGAGGCGACCTTCGATCGCATGAAGGCCGAGCGGGAGCGTGAAGCAACAGACGAACGTGCCCGCGGTAACGAGGCGGCCCAGCGTGTGCGTGCGCAAGCTGACCGGACGGTGGTCGAACTGGTTTCAGATGCACGTCGTGAGGCCGAAATCACCCGTGGTGTAGCGGACGCCGAACGTAACGCGATCTTTGCGGAAGCCTATGGCGCGGACCCGGAGTTCTTTGAGTTCTACCGTTCGCTGACCGCGTATGAGAACGCGTTGCAGGGCGGCAATAGCTCGTTGGTTCTGAGCCCGGATTCCGAGTTCTTCAACTACCTCGGTTCGCCAACCGGACGGCAAGCTCCGGCTGCTGCGGCCTCCGAATAATGGGGCTGATCCTTCTGGCTTTCGGGCTGGTATTGATTGTCGAGGGGCTGGCCTATGCGCTGGCCCCTTCGCTTATTGAGCGCATGTTAGAGGCATTGCGGTCACTGCCCGAGCAGGCGCGGCGGCTGGCCGGTTTGCTGAGCGTAGTCAGTGGCTTTATCCTGCTATGGGGGGCTTATCAGGTCGGGTTTTGATGCGGTGACCTCACTTGCAGGTGATTTCCCCGCGATCCCGAGTTGCGGGCAAGGACAAACCGACTACATTGGTTCCTGAGAAGATTTGCCCGAGGGCAGTTTTACAAGACTTGTTGACAAGGAGTTCCCAAGTGCAGGCACAAGCAGGCAGTATTTCAGTCCGGCAGGACGAGGGTGTTGGTTTCATGCGGCTGATGTGGCTGGCCATTGCGGGGATGATTCTTGTTCTGGCCCAAACCGTCGCAGCACAGGCGCGGAGCGAAAGCCTGGCGCCGCTGGCAGAAAAGATCAGCCCGGCCGTGGTCAACATTACCACCTCGACGTTGATCGAAGGCCAGACCGGCCCGCAGGGCATTGTGCCCGAAGGGTCGCCGTTCGAAGATTTCTTCCGCGATTTTCAGGACCGGAACGGTGATGATGAAAATCGCCCGCGCCGTAGCAACGCGCTGGGTTCGGGGTTCGTGATTTCCGAAGACGGCTACATCGTCACCAACAATCACGTGATCGCCGAGGCCGATGAAATCCTGGTGGAGTTCTTCCCCGGTGATGGACAGCCGCCGGAAGAACTGCCTGCCAAGGTGATCGGCACGGACGAGAAAACCGATATTGCGCTGCTGAAGGTCGAGGCCCCGGGCCCGCTGCAATACGTGCAGTTTGGCGACAGTGACGTCGCCCGTGTCGGTGATTGGGTTATTGCCATGGGCAACCCGTTGGGGCAGGGCTTCTCGGTTTCGGCCGGGATCGTTTCGGCTCGCAACAGGGCGCTGAGCGGTTCTTATGACGACTACATCCAGACCGACGCTGCGATCAACCGGGGCAACTCGGGCGGCCCGCTGTTCAACATGAATGGCGAAGTGATTGGTGTGAACACCGCGATTCTGTCGCCCAACGGCGGCTCGATTGGGATCGGCTTTTCAATGGCGTCCAACGTCGTGGTCAAGGTGGTCGACCAACTGCGTGAATTCGGCGAAACCCGCCGTGGTTGGCTGGGCGTTCGTATTCAGGACGTGACCGAGGACATGGCCGAGGCAATGGGGTTGGCCAAGCCGGGCGGTGCGCTGATCAGCGATGTTCCGGATGGGCCGGCGAAAGTTGCTGGTCTGCTGGCTGGTGACGTGATCCTCAGTTTTGATGGGGTCGAGGTCGAAGATACACGCGGTCTTGTGCGTCAGGTCGGTGAGACGACCGTAGGCAAAGCCGTGCGCGTTGTCGTGCATCGCGATGGCGGCACACAGACCGTTCTGGTTACTCTGGGACGTCGTGAGGATGCTGAACGGGCCGAACAGGGCGACGAGGAAACCTCTGAGGCTCCAACGGAAGAGAATGCTGACATTCTTGGTCTGACCATTTCGCCGCTGACGGACACGCTACGCACGGATCTTGGTTTGGAAGAAGACGCCGATGGGCTGGTTGTGACCGAAGTGGATGAAGCCTCTGAGGCGTTTTCCAAAGGGTTGCGCGCCGGTGATCTGATCACCGAGGCTGGACAGCAAAAGGTGACGTCGATTGAAGATCTGGAAGCACGCATGGAAGAAGCGCGTGAAGCCGGGCGTAAATCACTGTTGTTGCTTGTACGTCGCGGTGGCGACCCCCGCTTTGTGGCGCTGAGCCTGGGCGAGTAACGCAATACACCAAACTTTGTGACAAGGCCGGGGCAATGCCTCGGCCTTTTCCGTTTACGTGGCGCTGAAAGTAGGTGAGCCATACGCCGGGGAGGCGCATGGCTCTGGTACAGGGAGAGGCCAGTGGACAGATATCGGGGATGATTCTCTGGCCCCCTACGGTAACAGCTACGACGATAGCCATTTCGGCACACATCGTATGTGAAGGAGGTCACAAGGTCAGATTAAGTCGGATTCGGCGAGTTCTTTCAGGGCGTTGAAGTCCTGGATCATCAACCCGCCGCGGGATGCCTCGACAACATTGTCGCGTTTCCAGGTGGAAATCGTCTTGGATACAGCCTCGCGCGTGGCACCGACGAACTCGGCCAATTCGCTTTGGGACAGGGTGATGCGCATTGCGGGGTCGTCCTGAAGGGCAGACAGATGCAGCAATTTGCGCGCCAGACGAATGGGCATCGGCAAGAATACCTGTTCGTTCAGCTGTGACCCCATCCAGCGCATACGCAGACCCGCCAGACGGATCATGTCGACGGCAAGATCGGGGTGCTGGCGGATCTGGTCCATCACGTCGCTGCGGCGCACGCGCAGCACGCTAGATGGCTCGGCCGCTGCTATCGTGGCGGTCCGCGGCCCGCTGTCGAACAACGCAATTTCGCCAAACACTTCGCCCGGCTTCATAAGGGTCAAAGACAGCTTGCGCCCGCTCATCGCAAGGAATGAAACCTCAAGCGTGCCCTCTGAAATCACATACAGCGCATCGCCTTCGTCCCCCTGCTCAAACAACACCTGGCCCTGATCCAAGGAAATCTCGGTCGCGAGTGCCGAAAGCATAGCCCTGAGTCGGTCTGATGCCTCGGACAGAAATCCGCTGTTTGGGAGTGCCTTCATGTGGTTGAGGGGTCTCCGGCTGCTGGTGTTGAGTGGTGCCCCAATGTTCCACAGCCGGGCTATTATTCCAAGGTTTTTATTGGTTTGCCTGATTGCGCGCGGTGTGACGGCTCAATATGAAAGCAAACGCTTAAGCTGCGCGCCGATTATCAGTGTTCGCCTATTGGTGGTCTGGGTCATCCATGTAGCGTTGCAGCAGACTGAACTGAAGCATCAGAAACGCCATCAGTGCGATGGGAAAGGCGAAAGTTTCGATTTTGACCCATAGGTCCGTCGACATGGTGCGCCAGACAAATTCATTGGCTACGGCCAGAACCGCAAAGCAGCCGCACAACCGACGGGTCAGGATCATCCAGCCCTCGTGGCGCATCGGCAGCATATCTTCAAGGACATAGGCCAGATAGGATTTCCCCTGCAGCAGACCGATTCCGAGGATGACCGAGAAGAAACCGTAAACCAGCGTGGTTTTCATCTTAAAGAACCGCTCATCATTGAACCATGCGGTCAGGCCACCAAAGAAGATGACCATGAAGGCGGTGAATATCTGCATCCGGCTAAGTTTGCCGGTCAGGACCCAGAGAATGCCCATGGCGGCCAGCATCAGCGGGACGAAGATGATCGTCGCGATGATAAAGCCGGAATATTCGGTGCCTCCGATCAGGAAACTGTCGTCACGCAGGCGTAGGTAGATGAAGAAAAAGGCCAGTGGGGGGCCAAGTTCCAACGCCTGTTTCAGAAACGGATTGATTTCTTTTTTGCCTGACATGTCGGTTTCCTGATTTTTACCCGCCCATTTCAACTATTACGGCGCCCAATGCAATCAATGCCATCAGCGCGACCCGTCTTGGCCCCACAGTTTCTTTTAGCACCAGCCACCCGATAAGGGCCGCAAAGACCGTCGAGGTTTCTCGCAGAACGGCAGCTTCGCCGACCTTGTCCAGACGGGTGGCCAGCATTATTGCTCCGAAGGACATAGGGGCGATGATGCCTCCGGCCAAGCCCCGCAACATCAATGGTCCAACGGCCGGGCGGTCGATCATGGCGCGCCATCTGAGGAAGGCGTAAATCGGCATCGCAAAACCGTCGATCATGAAAAACCACGCCAGAAAGGTGAACGGGTCGGCAGTGGCCCGGATGCCATAGGCGTCATAAGTGGTGTAGAGCGCGACAAACAGGCCGGTAGCGATGGCCAGTACCAGCGCGATGCCCAGCGTTTCCCGGTTGGTTTCCAGAAAACGCAAATTATAGGCGGCCAGGCCGAAGATACCGGCCAGCAGGACCAAAACGCCAAACCATTGAATTCCGGTAAAGGTCTCGCCGAAGAGCAGATAGGCGCCGATGACCGTGAATAGGGGGCCAGTGCCGCGTACGACCGGGTAGACGACAGTGTATGAGCCCTT
Organism: Ruegeria sp. CDSB113; assembly: GCF_059611045.1. NCBI lineage: Bacteria > Pseudomonadati > Pseudomonadota > Alphaproteobacteria > Rhodobacterales > Roseobacteraceae > Ruegeria > Ruegeria sp. CDSB113. The sequence goes on from NZ_JBXWOU010000001.1 coordinate 182,604, forward strand.
TGTATAGGCCATGGCCTGAAGGACCTTGTAGGCGATGTGGATCACCCAGACTACGGCGAAGATGGACCACATGTAAGGTTCAGGCCACGGTACCACGAAAAAGGCAAAAGGGGCGGCCATCAGGCAATAGCAGGCGTCGATTGCACCTCGGGACAGCCAGGGATCGTGACGGCCTTTCTGCAGTGCGCCAAATACCGCATGCAGGAAGGCGGCCATCAGAGCGAGGCCAAGAGCCAGCTGATGGCCCGCTTCGGTGCCTTCGAGAGAAATCAGCCAGTCGCTCAAATGTCAGTCTTTTCGCTGGGAGGAGAGGTTGGGGGTTTTCCACCCCCAGACCCCCGGAGGATATTTGGGGCCAGATGAAGGGGGGATCAGGTTCGGTCCAGGCCAGTGAGGGCGGCGGCGAACTCTTCGGGGTCGAAGGGGGCGAGGTCGTCGATCTGTTCTCCGACGCCGATGGCATGGATCGGCAGGCCGAACTTGTCGGCCAGTGCAACCAATACGCCACCCTTGGCGGTGCCGTCGAGTTTGGTCATTACCAGGCCTGACACGTCAGCGAGATCGCGGAATGTCCGGACCTGGCTCAGCGCGTTCTGGCCCGTGGTGGCGTCCAGCACCAGCAGCGTGTTGTGCGGGGCGGTCTCGTCGATTTTGCGGATCACGCGGACGATCTTGGCCAGTTCCTCCATCAGGTCCGAACGGTTTTGCAGGCGTCCGGCCGTGTCGATCATCAGCAGGTCTGCGCCGTCTTGCTGCGCGCGGGTCAGGGCGTCGAAAGCCAACGAGGCCGGGTCAGACCCCTCGGGTGCGGTCAGCACCGGCACGCCGGCGCGGTCGCCCCAGACTTGGAGCTGTTCGACGGCGGCGGCGCGAAAGGTGTCCCCGGCGGCGATAACGACCTTTTTGCCGGCGCCTTTGAACTGGCTGGCCAGTTTGCCGATGGTTGTGGTTTTGCCAGATCCGTTTACGCCGACGACCAGAACGACCTGCGGGCGCTTGGGATAAATGGGCAGGGGCTTGGCAACCGGTTCCATGACACGGGCGACTTCCTGGGCCAGCAATTGCTTGATCTCTTGCGTGGAGAGCTTCCTGCCCAGCCGCCCTTCGGCCATGTTGGATGTGACCCGCAGTGCGGTGTCGACGCCCATATCCGAGGCGATCAGCAGTTCTTCTAGCTGCTCAAGCATATCGTCGTCCAACGTACGACGGATGACGGCCTTGGCTTCGTTCCGGCCAAATAGGCGTCCCAACACCCCTTTGGATGGCGCGGCCTCGGGCGGCGGCGGAGCAGGGGTTGGATCGACCGGTGCGGGCTCAGGTGTTTCGACCGGCTGTGGCACAGGGGCGGGTTCAGGTGTCTCTGGCCCGGGCTGCGGAATTTCGGGAACCGGTTCCGGCTGCGGCTCAGGCTCTGGGATAACTGGATCGGGGGCGGTCGTTTCCTCGCCACCGTCTTCGACGATGGCATCCAGCCCCTGTTCGAGGCGGGACGAGGATTTGAACAGCTTGTCCTTGAGCTTTGAGAAAAACGCCATTTTTGGTCTCCGCAGGTGTTCCTCTCACCTAATGCGGATTTGCGGCAGTTGCAAAGGGTCACAAAAACGCAATCAACAGCCCCGCTTGCGCGCCCCAGTATAGGATCCAGATCATATAGGGCGTGATGCGTAGCGCCGGATGGCCGTTAGGCAGCAGAAACTTTTCAGTCGCCAGTATCAGGTCCGACGCGATGAAGGCCAGTGCGGCGGGCAGGGCCCAGCGTAACGCGCCCGCCTCGGGCAAGGCGAGGACTGTAATGCCCATGCCAAGGATGATCGGGATATAGCCCAGAACCGGTATCTTGAGGTCACCTGCGCGGGGGGCGAGCAGGGTTGCAGCAACGATCCCGAGTATGATCAGCGACCAAAAGATGCCGGGTTTGTCGAAGATCAGAGCGGTGTCGCTGGATGGGTGGCTGAGGAACAGAGCGATATAGGCCAGGTGGCCTGCTGCAAATGCACCGATCCCTGCCATGAAGGTCGAGTCCGTCTCGCGTGATAACAGCGCGTCGCCCAACGCGCACAGGACTAGCGCAAGGGTCAGTAGCATGGGTGCACCACTTAAGACAGCAACCAGCGCCAGTAGCGCGACAGAGGCCGTCTTGAAGAGGGATCGCAGGGGGCTGACCGGGCGCGGTGACATCGGCAAATAGGCCAGAGCGCATGCGGCGGCGATCCAGAAAAGAGCGGTTGTCATCATATGTCCCCCATTTGGTTTTTTCAGCAGCATCACCGGGATCGCCATTGCAACTCAAGCGGTGACGTTAAGGCAGCCGGTTTTAGGGGATTGTCTGTTGGCGATGCTGACCGGCATCTGTCAGAATGTTCCCATGTTCAGGCGTATTGCGATTCTTCTGACACTTTCTGCGCAGACGGCAGCGGCTCAGTCAGCTTTGTCTGGGGCTGAATTCGACAGTTATACGCTCGGAAAAACCATGTTCTATGGATTTCAGGGAACGGTTTACGGCGTCGAACGCTATTTGCCCAATCGCCGAGTGATCTGGTCTTTTCTGGACGGCAATTGCAAAGAGGGTGTCTGGTACGAACAAGCGGGCCAGATCTGCTTTGTCTACGAAGACCGGATTGACTCGCAATGCTGGGTCTTTACCAAGTCTGACGGGGGCCTGATCGCCTTGTTCGAGGGCAACTCGGACGCCACCGAGCTGTACGAGGCCGAGGACATCAATGAAGAAATGGTTTGTCTCGGCCCCGAAGTCGGGGTCTGAGGGCGTATTTGGTTAGAATAGCGAGCCCTGATCCGGTGCATCTTTCTTAGCTGACTTTTTAGGTGCCGCCGGTGAGGTTGTGGGCTGGCCCGTGTTCAACAGACCATCTGCGAATTCGATCTCGAATGCGTTGTGTTTTGACGCCTGTTTCTTGGTTGTCAGAACCTCGCCTTCAGCTCGGACCACAGCGTAGCCACGCTGCAACGTCGCCTTGTAGCTAAGTGTTTCACGCAGGCGAACAGCGGCGTCCAGCTGTTGCCGCATCCGATCCAGGCGCGTGGCTTGCGCCGCGTTCATACGGTCGGCCAACCTGTTGATATTCTGCTTCTGTTGTTCGATCTCTCTGTGGATTGGGCGCAGAGATAGACGGGATGACAGGTTGCGAAAGGCCTCGTTTCTGGTCGAAACGAGATTGCGCAACGTCGACGGGCGCAGATGTGCGGACAGCTCGACGACCTGCAGACGTCGGTTCTGCACGCCGCGATTTAGTGCGGGTGCCAGCCGATCCGCAATTAAGTCAAGGCGTTGGCGTGGGGTGTTCAACAAGCTATCCGGGCGCGGCAACGCGCGAGACAGGTCGCGAAGCCGTTGAGAGCGTCTTTGAACCGCGTCCGTCGCTGCACGAGACAGGCGTGCGCCTTGCTCACCCGTCCAAGCCAGAAGTTCCATTCGAACCGGCACGGCAAGTTCAGCCGCGGCGGTCGGTGTTGGCGCGCGTCGATCCGAGACGAAGTCGATCAGCGTTGTATCCGTTTCGTGACCCACGGCAGAAATCAGCGGAATGTCCGACGCGGCCGTCGCGCGTGCGACGATTTCTTCGTTGAACCCCCAAAGGTCTTCGATCGATCCGCCACCCCGCGCGACAATGATCAGGTCGGGCCGAGGCAGCGAGCCGCCCGGCGTCAGTTTGTTGAAACCGTCGATGGCGCGCGCCACCTCTGGAGCGCAGTTGGAACCCTGTACAGCGACAGGCCAGATCAGCACCTTGCGCGGGAAACGATCCCGCAGGCGGTGCAGGATGTCCCGGATCACAGCGCCAGATGGTGATGTCACCACGCCAATGATCTGGGGCAGGTAGGGCAGAGGCTTTTTGCGTTCGGGTGCGAACAGACCTTCCGCCTCAAGCTGTTTCTTGCGCTTTTCCAGCAGGGCCATCAAAGCGCCTTGCCCCGCGACCGCGACCTCATCAACGTTCAGGTTATATTTTGACTGCGCACCAAAAGCGGTCAGACGGCCGGTGACGACAACCTCAAGACCTTCTTCCGGCACCACCGAGAGGCCCGAAACCTGACCTTTCCAGGTGGTGCAGGCCAAAACGTTCCGGTCATCCTTGATGTCATAGTACAGATGCCCCGAGCGCGCTGTGAACACGCGTCCGACCTCACCACGCACACGGATTCGCCCGAACGTGCCTTCCAGCGTGCGCTTCACCTCGCCCGAGATGTCTGAAACGGAGTATTCTGGGGTGTTTTGGCCCGGGATCGGGTCATCAAGCAGGTCGGACATTTCAGCGCCTTGTGTCAAATGCCCGGCCAGCTTAGAACGCCCGGAAGGCGAGGCCAAGCAGATCGGAGACCTTCATGAACATCCTTATTCTCGGCAGCGGCGGGCGGGAACACAGCCTCGCCTGGGCGGTGATGCAAAATCCCAAATGTGACCGACTGATCGTGGCGCCGGGAAATGCAGGGATTGCACAAATTGCCGAGTGCGCGGCACTGGATGTCGAAAACGGTGGTGCGGTTGTCAGCTTTGCCGAAGAGAATGCGATTGATTTCGTGATCGTCGGCCCCGAAGCGCCCCTGGCCGCTGGTGTCGCGGATCGTCTGCGTGAAGCGGGTGTGTTGGTCTTTGGCCCGTCCGCCGATGCGGCGCAGTTGGAAGCATCGAAGAGTTTCACCAAGGAAATCTGTGACGCGTCGAACGCTCCGACCGCAGCCTATGCAAGGTTCACTGAGGCCGAGCTTGCCAAGGCTTACGTCCGCGAACAGGGCACGCCGATCGTGGTCAAAGCCGATGGTTTGGCGGCAGGCAAGGGTGTGATCGTCGCCATGGACGAACAGACCGCGCTGGAGGGCATCGACGACATGTTCGGCGGCGCTTTTGGCGGCGCGGGGGCCGAGGTGGTGATTGAGGAGTTCATGGAGGGCGAAGAGGCGTCTCTCTTCGTCTTGTGTGATGGCGAGGACATTCTGTCCATTGGCACGGCGCAGGACCACAAGCGCGTAGGAGAAGGCGACACGGGCCTGAACACGGGCGGTATGGGGGCGTATTCCCCAGCGCCGGTCCTGAGTGCCGAGATCGAGGCGCGCGCGATGGAAGAGATCGTGCGCCCGACCATGGCCGAGATGAAGCGCCGGGGCATGCCGTTTCAGGGCGTTTTGTATGCGGGGTTGATGATCAAGGACGGCCAACCGAGGTTGGTCGAATACAACGTCCGCTTTGGTGACCCGGAATGCCAGGTTCTGATGATGCGGCTTGGTGCTCAGGTTCTGGACCTGCTTCATGCCGCAGCCGAGGGTCGTTTGAGCGAGACGCAGGTGAACTGGGCTGACGATCATGCGATGACGGTTGTGATGGCAGCGCAGGGGTATCCCGGTTCCTACGAAAAAGGAACCGCAATCAAGGGTTTGGATAGGCTTCCTGAAGATAGCAGCAACATGGTTTTCCACGCCGGCACCAAGGCAGTTGATGGCCAGGTACAAGCTGCAGGTGGACGCGTATTGAACGTGACCGCGCGTGGAGAAACGCTGCAAGAAGCTCGGGATCGGGCATATGCAATGGTTGAAGGCGTGGAGTGGCCCGAGGGCTTCTATCGCCGCGATATCGGCTGGCGGGCACTTTGAGTGGTTGGTAGGACAGGGGGCTTTGCCCCCTCGGCCTGCGGCCTCACCCCCAGGATATTTTTGGCCAGATGAAGAGGCGGATCAGCACTTGAGTGCGTTGTTCAGGCTTTTGTGGCCGGTAAACGCGCCGAGGTCGCGGGTGGTCCAGTCGTTTTCGTAAGTGACGCTGATGACGCGTGTCCAGTTGCCGTTGGCGAGGATCAGTTCCGGAGTGCCGCCGCAATCGCGCAGACCGCCGGAGATGAAATCTTCTCCAATGCGGTGATTGGTGAGATTGGGCAGCGATGCGATTTCGGTCAGTTTGCCGTCTGCAAACCGCCAGATGCGCAAGGTTTTGGCCAAGTGAGGGCGATCGACATAGGCGATCTCGACGTTGCCATCGCCATCCATGTCGGCCGCTCCGACCGGAGCGAGCCAGCGAAAGCGGGTTCCGATGTAGGGCGTAGCGGCGATCAGGCCGCCGCCATTGTAGATTGCAAGCCGTGCACCTTTATCACGATGGCTTTCAACCACCAGAGCTTCACGACGCCCATCGTTGTCAAAATCAATCAGGCGCGGTCGGATATCTTCGAAAACGCGATCTTTTGGCAGCCGGATTGTGTATTTCGCCCATTCCGGCGCGTATTGCAGGATCAGAGCGCCGTATTCGATCTGATCACCAAGTACCCCGTGCGGGTATCGCGCAGTGGGTTCCGAGTACTCCGCCGAACCCAACGGTTCATACTGCCATGGCTGCTGAGATATTGTCTGGCTCGGACAGATTCCAATTGCGATCGCGGCAGCCGCGATCGCTTTGAAAAGCATCAGATCTGCTTTTCGGGCATTTGAACAACCAGCCCGTCCAACTCATCAGTGACCTTGATCTGGCAGGTCAGGCGCGAGCGGGCCGGGTCGGGTTCAAAGGCGAAATCCAGCATGTCCTCTTCCATGTCGTCCTTGGCCGGAACCTTCTCGACCCAGTCGGGGTGGATATAGACATGGCAGGTCGAACAGGCGCAGGCGCCGCCGCAATCGGCCTCGATGCCGGGGATATTGTTGTCACGGGCCCCTTCCATGACGGTCAGGCCGCTGGCGACTTCGACTGTATGTTCGGTACCGCCGTGCTCGACATAGGTAATCTTTGCCATTGCGTGCGTCTTCCTCTTTCGCTTGTCGAATTCTTCCATAGTGAAGGCATTTAGGTCTTTCCAGCCTCATTTGCGACTCGTCACGCCGCCTATGGACTTTCCTTGCGTTTGTTCTATTTTTGTTCCCATGATTGCGTTACCTACCTGCCCTATATCTACGAACCGGAACTGGCCGCGGCCGCCCGCGTGTCTGCCCGCCAATCGGTTGAACGACCCGCCCGAGGGCGCGCTGGTGGCGGTCGCGGGGCTGGTGATCCTGCGGCAGAGACCCGGGACGGCCAAGGGGGTGATCTTTGTCACGCTCGAGGATGAGACCGGCATCGTGAATGTGGTGGTCTGGCGCAAGATCTATGAACGTTTCCGCCGGGCGGTGATCTCGGGGCGGCTGCTGCGGGTCACGGGCCGGATGCAGCGGGCGCATTCGGTGACCCATGTGATCGCGGAAGAGGTCGAGGATATCTCGGGCATGCTGGATGTGCTGGTGCGGGGGGAGGGATAGGCTAGTTTGGTGATCCGGCACATTCCAACGTTACAAGGTTCAGCCGATGTCCCGAACCATGTGCAGATGCAGGCCAATTCCATGTCCATCGTCCAAAGCCGGCACACGCGTTTCAACTTCAACTCGAAATCCAATGTGTTGATAGAAGCCCACAGCTTGATTGTTGGCAGCTACATCAAGGCAAATTTGCTTGCACCCGCCCGCCAAAGCACGCGACGTTGCTGCGTCAAACAACTGGCCAGCAATACCTGATCCCTGCATATCGGGGCTCACGGCAAATTCGAGAATATAGTAAGAGGCTTGACGCGGGGTAGGAAACAATCGATCCATCCAATACAACGCTGATTTCAGATGTTCTGCTTCATTGCCGCCAAGTGCATTTGCTTGATGATCAACGGAAAAATTGAAGTTTACAGAGTACTCGTTTTCCGTATGCCCAATAAGAAGCCCGATGACTTTGTCATGGTCCATGGCAGTGAAGGCATGTTTGTAAGAAAACAACCCCTGCTCCTCCGGCCATTCAGTTCGGACGATCTTATGCAGGACATCCATTTTGCTAAACATGTAACCGTTTAGTATTGGGTCAGTACTCCAAAGAAGATCGGCCAAATCCTCGGGCGGCACGGATTTAGATGCTGGTTGTACCAAAACTGTCATTTTTGCTCCTAAGCCCGAGTTCGAAAACTGTTTCTGGAAATGACTTTCGACAGCAAAGCGTGCAGCCAACTGTCGAGAGGGGAAAATAGATCTAAGTAGCGCCCAGAAAACACGATTTACCGTTTAAACAAAACCCCCTGTGCTTGCTTGTCCCTGTGATCGCCGCGCAGTTCGGCATGCAACGCGCGCCCAGCCTGAACTGCGGGGCGGGCGCTGACCGTTTCAAGCCACCGAGTGAAATGCGGTTTGTCTTCTAACACCTGTTGTTGCCCTTCCCACAGACTTGCCCAGCCCCAGATCGATATATCCGCGATGGAATAGAAATTGCCCGCGACATATTCATTTTCGGCCAACCGCCGGTCCAATACTCCGTACAGCCGCCCGACTTCGGCGCGGTAGCGGTCCTTGGCATAGGGCAGGTCCTGCGGCGGCTCGAGGTTTGGCGCGTATTTCAGGAAGTGATGCGCCTGACCGGCCATCGGTCCGACGCCGCCCATTTGCCACATCAGCCATTCCTCGACGGCGATCCGGTCACGTTCGGTTTTGCCATAAAAGCGTCCGGTCTTGCGGGCGAGATACATCAGGATCGCGCCGCTTTCGAACACCGAGATAGGTGCGCCATCTGGGCCGTCCGGGTCAACGATGGCAGGCATCCGGTTGTTGGGCGCAATTTTCAGGAACTCGGGGTCGAACTGATCCCCCTTGCCGATATTGATCAGGTGGGTGGTGTAGGGAAGGTCCATCTCTTCCAAAGCGATGGACGCCTTCCAGCCATTCGGCGTGGGCCAGAAATACAGATCGATCATGGTGCCTCCTCAGGTTGAGGCGATCATGCGGTATTCTGCGCAATCGGCAAGAGGCGGTTACGAAAGCGTGACACAGGGCAACCGGGCTTGACGGCCATGTACACGCGGCGTATTTGCATCGCAGAAGCTACGTGGCGATTTGTTACCGGATTGCGGGCCACGCTAAACAACACCGCTAAAAGGTCAGGATGAAAGGCCCCTTTCGCTTGACCGCGTCTGGGGTTTTTTTGATGCCCTTGCCAGACAAGGGTCGAGAGGAATGAGATGAGCGAGAGCTGGAACAAACGCACCCAAGCCGTCCATGGCGGCATCCGTCGCAGCCAATACAACGAAGTCAGCGAAGCAATTTTTCTGACACAAGGCTTTGTCTATGAGACAGCCGAACAAGCCGAGGCGCGGTTCATCGAATCCGGCCCGGATGAGTTCATCTATGCCCGCTATGGCAACCCGACCGTTTCGATGTTCGAACAGCGCATTGCCGCGCTGGAAGGCGGTGAGGACGCGTTTGCCACAGCATCCGGCATGGCTGCGGTGAACGCGGCGCTGACCTCGATGTTACAGGCGGGCGACCATGTGGTGTCGGCCAAGGCATTGTTCGGGTCCTGTCTGTATATCCTCGAAAACATCCTTTCCCGTTATGGTGTGGACGTCACCTTTGTTGACGGCACCGATCTGGACGCCTGGAAAGCGGCGATCCGCCCTGAGACCAAGGTGGTTTTCTTCGAATCCATGTCAAACCCGACGCTTGAGGTCATTGATATCGAGGCGGTTGCCAAATTGGCCCATGCGGTTGGCGCGCTTGTCATCGTGGACAATGTGTTTTCCACCCCGGTTTTTTCGCGCGCGATCGAACAGGGGGCGGATGTCGTGGTCTATTCCGCGACCAAACATATCGACGGGCAGGGGCGAGCTCTGGGTGGTGTCATAATTGGTACCAAGGACTTCATCCGGGGAACGGTTGAGCCCTACCTTAAGCACACTGGCGGTGCGTTGAGCCCGTTCAATGCGTGGATCATGCTGAAGGGGCTGGAAACGATGGCCCTGCGCGTGAACGCGCAGGCCGAGACGGCGCAGAGCATTGCCGAAGCTCTGGAGGGGCATACGGCGCTGGAACGCACGCTCTATCCGGGTCTGAAGACCCATGCGCAAAACGCGTTGGTCCAAGCCCAATTGGGCGGCAAAGGCGGAACAGTTCTGTCGCTGGACATCAAGGGCGGCAAGGACGCAGCGTTTGCGTTCCTGAACGCGCTGACGATCCCTGTCATTTCGAACAACCTGGGCGATGCCAAGTCGATCGCAACACATCCGGCCACGACAACACACCAGCGTCTGAGTGACGATCAGAAGGACGAATTGGGCATCACACCCGGCCTGATCCGCTTTTCCGTAGGATTGGAGGATGCGGGCGATCTGCTTGCAGACATCAAGCATGCGCTGGACCTGTCGCAACGTTAAATTGCGGCGGTGGTTTACTGACAACCGGGTCGAACCTAGGTGAAAATGACGTAAGTCATGCGATTTTCGCCGAATTTCGATCCGGGCTGTGTTTTTCAGCGTATAAAGCTACACTGGAAAGCAAGCCGAACAAGAATAAGGTTCGGCGACCAACCAAGGAACCCGATCGATGAACGTGCACCCCCGCGACATTGAGGATATGCCCGACAATGACGAAGCCGCAGCCGCTCTGAAGACGCTGCGCAAATGGGCCGAGTCCGCAACCGAGGCCGAGATCAGCCAGCTCGACCCGGCAATTGCGCGCCTTGTGCCTGGTCTTGTGCCCGTGAATTATCCGTCCCTGTCGCGCGAATACCCTGAGGGTTTCACGGTCGACAGCGCGTATCGCGCGACCTTACCGGATTTGCAGAATGGCCCGTCCAGCTTGATCCGGGGCGCAAAGCAGCAAATCCAGCATGTTGGTATCTCGAACTTCCGCCTGCCGATCCGATTTCATCGCAAGCGCGGCGATGACCTGACGCTTGAGACCTCGGTGACCGGGACTGTCAGTCTGGATGCCGAAAAGAAGGGCATCAACATGTCCCGGATCATGCGCTCGTTTTACAAACACGCCGAGCGTACGTTCAGTTTTGAAGTCATGGAGGCCGCGCTGGATGACTATATGACTGATCTGGACAGCTTTGACGCCCGTATCCAGATGCGGTTTTCCTATCCCGACCGTGTTCAAAGCCTGCGGTCCGGTTTGGAAGGGTATCAGTATTACGACATCGCACTTGAGCTGGTTGAACAGGGCGGAGTGCGCCAGAAGGTCATGCATCTGGACTACGTATATTCCTCAACATGTCCCTGTTCGCTGGAACTCAGCGAGCACGCACGCGCAACACGTGGACAGCTGGCAACACCGCATTCGCAACGCTCAGTGGCGCGGATTTCTGTTGTTGTAGATTGCGACACGGATTGCCTGTGGTTCGAGGATCTGATTGCCATGTGCCGCCGTGCCGTTCCGACAGAAACGCAGGTGATGGTCAAACGCGAGGATGAACAGGCCTTTGCCGAGCTTAATGCGGCCAATCCGATCTTTGTCGAAGACGCTGCCCGTTTGTTCTGTGCCGAATTGCTGGCCGATCACCATATCGGCGATTTCCGCGTGGTCGCAAGCCATCAGGAAAGCCTGCACAGCCACGATGCGGTGTCGGTTCTGACCGAAGGTCCGACCTTTGTGTCACCCAGCCTGGACCCGCGGCTTTTCACCACCCTGTTCCACGTCGGGTGACGGGGCAGGGTGGATCAATAAGGTATCATTTTTAGACTAAGAGCGGTTTTCCGCCGCAGTGCGGCAATTCGTGCTGCATTTGCACAGTCGTTCAAGTAACACTGGTGTGGAATGCAGCCGTGGCAGGCGAATTTCTGTTCGTGCGTCTGCCACTCTGAAAGGAAGCTGAGACGTGCGACGCTCAGGACTTCGTGACTGCTTGATCCGCCCGAAAGATCGGGACGGGCAGCTCAATTCACTCTTTTGCAGGCTGCATCGCTTTCAGAGGAGAACTAAAGTATGAATCCAATTTCCCAACCGCTGGAATTTCAGGCTGCGGCCATCCGAATGGCCGGCTATGCGGTTAGCAACCAAATGAAAATTATGCAGATTTTGACCCGCTCGGCGATGGAGCTGCCGTTTGTGTCGGTTAATGCCTTGCACGCGTCGGCTGCTGCTCCTGCCCCGGCTGCACCCTCGGTAAAACCTGCACCCAAGGCCAAACCGGTTGCCAAGGCAAAACCTGCCGTGGTTGCTAAGCACAAGCCTGTGGCCCGCAAGAAAGACGCTGCAAAACCCAAGGTCGAATCACCCAAGCCGACCGCGCCAAAAACGGTGGCTGCTGTAACCAAACCCACACCGGTGGCAGCCAAATCGGCCGAAGTTGCAGAAAAGCCTGCCGCCAAGCCTGCTGTCGCCAAGGGGCAGCCAGCGGCCAAACCCATTGTGGCAGCCAAACCGAAGCCTGCCGCTGCGCCTGCTGTTGCTAGAAAAACACCTGCGCCAAAACCGGCAGCGGTTGCCAAGCCGAAACCTGTGGCAGCGAACACCACAGTGCCAAAGACACCGGCCAAACCAACCGCACCCAAGCCGGTCGCGGCGAAACCTGCACCTGCCAAGCCGGTCGCGGCGCAGCCTGCGCCTGCAAAAGCCGATGCTGCAAAGCCCGAGGTGGCACAGGCAGCCGCGGCGCGTCGCCCGCGCGCCCCATCTAATCCGCCCGCGATGCCAACAACGGCACGCAAAACGGACGGGTAAAACCCGACACCGGCTTGACACAGTCGTGCAGGCGCGCCAACGCTGCGCCTCATGACGGATATGCGCCCGGTTGGATATGTGATTGGCCTATTGGTCGCCATTCTTGGGGCGACCATGCTGCTGCCTATGCTTGCGGACTTCATCGAAGGCCGGGGCGAATGGCACGTTTTTCTGGAAAGCGGCGTCATCACGATTCTGACCGGCGTCATTCTGGCGATGAGCTGCTCGAACGGGGTGGGCGAAGGTCTGACGATCCGTCAGACCTTTTTGCTGACCACAGGGGTCTGGGTCGCACTGCCATTTTTTGGCGCCATCCCGTTTCTGTTCGGCGAGACTGAACTGCGCTTTGTAGATGCCTATTTCGAGGCGATGTCGGGCCTGACGACCACAGGCTCGACCGTGATTTCCGGCCTTGATGATCTGCCGCAGGGTTTGTTGCTGTGGCGAGGGCTGCTGCAATGGCTGGGCGGCATCGGTATTATTGTTGTGGCCATGGTGTTTCTGCCCGAACTTCGGGTCGGGGGTATGCAAATCTTCCGCTCGGAAGGATTTGAAACCATGGGGAAAATTCTGCCGCGTGCGCAAGAGATCGCGGGCCAGATTTCCCTGATCTACGTCTTTCTGACGATTGTTTGCGCGTTGGTCTATGCAGGTCTGGGGATGGGCTTTTTTGATGCCGTGGTGCACGCGCTGACGACGATCTCAACGGGCGGGTTTTCAAATTATGACGCGTCCTTTGGCACGTTTTCCGGCCCGGCAGAATATGCGGCCGCTGTCTTCATGATCCTCGCTGCACTGCCTTTCGTGCGCTACGTCCAATTCGCCAATGGCAATACGAGGTCCATTTTCCGCGACAGCCAGATACGGACCTTTCTGGCGACCATTCTGGTGCTGGTGGTCATTATGGCGGTCTTTCTGACCTCTGTTTTTCCGCATCATTGGGAACAGGCTGTTCGGGAATCCCTGTTCAACATCACCTCGATCATTTCGGGTACCGGATATGCCAGCGTAGATTACATGGGCTGGGGCAGTTTCCCGATCATGATGTTCTTCCTGATCGGTCTGATTGGCGGCTGCGCGGGTTCAACCGCCTGTTCCATCAAGATCTTCCGGTATCAACTGCTGTTTGCTTCGATCAAGACCCAGATCCGCCGCATCCGGTCACCTCATGGTGTTTTTAAGCCGCAATATGATGGCCGTTCGATTGGTCCCGACGTTCTGACCTCGGTTATGAGCTTCTTTATGTTTTTTGTGCTCTCGTTGGGCGTGCTGGCCTGGGCGCTGGCGCTGACGGGATTGGATTTCATAACTGCCGTCTCCGGGGCGGCCACAGCGCTGGCCAATGTAGGCCCGGGACTGGGGGACCAGATCGGACCGGCTGGCAACTTTGCAGGGCTCAGCGACACCGCGAAATGGCTGCTTTCAATCGGTATGCTGGTGGGACGGCTTGAGCTTTTGGCCGTTTACGCACTCTTCACTGTCCAGTTCTGGAGGAATTGATGAAAAGACCCCTTGGTGCGCAGATTTCGCATATGCTGCGGGATCGCGGAGTGGATGTGATCTTTGGTATTCCCGGCGTGCACAATCAGGAAATGTATCGCGGGATCGAAGAGGCCGGAATCACCCATGTGCTGGCCCGGCACGAGCAGGGGGCAGGGTTCATGGCCGACGGCTATGCCCGTGCGACCGGCAAGCCGGGTGTTGCATATGTCATCACCGGACCGGGGTTGTGCAATATCATGACGCCGATGGGGCAGGCCTATACGGACTCGGTCCCGATGCTGGTGATGTCCTCGTGCCTTGATGAAACGCAAGGGGGGTACGGGCAATTGCACCAGATGAAAGACCAGCGTGCTGCGGCTGAAACCGTGACGGACTGGTCGCATCAGGCCAATACGGCGCAGGCAGCCTACAATCTGGTCGAGCGTGCTTTTGAAGAGTTCGAACTAAATCGTCCACGCCCAAAACACATCCAAGTGCCGATTGCACAGCTTGAGGCCGATGCAGATCCCGCACCGTTTCCCAACCAACCTGGTTTGCGCTCAAAAGTTCTGCCGCCGGACTTGGCTCCGGTATTGTCCATGCTGAACATCGCACGGCGCCCGTTGTTTATTCTGGGTGGTGGTGCGCGGTCGAATCTGTGGCGGCAAATCCTGACGCAGTTGGGTGCGGCCTGTTTTACCACGTATGCCGGGCGCGGAATGGCGGGGTTGGGCTATGCCTTGGACTATGGAGCCATGTTGCCACGACCGGGCAGCGCCGATGTCATCGCCTCGGCCGATCTTGTGGTTGTTGTGGGCGCGGAATTGGGCGAGGTCGACCTGTGGCGAAACACATTGGGCCACACGGCCAATCTGGTGCGTATAGATCTGGACCCGAAGGTTCTGTCCGACCACCATCGCGCAGCCGTCAAGCTGCAGGCTGATGGGGAAAGCTTTGCCCATGCACTTTGGGCTGCCATTGATCATGTCAAACCTGCAACGGGGTGGACAGAAGAAGAAGTAGCCGACACGCGCCGCCGTTGGCGGGCCGAAGTGGATGCGGAACGACCAGGTATCGTCCCGGTCCTGGATGCCCTTCGCGCGGCGATGCCCGGCGACACCATGATCTATTCCGACATGACCCAGTTCGCTTATGTCGCCAAAGAGGTTTGGGATATGGGCTATCCCTATCACTGGCACCATCCGACCGGATTCGGCACGCTTGGCTATGCGCTGCCGGCCGGAATTGGCGGGGCTGTGGCGCGCCGAGGTAAGCCTACAGCGGTGATCGCCGGGGACTACGGTTTTCACTATACGATGCAAGAGCTTGGTGCAGCAGTCGAACTGGGCCTGTCTCTGCCGATTATCCTTTGGGACAACGGAAAGCTCAAAGAGATTGAGGACAGCATGGTCCGAGGTCAGATCGCCCCGAATGCGGTCGTGGCGCGCAACCCGGATTTCTGCAAATTGGCCGAGGCCTTCGGTGCGTTGTCATCCGCGCCCTCTAGTTTAGACGAGATGCAAGAGGCGGTCCGGTCGGCTTTTGCGGCCCCGGTGCCGACATTGATCCGCGTCACACCGGATATCCTGTAGCCAACAAAAAAGCGCCGCCCGTAAGAGCGGCGCTTTTTTCTTTTGGTATGGTTCTTAGTCCCAGCAGTGAACCAAGACAGTCATGCCGGTTGCCCGGCGGCTAAGTTCATTCGGCGAGATTTGCGCCGTCGGCTGACCCGATTGACCGGACACGCCTGCCTTGGCCAGAACCTCATTCAGGCTGTTGGCCGTTGCAGCGAGGCTGACGGACGCGGGCAGGGTGCGTCCTTCGGTCGGGGATGGCAGCAGCATGCCAACAACCTGGCCATTGCCGTCAAAAACCGGTCCTCCCGCATCGCCAGGCTGGGCCGCCAATGCCAGACGTTTCACGCCGTCTTCTCCGTTCAGTCCGCGCACGTCAGCGATCTGACCAAAGGTGAGTGTCGGTGCGCCCAAGGCGCCCTCATAAGAGAAACCCGACACCGCGATCTCAGATTGAATACGCGGCGCATCGGCGCTGAATTCTGCCACGTTGACCGGAACCAGATTGCGGCTGGGGCGCAGAACCGCCACGCCCAGATCGGCATCTGACAAGGCGACCTGAAGCTCTTGATCGTCATCAAGCGTGATGCGCGTGCAGCTGTCAGCGGCCTCAAATACGGTCAGGACCGTGCCGCTGGTATCAGCGAAAAAGCCCGAACGGGACAGGCGCGGTGTGCGCACTTGCAACCCGGATACCAGATCAATCCGCTGCTCAGCATTGGCACCCGCTGCGGCGTCCAGCACAGCGCCAGTTGCGGTAAAGCTGGCCTTCATTGCGGCCAGCACTCTGGCGCGGCGGGCATCGTCACCCTCGGGCCAAACCAGTGTAAAGCCTTTGATCTGACCATCGTCCAGCCGTGCTTCGCTATAGGTCACGATCCCATTACCGCGCCCTTCCAGGGTAAAGCTGTCACCGCGCAGTTGTCGTGGGCCGTCGAGCGGAACGATTTCCAGCGATTGCAGCACCTCATAAAAGGCGCGCAGCGTGGCTTTGTCGCCCTTCTGACTGATCAACAGGGCCTTGGCATCCAGATCGGTTGTGCGTTTGAAGTGAACAAACGGGGCCTCATAATGGTCGAATGCGATGACACCCATCGGCAGATCCACATCGATACCGGCCTGCGGGTCGGAGTAACGCTCCATCCCAACGCTCAGAAGGGGGGCGTTAAAGTCGTCAATCAACGCCTTGCGCTGTGCGGTCGTCAGAACGCCGGTTGCTTCAAAGCCGTTGAACCGTTGCCAGTCGCCCATGGAGCGCCGCGTGCCTTGGCCAAATGCGCCATCGATCGTTGAATTGTAAAAACCCGCGGCCTGCAGGGCGGTTTGCAAATTCATGCGTTCCTGCGTGCTTAAAAGACGCTCGCTTTGCAACGCTTGCGAGCGTGTCTCGTCAGAGGCCTGCGGGGTTACGCCAACAACCGGCTGTTCCGGCTGAGGTTCAACTGGTGGCGTCACGACACCCCGGTCCAGAATGTTCTCTCCTACCGGCCAGAATTGCTGACCCAGTGCACTAGAAAACGCGATATAGCTGTCCGCAGGGATTTGCCCCTCGGCGCGGTAAACGCTTAGAACCTGTTCCGCATCGTTGCGCAAATATGGCCCGATAACAATGGCATACCAGCCAGAGTTCAAGCGAAATCCGTTTACGTCCGGCAAGGTACCGGCATAGGCCCGCGCACGTTCCTGCGCTTCGCGCAGCGAGGGCTGCGCTTCGACCTGCACCCAGACACCTGCGTCCTGCTGTGCAAAAACAGCGCGCGCGCCGATGAGAAAAAGAAACAAAATTGCCGTGAATATGCGAGTCATTGTCTGCCCGTGTCCGCAGTGTTTTATCTTTGCCGGACCCTACGCGAAACAACGTACCGAAAGCCATGCCCGGAATACGGGGAATTTACAGTGTGGCTGCGCAGTGACAGCATAGGCTTTGCCGCCCGTTGACGCCCAACGGCCCCTTGCATAGGAAGGACAAAACCCAACCGAACCGGGCGCAGTGGCGTCCAAAGGGAATGTCATGACCGAACAGTCCAGCGCACTACGTTCTTTTCAAGAGATTATCTTGCGGCTTCAGACCTATTGGGCCTCGAAAGGCTGCGCTATTCTGCAGCCCTATGACATGGAGGTTGGTGCAGGTACATTCCACCCGGCGACCACCTTGCGCGCGCTGGGGTCGAAAACCTGGGCCGCAGCTTATGTGCAGCCTTCGCGCCGCCCTACGGACGGGCGCTACGGCGAGAACCCCAACCGGTTGCAGCATTACTATCAGTATCAGGTGCTGATCAAACCCAGCCCGCCGGATTTGCAGGACCTGTATCTGGGCTCGCTTGAGGCGATTGGCATCGACATGAACCTGCATGACATCCGGTTTGTCGAGGATGATTGGGAAAGCCCCACCCTTGGCGCATGGGGTCTGGGTTGGGAAGTTTGGTGCGACGGCATGGAAGTCAGCCAGTTTACTTACTTCCAGCAGGTCGGCGGCCATGATTGCGCACCGGTCTCGGGCGAGCTGACATATGGTCTGGAGCGTCTGGCGATGTATGTGCTTGGCATCGACCACGTAATGGACATGCCGTTCAACGATCCGCAGTCACCAAGCCCGCTTTCCTATGGCGACATCTTCAAGCAGACCGAAGAAGAATACGCCCGCTGGAACTTTGACGTGGCCAACACCGAAGTGTTGTTGCGCCACTTCGAAGAAGCCGAGGCTGAGTGCGCCGCCATTCTGGCACAGGAGCATGACGACCCAAAAACTGGCAAGCGCATCATCATGGCGCACCCAGCATATGATCAGTGCATCAAGGCCAGTCACGTGTTCAACCTGCTGGACGCACGGGGCGTGATCTCGGTAACCGAGCGTCAGGCCTATATCGGCCGCGTGCGGGCCTTGGCGAAGCAATGCGCAGACGCATTCCTGCTGACCGAGGCCGCCGGGTTTCAGGCCTAATGCGCCGCTCAGGCCAGTCCGGGCAGCAAGACCTTAAGGCCAGCCGCGATCATGCTGATTGCGATGGCCGACAGGATCATGCCCATGAACCGGCTCATGATAACACGAGCATTGTCAGACAGACGTTTGGCAATGGCTGCGGCGTTCCAGAATGTCACGAACAGCAACAGCAGGACGGCCAGGAAAACGCCAGCGTAAACAATGGCATCTACCGGTTTATGGATGTGGCTTGCATACAGGATCAACGTGGTAATTGTGCCCGGCCCGACAAGGATCGGAAAGGCCAGCGGATAAAAGGCAACCGTATCAGGTTCGGGGTAGGATTGCCGTTCCCCCTCGGTTCCGTGATGCGACGTGCTGGGCTTTCCGTTCAGCATGTTCAGACCAATCATCAGAACAACCAGACCACCCGCGACGCGCAAGTCATCGACGCTGATGCCGAACAGGCTGAGCGTTTGACTTCCCACAGCCGCAAACGATGCGCCAAGGATCAGGCAGTAGAGCGCTGTCTTTGTAGCCACTTTGCGCTGATCGGTCGGGGTAAGGCCGTCGGTGACGCTAAGAAACACTGGCAGGTTCGTGATTGGATTCATGATCGCAAAAAGCGCTCCGAAGAATCCTACGGCAAGGGTGCTGTCCATTTGAAACGTCTCTTTGCGGCCTGTAATCAATTGGAACTTGTCCTATTTTTACCGATCGTGAAAGAGACATCGTGAGCAAAAGGAAAAGACAATGACAGGAAAAGTGCTTGCGATCATAGTGCTGATCTCGGCGGCAGTAGCCGGTTTTGGGATGTATTACCTGCAGATCTACGGATTTTACTATGACGTGGAATCCAAGCCCGGACAGGACGTCATGCTGATGACTGACGGGGCCGAGGCGCCCACGCCTATATCCTACAGTGCGTTTCAGGCGATTGACGCGGACAGCTCACCCATCCGCTACCGTGCCTGTTTCCAAACGGATCTGACGGTTGCGCAGATTGAGGAAACCCATGTCGCGGTCGAGAATGCAGAGCCGCTGACCGCGCCCGGATGGTTCGATTGCTTTGACGCCGTGGCGGTGGCGGATGCCCTGAAATCAGGCGAGGCCAAAGCCTTTCTGGGCGCAAAAAACATCCACTTTGGCGTTGACCGAATTGTTGCCGTTACAAATGGCGGCAAAGGCTATGTCTGGCACACGCTGAACAATTGCGGCGAAAAGGCCTATGACGGCACCGTGATTGGGGAAGAATGTCCGGACCGACCACAGAATTGAGGATATGATGACCGCCGAGACCCTGCAGATACCTGATTTCCTGACCGCTACGTTGGGCTTTGCGGTGTATCTTTTGGGGGTCGAGATCAACGCGCGCGTCGCCGCATTACGCCAGTTTAACATTCCCGAACCTGTCACGGGTGGTCTGCTGGCCTCACTGGTCGTGCTGTTGTTGTATCTGGTCTTCGATCTTGAGCTGTCCTTTGATCTTGCCACACGGGATTTTCTGTTGGTGGTGTTCTTTGCGGGCATCGGTTTGAACGCGCGGCTCTCTGACCTGATATCAGGCGGCAAGCCTCTGTTTTTACTTCTGATCCTGACTTTGGCGACGATTGTTGCACAAAACGGGATCGGGGCAATTGGGGCGTCTATGTTCGGCTATCCGGCGCAAGCTGGTGTTCTGTTTGGTTCGGCATCTTTGATCGGCGGCCATGGAACCGCGATCGCCTGGGCACCTGAGGTGGCCGAGGCCACCGGTCTGGACGGCGCGACCGAGTTGGGAGTTGCCGTCGCTACCCTCGGGCTGGTTCTGGCCGCTTTGATTGGCGGACCGATCGCAAGGCTTTTGGTTGAGGGGCGCAACCTCAGCCCCGCGCGTCCGGATGAGGACCACACCGTCGGCCTGCCGATCGATTCCGACGAAACGGCAATAAAGATCGACCATGTCACAATCATGCGGGTTTTGTTGTATCTCAATCTGGCGATCATCGCGGGGTATTTCTTGGGGGAGGTGATCAGCGCCGCTGGCCTGAAGCTGCCCCTGTTTGTGCCCTGTCTGATCATGGGCATCGTAATCGCAAATCTGCGGGCGACGTTTTTCCCCAGCCGTCCACCGATCGAACGTACACCCTCACTGGCGTTGATCTCGGAATTCTCGCTGGGCGCGTTTTTGGCGATGTCGCTGATGAGCCTTCAATTGTGGACTATCGCGGAATTGGGCCTGGCGATTGTAGTCATCATGTCCGCGCAAACCCTGTTCACCGTAGCTTTCGTAATCTGGGTTCTGTTTCCGGTCATGGGCAGCAATTATCGCGGCGCCGTTCTGGCCGCCGGTTTCGGGGGCTTTGCCCTGGGCGCCACCCCGACTGCAATTGCAAATATGACCGCCGTCACCAAGCGATATGGCCCATCGCCTATTGCTTTTATCGTATTGCCCCTTGTATCCGCATTCTTTGTGGATATCGCTAATGCCATCGTCATTCAGACGATCGTCAATTTCTAAGGACCGAATATGCCCGACCTGCTGATCGAATTGTTTTCCGAGGAAATCCCCGCGCGCATGCAGACCCGCGCTGGTGAAGACCTGAAAAAGCGGATCACCGATGGTTTGGTCGATGCCGGTCTGACTTATGCCTCTGCGGCTGCACTGACAACGCCGCGCCGCCTGACACTGGCGGTCGAAGGATTGCTGGCGGAAAGCCCCATGATCCGCGAAGAACGCAAGGGTCCAAAAGTCGGCGCGCCGGACAAAGCCATCGAAGGCTTCCTGCGCGGCGCAGGTCTGACCCGAGATCAGTTGGAAGAGCGTGAAACCCCCAAAGGCACGGTTTACTTTGCCACCATCGAAAAACCGGGCCGTCCAGCGGCCGAGATCGTTGCCGAAGTGCTTGAGGCGACGATCCGCAATTTCCCCTGGCCGAAATCGATGCGCTGGGGCAGTGGCGGTCTGCGCTGGGTGCGTCCTTTGCATTCGATCCTGTGCATTCTGACCGACGAGACCGGCGCGCAGATTGTGCCGATGGAGGTCGATGGCATCACGTCTGGCGACACCACCGAAGGTCACCGGTTCCTGGCACCGGGTCGTTTTTCCGTGTCCTCATTTGAGGATTACGCTGCCAAGCTGAAACGCGCGTTTGTGGTCCTGTCGCCCGCAGAACGGGCAGAGCATATCTGGAACGATGCCCAGAACATGGCCTTCGCCGCCGGGCTGGACGTGGTCGATGACAAGGGCCTGTTGGCCGAGGTCGCCGGGCTGGTCGAATGGCCTGTTGTCCTGATGGGGCAGATAGACGATGAGTTTCTAGAACTGCCGCCCGAGGTGCTGCAAACCTCGATGAAAGAGCACCAGAAGTTCTTTTCCGTGAAGAACCCCAAGACGGGCCGGATTGAACGCTTCATCACCGTTGCGAACCGTGAAACCACTGATAATGGCGCGACCATTCTGGCTGGGAACCAAAAGGTGCTGTCGGCTCGTCTGGCGGATGCCAAGTTCTTTTGGGAGAACGATCTGCGCGTTGCCAAATCGGATATCGCCCAATGGACCCACGCGCTGGAAAACGTGACCTTCCATAACAAGCTTGGCACACAGGCTGAACGGATTGATCGCATCGCGGCACTGGCCCGCGAACTGGCTCCGGTGACCGGCGCGGATGCCGATCAGGCCGAGAAAGCCGCGCGTCTGGCCAAGGCTGACCTGAGCTCGGAGATGGTCTATGAATTCCCCGAACTTCAGGGGCTTATGGGTCGGTACTACGTCGAAGCAGCCGGCAGAGATGCCTCGGTGGCCGCCGTGGCCGAGGACCATTACTCGCCGCTGGGTCCGTCAGACGATGTGCCGACCGCACCGCTGTCGGTGGCTGTGGCGCTGGCCGACAAGCTGGACACGCTGACCGGGTTCTGGGCGATTGACGAGAAGCCGACCGGCTCCAAGGACCCCTTCGCCCTGCGCCGCGCGGCGTTGGGGGTCATTCGGTTGGTTTTGGATAATGGCATCAGATTGAATATTGCTGAATATGTCATTCCCTCTGCGCTTATTCGGAACCGTTTCGCGGCTATCCGTTCGAGTAGATCTTTGTTTCTGAAGGTAATTCGTGCCTCAATGGAGCAGATGTCAGAGAAATTTGTGTCTGAGTACAAGGGGGATTTGGATAGGCAACGTTTCTCTGGCGAGCGTTACTTGGCGATGTTAGAAGATGCACTGGTGGAAGAAGGGTTAGAACAGTTCAGCGCGCAAGAGCTGCGGCCCGTTGGCGCTGATCTGCTCTCCTTTTTCCACGACCGCCTCAAAACCTTCCTCCGCGACGAGGGTATTCGCCACGACATCATCGACGCCTGCATCGCGATGGAGGGGAATGACGACCTCAACCTGCTGGTCAAACGTGCCCGCGCGCTGAATGCGGTGATCGCGACCGAAGATGGTGAGAACCTCGTGCAGGGGTTCAAGCGCGCCAACAATATTCTGACCCAGGCCGAGGAAAAGGACGGGGTCGAGTATTCTTATGGCGCAGATATCAAATTTGCGGAGACTGACAGTGAAAAGGCTCTGTTCGGCGCGTTAGAAGCTGCACAGGCCAAGATCGACCCGGCGCTGAAAGCCGAGGATTTCCCAAGTGCGATGTCGGCCATGGCCGACCTGCGCGGCCCGGTGGATGCGTTTTTTGAGGATGTTCAGGTCAATACCGACAATGACATCCTGCGCCGTAACCGCCTGAACCTGCTAAGCCAGATCCGTCAGGTCTGCTCCAGTGTTGCTGATCTGAGCCGCATCGAAGGCTGATCCAGAACGCCCTTGCGCCATTGGTGCAGGGGCTTATGCTGCGGTGAAATCAAAAGGTGCCGCAGTGCAGAATAATCCGCATACTACGCTTATCACGTCCGAAGCGCCCGTTGCTGCCAACACGCATGGCGGGCGGGCGAAATGTCTGCAACGTCTGGTTCGTCTGGAACTGCCGGTTCCACGAACGGTCGCGTTGTCATTTGATGCGGTGCATCAGATATCGGACGGGCAGGTGCCGGATTTAGCTGCTGTTCTTGAGCAGTTTGAACAGACCGCGCTGCTGTGTGTACGGCCAAGTTCCGAAGATCCCGATTGGGGCGGCCCTGGTGCCATCCTGAACATCGGCATGAATGACGCGCGCTATGTCGATCTGTCGGATTCGATGGGGGTCGAGGCCGCGGCTGCGTTGTATCTGCGCTTTGTCCAAAGCTACGCGGTTCATGTTGCGCGGCTGGACCCGGATGTATTCGACGAGATCGATGCAGATGGCCGTGAGGGGCTGCAGGAATCTCTGCGGGCCTACGAAGACGAGACGGACGAAGCCTTTCCGCAGGATCGCGGTGAGCAGCTGATTGCTGTGCTGCGTTCGATGGCACGCGCATGGGAGGGCACCTCAGCCCGATTGTTGCGTCAGGCAAAGGGGGCGCCGGCGGACGCGGGTCTGGGTTTGGTGATCCAAGAGATGATCCCCGGCGTTGGGCAGGGCGAGTGCGGATCGGGTGTGCTGCAACTGATTGATCCGACCACTGGACTGCCGCAGATAACCGGCCGGTATCTGAGCCAAAGTCAGGGGCGGGATGCTCTGGGGGAAGGCGTCGCGGCCCTGTACCTGGAAAAGGATCCGCGCGGAAAGTCTCTGGAGGAGGTCGCGCCCAAGGCATTTGCGGACCTCAAAACGCATGCGGCGCTGATGCGGGTCAAGCTGCGCGAGGAAATGCAGGTCGAGTTCGTGATTGAAAACGGCCACGTTCACATTTTAGACGGCGTGCGGGTGCAACGCAGCGCACGCGCGGCGATGCGGATCGCTGTGCGCCTTGCCGAAGACGGGATCATTCCGCCGCAAGAGGCTGTAATGCGGGTTGATCCGCATTCCCTGAACGAGCTGTTGCACCGGCAGGTTCACCCTGATGCGGAACGGGACACCCTGACAACCGGAATTGCCGCCAGTCCGGGTGCCGCGACCGGCAAGATCGTGTTCACCTCGGCCGAGGCACAAGCCAGCGCGGCGCGGGGCGAGCCGTGTATTTTGGTGCGCCGTGAGACCTCTCCGGAAGATGTGCGGGGCATGCATGCGGCAGTTGCAGTTCTGACTGAAAAGGGCGGCATGACCAGCCACGCGGCCGTTATTGGGCGAGGCTTGGGTCTGCCGTGCATCGTCGGCGCGTCCGAGATGCGGTTTCAGACCAAGAAAAAACAGCTGATGGCTCCCGACGGGCGGGTCTTCAAAACCGGTGACACATTGACCATCGACGGCAGTTCGGGGCAGGTGTTGGCTGGGAAGCCGACGATGCTCGAGGCCGCGCTGGATGATTGTTTTCAGACCCTGATGGGTTGGGCGGACGCAGAGCGGGATATTGCAATTCGCGCCAACGCGGACACACCCGCAGACGCACAAACAGCGCGGAACTTCATGGCGCAAGGGATCGGGTTGTGTCGGACTGAGCACATGTTCTTTGACCCCGGTCGTCTGATCGTAATGCGCGAAATGATCTTTGCGCAAACCTCATCCGGTCGCGAAGCGGTGTTGGAACGCTTGTTGCCGATGCAGCGCGATGACTTCGCGCAGCTTTTCCGGATCATGGAGGGACAGCCTGTCTGTATCCGTCTGTTCGATCCACCGTTGCACGAGTTTCTTCCGACGACGCGCACAGGCCAACGCGAACTTGCCGAAGCGCTGGACCTGCCGGTTTCAGATGTCGAGCGCAGGGTCGACGCCATGACCGAATATAACCCGATGCTGGGCTTGCGCGGTGTGCGTCTGGGTGTGACGGTTCCCGAAATCTACGACATGCAGGCGCGTGCGATTTTCGAGGCGACGCTTGAAGCCAGCAAAGACGGTGCACCGGTGGTGCCCGAGGTGATGATCCCGCTGGTATCCGCCAAGCGCGAGGTCGAGCTGGTCAAAGCGCGCATCGATTCTGTGGCAGCAGCCGTCGCCGCCGAACGGGGGCAGGAATTTGAGTACCGGTTGGGCGTGATGGTCGAAACCCCTCGGGCCTGTTTGCGGGCGGCCGAAATCGCGCCGCAAACCGCGTTTTTAAGTTTCGGAACCAACGACCTGACGCAGATGACCTATGGCCTGTCCCGCGATGACGCTGGTCGGTTCATGTCGGCCTATGTCCGGCAGGGTGTCTTTGTCGAAGATCCGTTTCATGTGTTGGATGCGGACGGAGTTGGCGAATTGCTTAAACTGGGGGCTGAACGCGGCAGGCAAGCACAACCAGAAGTCACATTGTCAGTTTGCGGCGAACATGGCGGTAACCCCGAATCAATCGCCATTTGTCGGGAATTGGGCTTTGACTATGTGTCCTGTTCGCCCTTCCGGGTGCCCGTTGCTCGGCTGGCTGCCGCTCAACTGGCGATTTCGTCCAGACTTGGGGGTTGACAGAAGGGCGGCACTCTAGAATTAGTAGGTAACAGAAAGCGCCGTCGTTAAATATTGTTGACGAAACGGCGATTTTCCACTTGCTTTTCCGTCAGAACTGGACGTCGCCGTTTGAATTCGGTAAGAGCCTCATCGCGCCCGCCGGGGGAGGGTCTGGCGCTGATTGTGCCTGTGCGAGGTTATCTGATGCTACGATACATATTGGCTGTTGCCACATTGGCAGCAACCGTGCTGCCGAGTGTTTCCGTCGCCGAGAGGGAAGCCACCGAATCTGCCAAACGCGAACTTGTAACCCGGAGCGAATTGCCCGGGCAAAAGTTCCGTGATTACCTGGGTCTGTTTAAGCCACGCAAAGAGCCGGTGCTGCAACAGGTGTCCTATTCCAAGGATTGGCTGGATCAGCTGCCGAATGCCGCTGGTGACGAGAACTTCAAATGTCTGGCTGAGGCGCTTTACTTTGAAGCGCGCGGCGAAAGCGTTCGCGGTCAGTTTGCCGTGGCCGAAGTAATCCTGAATCGGGTGAAAAGCAGCCGCTTTCCGAATTCGCTGTGCGGAGTGATCAAGCAGGGAACGGGCAAGAAGTACCAATGCCAGTTCACCTATACCTGCGATGGGCACAAGGAAGTGATCAGCGAGAAAAGAGCCTATGAGCGTGTGTCCAAGGTTGCCCGCGCGGCAATCGACGGCGTCGGCGTCGGTCTGACCGAAGGGGCGACCCATTACCACACCAAGGCAGTACGTCCGTCATGGTCGCGTGTCTACAAAGAGACCGCTCGGATCGGCGTTCACATTTTCTACCGCCACAATTATCGGACCGCGAGCAACTGATTGACGCACCCGCGCTGGAACCTTGATGGCGCGGGGCGTTTTCTGCCTTATGTAGCGGGCCAGGAGGTCCGCCATGATGTTATCCCGCAGACGGTTTCTGCAAACTTCGACCGCGCTTGCCCTGCTGCCAAAGGGGGCGCATGCAGTCAGCTTTGATCTGGTTGCGCAAGAGGCGCTGCAACAGATTGCGCCTGACGGTTATCCAGCTACGCCGGTTTGGACCTATGGCGGCCGCGTTCCCGGGGCCGACATCCGATTGCCTCAGGGCGGGCGCGTCAGTCGCAAGCTGATAAACAACCTGTCTCAACCGACGGCAGTGCATTGGCACGGGATTCGGATCGACAACGCAATGGATGGCGTGCCCGGGTTGACGCAGGACGCGGTCGAGATGGGCCAATCCTTCGACTATGACTTTGTTACGCCCGATGCGGGAACCTATTGGTATCACTCGCATAACCGGTCTACCGAACAGGTCGCCCGAGGTCTCTATGGACCCCTGATCGTTGAAGAATCCAATCCACCTGATGTTGATCAGGATCTGACGCTGATGCTGGACGACTGGCGGCTCGACCCTGAAACCGCACATATCGTGGACGACTTCGACAATGGGCACGACCTTAGCCATGCGGGGCGGCTGGGTAATCTGGTGTCCGTCAACGGCGGCCTTGATCCGGCTTATCCTGTTGGATCCGGTGAGCGATTGCGATTGCGTCTGATCAATGCCTCGAATGCTCGGATATTTGATTTGGCGTTGGACGGGCTGGCGGGTTGGGTCGTGGCACTGGATGGCATGCCGCTGGCAGTTCCATTGCCTGTAGAGGACAGCTTCCCACTTGCGCCCGCACAACGGGCGGACCTTGTCGTGGATGTGACGTCCGCGTCCGGGGATGTCGCGGGTCTCGCCAGTATCGAGCGGGATGGCGGTTATGGTGTTGTGCGCTTTCCAGTGTCCGAAGCGTCCACATCGCAAAGGCAGGGTATTGAACCATTGCCTGCGAACAATATGCCTGAATTTCAGTATGATCAGGCACCGCTGCATCGCATGTCCTTGCAGGGCGGTGCGATGCGATGGCTGGAAGGGGCCAAGCTTGGTGATCAGGACCTGACAGGCCGCGAGCTGGCTCAACTGGGCCGGTTCTGGGCGTTGAACGGATACGCGGAGCGACCCAAGGATCCGTTTCTGGATGCACGCCTGGGTCAGGTTCACCGGATCGAATTTGTGAACGAAACTGTCTTTGCACATGCCATGCATCTGCATGGTCACCACTTCCGGCTCATCCTGCCGGATGGCGGTTTGGGGCCCTGGCGCGACACCGTGCTGGTGGACCGGGGCCAGACCCGTAAGATCGCGTTGGTCGCGGACAATCCGGGAGACTGGCTGCTGCATTGCCATATGCTGGGACACGCTGCTTCGGGAATGATGAGTTGGTTCCGCGTTACCTGACGCCGCATTCGATGGCTGGAAAGACGCATGTTGCGGTGTTATACGCCCGCGCATCGTTTATTTTGGGCAAATACGTCCACAAAGCCCGAAAAGGTCCGCCTGTATGAGCTCTGAAATCCGTCTTGCCTTTGCGCACCCGTCCGAGCGGTCCGAAGCGACCGCTGCCCGGGGGCCGTTGGATCGTATTTCTCTGCGTGACCATATCGTCGAGGTTGAAATCGGCGCGTTTCAGGCCGAGCGTGGAACGACCCAGCGTATCTGTTTTAACATCGTGGTCGAGGTTCGCCCGCTGACCGATCCCATCGACGATGACGTGGATCGCATCCTGTCCTACGACCGGGTGACTGAGGCGATCGCGTATGAGCTTGCGGCGGAACGTCTTAACCTGCTTGAGACTTTAGCAGACCGGGTGGCCGAGCGAATTTTACTTGAGCCGCAGGCCGTAAGAGCTTTTGTCAGAATAGAAAAACTTGATCGCGGTCCCGGCGCCTTGGGTGTCGAGATTGTGCGCGGAAAAGACAAGACTCACCACGACGTCGTCGAGGAAGAGCGCCCGCATCCCCGTCTGGCTTTCCTGTCGAATGAGGCCATTGCCTCGTCCAATCTGACCGGGTGGATCGATCAGCTGGAAAATCGTGAACGCCCGTTGATCCTATGTGTCGGCGCGGCGGATATGCCTGTTTCACAGACTGGCCACGCGATGACCCAACGCCGAATTGATCTGTTGGCGATTGAACAGAACGCCTGGGTCTTGGCTGCCCGCGATCACCGCTGTGTTGTCGTTTCAACGCGGACTGAGCTGGATTGGGCCATGAAAAATGGTCAGATTTGCGTCTGGGCACCCTCAAAAATCGTGCTGGATGCTGTTGACGGCCAATCGGCGGCACCTTCGGATGCGGTCGCGCTGGCGGCATGGTTTGCTGCCACTTTTGAGGCGAGTGAGATGATGGTGATCGGCGGCGCGCTGCCCGACGCCCCTGAAACCCCATTGCGTGCGATCTCGGTGGATCAGGCACAACTGTGACCGCTTATTTTCGACCTCTGGTTCAGCATAGTCCGAACCGTCCGCCGAGTTCAGTGCCGCTAGCTGGCCAGCCGCTTTGGTTTACCCATGTTGAACGGTTAAGCCGAAAAGAACGTCCAATGATCATTGCCGTGCAGGATGTACCAGGTGATGCGCTGGACCGACTGACGCGTCCGCGTGCCGATGTTGCGGGCCTTGCCATGGATCGCCCGCACATTATGGGCATTCTGAATGCGACCCCAGATAGTTTCTCGGATGGCGGTGTGCACAATTCGGTCAGCGCGGCCCAATCTGCGGCTGAACAGATGGTTTCACAAGACGCAACCATTCTGGATATCGGCGGCGAATCGACCCGACCCGGCGCAACCTTCGTGCCCGAAGATGAAGAGATCGCCCGGACCCGCCCCCTGATCGAAGCCATCAAATCCCGCACTGATGCGTTGATATCCATCGATACGCGCAAATTCGCCGTCGCCAAAGCCGCGTGGGAGGCCGGAGCAGGGCTGATCAACGACGTAACCGGCTTTACCTTTGATCCGCA
Source organism: Ruegeria sp. CDSB113 (assembly GCF_059611045.1). Classification (NCBI taxonomy): domain Bacteria; kingdom Pseudomonadati; phylum Pseudomonadota; class Alphaproteobacteria; order Rhodobacterales; family Roseobacteraceae; genus Ruegeria; species Ruegeria sp. CDSB113. The sequence goes on from NZ_JBXWOU010000001.1 coordinate 212,234, forward strand.
GCTGGCGCCGTTTTGTGTAAAAGTGGGTGCCCCGGTTTGTGTGATGCACATGCAGGGCGACCCAGGCACGATGCAGGACAATCCGACCTATGACGACGTTCTGCTGGACGTCTACGATTTCCTTGAAGGTCAGGTGGATCGTCTCGAAAACCTCGGATTGGATCGGGACCAGATTATCATTGATCCGGGCATAGGGTTTGGCAAGACTGAGGCACATAACCTGGCATTGCTGCAGGGGATCAGCCTGTTTCATGGTTTAGGTTGTCCGATCCTGTTGGGCGTGTCCCGAAAAGGTATGATCGGGCAAATAGGCAAAGAGCCGCGCAAGGACGCCCGCGCGCCGGGATCAATCGCCGTCGGGCTGGCTGGATTGTCACAAGGCGTTCAAATTTTGCGCGTGCACGATGTTGCAGAAACCGCTCAGGCCTTGCGCCTTTGGGCCGCCGTCCGGTAAGGCGGAGGCAGGCAAGAAATGACGGAGTGACATTATGCGCAAGCTGTTCGGAACCGATGGGGTGCGGGGTACCGCCAATACCCATCCAATCACGGCCGAAATGGCATTGCGCATCGGGGCCGCCGCTGGCCGTTACTTTCGCCGTGACCAATCAGACGTTCACCGTGTGGTGATCGGTAAGGATACGCGCCTTTCCGGTTATATGGTGGAAAACGCCCTGACGGCCGGATTGACCTCGACCGGGATGAACGTGTTGCTGCTTGGGCCGGTTCCGACGCCCGCTGTCGGTCTGATGACACGGTCGATGCGCGCAGATCTGGGGGTCATGATTTCGGCCAGCCATAACCCGGCCGAAGACAATGGTATCAAGTTCTTTGGCCCTGACGGATACAAGCTGTCTGATCAGGCGGAACTCGAGATTGAAAGGCTGATCGAAGAAGGTGTCAAACCTGCGCAGGCCCAGAATATCGGCCGTGCCAGACGGGTGGATGATGCGCGGTTCCGATACGGTGAGCGCGTCAAATCTTCGCTGTCGCGTGACTTGCGTCTTGACGGGCTAAAAGTTGTTGTCGATTGCGCCAATGGGGCCGCGCACCGCACGGCGCCCGAGGTTTTGTGGGAATTAGGTGCCGAGGTGATCCCGGTCGGTATCACGCCGAATGGTAAGAATATCAACCTCAATTGTGGCTCGACCAAACCGCAGCTGGCTGCCGAAACCGTCGTGGCCCATGGTGCAGATGTCGGGATTTGTTTGGACGGTGACGCCGATCGCGTCGTTATGATCGACGAGAATGGTCAGGTCGCGGATGGCGACCAGTTGATGGCGCTTTTGGCGACCAGTTGGGCCGAGGCAGACCGCCTGAAAGGCGGCGCGCTGGTTGCAACGGTTATGTCGAACCTTGGCCTGGAACGTCATCTTGAAAGCCATGGCCTGCGTCTGGAACGCACCGGCGTCGGGGACCGCTATGTCGTAGAACGTATGCGCGAAGGCGGGTTCAACTTGGGCGGCGAACAATCAGGTCACATCGTCATGAGCGACTATGCGACGACTGGCGACGGCCTTATGGCGGGCCTCCATTTCCTGGCGGAGATGGTTCATACGGGTCGCAAAGCATCGGAATTGGCGGTGCAGTTCGAAACCGTACCGCAAATGCTGAAGAACGTGCGCTATGGCGAAGGACAAGCCCCGCTTGAGGCCGCCAGTGTGCAGGCTGCAATTTCTGACGCCGAGGCGCGGCTGAACGGGCAGGGGCGGTTGCTGATCCGCAAATCGGGTACGGAACCTCTGATCCGCGTCATGGCGGAATGTGAAGATGACGCGCTATTGACCCAGGTTGTCGACGGCATTGTCGCCGAGGTTGAGGCCATCACGGGCTAACGCCCGGTCAGCATCTTTCGCAGGCTGAACCACTGACTGATGGCCAGCCCGGTCAGGATCATGGCCAGCGCCACGAAAAAGCGCAGCGGCAACGCCTCGGACAGGACCCATGCGCCGAACACCATCGACCAGATCGGGACCTGGTAATTCACCAGCGTCATAAAGACCGATCCCGCGCTGCGAATGACGGATACGCGCAGCAGTGTGGCAAATGCCGTAGGCACCAACCCCAAAACGATGATGGCAATGCTTGGGCGGGTACCTTCCCATGTCGGGACGCCTTCGGTTACGAACATGATCGGTAGCAGGATTACTGCGCCGACCAGCAGGGTCAGGGCGGCCAGAACCACCGGATCAATGGGCGGACATTGACGGGTGAAGATCGACGCAAGGGAATAACACAAGGCGGCCCCGATGCAGGCCAGCTGCGCCAAAGGTTCTGACCCCTGGCCGAGTTGCGCCAAACCGGGGCCAATCAGCACCAACGCACCGCAGAATCCAAGGGTCACGCCCACAAACCGCCTGAGGTTCAAAGGCTCGTCTGAAAAGAAATGCGCCAGCGGCAACACCATCAGCGGAATCGCGGCCATCGACAGGCCGGCAAAGGCCGAAGGCACGTATTGCTGTCCCCAGCTTAGCAAAACAAAGGGCAGGGCAGACGACAAGATACCGATCACAATGACCGAGGACCAAAGGGCGGCGGATCCGGAAGGTAGCTTGCGGTTTGTAACCGCCATCAACCCCAGCAACATTACGGCACCCAACGTAGTGCGCGCGGTGGCGACGGTGATAGGTCCGTACCCTTCCAGTGCCATGGCAACGACCATGAACGTCCCGCCCCAGATCAGGCCGAGTGTGATAACACCGCTCCAATCGCGGGATGTGGGGTGCTGGACCATCTTCGTTTCGCTTAGAGGCTTGGACAAAAAAGGGCGGCCTGATGGGCCGCCCCTTCGCATTCGCTTGGCAGGATCAGTTCTTTTCCTGATCGACCAGCTTGCCGGCGGAAATCCACGGCATCATGTCGCGCAGTTTCTTGCCAACCTGCTCGATCTGATGCTCATCATTGTGGCGGCGAGCCGCTTTGATGGTCGGCTGACCAACAGCGTTTTCCAGCATGAAGTCACGCACGAATTTGCCGGTTTGGATGTCCGACAGCGTCTCTTTCATCGCTTTCTTGGTCTGCTCATAAGGCAGGATCCGTGGGCCGGTGACGTACTGGCCGTACTCGGCAGTGTTCGAGATCGAATAATCCATGTTCGCGATACCACCTTCATAGATCAGGTCAACGATCAGCTTGGTCTCGTGCAGACACTCGAAATAGGCCATTTCGGGTGCATAACCTGCCTCAACCAGAGTTTCGAAACCACAACGGATCAGTTCGACGATACCGCCGCACAGAACGGCCTGCTCACCGAACAGGTCGGTTTCGCATTCTTCGCGGAAGTTGGTTTCGATGATGCCCGAGCGGCCGCCACCGATGGCCGAGCAATAGGACAGGCCGATTTCCAGAGCCTTTCCGGTCGCGTCGCTGTCAACAGCTACCAAGCAAGGCACGCCGCCGCCTTTGACGTATTCGCCGCGTACGGTGTGGCCGGGGCCTTTGGGGGCCATCATGATGACGTCAATGCCTTCTTTCGGCTCGATCAATCCGAAGTGCACGTTCAGGCCATGGGCAAAGGCAATGGCAGAGCCCGGCTTGATGTTGTCATGCACGTATTTCTTGTAGGTCTCGGCCTGCAGTTCGTCGGGCATGGTGAACATGATGACGTCGCACCAAGCTGCCGCTTCGGCGATGCCCATGACTTCCAGACCCTCGGCTTCGGCTTTTTTGGCGGATGCCGAGCCTTCGCGCAGAGCGACGACAAGGTTTTTCGCGCCCGAGTCGCGCAGGTTCAGTGCGTGGGCGTGGCCTTGGCTGCCATAGCCCAGGATTGCCACCTTCTTGTCTTTGATCAGGTTGATGTCGCAATCGCGATCGTAATAGACGCGCATGTCGCCGGTCCTTTCTGGTTAGATTGCCGAGGGTTTTACCTGCCGGATGTTGTATTGGCGATAGGGTTGCACTTGAGTATTTGTGAAAAAGATGAAGAATAATTCGTGTAACGCCAAAAATGCGAAAAATTCATGCTTGATGACATAGATCGCCGAATCCTGCGCCACTTTCAGGCCGATCCCAGCCTGACTGCTGCGGAACTGGCCGAGCGTTGCCGTATCAGCCAGGGTGTCTGCTGGCGCCGGGTCGAAAAGATGCAGGCCGCCGGAATAATCCAGGGGCAGGAGGCCGTGATCGACTGGGCGGCGCTTGGGTATGCGGTCGAGGTTTCGCTGCGGGTCACGTTGGACAAGACGCAATCGCGCGCGTTTGACGAATTTACTGCCGCCGCCCGGCAAGTGCCCGAGGTGATCGAATTGCAAACATTTCTGGGCAGGGTGGATGTGCGCCTGTCGGTGATTGCCAGGGACATGTCACACTACCAACAACTTTACCGCGACCGCATTCTGACCCTGCCGCATATCGCGGATATTGAGGCCCTGATGCATATCGCGAGGGTGAAAAGCGAAGAGGTCTTGCCGGTATGACCGATTTGGATGAGCTGGACCGAAAGATACTGTGTGCGCTGGCCCAGGACGCATCGCAAAGTGCGGGGGCGTTGGGGCGTAAGCTGGGCTTGTCTCAACCGGCGACCTGGCGGCGTATCCGCCGACTGGAAACCTCGGGCGTTATCAAAGGTCGCCGGTTGCGCCTGAATGCCGAGGCGTTGGGATTTGGCGTGACGGTATTCCTTGGCGTGAAACTGGCGCGCAAGGGTCAGGTCAGCTTGGAGGATTTTGAGCGTGCCGTCAGTGCTATTCCAGAAGTTCAGACCGTCGAGCATGTGCTGGGTCTGTACGACTATCGCCTGCGGGTGGTTGCCCGCGACTTGTCCGATTTTGAGCGGGTCCTGCGCCGGCGGATCATGACCTTGCCCGGCGCAGGGGATGTCGAAGCTAACGTCCTGCTAAGTGAGGAACGTTTGCCGGGACCGATCGGATAAGCCCGTTCAGTACCGCGTGCGGATGCAATATCCGGGATGGTGCGTCATCCGGGCAAATGCCATCGGATTTCCGTTCTTCCAGGTCGTGCGCTCTAGCTGGATCATGGACGTTCCGGGGGTTGTTCCCATGAATTCCGCCAATCGTCCATCCGCGGAGATCGCGCAAAAGGAGACTTCAGCCTCGGTAAACGGAGAGGCGTTCAGTAGCCATTCATGAGGGCCGTGGTTGGTCAGATCGGCATGTTCGATTTCGGGCACCGCATCTATGTTGATCCAGCGTTCTTCCAATTGGAAGGGACGGTTGTCGGCATAATGCATGCAGATGACTTGCAGGACGCGAATGTCAGCGGATACACCGATCTGCGAAGCCAGCCAACCGGGGCTTGCGACCACATTACGTTCAACCAGCGAGTACCGATAGGTTGCATTTTGGCTTTCAACCGTTTGACGGGCCAAAGAAAATTCCAGCTTGGCATGCTTGCTGGGTTCCTTTTTGACCCGAGTCCCGCTTTTGCGTTTGCGCTCGACAAAGCCCTGATCAGAAAGCTCGCGCAGGGCACGGTTCACTGTCGCGCGTGCGCAATTGAATTCCTCGGCAAGCTGTGTTTCGGTTGGCAGAAGCGATCCCTGCGGCCAAATCCGGCTCTCGATCCGCCGTTTGACTTCGTCCCGTACAACTTGAAAACTGATCCGCTTATGCGCATTCACCTGTCGAAATACCTTTCTTCTGCAAAGTGAGTGCATCTGGTCAGAAACACGTCAGAGTGTAAAGGGCGGCTGACACTAATTGGCGTCATTTCTTGCCAGATTCGACCAACAAAATATCATTTGAGTGTTTTGTTTTTAGTTCCCTTAGGTCAGATATTCGGGTTCAGTACGGGTCTCGGCAAATTAACCCGGGTCGTGAGGCCGCTGACGACAATTTGAAAGGACAAACCATGCCAGCGCTATTGGACACCGTCGATCCCTCTGGGCTCGAAGAGTTCTCGGTCGTGTTTACGGATCGGTCTCTGAACCACATGTCGGTTCAGTTTCAGCAGGTGATGCGCGACATCTCGGGCTTGCTGAAGGATGTATATAATGCGGATGGTGTGGCGATTATCCCTGGTGGTGGCACCTATGGGATGGAGGCCGTCGCCCGGCAATTTGCGCGCAACGCCAGTGTACTGGTTGTGCGGAACGGGTGGTTTTCCTACCGCTGGAGCCAAATCATCGAATCCGGTGATCTGACGGCGTCGGCGACGGTTCTCAAGGCTCGTGAAACCGGCAATTCCAGCCCGTCGCCCTTTGCCCCCGCACCGATTGACGAGGTTGTTTCAACAATCCGTGAACAGCGTCCGGATGTTGTATTTGCCCCACATGTGGAGACCTCGGCCGGTGTCATTCTGCCTGATGATTACGTGACCGCCATGGCCGCTGCGGCGCATGAGGTGGGGGCCTTAATGGTGCTGGACTGCATCGCATCGGGTTGTGCCTGGGTCGACATGAAGGCCACCGGCGTGGATGTCCTGATCTCGGCTCCCCAGAAAGGGTGGAGCGCATCGCCCTGTGCAGGCCTTGTCATGCTATCTGAGCGTGCCGAAGCGCGGTTGGAGGAGACTACTTCGGACAGCTTTGCCGTTGATCTGAAGAAATGGCGGCAGATCATGCAAGCCTATGAAAATGGTGGGCATGCGTATCACGCGACCATGCCCACGGATGCGTTGAAGGCGTTCCGCGATACGATGGTCGAGACCCGCGATTATGGGTTCGACAAGCTGCGTGACGCCCAATGGGCGTTGGGCGATGGTGTGCGGGCGATGCTGCGGGACAAGGGCAGCGTCTCGGTTGCGGCGGACGGATTTGGCGCGCCGGGTGTCGTGGTCAGCTATACCTCGGACCCGGATGTTCAGAATGGTAAGAAATTTGCCGCTTTGGGCATGCAGATTGCAGCGGGTGTACCGCTGCAATGTGATGAGCCCGAAGGATTCAGCACCTTCCGCCTTGGTCTGTTCGGTTTGGACAAACTGTACGACGTTGACGGCACCATCGGACGGCTCAAGCGCGTGCTGGATCAGGTTCTGTGAAACCATTCGGGCCTTAGCGTACGCCGAGGCCCATTTGCATCAAGGTCTTGCGAACAGCCGGTAGAGAATAGAGCGCATTTAGCCCCATTGCCCGGACGTCCCTTAACGGCCGCGCCTCGATCATCGAGGCGCGGTTCAACAGGTCGATGCCTTTGACCCGCATCTCGATTTCGGTGTGGCGAGCCTTGTGATAGGCCTCGAGCATCTGCGCATCGCCCAGACCTTCAGGACGGGCCTGCGCCAGTTCCAGCAGACTGCTCAGATCGCCCAGCGACATGTTCAATCCCTGGGCTCCAATTGGCGGCACCACATGGGCGGCCTCGGCCATCAGTGCGACTCGCTCGCCTGACAGACGTTCCGCTGACTGGCTGATGATCGGCCAGATGGTCCGGCGCGACGCCAGTTTTAAGGGTCCGAACAAACCACAGGACCGTTCGGTCATCAGCGTTTCAAACGCCTCGGGCTCGGTGTTGAGCAACTCAACCGCGCGGGGTCCGCGCTCCATCCACACAATCGCCGAAGACGGCTGCCCCTGCCAGTCTGGCAGGGGGACCAGGGTGAACGGCCCGCCCGAGCGGTGAATTTCGGTCGAAACATTGTCGTGCGGGATGGGATGTGTGACTGCAAAGGCCAATGCTTTCTGGCCATAGCGCGTGGTATGGACGTTGATCCCAGCCGCCTCGCGCATGGGAGAGTTGCGCCCGTCAGCGGCGACCACCAGCTTGCAACGAATGCGGCTGCCGTCACTTAGCCCCACGCGTGCTTCGGCAGTGCGAGTGAACAGACTGACAGTGCCTGTACCGGGGCGGAAATCGACATTCGGCAGTTCGGCCAGCCGTGCCACCATCTCGCGCCGCAACAGCCAGTTGGGCAGGTTCCAGCCGAAGGGCAGATCCGAAATATCTGCGGCGTTGAAATCGCGTACCACGCGGGGTTCAGGAACATCTCCGCCTGCGTCGACAATCCGCATGATCTGTAAGGGGGCCGCGTGTGCGTCCAGCCGTTGCCACAACCCGCATTGCTGTAACAAGCCGTGCGCCGGTTGCAAAAAGGCGGTGGTCCGCAAATCAGAGCCGTCCACGTCGCGCTCGGTTATCGGGAGCGTCGGGTCGACACAAATAACGTCGAACCCGGCGGTTCCAAAGGCTGCCGCAGCGGTCAGACCGGCGATTCCGCCGCCTGAAATCAGGATGTCACAGCTGTCTTTCATGACCTTGGCCTCCGAGTGTTGGGCAGAACCTAGTTCGGTTCTGCATCGGGTGCCAAGTGACATCCTGTCCCGCGTGTCAGCCGCGTGAAATCAGGATGAGGATCAGGAACATCACCGGCACCATCATCACGGCTGGGATGTATAGGCCCGGCAGACCGAACAACAGGGCAGAACAGCCCCACATGCTGAAAATCGCGGCCGCTGTATAACCCCACTCTTCGCCCTTTGCATGAGCGGCATCTTTGACTAACCAGCCAAACAGAGGAACTGCAAATAACAGGCGCTGCCAGATGGGCAGGCGTCCGGGCATCTCGATCGCGCTCATGGGGTCTCCGATTCTGTTCGTCGCTGAGGCGCATATAGGGTCGATGATGCACCTGCAGAATGTGCAGATCGTCGCAGTGTGACAGCCTATCGCAGGCGGGACAGAAACGCAGTCAGGTCGTCGGTGTGATGGTGGATATGATCGGCCTTATGCGGCTCGGGCGCGACGTGAACTGTGCGCATTCCCATCGCGTGCGGAGCAGCCAGATTGCGCGGATCATCTTCAAACATGGCCGCCTTGTCGGCGTCGATGCCATCCTGTGCAAAGATCGCCTCGAACGCGGCCTGTTTAGGTTTTGGAAGATAGCCCGCGTGTTCTACGCCATAAACCGCATCGAACAAACCGCTGAGACCGCGTGCTTTTAGCACACGTTCGGCATAAGGCGCGCTGCCGTTGGTGTAAACGATGCGACGGCCAGGCAGGCACCGGATGTTGTCGGCCAACTCGGCGTCGGGGTCCATGTGGCTCATGTCCACCTGATGCACGGCGTACAGATAGGGTTCGGGGTCCAGGTCATGCTCGGCCATCAAGCCGGCCAGCGTGGTGCCGTATTCCCGCCAATAGTGCGAGCGCAGACGATCCGCCTCGGCTCGGTCGACGCCAATGGCCTGCACCACGTAGTCCGTCATCAGAACCTCGATCTGGTCGAATAGTTGCATATGAGGCGGGTACAGCGTGTTGTCGAGGTCGAACACCCATTGGGTGACGTGCGAAAAAGAAGGTTTGACCATGAGTTGGGTTTAGGCCGCCATGCACAGGTTTTCAATGCTACACTTGATTGCACGGGCCTGAGGCGGATAGACATGTCCGAACGAGGAGAAAAACACCCCATGCCGCAATCCCGTCAGCCCAACAAAGACGCCTATAGCCTTATTCTCGAAGCGATTGATGTGGGCGTTTACAAGCCCGGCGACCGATTGGTCGAAAGTGAGCTGGCAGAACGATTTGGCGTGTCTCGTACACCTATCCGCGAAGCGTTGCAGCGACTTGAGACGCAGTCCCTGCTAGAGCGTGACGGACGATCACTGATCGTGGCCTCATTGGATCACAACCAAATGGCCGAACTTTATGTGGTTCGGCGCGAATTGGAAGGGTTGGCCGCAAAGCTGGCCGCGAAACACGCCACCGAAGAAGAGATCAAAGTGCTGCAGGACATGGTCGCCGCTGACGATGCGCTGGTAAATGATCCAACGGCACTGTCGCGGGCCAACCGGCGGTTTCATGAACAGATCCATCTGGCTTCGCACAACCGGTATCTGGTGCAGCAACTGAATCTTGTGCACCGCACAATGGCTCTGATGGCTACGACCTCGCTTGCCGTTCAGGGCCGCGGCGAGATTGCGCAGAGCGAACATAAAGGTATTGTCGAGGCGATCACCGCACGGGATGAAGAGGCGGCTGAGCGCGCGCTGAAAGAACATATCTCGGTGGCCTTCATGACCCGCCTGAAACAGGATGCGGTGCTGCGCGAGAAATGACCGTCAGTGCGGCTGTACTTCTTCGCGGGCCTGCCCATGCTGGGTTTTGTCCCAGAAGAACGGGTTGCTGGCCAGTTCCCATAGGGCTTTGTAGGCGGCTAATACGCCTAGCGGAAAATACAGTGGCATTGTTGGAACCCACGGCATCAGGAACCGTCTTTCTTGTGCTGCTACGGCCAGCATTCCAACGATCAGATTGGTGATCTCGGCCACCAGAAACAGGCTGATGAGTGCGTAGAAGGCCCAATCAGACAGAAGCGGATCGAACGGGCCAGGCAAGCCCAGTGTCGCCAACCAGAACAGCCATAGGACCGGTGCCAGTAGAAACTGGCCAATAGTGCCCAAGAAGAACGCCTGAAAGCCGAAAAAGCGTTTGAATCCCATTTCTTTAAGCAGGCGCCGCGGCGCGCGCATGTGCACCAGATAGGTCACCATGAACCCCTTCAGCCAGCGCGAACGTTGTTTGACCCAGGGCCAGGCCCGAAAATTTGCCTCTTCATAGGTGGTGGTATCAACCATCTCGGTTCGATAGCCCGCGCGGTTGAGGCGCACACCCAGATCTGCATCTTCGGTCACGTTGTGGGCATCCCAACCGCCAAGCTCCAGCAGTTTGTCCCTGCGGAAGAAGAATGTTGTGCCCCCAAGCGGGACGACCAGACCCAGATGCGCAATGCCTTGTAGGATGATCCGAAACCAGCTGTTGTACTCGATGGTAAAACAGCGTGACCGCCAATTTGTGCGCGGGTTGTAATAATCCAGAACACCTTGCAGGCAGACGACGTCTTCGTCAGCCCGCGCAAAATGCCGGACCACCCGTTCGATCTGATCTGGTTGCGGGGCGTCCTCTGCATCCCACACACCCAGAATGTCACCACGGCAAAAATCCAGCGCGTAGTTCATCGCGCGGGGCTTGGTCGTCAGGCCGTTCAGTGCAGGGACTTCCACAGTTCTGATCCAGCTGGGCAGATCCACTCGGCTTAATGTGGTGCGCGTGACCTCATCTGAGGCCTCCAGCACCAGAATGATGTCCAACAACGCCTTTGGGTAGGTCAGGCGTTGCAGCCGCTTTATTAATGCGCCTGCTATTTCTCGTTCCTTGTAGAGGGGCACCATCATTGATACGCGCGGCAATCGCAGTGGGGCAGGCTCGGGCGTTGGGCACACTTGGCGGCATCTCATAAGATATGAGACCAAGCCTGCCATGCGCAAAACCATGAACAAGAGCAGTGAAACGGTGGCCGTGATCAAAAGAGCAGCCAGACCAAGCAGAGGGAAGGCTGTAAAAAAGAAAAGAAGTCCCGCAAGGGCCGCGATCGGACCCGCGCGCTTTGTTGGCGTCCATGATCGACAGCTCTGATCCTTGTCGACCCGGGTTTCCGCGCCTTTTGCCAAAGTGTCGGAAAACGCGCTGGCAATCGCGTGATCGATCTGGCTGGTCGATGCAAGCACTGGCGCAATCGTGTGTTCCGTGTGGGACAGGGCGGCGCGTACCGCGGCAAAGCGGTTCGGATCAGCGGTCGCGATCAGCAGGATCGGGCCGATGCGTTGACATGGGATCACATTATGCTTCAGCCAGAACGCGACCGGTTTGATGTCACATAAGCTCGGGGAGGGGGGCGTGTCTTTCAGATCGGCAATTTGCAGGTTGGTCTGCTCAGACAAAGCATCCATGACTTCCTGACGGCTGATCCAGCCCTCTCCGACAAGGATTTCGCCCAGTGGGGCCTGTTGTCTGGATTGCAGATGCAGCGCCTTTTCGAGCTGCGCGGGGGTGATGCAGCCACGTTCGAGTAAACAGGCGCCAAGGGGTTTCCGCGCCCCAACAGAAATCGGCGCGGCGCGCGCGAATTGCTGCAGGCTATGTTCAACCATAAAAAAACCCTGACACGGTGACCCGCGTCAGGGTTGCTCAATCAAGGTTAACAGCGCGTTAACACTAAACGATGAGGCGGTTAAGCCTGTGCTTTCTTGTCTGCCATAGCGTCGGCAAAGCGTTCAAACAGATAGTAGCTGTCCTGTGGGCCAGGCGATGCCTCGGGGTGGTGCTGCACTGAATAGACAGGGCGATCGGTCATGCGGATGCCGCAGTTGGACCCGTCAAACAACGAGCGGTGGGTTTCCACAACGCCGTCGGGCAGGGACTGGGCGTCCACCGCAAAGCCATGGTTCATCGAGGTGATCTCGACCTTGCCGGTATCCAGGTCTTTGACCGGATGGTTGGCCCCGTGGTGGCCGTGGTTCATCTTGACGGTATGGCCGCCCAAAGCCAGCGCCAGCATCTGATGGCCCAGACAAATGCCAAAGACGGGCAGATCGGTGGCGTCCAGAACCTCTTTGATCATCGGCACGGCGTATTCACCGGTGGCTGCCGGGTCTCCGGGGCCGTTCGACAGGAACACGCCATCGGGATTATGGGCCAGCACCTCGGCGGCCGTCGCCGTTGCAGGCAGAACCGTGACGTCGCAACCAGCCGAGGCGAGGCAACGCAGGATATTGCGCTTTGCGCCAAAGTCGACGGCGACAACTTTATGCACCGGAGCTTCCTGACGTTTGTACCCGTCCGGCCAGGCCCACCGCATTTCATCCCAGCGATAGCTTTGGGCGCAGGTGACCTCTTTGGCCAGATCCATGCCTTCCAGACCGGCAAAGCCGCGCGCGGCAGCAACCAGGGCCTCGATATCAAAGTTACCGTCGGGATCATGCGACAACGCGACATGAGGTGCGCCTTGCTGGCGGATGGCGCGGGTCAGGCGGCGGGTGTCCACACCGCCGATGGCGATGCGGCCACGGCGGGCGAGCCAGGTTTTCAATTCCTCGGTCGAGCGCCAGTTCGATGGCTCGGTCGGGTCCCATTTGACCACCATCCCGGCGGCAACCGGATCGCCGGTCTCATCATCTTCGGGGTTCACGCCGACATTGCCGATATGAGGGAAGGTGAAGGTCACGATCTGTCCCGCATAGGAGGGGTCGGTCATGATTTCCTGGTATCCGGTCATCGCGGTGTTAAAGCACAGTTCAGCCACGGTTTGGCCGGTGGCGCCGAAGCCCATACCGTAGAACAATGTACCGTCGGCCAATGCCAGACATGCGGTGGGCTTGGACGGGGCGTTCTGGGCCATGGCGCGACTCTCCTGCAAGGTAAACCGGCGCATACCTAAGGGGGTTGTACGCTCGGGTCAAGTCTGTTCAATTTTTGGGCTATTGTTTAAAATCAATAAGTTAGCCATATGCACCCCCTGTTGTATCGCGCTTTTTGTTTCGATATGGTCGGGGTTCCTTTGCCATGGGGATGGACAGAACATATGGATATGCGATCACGGGTGAACACTGCCCTGAAGCAAGCAATGAAAGACAAGGATGCCGAGCGTCTGTCGACGCTGCGCCTGATTAATGCTGCGATCAAGGACCGTGACATCGCCTCGCGCGCGTCTGACAACGAAGAAGCCAAAGGCTGCGGCGACACAGAGGTGCTTGAAATTCTTGGTAAAATGACCAAGCAGCGCAAGGAAAGCGCCCGCGCTTATGAAGAGGGCAGCCGATTGGATCTGGCCGAACGGGAACTGCGCGAGGTCGAGGTCATCGAGGAATTCCTGCCCAAGCAATTGGACGATGACGAGGTGAGCAAGGCCATTCAGACCGCAATCACGGCGACCGGCGCCGGATCGATCCGCGACATGGGCAAAGTGATGGGTGAGCTGAAAACCCGCTACACCGGCCAGATGGATTTCGGCAAGGTTGGCCCGATGGTCAAAGATCAGCTCTGCGCTGCGCCAGGCGGCAGTTGCTAAGCCCTTTTGTTTGCGAATATGCTAAGGCTGCGCGACAGGTTCGCGCAGTTTTTTTGTGAGCTCATCAAACAGCGAAATCCGCTCTTCCTCAGACAGAAACGCGCCGATTTCAACTTCGCGGCCGTCACCGGTCAGTGTGACATAATTCGGGACCGGGCCGCCGCGCTCATGCATTTCGGGACGCGCCCAATAGCGGTTGCAGGACCACTCCTGCTGCCCCCGTTGTGGGTGATGCTGCACCAGACGGGCATGCGAGTCAGTCAAGGTCAACACCTCGAAAACGCTGCGTGCACGGTAATTGGACTGGATCGCGAACCACAGTCCCAGAACGGTCAACAGCATGAATGGCAGCAAACCCCACAGCAAAACCGACCCAAGAACAGCCATCAGAGGAATCAAGCCAAACAGGAAGACCGCCAACACCACACGCATCGCCCAGCGTGGGGGCAGAGAGTTATGCGGCCACAGGCGCAATTCTTGCTCGGAACTTGAGGTTTGATTCCATCGATACGGCATGGCTCAAAAATAGCGCAACACCTGCCGGTGTCTAACAGGAAAGATCAGATGACGTGCCCAACTCTGGCCCAGGACAACGCGTCGTCCAGCCGGTCATCGCCCCAGAAAACCTCGCCGCGCACGACCAGGCTGGGGGCGCCAAAAACGCCCAGCTTTGTGGCCTGTTCGGTTTCGGTTTCAAGGGCCGAGATCGTGTCAGGACTGCGGGCGCGTGCAAGGGTCAGGCGCGGGTCCTGCTGACACCGGTGCAGTGCTTCCGACAGCGCCGTTTCGCTGCCTGCCTCAATCCCTTCTTCGAACCAGATGCGGTACAGGTTTTGGGTAAAAGACTTGCCCCAGCCATCCGCCATACCCAGCACGGCAACCTGATTGGCCAGCGCAAGATCCGAGATCGGGTAGGGTGCAGGAAGCGTTGCGTGCAGGTGGTACTTTGCGGCTCGCCGCTCGATATCACGCCACATATATGCGGATTTGGCCGGTTTGCCTGCAAAGGGAATGTTCTGTTGTTCGGACATCACGGTGCGCACGTTAAACGGTCGCCAATTGACGGTCGCGTCATGCTCATCACACCAATCATCAAGGCGCATGATCGTCAGGAAGCTGTATGTGCTACCGATGGAAAACCAAAAATCTATTTCGGGCATCTGATGGCTCCGATCCCAGGGTTTCTGGATACATGATACCCTAATTTGGGCAGATTATCGAACGCACCCTGAAATGGCGTTGCGGACGCGCCAAATCGAGTCGCTCTAAAACAGAACTTTTTCGATGGGTTGCGCGGGTTGAGGGGCAATACCGCAGTCGGTCATCTGCCGCAGGTCGATCTCGATGCTGCGACACAGGGCCGAGATCGGAACATCGGTCACATCCCCTTCGAATGGATCCTCCATCGAGGCGCTGACGCGTTCGGTGACAAAGAAGATCCAGCAGACCAGCGCCCCAACCGGCGCGAATGTCAGCCAGTCGAAAATCACGAGTTGCAATACGGAGAAATCTGTTTCGGGGATAATTGACCGCTCGTCGTTGAACGCCAGTGGCAGCATGAATATGAAGATCCAACTGAAGACGCGACCGACCTCGGCAACCTGTCTTGGGAACGGTGTGTTTTTGATCCGCTCACACTGGCCTTGTGTCGTCGTAAACCGGGCGAGGCGGTCCATCAGGGCGACGTGCCAATAGGGGTCAATGCCACGGCTACGCGCCAACTCAGCAAGCTTTTCGCCCTGAAGAAACAACAGATAGGCGGCGCGATTGCTCTTGCCTTCAAGCCTGGGCAAGTCGCTTTCCAATTGGCGTTCACGCCAGCATTCGGGCTTTTGATGCAGCTCGGTACGGTCAGATATAGGTTTGTGTCCAAACATCCATGGGCGTCTGCTGCGTCCTGTCGGCGAGGGCTGGCGCAGCTGAAAGGCAAGCATATTGAGCCACGCGATGTGACGTTCGATCAGTTCGTCGCGCAGCGCGGGATCAATCGGTGTGCCGTCGGGCTGCACCAGATTGCTAATAGTGTTGCCCCAGTCCCGGCTGGCATTGACGATCTCGCCCCAGATGTTGCGCGCTTCGGACCAGCGCGCAAAGGCCGATGTGTTTTTGAAGCCCAGAAAGAATGCCACTGCAAGCCCGAGCATGGTGACGGGCGGGCTGGGGTTCGAGATCAGTTCGATTGTCGTGAGTTCATCTGCCAGTACCACCAGCAGCGTCCATGTCAGCACGATGCAGATAAAGCCAAAGGAGCCTTTGACCATCTGTCGTACAGTTATTCCGTCGTGAAGGATCATGACCGACCGGGTCCTGCGCAATTGGCAATTGCAGATCAGTCTAACGGCTTATTCTCGGGCAAGTCTATGCCAGCGCTGATTAATTCTTGAGGTTTGAAAATGAAAAGCCCCGCATCTGCGGGGCTTTGTCAATCTATGTTGCCGGGATTAGTGGGCGTGGCCTTTATCCCAGTCTTCCTGCTTTGGCAGCTGCTCGAACGTGTGCTCGGGCGGCGGGGTTGGCAGGGTCCATTCCAGCGTATCCGCGTATTCGTTCCAGGGGTTCGGCCGGGTCTCACGCTTGCCACGCAGCAGGGCGTAGATCACGATGCCGAAGAACAGCAGGAACGAGGCGAACGAGATGAACGCGCCAATCGACGATACATAGTTCCACTGGGCGAATGCCTCAGGGTAGTCGATGTAGCGGCGCGGCATGCCCTGACGGCCCAGGAAGTGCTGCGGGAAGAAGGTCAGGTTGGCGCCAATGAAGAACATCCAGAAGTGAACCTTGCCCCAGAATTCCGAGTACTGGCGACCTGTCATCTTGGAGAAGTAGAAGTACATTCCCGCAAAGATCGCAAACACGGCACCCAAGCTCATCACGTAGTGGAAGTGCGCAACCACGTAATAGGTGTCGTGATACGCACGGTCCACACCGGCCTGCGACAGAACCACACCGGTCACACCGCCAACGGTGAACAGGAACAGGAAGCCGAAGGCGAACAGCATCGGTGTCTTGAACTCGATCGAACCGCCCCACATGGTCGCGATCCATGAGAAGACCTTAACCCCGGTCGGCACCGCAATGACCATCGTGGCCAGCATGAAGTACGCCTGCTGACGCAGTGACAGGCCAACGGTGTACATGTGGTGCGCCCACACGACAAAGCCCAGCACACCGATCGCGATGATCGCCCAAACCATCGGCAGGTAACCGAAGACGGGCTTGCGCGAGAAGGTCGCGATGACGTGGCTGATGATGCCGAAACCGGGCAGGATCACGATATACACTTCCGGGTGGCCAAAGAACCACAGGATGTGCTGATACAGAATCGGATCGCCGCCACCGGCGGGATCAAAGAAGGTGAAGCCAAAGTTGCGATCCATCAGCAACATGGTGATCGCACCCGCCAGAACCGGCAGGGACAACAGAATCAGCCACGAGGTGACAAAGATCGACCAGCTGAACAGCGGCACCTTGAACAGGGTCATGCCCGGGGCACGCATGTTCAGGAAGGTGGTGATCATGTTGATCGCGCCGAGGATCGAGGAGGCGCCCGATACGTGCACGGCAAAGATCGCAAGGTCCATGGACATGCCGCCTTCGGTTGTCGACAGCGGCGGGTACAGAACCCAGCCTACGCCCGAACCGAGCTGATCGTTACCACCGGGGCTCAGCAACGAGGCCACACCCAGCGACGTACCAGCGACATAAAGCCAGAAAGACAGGTTGTTCATCCGCGGGAAGGCCATGTCCGGTGCACCGATCTGCAACGGCATGAAATAGTTGCCAAATCCGCCGAAAAGCGCTGGGATGACCACGAAGAACATCATCAGAACACCGTGATAGGTGATCATAACGTTCCACAGGTGTCCGTTAGGGGTGCAGAGCTCGGCTCCGCTACCGAACAGTCGGAAGCCTTCCAGGCACATATGCTGCACCCCGGGTTCCATCAATTCGATCCGCATGACAACAGTCATCAGAACTGAAATCAGACCGGCAAGTGCCGAGACGACCAGGTATAGAATCCCGATGTCCTTGTGGTTGGTCGACATGAACCAGCGCTGGAAAAATGTGCGCTGGTCTTCATGGTCGTGACCATGAATGGCTGCGTCTGCCATTATAGGTGCCTCCTGTTGCAACTGCACCGCGCAGTTGGACCTCTCCAACGCGCGGGATTCCTGCTGGTTTTAGATTGCGGGGGGACGACCTTCAATGGTCGAGTTTGATCTGGATCAAGATTAATTGTCGCGGGCAGGAGGGCGACCCGCGAAATTTTCACCAAATTCTGCATTCATCTGGGTATCAGCGACTTGAATTCAAGGGGGCGGCTGGGAATTGCGTTCCCCGCTTGACCCGGGGCGGGGTGCGCCGCAGAACTGTCGGCAACACGTCAATCGGAGAATTGAAATGACCGCCTATGATCCCGAGAATATTTTTGCCAAGATTTTGCGCGCAGAGATACCTTCGAGCCGAGTATACGAAGATGACGATACGGTGGCCTTCATGGATATCATGCCGCGCTCGGACGGGCATCTGCTGGTGATCCCCAAAACCCCTTGCCGCAACATTCTGGACGCAACGCCTGCACAACTGGCGGCTGTGACCGCAACGGTCCAGAAGATGGCCAAGGCTGTCGTAGCAGCGTTCGATGCGGACGGGGTCACGATCCAGCAATTCAACGAGGCCGCCGGCGGGCAGGAGGTTTTCCACCTGCATTTCCATATTCTGCCGCGCCATGATGGTGTTGCTGTACGGGCGCCGGGAACGATGGGCGATTTCGACCTGATCGCGCAGCATGCCGAAAAGATCAAAGCCGCGCTGAGTTGACTGGGAGGCAGTTACTTCGAGTGCACGTGTGGCCCCGCACACTCACTGTGATCGCCAAATGCGTGAAGCACGGCGCAGACATGGTCGTGCTTGCCATCGCAGGCTTTGGAAATTCGGGTCAGTTCCGCCTCAAGGCTGCGCAGGCGGGAAATACGGTCCCGCAGGTCGGCCAGCTGCCTTTCGGCAATTTCATGCGCTTGGTCAAGGTCGCCGCCAGACGTGCCTTCCAGGGACAGTAAACCCTCGACATCGGTCAGCGGTAAACCAAGATCGCGGCAATGGCGAATAAAAAGCAGCCGTTTCAATGCAGTGTCGTCGTACCGGCGCTGATTACCCGCTGTCCGATCCGGGCGCGGCAGCAGACCTTTGTCTTCGTAAAACCGGATGGTCGGAACCTTGACCCCCGTATAACGCGACAGATACCCAATCGAATACATCTTTTTTCCTCAGGGCTCTTGAACCTCTAGTCACTAGAGGAATTACATGCAATGTGCAGCCGTAACAAGGGACACAAATATCAGATGGCACATGATCATTCTCATAAAGGGCACAGCCACGCGCACCATCACATAGACCCGGAGGCAGGGGACGTGCGTGTTGCTTGGGCCATTGCCGTCAACATGTTCCTGACACTGGCACAAGTCATTGGGGGCATTTTTTCAGGGTCGCTGGCGTTGATCGCCGACGCCTTGCACAATTTCTCTGACGCTATCGCGCTGGTCATCGCCTTTTTTGCACGCAAAATCGCCCGCCGACCTGCCGATCCACGCATGAGCTTCGGCTATGGCCGGGCCGAGGTCGTCGCCGCGCTGGTCAACTACACCACTCTGGTCGTGCTGTCGGTGTACTTGTTCTACGAAGGCGTGATGCGGTTTTTTGAGCCTGAGCCGGTTAACGGCTGGATGGTCGTCTGGATCGCGGCACTGGCTTTGATTGTGGACCTTGTCACGGCTGCGCTAACTTACTCGATGGCCAAGGACAGCATGAACATCCGGGCGGCCTTTCTGCACAACGTGGCGGACGCCTTGGGATCGGTGGCTGTGATTATTGCCGGCACCGCAGTGATCCTGTTCAACTGGACATGGGTAGACCCCGCCGTCACGATCCTGATTTCGGTCTACATACTGTGGCATGTCAAAAGTGAAATTGGCGAAACGATCCGCGTTCTGATGATGGCAGCGCCCCCCGAACTGGACCCGGAAGAAGTTGCCTCGGCCATCGAGGGTGTACCCGGAGTGTCCGAGGTTCACCATATCCACTTGTGGAGCATGCAGGAGCAAGAGCCTGCATTAACGGCCCATCTGGTCGTGGACACGGCAGCCTGGGCCGATGCGGAAGGGGTGAGGGCCAGCGTCAGACAATCGCTCCGCGACCGGTTTGCCATTGGTCACGCCACGCTTGAGCTTGAGCAGATCGACCGCGCGTGTGTCGGGCCGTCTCGTTTTGGGCATACAGAAGAGAAACTATAGAGTGGGATGTGAATTGCCGCTCCGATTTGGGGTCGGAACGGCAGACTCGTTAACAAAAAATTTTCCGATTACTCAGGATGACCCAAGATCACCGGTTAACACACCACTCACTCTAAGAACGGTAAATCTATACTACCCGCAAACACGCGGGATGTATCCATTTGAGTGAGTTTTTCACCCATTTGCCCTATTTGTACTGTAGCCATTGGGAAATTTTGGCTCAGTATGGAAACAGCGAGGTTAAAAATTGTGGGATTGTTAACAGCGCATTGATTCTGAACGATTCGCAGGTATCGATTTAGCCCCCATTGGGGGCAAAAATCTCTGAGAAGGTTTTACGCAAGGCGGTGTCCACGTCCACCAAAGTGACCGGTAACCCCAGATCGACAAGCGACGTAACCCCATGTTCGGTGATGCCGCAGGGGACGATGCCAGAAAAATGTTCGAGGTCAGGTTCGACATTGATCGAGATGCCGTGGAAGCTGACCCATTTGCGCAGGCGCAATCCGATCGCTGCCACTTTATCCTCGGCAGGTTGGCCCGAAGCGGTCAGTGGTTTGTCATTGCGCCGCACCCAAACACCAACGCGACCGTCACGGATTTCACCATGCACGTTGAACTCGGCAAGCGCTGCGATCACCCATTCTTCCAGTTGCTTGACGAAACGACGCACATCCTTGCCGCGTTTGTTCAAGTCCAGCATCACATAGGCCACGCGCTGGCCGGGGCCGTGATAAGTGTATTCACCGCCGCGTTTGGCCTCAAAGACCGGAAAGCGATCCGGGTCGGTCAGGTCTTCGATCCGGGCCGAGGTGCCGGCGGTGTAAAGCGGCGGATGCTCCAGCAGCCACACACACTCATCCGCTTCACCAGCCGCAATTGCGGCCACGCGCGCCTCCATGAAGGCGACGGCGTCATTGTAATCGGTCAGCCCGTCAGTGATCTTCCATTCCATAAGTGCTCCTTACCGCCGGGGCAGGGCGAAGAAAAGAGGTCACGCAGCCTCGGTCAGGCACCGCTGCAACAGGTCCGAATAGGTTTCGACCCCTTGCGCACCAGTCACCAGATACTTGCCGGCAAACACCATTGACGGGACACCTGAAACACCACGGCTGGTCCAGAACTGTTGCTTTTCGCGAACCGGCGCAATGTGATCGCCCGAAGTCAGAGCCGCACGGGCAGCGTCCCGGTCCAGACCCGCCGCTTGGGCCGCATCAAGCAGGACCTGGGATTGGGATACGTCCTGTTGATTGGTAAAGTAAGCCTCGAACAGGGCCATCTTCAACGGATGCTGGCGGCCTTGCGTTTCGGCCCAGTCCAACAGTTGATGTGCTGCAAAAGTATTCACCATCCGGCTGTCGTCATTGAAGTTGAACGTAAAGCCAAGCTCGGCGCCGATCTGGGTCAGCCGATCGCGAGCCTGCTGGCTCTGCTCAACCGTTGAGCCATACTTCTCCATAATATGTTCGCGCAGGTTCTGGCCCTCTGGCGGCATATTGGGGTTCAGCTCAAAAGGATGCCATCTGAGATTGGCGAGCACGTTTTGTTCTTTCAAAGCCAGGTCCAGCTGGCGAAACCCCACGATGCACCAGGGGCACACAACGTCTGAGACGATATCAATCTGGACAATTGGGCGGGGATCTTGCGCGGTCATTGGCGGGCTCCGGGGAAGGGGGGATATTCTCCGTCTGCAATACAGATAAGGATGGCACCGCGGAATTCAAATCGGCGTGTTTTTTGCCTCTTCACATCCTGTTCGCCACCGTTTATATGGCCTCCAACCAAGTCATTGGCAGTGCGGTCGTGGCGGAATTGGTAGACGCGCAGCGTTGAGGTCGCTGTGGGGTAACACCCGTGGAAGTTCGAGTCTTCTCGACCGCACCATAATCCAGCAGAAACTTGCGATTTATCAGTGCAACTGCCGTGTGGTGTTGCACCAGTTAGCGTTGGAATGCCCTTACTACAATTTCGTGTCTCGCCCATGCGGATCGGGATGTGTATGAGTGGGGCAAGACTATTTGGGAAGGGTAATATGTCTCAGTCCATCACCGTGTTCACAACGATGAAGAACGAAGGCCCATATATGCTGGAATGGGTCGCGTTCCACAAAACGCTCGGCATCGACCATTTTGTGATTTTCACCAACGATTGTGATGACGGAACGGACAAGATTGCTGCCAGGTTGCAAGAGCTTGGCCTGGTCACCCATGTCAGCAACGAAGTGAAAGAAGGAGGCAATCCCCAGCACCAGATGCTGCGCCGCGCGCGCCGCCAGCCCAAGGTCAAAGAGGCCGATTGGCTGTTATGTCTGGATGTAGATGAATTCTGGAATATCCGCTGCGGCGACAACGGATTTCATGACCTTATTGCCGAGGTCGAGCAAAAAGCAGGGCAACCAGTCGATGCGATTTCTTTCGCGTGGAAGCTTTTTGGAAGCTCGGGAAACATCAGTTTCGAAGACAGACCGGTGACCGAGGTGTTCTCGATGGGGGATCAGGAATTTCCCTATCATTCAAGCCGCGCTTTTGGGCTGAAGACGCTGTTCCGAAACAATGGCAAGTTCACCCGATTTGGTCCGCATCGCCCGAAGGGGTTTGACGAGGAAGTAGCGCCAGACATCGCTTGGTCAGATGCTGGCGGAAAGCTGTTTCCAGCAGACAAGGTCGGTTGGCGAGCGTGGCGTGGGTTTGACCATTCCTTGGGACGCATCCACCACTATTCAGTCCGGTCCATGGATGGGTTTCTGGTCAAGCGCGACCGGGGTCGAACAAACCACATCAAGGTAGATCAGGGGCAAGCCTATTGGCAGGACATGAATGCCAACAAAGAGTCTGACCAATCCATCTTGCCCGCCGCGCTCCGCGCCGCACCTCTGCTGGCCGAACTGAAGGCAGACGAAGAGTTGAACGAATTGCATGCGCAGGCCTGTGACTGGCATCGGGCCAAAGTGTCGGAAATCAAGATGCGCCCGGAATGGGTAGAGTTTCGCGTCTGGCTCGCCGATAACCTGATCTGATCATCATGGCCGAAGACCTTTCAAAAGAGCAGCTGAAACCGGAACACCCTGACCGCAAGACAGGGTATGAGCGCATCCTGACGGATCCCGCTCCGCCGTGGTTTGTCGAGCTGTACCCCGGCGGCGACGGCACTGGGTACTTTCAAAAGCTGGAACGCCACTCGATCCTGTTCCATCAGCGTTACCCGAAGCGTCTGGTAGTCAGCTTTGACAATATCGCCAACGCCAATGATCTGTCCTTTGCGCGCGAGCCGTGGGGCTGGAAATTCTTCCGCGACGAAGGGTGGTCCCACATGGGCGTCTTCGCGCGTACCAAGGCATGGTATCGCGACCCCGAGATAATTGCTTATTTTGAGAACAAGGTCGCCGAGGGGTTCTTTGACCGGTTTGACCAAGTTGTTTTTGCAGGCGCGTCTATGGGCGGCTTTGGGGCATTGACCTTTTCGGCGCATGTGCCCGGTGCGCATGTGATCGCGTTCAACCCTCAGACAACGCTGGATGAACGGCTGGTGCCTTGGGAAACCCGCTATCGGTTCGGCCGCGTGCAGGACTGGGACCTGCCGATGAGCGATGCGGCCCAAACTGTTCAGACAGCTGGTAAGGCTTACGTCTTTTACGACCCCTTCTTTGATCTGGACCGGCAGCAAGTTCAGCGTCTGCGGGGCGACAACGTGATGTTGCTCAAGACCTGGTTTTCAAACCATTTCGCGGCGCCCATGCTGCGCAAGCTGGATATCCTCAAGCCCGTGATGCTGGGGGCGATGGACGGCTCACTGGATACGGTCGGGTATTACAAGATGATGCGCGCCAGACGCCGCCTGCCTTTGTATATTCGGGGGATTGAGGCCATCGGCGCCGAGCGGCACCCTGACTTGGCGGCAAAAGCCCGGCAGCGGTTCCGCCGACTGCGCCGGCAGGCCATGGCCGAGAAGGAAAGGGACGCCTCGTGACCGCCGCCAAAGGTGTGTTTGTCGGTCAGCGCAAGGACCGCATGGGCGCGCGGTTGCTGATGATGCTGACCTGCATCCGGCTGGCCGAAGATTTCAACACGACCTACCGGGTGAATTGGTTCCCGCAGGGCGCGGACGCGCCCGAGCTGGACCACCCACAAGAGTTGTTCGCGCAGGACTGGATGGATGAACATTTCCTTACTCCTAAGGAGTTCGGAGCTCTTTCGCAGAATGCCTTGCCGATCTGGTCCTTCCAAAGCGACACGTCGCCCGACCGCCTGATTGCGCATCTCAACGCCGGACGGTCGGTGTTGGTCGAGGAAGGTTTCGAAGTGCTGGCCTTCCCGTGGGAGGACGGCGAGACCATCCGCCCGCGATATCGCGACTTTATTCACCGGGTCGGGTTCACCGAAGAAATACGCGAAATCATGGATTGCGCGGATGCTAGGCTGTCAGGGCAGGGCGTATCTGCCTATCACATCCGCCGAGGTGATAT
The DNA here is from genome assembly GCF_059611045.1 of Ruegeria sp. CDSB113. Taxonomy (NCBI): domain Bacteria; kingdom Pseudomonadati; phylum Pseudomonadota; class Alphaproteobacteria; order Rhodobacterales; family Roseobacteraceae; genus Ruegeria; species Ruegeria sp. CDSB113. Next base: position 236,726 of record NZ_JBXWOU010000001.1, read on the forward strand.
TCTGAATGGGTTGCCGTGGAAGCACACAACCTGGCCCGCAAAGATCGAACCCGAAGAACTGTATGAGGCGCATCTAGAGAAGAACGCCGATAAAGCGGCCATTATGTTCTCGGACCAGCCGGAACTGATTGCCCGGTTTCAGAAACAGTTTCCACATCTATTGCAGATGTCCGACATTACCGATTTGTCCGGGGTGACCCGGGCGAAACGCGATTTTCTGGAACTCTATGCAATGTCACGCGCAGATCAGGTAATCGCGCCGGTCATCTCGGCCTTTTCAATGGCGGCCGCCCGGATTTCGGGTCAACAGCGAAAAGTGTTTCGAGATGTTCTGACAGAAGACGAAATTTCTCAGGCGAATGAGAGTGCAATTCGGCGCCTACAGGCTGGGTTTGATGGCTTTTTGAACACGTCCGAGGCCGCGCATATTTATGGCAAGGTTCTGTTCCACATGAACCGGCTGCATTCAGACGATCGAACCGAAGAGGCCAGCGATATCGCTTCAAGGTTGCTGGATGAGGGGGCGGACAACGCGTTTCTGCCACTTCTTCAAGCGCTCAACTTGTTTTACGCAAACAAGTGGGATGAATCTGCAGAGATGGTCGAGACGGCTTTGTTGGACCCCCATACATGGCCCGAAGACTACGCGGTTTGTGGTGCCTTGAAGGCAGCAGCGTTGGGGGAAAAGCGAAAACGTTGGCAAGCAGCCCAGGCATTCAGCCGTGCATTTTGGGCCAAACCGATCCGACCTGACGTGTTAGTGTTTGGGTCGCGCGTTGTCTACCGGGATCAGATATCATTGCGGCTGTTTCCACCTACCGACTGGTCGCTGCAAAAGGTTATCCGCAGGCCCTGGTTCAATTTCAACTCCCATGTCGCACAGCGCAAAGTGTTGGTGAGATTGCCGTGCAATTTCGACTTTCTTCTGTTGGATTGGTCGATCCTTTCTCTGGATCAAAAAGCCCGCAGGCTTTTGGAAAACAAACCCCGTTTGAAGCAGCTGCATGACGGTCTTATTCGGATGACCGATATGCCTGACGAGGATCCGCGCGTACGGAGTTTTAGCGCCAAGCTGGGAGCACATATTGGGAGTATTTCCAATGCTGAGGCCATTGATATCACACGTAAGGTTCTGTCGGATGTGCCCGACAATCCACTCTATCACAAACGATTGGCCGAACTGTACCAAGCAGAAGGCGAGGGAACAGCATCGCGGATAACCATGGCGGATGCCTTGGCTTGCGATCCGGGTAACGCCTTTTTGATCTTTGCTATGGGACAGATGCTGGAAATGAATGGTGCCGTTGAACAGGGCCAGAGGCAGATCATTCAGGCTGCAGAGATCGACGACGACACCGCCGCTATTCAGGGCGAGGCCGGGCGAATATTGTTACAACAGGGCAAAAAGGAAGCTGCCCGTGCGTTTCTTCAAAAAGCCCGAGATTTGTGCCCGACGTACAAGCGGTTCTCAAACCAACTTAAACGGGCGGGAGGGTGAATTGGAAGGATTTCCCCTTGGTAGTTCCACCAATTCAACGTAATTTACGGGCAAATTCCGAATGATCCCGATAAGTTCCGGGCAAGAACAACGAACAGGGCAGTCAAGTATGGCCGATCAGGACCCACGATATATCAGTGTCACCCCGATGAAGAACGAAGGCCCGTTTGTGCTAGAGTGGGTGGCCCATAACCGTGCGATTGGTATCGACCAGATGGTGGTAATGACCAATGACTGCACCGATGGCACCGATGCCTTGCTGCAACGGTTGGATGAAAAGGGCGTGCTGACGCATATCGACAACAATTCACGCCGCAAAACTAGCCCGCAAAAGCGTGCTTATAATACTTTCCTGAAGATGGAAGTCGCACGCCCGCAGGATTGGGTCGTGGTGATCGACGCCGATGAACATATCAACATCAAGACCGGGGATCACACGCTGCGGGCTTTGACCGATGCCATCCCTGACGCCAAGACGATTTCGATGACTTGGCGGCTGTTTGGAAACGCAGGCGTCGTGCGGTATGAAGACCGGTTTTTGTCGGATCAGTTCCGGCAGGCCGCTCCGGAAAAGATCTACCGGCCGCCGCAGGCTTGGGGCTTTAAGACCATGTTCCAGCGTGAGATTTGGGATGGGTTGGGTGTTCACCGGCCCAAAAAGCCGGCCGTCGAAACCATCGAAGAATGTCATTGGTATAACGGATCAGGCCAACTGATGCCCGAGCGATATTATGAAAAAAGCTGGCGATCGGCCCGTGACTCGGTCGGCTATGACTTTGTGCAGGTCAATCACTATGCGCTGAAGTCCTGTGAAAGCTATCTGGTCAAAAAGATGCGCGGTCGTGCCCACCATTTGGGGGAAAGCCTTGGCCTGGAATACTGGAACATGATGAACCAGAACGCCCAGACGAATACCTCGATCGATGTGGTTTTGGATCGCAAACGTGGTTTTTATTACGAAATGCTCTCTGACCCCGAGGTTGCGCGCTTGCATCATGCGTCCTGCGATCTGCACCGCCAACAGATCGGACAATTGCGCGACCTGCCCGAGATGCAGGACCTCATGCAGCAGATGACCGCAGGTTTCACGGCCAGCCAGCAGGCATGACGCAGGACAATTCGGGGACAGGGGCTACGTAATGCTTTGGCTGCACATGGGGATGCCCAAAACCGGCACGACCGCCTTGCAGGGATTTCTACGCCGGAAGCATTCGGTCATGAACGAGATCGGCCTGCACTATATGGAGACCGGTCGACGCCGGCTGGATGGCGGGACACGTCTGGCGATAAGTCACAACATCGTCGCCTTTCACATCAACCGAAGCGCAGATCCGATGGATCCGTTTCGGTCTGCCATGACCACTGAATACGACGCGCATGCGGATCAGACCTGTGTTGTCTCTTCCGAGATGTTCTACGGCTGCAATCTGAACCGGCTGGCCGAGGTTTTTGCTGATATCCCCTCGCGTGCATTGACGATCACCTACTATTGCCGGCGGTATTCCGATTTCTTCGAGGCTGATTACAAACAGCGGGCAAAGGCCGGGCGGCTGCCCAACGGCGGGACTGAATACATCCGCCAGCAACTTGATATTATCCGCAATCAACCGGAACGATTGAGTTTTTCTGCCAAACTGGCCGAAATACGCACCGCCTTTCCCGGCGTCACCGTTGCTCCGCTTTTATACGAACGCGCGGGCATGGTGCGGGGGAATGTCGTCGATGACTTCCTGTCTCGGATCGGTGCGCCATTGGCTGAGGAGGTTTCAGCAGGAGCCGTGTCCAACCCGTCGCAATCCCGCGCGGCGAGCGAAGCTTTTGGTGTCATCTCCCGTGCGCTGGGGCGGAAGAAGAGCCGCCAGTTACGCCGGATATTTGTCGATGATCCTGTCATGGTGCGCCGGAATGATGTGCTGGAACCCGATGAGCGCGCTTGGCTGGACGAATTCGTGGCCAAGCAGGATACCGCCTTTCAGCAAGAGTTCTTTCCCGACCGGCCCGAACTGTTCACCCCGACAAAACTAAGCGATGAGGACAAGATGTTTCGCCGGGATACGCCCGAAGAGTATGAGGCTTTGCGTAAAGCCTCTGAGATCGTGTTCCGGATGGCTTTGGACAACTGATCGTTATTCCTGAACGGCGATTTCCTGGCGCTGTTTTCCGGTCGTCTTGTCAAAAATCAGGATTCGGTTGTCATCGGTCACGACGGCGTACCAGTTGCTGCCGATCGTTACGGCCTGTGCTTTGGCACCATCCGGCAGTTCGATTTGATCGGGCAGAGTAGGGGTTCTGTCCGATAGTCGGATGACAATCAGTGCGAATGTCACTAGAACCCCGCCAATCATCACCGCGGTCAGCAGCATGACCATGCGTCGCAGCAAGCGAAGCTGTGGTGTTTCCTGCGGTTCTTGGGGTTCGGAAGGGACAGTCATGGGCACCCGCCAGATTGAATTTCAGATCGCGGCCGATCCGCCGCCACGCCTTGATAAGGCGCTTTCGCGGGATGTACCAGCGGATGAAAACCTGTCGCGCACCCGCCTGACCAGGTTAATCGAGAACGGCGAGGTGACAATCGACGGTGTCGAAGTTCGGGACCCAAAGGCCAAGGTGGCCGAAGGCGCCTTGGTGTCAATCTCCGTCGCCGAAGCAGAAGAAAGCCACATAGGTCCAGAAGATATCCCGCTGAACGTCATCTATGAGGACGCGGACCTGATCGTCGTCAATAAACCGGCGGGTATGGTCGTTCACCCAGCGCCGGGCTCGCCCAACGGAACACTGGTCAATGCTTTGCTGCATCATTGCGGTAAGGACCTGTCAGGTGTGGGGGGCGTCAAACGCCCTGGCATCGTGCACCGCATCGACAAAGAGACCAGCGGCTTGCTGGTGGTCGCCAAGTCTGACGCGGCGCATCATGGTCTGGCCGCTCAGTTCGAGGCGCATAGCGTCGAACGCTATTATCGCGCGATTTGCTACGGCGTACCGGATGCGAATGACCCACGTTTGCGTGGCATCAAGGGTGTCAGCTTTGAACCTGGCAATATCATGCGCCTGACCACGCAATTGGCGCGGCACAAAAACGACCGGCAGAAACAAGCGGTTCTGTTCCACGGTGGTCGGCATGCGGTAACTCGTGCGCGGCTGGTCGAGACATTTGGCAACCCGGCAGGCATCGCGCTGATTGAATGTTGGCTGGAAACCGGCAGAACCCACCAAATTCGTGTCCATATGGCCCATGCCGGGCATGGGCTGGTTGGCGATCCGGTGTATGGGGGCAAACGCAAGCTTGCGGCGAAAGCCTTCAGTGCTGCCGCTGCTGAGGCAGTGCGCAGTTTTCCGCGACAGGCGCTGCATGCCGCAGTTTTGGGCTTTGAGCACCCTGTGACAGGCGAAAATCTTCGGTTTGAGGCCGATTTGCCAAATGATATGGAAATTCTGATTGAACAATTGCGCGCGCCGCTGACATAATACGCAAACATACGTGAGTAACGCGTTCTTAGCTTTCCTTTATCAATCGTTAATTTCAAACTGTTAACGGTACCTCTTGAATGGATCGGGACTTATTCCCATATCCCATGTTAACGAAGTAAACATTTGTCGGAGGGACATGAATCATGGCAAATTACGCAAATCTCCCCGCGCCGACGCCCGAGGGCGGCCTGAACCGCTATATGCAGGAAATTCGCAAATTTCCGCTGCTTGAGCCGGAAGAAGAGTACATGCTCGCCAAGCGTTGGGTCGAAGAGCAAGACACTGAAGCTGCACATAAAATGGTCACGTCGCACCTGCGATTGGCGGCCAAGATTGCTATGGGCTATCGCGGCTACGGCCTGCCACAGGCCGAGGTGATTTCCGAGGCCAATGTGGGCCTGATGCAGGCGGTCAAAAAGTTTGATCCGGAAAAAGGTTTCCGTCTGGCGACCTATGCAATGTGGTGGATTCGTGCCTCGATCCAGGAATACGTTCTGCGGTCGTGGTCGATGGTCAAGCTGGGCACGACATCGGCGCAGAAAAAGCTGTTCTTTAACCTTCGCAAGGCCAAGGCCCGTATTGGTGCGCTGGAAGAAGGCGACCTGCGTCCTGAAAACGTCAAGCGGATCGCTACTGATCTGGGCGTGACCGAAGCTGAAGTCATCAGCATGAACCGCCGGATGTCTGGTGGTGATGCCTCGCTGAACGCGACCGTCGGGTCCGAGGGCGAAGGCACCATGCAATGGCAGGACTGGCTTGAGGACGAAGATGCCGATCAGGCGGGCGATTACGAAGCCCGCGACGAGCTTGACGCCCGCCGCGAGCTTCTGGCGGCTGCGCTGGATGTCCTGAATGACCGGGAAAAGGACATCCTGACTCAGCGCCGTCTGATGGATCAGCCCGTCACGCTGGAAGAGCTCAGCACGCAGTACAATGTCAGCCGCGAGCGCATTCGACAGATCGAGGTCCGTGCCTTCGAGAAGCTGCAGAAAAAGATGCGCGAGCTGGCCCGAGAAAAGGGCATGCTGGGTACTGTCTGACCCAATTGGTTCAGCCCGCCACAACGGCGGGCTGATTTTCTTTAGGCGAAAATAAAGCTGTCTTCGGTCAGATGCCCGGCTCCAATGCCCGTAAGGACAATACTGTCCCCGTCCCCTAGTTCGATGGTGGTCTGGAAGAAGCCACCGGAGATATCATCCTCGATATCTTCAAACCCGGCGATGCCTTCGTAGCCGGACAAGTCAATCTTGTCCTTTCCGACCCGGAAGTCGACGATCCAATCATCGCCATCCCCGTTTTCAATGACAAACATGTCTTTGCCACGTCCGCCGAACATGATGTCATCATCGGCTCCACCGTCGATCACATCGGCCCCTCTGCCGCCGAATATCGTATCTTCGCCTTCATCACCGCGCAGAATGTCTTTGCCACGACCGCCAAAGATCACGTCGTGTCCAGCGCCTCCAAGCGCGACATCATTGCCTCGGCCAGTATTGATGACATCATTTCCGCCACCACCATGAACAAAGTCCTGACCTCGCCCGGTAAAATAGAACTCGTCCGAGTCGTCGCCGAGGATGAAATCGGTGTTCTTCTGACCCAGAATGTCCGTAACCGATACGGGCAGAAGGACTCCGTTTAGGGCGTGAATGATCCCGTTTGTGGCTTCAATATCGGTTTGGATGATACCCGGATCGGCGATGCCGTCATCTGCATCGCCCAAACTTGGTGGGTCGCTTTGAAGGTTCAACTCAACCGATGAACCCTGCAACGTTTCGATCTGGGCGCCGTCGCCCAGGCCGGCGACAGCAGCCAGGTCGAATTCCCCGTTCACCACGTGATATTTCAGAACCTCTGTCAGCAGGGGGATGGGATCCCCTCCGCCCAACAGGGTCAGCGCCTTGACGATGTGCCCCAACGCGCCTGCTTCGTCCGAACCCGCATAGCCCAATGCCTGGGCAAGTCCGATAAAGGCGGCGTCGGTCGGGGCGAATACCGTAAGGCTGGCCTCGGGATCATCCAGTGCCCCAGCAAGGCCGGCGGCAACAACGGCCTCGCGCAGGATGTCAAAATCTCCGTTGTTGTCATCGAACGAGCCGACGGCTCCGCTCATCAACACGGTTCCGGTAATTGTCTCTGTCGGTGTTGGCATGTCTGGCAATCTCCCACCCAGTTGGTCACAACATCAATCCCGGGTGCTTTGAGCGGACAATGCCGACTACCCGGTGACATAGTTGCTACGGCGCAGACAATGAATCGGATCAAGAAATTCTCAGGTTTGCGTGCGTAAATGGGCGGAAAACACCACGAACCCCCTGACTTTAAAGCGATTCCCTGATAGAGACGGCACAAGCTAACAAAGGATGAGGCGGCGGTATGCAGCAACCTGTTCAATGGGGCGTTCTGGGCGCCGCAAAATTCGCACGACAGTTCATGGCGCCGGCAATTCACGCGGCGGACGGGGCCCGGTTGGCAGGTCTTGCCACGTCGGACGCAGCCAAGGCTGAGCCGTTCCAGCAGTACTGCCCTGATCTGACGGTTTATGGCAGCTATGACGCCCTTTTGGCGGATCCCAAAATCGACGCGGTCTATATCCCGCTGCCCAACCACCTGCATGTCGAATGGAGCCTCAAGGCACTGGACGCGGGTAAGCATGTTCTGTGTGAAAAGCCGATAACCATGTCCGCGCCCGAGTTTGATGCGCTGATCGAAAAGAGGGATCAGACCGGTTTGCTGGCGGCCGAAGCGTACATGATCGTGCACCACCCGCAGTGGCAATTCGTACGGCAACTGATCGCGGATGGGGCGATCGGAAAGCTTGTGCATATGACCGGCGCGTTCAGTTTTGACAACCGCGCGGACACCGGCAACATTCGAAACCGGGCCGAAACCGGTGGCGGTGGGCTGCGCGATATCGGCGTCTACGTGATTGGAAGCGCCCGGTTCGCCACTGGGCAAGAACCAGTTTCGGTGCAATCCGCGATCCGCTGGGAAGATGGCATTGATGCCTTCACCGAGATACGCGCGCAATTCCCCGATTTTACCTATTCAAGCTACGTCTCGATCCGGATGCACCCGCATCAGGAAATGGTGTTCCATGGCGAGGGTGGCGTGATCCGCCTGACCGCGCCTTTCAATGCGCGTGTTTTTGGTGAGGCACGGGTGGAACTGCATCGTCCGGGTCTTGAGGTTCAGGTCACGCGGTTCCCGGGCGACGATCACTACAAGCTTCAGGTCGAGGCGTTTTGCCAATCAGTCCGCGACGGGTCTGATTACCCATGCCCGTTGGAATTCTCGCGCGGAACGCAGGCAATGATTGACAGGGTGTTTGAGGGCGCGGTCGCCCTCTGACTTGCCACGCAGCGCTCGGCTGGACTAATCTGGCTGTCACCTGATCAGGAGGGAGACCATGGCAGGCGGTTGGGCGCGTGATGGCGCGGTGAGCGAACAGATTGAAGCGTCCATTACGGACGAACTGGCCCGGATGCAGGCGCAAAAGCGGCCTGTCGGGGAAAGCCGGACCCATTGCGCCGAATGTGAAGAGCCGATTCCAGAAAAGCGGCGAGCTGCCATTCCCGGTGTTAAACTCTGCCTGGATTGCCAGCAGGATCGGGACGGGGCCTTCAAGGGCCGTTCCGGCATCAATCGGCGCGGTTCTAAAGACAGTCAGTTGAAGTAAGCGGGGCACAAGGATGCCCGACACCAAAGAGAAGCAGCCACTCTTGCAAAACGGGCTGGTTCTTGGGTTTCTTGCGGCTTTCCTGTGGGGCACGCACAGCGTCATAGTCCGCTACCTGACCAGCGATCTGGGAGGGCTGCAAATTGCGGTAACGCGCCTGTTCATCGCAGCCATCGCCATCTATTGCATGCTGCGCGTGATGCGGGTCGCTGCTTCAATCCGGTTGAATGATTGGAACTTTCGGCTGGCCGTTCTGTCCACTGTGGTCAACTACATCCTGTTCCACATCGGGCTTGAACATACCGGTGCAGCCAATGCCATGGTTCTGGAGAACACGGCGCCATTCTTTGTGCTGATCTTTTTGTATTTCTTTGCCGACACGCCCGTTACGCGTACAGACATACTTGCCACGGGGTTGGCGATTTTCGGCGTCTTCCTAACGGTTTATCAGGATTTCCAAGGCGGTGGAGAACCCCTGTTCGGGGACCTGCTTGAAGTCGGCGCAGGGCTAAGCTGGGCGGTTTTCCTAATCTCGAGCAGCCGGGCGATGCGAAATTCTGAAACGACCGGAGAACGTCTGAACTTCCTATTTGGGATATTCTTGTGCTCGGGAGTGCTTTTGGTCCCGCTGGCCGCATTTTCACTGCAAATACCAACAGCCAACGATGTCGTGTTCCTGATTTTGTTGGGGGTGCTGCCGACCGCTTTGGCCTACTACCTCTGGTACGAGGCCGCCGCGCGGGTTTCGACGTTGACTGCGACCTTGATGTTCGCCGCATCCGTGGTGTTCACGTTCATCAACTCAGCCCTGTTTCTGGGGGCCGCAATCACGCCGGTCGCGGCCCTGGGTGCTGTGTTGATTGTGGTCGCCATTTTCCTGACGACCAAAAGCCAGAAGTGACTAGTTTTCCATTGCTTCCAGCTCGTCGATAAAGCCGGAAATCATCGACAGACCCTTGTCCCAGAATTTGGGATCGCTTGCATCCAATCCGAACGGGGCCAGCAGTTCCTTGTGGTGTTTGGACCCACCAGCGCGCAACATTTCGAAATACTTGTCTTCGAACCCGTCCGCACCGCTTTCGTAGACCGAGTATAGCGCGTTCACCAAACCGTCACCGAACGCATAGGCGTAGACGTAGAACGGTGAATGGACGAAGTGCGGGATATAGGCCCAGAAGGTCTCGTACCCATCCATGAATTCAAATGCGGGCCCAAGGCTTTCGGCCTGAACGCTCATCCACAAAGCGTTGATGTCATCCGGGGTCAGCTCGCCCTCGCGGCGGGCCGCATGCAGTTTGCATTCGAAGTCGTAGAAGGCGATTTGTCGGACAACTGTGTTGATCATGTCCTCGACCTTGCCGGCCAGCAGCACTTTGCGCTGTTCGGGGGTCTTGGCCTTATCCAACATCTTGCGGAAGGTCAGCATTTCGCCGAATACAGATGCAGTCTCGGCAAGCGTAAGTGGCGTTGACGACAGCATCTCGCCCTGATCGGCAGCCAGCACCTGGTGCACGCCGTGGCCAAGCTCATGCGCCAGTGTCATCACGTCGCGTGGCTTGCCCAGATAGTTGAGCATCACGTATGGGTGCACCTCGGTGACGGTTGGGTGTGCAAAAGCGCCCGGAGCTTTACCGGGCTTCACGGCCGCATCGATCCAGCCTTGTGAGAAGAACGGCGCCGCAATCTCACCCATGCGAGGATCAAAGGCATTGTAGGCGTCCATCACCGTCTTTTCCGCTTCATCCCAATCAACGATGCGGGTGTCTTCCATCGGTAGCGGAGCGTTACGATCCCAGACCTGCATTACGTCCAGGCCCAGCCATTTGCGTTTCAGCTCATAATAGCGATGGCTGAGCTTGGGGTAGGCGGCCACAACCGCCTCGCGCAGAGCCTCAACAACCTCGGGTTCCACGTCATTCGACAGGTGGCGACCGGTTTGCGCCGTTGGCATGTTGCGCCAGCGGTCGACAATTTCCTTTTCCTTGGCCTGTGTGTTGTGGACGCGGGCAAAGGTTTTGACGTTGTTCTGAAACACACTGGCCAACTCACGCGCGGCCGCTTCGCGTTTGGCGCGGTCCTGCTCTGTCAGAAAGTTCAGGGTGCCTTCAATGTTCAGTTCTTCGCCATCGACGGTGAAGGTCAACCCGGCAATGGTTTCGTCAAAAAGACGCTCCCACGCGTCGCCAACTACGCCGAGGTCGTGCAGGAATTTCTCAAGCTCGTCAGACAGTTGATAGGGTTTCATCGCGCGGATGCGGCGGAAGACCGGCTCGTACCGCGCCAGATCGGCATTCACATCGAAATGCGCCTTCAGGACATCATCGTCGATGCGGTTGATCTCAAGCGTGAAGAACACCAGCGGGGTGGTGAAGATGGTGATCTTTTCCTGCATGTCGGACAGGAACTTGGCACGCTCGGCATCTGTGGTCAGCTGATAGTAGCGCAGGCCTGCAAACGACATGATGCGCCCGGCGATTGAATTGATCTTCTCATTGCGCTCGACGCAGGTCAGCAGACCCGCAGCCTCCAGATCAGCCAGCTTGCCCTCGTAATCTTCGGCAAACGAGGCACATTCCTTTTCCAGCCAGTCCAGATCGCGGGACAGTTCGGGCGCGTCCTCTGAGGTGTAGAGATCGGTCAGATCCCATTCCGGCAGGTTGCCCAGATTGCCTGCACCTCCGGCAGCATTTGCGTCTCGGACGGGAAAGGGAAGGTCGCGCATGGATCACCTCGATAATAGCTTTCGCCAACATCTAGGCGCGCGAGACGGGGATCACAAGCGGTGCGTGATCAGACTTCGGAAGACAGAACCGGTTCCGGCACCGCGTTAGTTTGCGCGGCTTTGAAATGAGCGGCCAACTGGTCAAAGACCGGCCCGCGCACGTCGGGCGCTTCCATCAGAACTTCGTGCTCGCCATCCGGGATTTCGACCAAAGTGCCACTGGGCCAGTTCGCCATGCGGGCGCGGATAGCCTTGCGATCGACAATCTGTTCATGGCTGCCCAGAAAGGTAAGACACGGCGTATCCGGTGCGGTCTGGTCCATCAACCATACGCATTCATCCAACGCTTCGCGCAGCCAGATTGTCGAAGGCGCGCCAAGCGCCAGCTCGGGCTGTGCAGCCAGTTGATCTTTCATCATCTGGAACATGTCCGGATCGCGGGTCAGTACATTACCCTCGAACGGTTGGGAGGCCACATAGCTTTCCAAGGATGTGGTCGGTGGTGTTTTTTCCCCCAACCCGATCCTAGGCCCCCAATAGGCTGTCAGACGGCTGAGCGGTTTCATGATCGGGGTAAAGAAAATGCCCCACATCGGCCCGGTAAAGGCACAGGCGGCAAAGCAGTTCTTTTCCAAAGCCGCGCGCATACCAATAGCCCCGCCCATGGAATGTCCGATCACGAACCACGGTTTCGGCAGGTTCAGTTTGGTTGCCAGGTCCAGCGTGGCCTGAACGTCCTGTTGATAGTCCGTGAACTGCTCGACATGCCCGACGCGCGGGTCATCCAGTAACCGGTCGGCCAGGCCCTGACCGCGCCAGTCGACAGCCAGAAACGCAAAGCCGCGATCCGTAAACTCGGCCGCGCAATTGCCGTACTTTTCGATATATTCGGTGCGACCGGGAAACATCATCACCGTGCCGCAGGTATCGCCTTCGGGCAGCCAGTGGCCCACCCGAATGCGTGTGTTGTCCGCTGTGTTCAGCCAATGAGCCTGACCACCGGCGGGGACGCCGGCCATGTCTGCAAAGAAAGGGGCCGGCGACAGGTCCATCAGGCCAGTGCCGATGCCAGTTGCATGGCAACGCCCATGTCACCGTCCACGGTCAGCTTGCCTGACATGAACGCGCCGGTGGGGTTCAACTCACCGCTGAGTATTTGTTCGAACGTGTCCGCATCGGCGTTCATGGTGACGTCTGTTTCTTCGTCACTGACGCGCGCGCCGCTTGCGTCCAGAACGATTGAGCCCAGATCTGCGATGGCAAATTTTGCAGACGCGGTAAAATCGCCGCCCGACAGTTTTTCGTTCAACGCGGCTGCTGCTTTTTCCAGAGTGTCGCTCATGATTCTCCTCACTATGTTTGTGCGCCGGGAATGGACATCCGCGGGCGCAGCGCTACACTGAACGTTGTTATGAGCATTGCAAGCACCAATCTCAAAGGTATCGTCGCGGCAACAGCGCTTCTAGTCACGTTTTCCATTCCTTCTTTCGCCCAAACGGCGGATTCCAAGGATGAGGAACAGCTATTGCTGCAACTGTCGGAGGCAACCCCCGAACAGGCAATGAACATAGATCGTCAGCTCAAGGCGCTGTGGGCACAGTCTGGCTCGGCCTCGGCGGATCTGTTGCTTGAGCGCGGGCGCGAGGCGCTCGAGGACGGCGACTCGCTGGCCGCGATCCAGCATCTGACTGCGCTGACTGATCACGCGCCGCAATTCGCCGAAGCCTGGCACGTGCGGGCATCGGCATTTTTCGGGATCGAACGTTTCGGTATGGCTGCGGCTGATTTGGAATACGCCCTGACGCTGAACCCCAACAACTATGAGGCTATCTACGGATTGGGACTGATTTTTGAGATCGTCGATCGACCCGACAAAGCGCTGGACGCTTATGAGCGTGCTTTAGCTATACATCCCCATCACGAAGAAGTAACCAATGCCGTGAATCGACTGAAGCCCCGGGTCGAGGGCTCGGCCCTCTAACAAGCTGGGGCAGGGGGCAAAGGTGAGCGGGTCATCCCGAATCGTGGCCGTACTGGGCCCGACCAACACAGGCAAAACCCATTACGCGATTGAGCGGATGCTGGGGCACCGGACAGGTGTGATCGGCCTGCCGCTGCGTCTGCTGGCACGCGAGGTCTATGACAAGATCGTCGCGATCCGCGGACCGTCGGTCGTTGCCCTTGTAACGGGTGAAGAGCGGATCGTTCCGCCGCGTGCTAAATACTGGGTCTGCACTGTTGAGGCGATGCCCGAGGGTATGGGCGCAGATTTCGTAGCCATCGACGAAATCCAGCTGTGTGCAGATCCCGAGCGTGGACATGTTTTCACCGACCGTCTGCTGCGGTCGCGCGGAACGAATGAGACTCTGTTTTTGGGCTCTGACACTTTGCGCGGACCGATTGCGGCATTGGTGCCCGAAGCGCAGTTCATTCGCCGTGAACGAATGTCTCAGCTGGTTTATTCCGGCTCGAAAAAGATAAGCCGCATGCCCGCACGCAGTGCCATTGTCGGGTTTTCGGTCGATAACGTCTATGCCATTGCCGAGTTGCTGCGCCGCCAAAAGGGCGGGGCCGCCGTGGTCATGGGCGCGCTTAGCCCGCGTACCCGAAACGCGCAGGTCGAGCTGTATCAGAACGGTGAGGTGGACTACCTCGTTGCAACTGATGCTATCGGGATGGGTTTGAACCTTGATGTGAACCACGTGGCGTTTTCGTCCCTGACCAAATTCGACGGTCGAAGGATGCGCCACCTGGCCCCCAATGAACTGGCGCAGATCGCAGGTCGGGCAGGGCGCGGGATGTCTGATGGTACATTTGGCGTGACGGGTGAGGCCCCACCGCTGGACGACGGGGTCGCGCAGGCGATCATGGACAGCCGGTTCACGCCGATGAAAAAGCTGAATTGGCGGAATGCCGCTTTGCGGTTTGGTTCGGTTGAGGCCCTCATCGACTCGTTGGAAGTCAGCCCGGACAGTGAACATCTGATCAAGGCCCGACCCGCAGACGACCTGAGCGCTCTGAAATCGCTGTCTCAGGAGGCCGAGGTCATCGCCCGCGCCAGCGATGGGCCGTCCGTCCGATTGCTGTGGGATGTGTGCCGAATTCCCGATTTTCGCGGTATCAGCCACGCAGAGCACGCCAGCCTGCTCGAAGTGATCTATGGGCACCTGCATGAACGCGGCGCTATCCCCGACGAGTTCATGGCGCGGCAAATCCGCCGCATCGACAAAACAGATGGGGATATTGATGCACTGTCCAAAAGGTTGGCATATATTCGCACCTGGACATATGTTGCGCAACGAAACGGATGGGTGCGTGACGAATCACATTGGCGCGCGGAAACGCGCATTGTAGAAGACAGGCTGTCGGACGCTCTGCATGATCGTTTGACTCAGAGATTTGTGGACCGGCGCACGTCAGTTTTGTTGCGCCGGCTCAAACAGAAGGAGGCCCTTTTGGCCGAAGTAAATGACAAGGGTGAAGTGACCGTCGAAGGAGAATTCGTCGGTCGTCTGGAAGGGTTCCGGTTTACCCCGGACAAAAGCGCACAGGGAACCGAGGCGAAAGCTCTCAAATCGGCCTCTCTGCAAGCACTCGCACCGCAATTCCATCTGCGTGCAGACCGCTTCTACAACGCGCCCGATACCGAAATTGATTTTACCGATCAGGGTGGCCTGATGTGGGGTGAATATGCTGTTGGCAAGCTTGTTGCCGGGGCAGAACCCCTCAGGCCGATGGTCGAGGTTTTTGTGGATGAGGCTGCAGGCCCTGAAGTCGAACAGAAAGTGCAGCGTCGTCTGCAGCATTTCATCGACCGTAAGGTGGCCGCCCTGTTCGAGCCGCTGCTGAACCTGTCGCGCGACGAAGAGTTGTCAGGTCTGGCCAAAGGGTTCGCCTTCCGCATGGTTGAAGGGCTGGGCGTTCTGCCCCGCGCAGGTGTTGCGCAAGAGGTCAAAGATCTGGATCAGGACGCCCGCGGAGCCTTGCGCAAGCACGGCATCCGGTTTGGCCAGTTCACCATCTTCATGCCGCTGCTGCTGAAACCTGCGCCCACGCGCTTGCGTTTGGTGCTGTGGGCTCTGGCCGGTGGATTGCAGGAATTCCCTGACGCGCCGCCTCCGGGTCTGGTCACTGTTCCGGTCGCCAAAGGCGCGCCCGAGGGCTACGATACCATGTGCGGTTACCGCGATGCCGGCGAGCGTTCGATCCGCATCGACATGCTGGAACGTCTGGCAGACATGCTGCGTGCCGAAGACAGCCGGGGTGGTTTCGAGGCCAAGCCCGATATGCTGTCGATCACCGGCATGACGCTTGAGCAGTTCGCGGATCTGATGCAAGGGCTGGGCTACAAGGCCGAGCGCGGTGAGCGTGAAAAGGTGAAAGCTGCACCGATCGAGGCCGAAAAGCCCGCGGCTGATGTGACGGAACAGCCTGCCGCCGAAGAAATCCCGGCAACCGAAGCAGAAGCCGAAGAGGTCGTCGCGGCCGCCGAGGCGCCAGCCGAGGCCACCGAAAGCACCGAGGCGGTAGCCGAGGCTCCAGCAAGCGAACCCGCCTCAGACGAGACCGAAGTTGAGGTGTTCTACACTTTCACCTGGGGTCGTCAGCGTCCGGCCAACCGCGCTCCGCGTCGTGAACAGCGGCAAGGGCAGGGGCCGGGCAAAGGCAAACCGCGCGGTAAACCGCAGGATGGTCGCGGCAAACCGCAGGGTAAGAAGGGTGGCAAACCGCAAGGTGGCAAGACCTTCTCGTCGCGTCCGCCCAAAAAGGAAAAGGCGATCGATCCCGATAACCCGTTTGCAGCAGCGCTTATGGGTTTGAAAGACGGCAACTGATCAGCCATGGCCGAGGCCAAGCTGCGGATCGACAAATGGTTGTGGCAGGCGCGGTTCTTTAAGACCCGCAGCCTGGCCGCCAAACAGGTCAGCGGCGGCCATGTCCGATTGAACGGAAACCGGGTTCTGAAGCCGGCACAGGCCATCGGGCCCGGTGACGTTCTGACCTTCCCCCAAGGCCGTATCGTGCGCGTAGTACGCGTCGAAGCACTGGGGGAAAGGCGTGGCCCGGCGACCGAGGCACAAACGTTATACTTCGATATGACGGAAAAGAAGGACGTGCCTCCTAAGAATCCGGGATTTGAGGGAAAGGGTCGTCCAACAAAGAAAGATAGGCGCGCGCTTGATCTTTCTCGCCCCCGGGATGGTTGATCCTACCTTGAAGAGAAGGCCAGACTGAATTAGCTAGACGCCCAAACCGAGAATGGGAATCCCACAATGACCTATGTCGTCACCGAAAACTGCATTGGCTGCAAATACACCGACTGCGTCGAAGTGTGTCCGGTGGATTGTTTTTACGAAGGTGAGAACACATTGGTCATTCACCCCGACGAATGCATCGACTGTGGTGTGTGTGAACCCGAATGCCCTGCGGATGCCATTCGTCCCGACACTGAGCCTGGAATGGAACAGTGGGTCGAGTTCAACCGGAAGTTCTCGGAGCAGTGGCCGGTTATCGTGACCAAGAAAGACCCCTTGCCCGAAGCGGAAGAGCGTGACGGCGAAGAGGGCAAAATGGAGAAGTATTTCTCCGAAGCACCCGGCGAAGGCGGTTAAGCGATTCGGTAACTGAACCGGGTAGTTTGAATAGCGGTCTTCTGCTGTATCGCTTTGAAAAGTCTGGGGTTTCTTCACCATTGTGGGGGGCGGACTTTCGGGCGTCGCAATTTTGTGATATACTCAGAAACTGAATGATGAATGAGATGGGGATGACTCCGTAAGTATGTACGCTTTGGAGTTCTAATTTTTTGACAAACTTGCCGCCTGACCGGGCCTGATATTGGCACGGTTTGGGGTCTTTTGTTGTCTCTGCCTCTCTCTCGTAACCAAGGATGAACCTGTATGTCTAAGTCGAAAAAGCTTGAGTTCCGCCCGAACGATTATGTTGTCTACCCCGCCCATGGTGTGGGCCAGATCATTTCGATCGAAGAGCAGGAAGTCGCGGGATACTCGCTCGAGCTGTTCGTCATTTCATTTGAAAAAGACAAGATGACCCTGCGTGTGCCGACCAACAAGGTTACGGAATCCGGCCTGCGGTCCCTCAGCTCACCTGACGTTATCAGCCAGGCGATGAGAACCCTGAAGGGTAAGGCTAAGGTGAAACGTGCGATGTGGTCGCGCCGGGCGCAAGAATATGAACAAAAGATCAATTCCGGTGATCTGATCTCGATCGCTGAAGTTGTGCGTGATCTGCACCGCACTGACGACCAGCGCGAGCAGAGCTATTCTGAACGTCAGCTGTACGAAGCCGCGCTGGAACGCCTGACCCGCGAAGTCGCGGCTGTGTCCGGCGCAGGTGAAGTATCGGCGGCCAAGCAGATTGATGAGGTTCTGACCTCGCGCGCGGCCGCGGCTGCCTGAACGCTTTTCAAGTCAATTTCCTGGCCGCTCCCGAAAGGGGGCGGCTTTTTCACGTTGATGGCTTGGTGAAAGCTCAGTTTACGGCTAATTTTCCAGCAAGAAGAGGCGCGTAGACAGTGAACCTAAAACAGACAGTTAAATATTTATATATCGGTCACGACCCCATTTCCGTCTGGTTTCGCTATGGCTTGATCCTGTTTGACGCGATCACCATCGTTTTCTTTGTCGCCACGGCAAATGGCGAACACGGCACGGGATTCACCGTTGCCAGCCTGATCATTGGGTTCTTCATTGTGCTGGATTTCTCGGCGCGGATGTGGATTTCGAAGGATCGTTGGAAACTACTGCGCCAAGTCTACACGATGGCCGACATTGTTGTGATCGTCTCGCTGTTTCTTGATCTGTTTCTACCTTGGAATCTTGCGTTCCTGCGTATCTTACGAGCGCTACGCCTGATCCATTCCTATCACCTGCTAAGGGATCTGCGACGGGACAGCGATTTTTTTCGCACGCATGAAGACGCGGTGATCGCGGCGATCAACCTGTTGGTTTTCGTATTCGCCACGTCCACCGCTGTTCTGGTGTTCTTCATCCCGGAAAACAGCCCGCACGCCTATATCGATGCGCTTTACTTCACCATGGCAACCCTGACGACCACCGGGTTCGGAGACATCACGCTGGCGACCCCGGGGGGCAAATTGTTTTCGGTCTTCATCATGATCGTCGGCGTGGCGTTGTTCGTCCGGTTGGCGCAGGCGATTTTCATGCCGCAGAAAGTGCGTCACAAATGCTCAAACTGTGGCCTGTACCGTCACGATCCTGACGCGGTTCACTGCAAGCATTGTGGCGAAACCCTGAGGATCGAAACAGGCGGGACGACTTAGATCGTTGCAACCAATGCCGTAAGGAACGCAAGCTCTGCCAGTTGTTGCGAAGCGCCCAGAACATCGCCCGTTTGTCCTTTGATTTTGGTCTTGGCGACGAGTGCCAGGATTCCAACGATCAGCGCGGAAAAAACCGTTGCCATCAGTGTGCTTGGTCCAATCAGCAGCAGCGATAAGATGACCGCAAGGCCAAAGCCTGTCGCCGCAGTCTCGGCCTTTGGGCCGCCGACCGAATGGCTCAACCCGCTGTTTCTGGCGTTGGGTAAAGCTGCCATGAGGATGGGCATGACTGCGCGTGAGACGATGCAGGCCGCCAGAATACCTGCAAATGCGTTGTCCGACAGAAGCGCCGCGATCAGCGCGACGCGCAGCAGTTGGGTAAAGATCAGAGTTAGAACGCCGTAAGCACCAATATGGCTGTCCTTCATGATTTCCAGGCGGCGTTCGGTGGTGAACCCGCCCCAAAATCCGTCAACCGTATCCGCAAGCCCGTCTTCATGCATCGCGCCAGTGGCGATCACTAGCACCGCCACAAGTATTACGGCGCTGGCGAATGCAGGTAGGCCGAATGCACTGGCCGTCCAACCGACGGCACAGGCCAACGCCCCAACGACCAGCCCCACCAGGGGAAAGGCCCAGACCGCATTGGCCTGCCGCGCAAACAGATATTCCGGTAGGCGCGGCATCGGCAGACGCGTCAACAGGACCAGCGACAGCGGAAAATCCCACGCGGAAAACAGTTTGGTGTCGTTTTTGTTCACTCCCGCGCCTTTCGGGGTCTTGTTGGATCGGACGCTTCGGTTAAACACACAGGACCACTCTGATGCAACGAGGCTTTGGATGCTGCCGGAATTAAAAGACCTGAAAACCCTTCGCGAGGCCCTGAGTAACGCTCCGGGACCGGATGGCAATGCGCTGCAAGGTGCTGCTGAGCGTAACGGACAACTGACTAAACCCCCCGGCGCATTGGGCCGGCTTGAGGATTTGGCAATTTGGTATGCGAGCTGGCGTGGGGATTCCCGGCCGCAGATCTCTGCCCCTCAGGTCATCGTATTTGCGGGCAATCATGGCGTCACAGCGCAAGGCGTGTCGGCCTTTCCGCCCGAGGTGACTGTTCAGATGGTCATGAACTTTGAACATGGCGGCGCGGCGATCAATCAGCTGGCCAAAGCGGCGGGCGCGACGATGAATGTGCACGCGCTGGATCTGGATCGACCGACCGCGGATTTCACCGCTGGTCCCGCGATGTCCGAAGAAGAATTGCTTGAGGCCCTGCGCGTGGGCTGGACCGCCGTGGACCACAATGCCGATTTGCTTGTGGTTGGAGAGATGGGTATCGGCAACACGACCCCGGCGGCTGCCATCGCATGCGCTTTGTTCGGTGGCGACGCCGCAGACTGGACTGGGCGTGGCACTGGGGTAGACGATGCCGGTTTGGCCAACAAAACACGCGTCGTGGCCGAAGGCATCGCCTTGCATGGCGGGTCGGGTGACGGGTTGGAAATCCTGCGCCGTCTGGGCGGGCGTGAAATCGCGGCCATGGCCGGGGCCATCGCCGCTGCGCGTGCCTTGCGTATCCCGGTTATACTTGACGGCTTTATCTGCTCGGCGGCTGCAGCTTGTCTGGCAAACATGTCCGAGGGCGCATTGGATCACACGGTTGCAGGCCACCAAAGTGCCGAAGGCGCACACGCCGCTGTGTTGGCCAAGTTGGGCAAAGAGCCATTGTTGAGCCTTGGACTGCGTTTGGGCGAAGGCTCGGGCGGGGCGCTGGCGATCAACATACTTAAAAGCGCGGTCGCGTGCCATTCCGGCATGGCGACATTTGCCGAAGCGGGTGTTTCGGACGGCTGATCAAACCGCCTGATCCGGCAGGGCCGGGTCAGGCTGATTTCTTTGCGTGTTTCTCGGCCAGTTCCAGCAGCTCGGTTTCCAGGTCTTTTTCAAGCTGCCGCGCCCGTTCGATGTATTTCTTGTTGTCACCGGTCGGCATACCGGGGATCCACAATTCTGCCAGATCACGCACAGAGGCGCGGTCGTGGTGATAGAATGTCTGCTCGGCCTGAGCCGCTTCGTATTCGCTCAGACCTACGTTTTCCAGGACATAGCGACCTGCCCGTAGTGATCCGTCGAACATCTCGCGGACAATGTCATTCGCTCCGGCCTGATACAATTGGTAGACATGGGTACGATCACGTGCGCGGGCCACAATGTGCAAATCCGGTCGCTGACGCCGGGCAAAGCCGACCAAACGTGTGACTTGCTTGGGGTCATCCATCGCGGCGACCAGAACAGAAGCTTTTTCAAGCCCGGCGGCACGCAGCAGTTCTGGCCGCGTGGGATCACCCAGAAATCCTTTGACGCCAAAACGACGCATCAACTGGATTGTCTCAATATCGTGGTCCAGTACGACGGTCTTGAACCCGCTCGCGCGGACCAACCGGTTCACGATCTGACCAAAACGCCCAATTCCGGCGATGATGACTGGGCCTTTTTCGTCAATCTCATCGGGCTCGGCATCGGGGACGCCATCACCCATACGGCGCGACAGCAAATCGAAGATGATGAACAGCAGCGGGGTGATCAGCATTGTCAGGGCGATGATCATCAGCAGTTTTTGCGACAAATCCGGTGGGATGACGTTTTGTTGCGTTGAAAAGGCCAACAGCACAAAGCCGAATTCGCCTGCCTGCGCCAAACCCAATGTGAACAACCAGTGATCTCGACCGCGCAGCCGGAACGCACGACCGACCAAATACAGGATGATCCCTTTAGCCAGTATGACCAGCAGTGCCAGACCGATCAGGTCCAGTGGGTCGTTGAAGAAATAGCCGACGTCAATTCCAGCGCCGACCGTGATAAAGAACAGCCCCAGGAAAAGTCCCTTGAACGGTTCAAGGTCGCTTTCCATTTCGTGGCGGAATTCTGAGCTTGCCAGAACAACACCCGCCAGAAACGCGCCCAGAGCAGGGGAGAGTCCGACTAGTGTCATCAGGAAGGAAATGCCCACGACGATCATCAGCGCTAGCGCCGTATACATTTCGCGCAGCCTAGTGGCGTGGATGAACCTGAACAGTGGACGCGTCAGGTAGATGCCAGCCAGAATGACGAAGGCAACTGCGCCGATGGTGACCAGCGTAACGGCCCAGCCGGGCAGGCCCTCGACAAGTGACAAGCTATGATGTCCGGCCTCATGGAGCGCATCCGCGCCGCGATCGATTGAGCCGTCGCTTTCGATATGAGGCATTGCAGGCAACGCCAAAAGCGGCAGCATCGCCAAAATGGGAATGACCGCGATGTCCTGCGTCAGCAGCACTGAGAATGTCGCCCGACCTCCATTTGTCTGCATCAACCCCTTTTCCGACAATGTTTGCAGCACAATCGCTGTGGATGACAGAGACAAGGTTAACCCGACGGCTAGTGCGACCGACCAAGGGTGATTTGCATATACGGCAACTGCAGCGATGACTGCGGTGGACAGCAACACCTGCAGACCGCCTAGTCCCAGAAGCCTGTCGCGCATGTCCCACAAGGCGCGCGGCTCAAGCTCGAGCCCGATCAGAAACAGCATCATGACCACACCGAATTCGGCCACGTGCTGCAGGCTTTCGGTCTCGGCCCCCACAAGCCCGAAGACAGGGCCAATGACAATGCCAGCGGCCAGATAACCCAGAACTGAACCCAACCCCAGACGTGCCGACAAGGGCACTGCTATCACGGCGGCAGCCAGATAGATTGAAGCCTGGTAAAGGAAATCGTCCATGTTTGTCCTCTCGGTCCGGTCAGGTGGGCAATGGCGCGTCGCGTTTAAGTTGGTCCATCACGATCTGGCTGTGCACCCGTGCCACTGCAGGATGCGGCAGTATCACCTGGTGAAGCAAGCGGTTGAGCGCGGAAAGATCGTCGCAATAGACGTGCAGCAGATAATCTGCCTCTCCGGTCATCGTCCAGGCGCTGGTGATCTCGGGGCGGGTGTCGACCATGCGGGCAAAACTCGCGGATTGTTCCGGGCCATGTGTGCCCAAATGCACCTGAATGAACCCTTGGACCTGCAAGCCCAGCTTTAGGGGATCCAGCCGTGCCGCATATCCGGTGATATAGCCTTCGGCCTCAAGCCGCTGACGGCGGCGCCCCGCCTGGCTTGGTGACAGGTTCAGCATTTCACCCAATTGATGCGCGGTTAGATGTGCGTCCTTTTGCAGGGCAGACAACAGCCGCGTATCGGTGGAATCCAGCATATGCGGAGTTTCTCCAAATTTACCCGTGTTCATGCGTGATTTACGCATATGTTCATAGTTTACACGAAAACTATGCGCAGAAACAGCGCTTGGTAAGGCGTATTTTGGAATCAGCAAAGAAATTCCTGTTTTTACGGAGACGCGCCATGGGTCCTTTCCCGCACAACGCCCCGAAATCTGTCATCAGCCCTGAAAATCCAGCCGGAACCGATGGGTTTGAATTTGTCGAATTCGCCCACCCCGAGCCACAGGAACTGCGCGACCTTTTCGCCAAAATGGGGTTCGAGCTGGTTGGACACCACAAAGAAAAGCCTTTGGTTGAGCTGTGGCAGCAGGGGGACGTGACCTACATCCTGAATGCCGACCCGGAAAGTTTTGCCGCTAAGTTCGTGGCCGAACACGGCCCCTGTGCCCCTGCGATGGGATGGCGCGTCGTGGACGCACAGAAAGCATATGAACACGCGGTGTCAAAAGGGGCCGAGCCTTATGACGCGGCGGACAAGACCATGGATGTCCCAGCGATCAAGGGTATTGGCGGTTCGCTGATCTATTTCATCGATCAGTATTATGAAACATCGCCTTACAATCAGGAATTCATCTGGGACAAACAGTCCAAACCGCGCGGCGATGGGTTCTATTACCTCGATCACCTTACGCACAACGTCTACAAGGGCAACATGGACAAGTGGTTCAAATTCTACGAGAGTCTGTTCAACTTCCGCGAAATCCGCTTTTTTGACATTCAGGGCAAATTCACTGGGCTGTTTAGCCGTGCGCTGACATCGCCCTGTGGTCGTATCCGTATTCCGATCAACGAAGACCGGGGCGAAACCGGGCAGATCGTATCATACCTCAAGAAGTACAAGGGTGAAGGTATTCAGCATATCGCGGTGGGAAGTGAGGATATCTACGCCTCGACGGATGCGATTGCGGAAAAGGGTCTCAAGTTCATGCCGGGTCCGAACCAGGCCTATTACGACATGTCCAAGGAACGTGTCGTGGATCATGATGAACCTCTGGACCGGATGATCAAGCACGGCATCCTGATTGACGGCGAGGGCGTGCTGGACGGTGGCGAGACCCGGATCTTGCTGCAAATCTTCTCGAAAACCGTGATCGGCCCGATCTTTTTTGAGTTCATTCAGCGCAAGGGCGATGATGGGTTTGGTGAAGGGAACTTTAAGGCTCTGTTCGAATCCATTGAACGCGAGCAGATTGAAAGCGGTGAAATTTCAGCTGCTTAACGGCGTAAGGTAATTCACTAAAGGGCGGTCGGGGATATCCCTCGGCCGCCTTTGTTTTTTGAACCGTCAGCTCCGCGGCATTTTCAATGTGAGGTTTCTTCCGCGCTTTTGGTAGCGCAATTCGCTGTCGCCAATGGCGATAACATTTCCGCCGTCCAGTCTGTCTCCGACTTTCAGTTTTTTGTACCGACCGCTGGGCAACCGGACCAGCGCGCGCCGATTGGCCGGGGTCCCGTAAACCCCAATCAGGTTCAGCTTGCGCAAGTTAAGCGCATTGTCGATGGTCGCCTGCCGCGCCACCGAGGCGATCGACGGGATTTTCGGTGCCACGGCCTTTGGTTGGAAAGAACCAGCTTCGTCCGAGCTTTGATCGACCGCTGCAGTCGATCCAAGATTGGCGGTGCTTGTGTTTGTACTGGCCGGGCGGGCAAGTCCGGCTGGTCGTGTTTTGGGGCGCGGAACGCGAACGACTGCCAAAGCCGTCGGCGTTTCGTCGATTTGAGGGCTGCTTTGCAGGGACTTGGGGCGCAGTTTGGGACGCAGAACCGCCAGTTCTTCGCGTGTGCGTCCGCCAAGTTGTTGCCGCTCAAAGCTTTCCAGCAAATTGGCGGGACGTGGATTTGGCCGTTTCTGCGCTAAGCGGGCTGTAGGATCTTCCTCAATCGGCTCCTGTTCGAACCGAACCGGAACTGCCGGGGGAACCTTGGCGGGCCGGCCAAGGTAAACGACCACTCCGTCAGGGTTCAGGGTCCCTTCGGCTGAGGGAGTAACGAGGCCGCGTTCGTCCAGTTCGTACTGGACCCCGGCCTGTGCGGGCAGGGCGTTTTGTTCAAACGGCAGGTCAGTTTCAAAGCTACTGACGGGAGGCAGCGCCACTGCGTCCTGCGACAAATCAGTGCTGTCCAGGGATGCCAGATACAGGTCCTCTGGCGACTCCAGGACCGGATCGGGCAAAGGTTCGGGGGCGAAGATCTCGATGTCTGCTTGTGACGAGATTTCCGCTGGTGCGGGCTCTTGTCCCACCGGTTCGACCTGGGTCGGTGCCACGTTCAGCGCTTCGAGGATTGCAGCATCGGTCGCGCTGAGATCAGCGGCGGTTTCTTCAACAGGTTCGGTTTGCGGCTCTTCCTCTGGCGCGGTTGCGACCGCCTCGGGTTCGAATTCAAGCTCCGGATCGCCGTCAACCTCCTGTGTCTCGGCGATTTGCTCGTCAGATGCGAGGTTTGGCACAGTTTCTTCAATCGAAACCGCCTCGGCCACTGAGGATTCGGTGTCGTCAGATCCAGTCAACGACCACACGGTCAGAGCAATACCAGCAACGAGAGCGGCCGCCGCCGCTGGAACGGCGTAGCGGTTGATCGGGGGGGTGGCTTTCGTTTTGCCAGCAATATTCGCGTTGGGCGCCGAACGAAATTCCGTCGGGGTCTCAGTATCTGCGATCGCGTGAATGGTAGGGCCATCATCTTCGTTGGTAGGTTCTTTACCCTCAGCGGGTTCCTCTGCTGCGGTCGCATCGGGCGCGGAAGGAAACTCCGTTTGGCCCTCGGTTTCAGCGATCGCCCGATCGGCAGCAGCTTCACTTTCTTTTGCGGATTCTTCTACCTCAACCGTTTCTACTGCGCCGGTCGTGTCGGAGGCTGAAGAAAACTCTGTCGGGGTCTCGGAATCTGCAATCGTGTCTGCGATTGGGCCTTCATCAGTTTTGGCAGAATCCTCAACCTCGAACGGTTCCGCAGCAATGACCGTGTCTTGGGTATCGATCTCGAACCGAGGTTCAGACGGATATTCCTGACCCTCGATCGGGGTTGAGTACTGGACTGGAACAAACCCGTGCTCGGCTGCAAATGTCCGGGCCTCATTCAGGGTTTGCCTGGCGACAGCAGCAATATGGGTTGTCGGACCGACGGTTGCGGTATCGAAGGCGAGCTCATCCAGCGCATAGGGAGTTGCCTCGGTCAGTTCCGCTCGCACTTTTTCAGCGCTTTCCTCGGGGCTTAGGCCCTCTGTTGATACGGACAAAAATCGCACCTGATCCGCTGGTATCACCAGCTTGCAGTTCAGGTCGTTTTCAAGGGCAAAGCCCTGATCCCGCAATGCGATGATCTGCGTATTCAGGTCGGGCGCATCCAGAGCAACCTCGCCTATGCAGAACCAGTCACCATCCGAATGGTGGTGCAAGGATATTCCGGTCGAAGAAAAAGACAGCGCAAAGGCGGGTTTCATAATCCGGAAAAACCATAGTTGTCAGCATCTGTGCAAACGATCATTCGTCCGCAGAGTGACATTAAAGCAGGATCCCGCCGAGGGAAAGAAAAAGCCGGTCTTTCCCCTTGTTCGGCAGACCCTCGCCACCCCATGTTGGGAGAAAGAAAATTGGAGGGAAGACCTTGAATAAAATCGCTTTTCTAGCTGCAGTTCTGACGATGTCAATTGCGGGCATGACCCATGCGGAAGAACGTCGCATCACCGTTGACGCGGCGGGAACCGTGCAGGCCGCGCCTGATATGGCGACTATTACTCTGGGCGTGACCAATGAAGACGCGCAGGCCTCGAACGCGATGAAGGCCACTTCGGATTCGGTGTCTCAGGTCCTGAGCCGGTTGCAGGAGCTTGGCATCGAAACGCGTGATGTGCAGACCCGCGACGTGTCTTTGTCGCCGGTCTGGAACAATCGTAACAGCGCAAGCGGCGACCGGCCCGAAATTTCGGGATTTGTCGCCTCGAACCGAGTGGTGGTGCGTGTGCGTGACCTGACACAGCTTGGTACAATCATGGACGCAGTCATCCAGGACGGGGCCAATGACTTTGGCGGGCTAAGCTTTGGCGTACAGGATCCGAAACCGCTGCAAGCGCAGGCGCGCGCAAACGCCGTAGCCGAAGCGACCGCCAAGGCCGAGCAGTTGGCACAGGCGGCTAACGTGACACTCGGACCAGTTCAAGAGATCAGCGAACAGGTCGGTGGCGCGCGCCCCGTGGCCATGATGCGGGAATTCAGCGCTGCGGATGCAGGTGGTGTACCAGTCGCAGGTGGCGAGGTGTCCGTTTCGGTCACGGTCACAATGGAATTCGAAATCTCTGAGTAACCTCAGACGCTTGCGCGGGCCTTCAAAGGTTGCCTTTGTTGGCCCGTCTGGTCAAAGTTGTCCGGCGAGAGCCAATCCTCAAAGGCGCTGCGGATGCGGGGCCATTCGCTGTCGAGGATGGAATACCACGCCGTATCCCGGTTGCGACCTTTGTAATGGGTGGCCTGTCGGAAAATACCTTCAAAGGTAAAGCCCAAACGCTCGGCCGCGCGACAGGACGGCGCGTTCAGCGCGTCGCACTTCCATTCGTAACGGCGATAGCCCAACTCATCGAACACGCGCTGCATCATCAGGAACATAGTCTCGGTCGATTGCGGGTTACGCTGCAACAAGGGTGAGAAGTGGATGTGTCCCACCTCGATCGCACCCGCCGCCGGGTCAATCCGTAGAAATGAAGCCATACCCACGGGCGTATCGTTGCTGTCCAGTACCGTGTGGAACATCGGATCGGAATCCATGCAGGTCTCACGGGTCCAATCCTCAAACTCGCGCTCGCTGTCGAACGGCCCATAGGGCAGGTAGGTCCAGTTGTGGCCATCCGTGTCGTTGGCAAACGCCCGGAACAATCCGGGCGCATGCCTATTCACATCAAGCGGGACAACGGAACAATTTCGGCCCTCCATCGGCGTGTAGGGTGGTGTCGGGCGCGGGAAATCGCCCGCTACCGGCAATCCGATGGGTTGGCCCAGATCATTGGTGTTGTGCCCGCTCATGGATCAGGCCGACGCTTTGGCCAGCGCCTGATCGAGATCGGCGATCAGGTCATCGGCGTCTTCGATACCAATGGATACGCGCACCACACCCGGGCCTGCGCCCGCGGCCTCTTGCTGTTCCGGGGTCAGCTGACGGTGTGTGGTCGAAGCCGAGTGAATGATCAGTGATCGTGCATCACCCAGGTTGGCTACGTGGCTGAAAATCTCAAGCGCGTTGACCAGTTTGATACAGGCGTCATAGCCGCCCTTGACCGCGAAGGTGAACAGCGCGCCTGCGCCCTTCTTGTAGTGCGCTTTGACCCGGTCACTGTAAGGCGAAGACGGCAGCCCGGCATAAGTGACGTATTCCACGCGGTCATCCGCCTCGAGCCATGCGGCGATTTTTTGTGCGTTTTCGACGTGACGCTCCATCCGCAGGGACAGGGTCTCGATCCCCATCAGCGTGTAATGCGCTGCCTGCGGGTTCATGGTCATGCCCAGATCGCGCAGGCCAATTGCAATTCCGTGGAAAGTGAAGGCCAGCGGGCCGAAGGTCTCATGGAATTTGAGGCCGTGATACGCCTGCTCCGGCTCACTGAGTGACGGGAACTTGTCATTTGCCGACCAGTCGAACTTACCCGAATCCACGATGCACCCGCCAGTGACGGTGCCGTTGCCGGTCAAATACTTAGTGGTCGAATGCACAACCAGCGTTGCGCCGTGTTCGATCGGGCGGCACAGGTATGGCGTGGCCGAGGTGTTGTCGACGATCAGCGGAATACCCGCAGCGTCAGACACATCCGCCAGAGCGCGGATGTCGGTGACATAGCCGCCGGGGTTGGCAATGGATTCGCAGAACACTGCCCGGGTGTTTTCGTCGATTGCGTCTTTCACGGCGTCCAGATCATCGGTGTCGACAAACTTGGCAGACCAGCCAAAGCGTTTGATGGTCTGGCTGAACTGCGTGACCGTGCCGCCATACAGACGGGTCGAGGCGACCACGTTGCAGCCCGGACCCATCAGCGGGAACAGCGCCATTATCTGTGCTGCGTGACCTGACGAGCAGCAAACCGCTCCGACGCCGCCTTCCAGCGTGGCGACACGTTCCTGCAGAACCGCCACGGTCGGGTTGGTCAGGCGGGAATAGATGAAACCAACCTCTTGCAGGTTGAACAGGGCAGCTGCGTGATCCGCGTCGCGGAACACATAGGCTGTCGTCTGATAGATCGGTGTCTGACGCGCGCCAGTTGCGGGATCGGGCCGGGCGCCCGCGTGAATTTGAAGCGTATCAAAACCGTAGGTGGGGCCGTCAGACATCTTGGAAATCTCCTGTTGGAAAGTGCGTTGCTGAATCTCTAGGCGATTGGGCGCGCGCAGACAACATTCCTGTCAGCGCATCCAAAGACCATTCTTGCGTATCGTGTTGCGAATAACCTGCTCGCGTTTGGGAAGGTTCTCGCGGTCAAACATGTCCCTGATTTTGTGACCTTTGCGCTGCAGCACCAGCTTCTTTATCGGGTCGTACCCCTTGAGGACCTTCTTGACCCGGTTTGGCGCAACCACGGTTTCCAGCACCTCGACAGCGTGATCGCTTTCACGAGCGTAGAGCAAGGGAAACAGGCGGTAATGACAGCTGACCGATCCGTCCAGAAGACCTGCGGGCAGGGCATCGCGACCGCCGCCGAACGAGTGGATAACCAGCGGCAGTGCAGCCTGATCCAGCCAGGGGTCAAAATTCTGTCCAGCCATCTCGGGGATCTCGCCGTCGCGGATCGTGCGGGCGTAGTCCAGAAAGCGCTTTCCGAAGGTGTGAGGGCAGGAATGAAAGAAAAACCCGGCATTGAAGTACAGATAACGCCGCCAGTAATCCACCGGTTGGCTGGTATCCAGTGAGCTGTCGAAATCCAGTTCGAACCTTTGGTAAAGCGCCTTCCAGATCCCATCCAGTCCAGGACCATACAAGGTTGGTTTGGGCCAGGTTCCTTCGACCCTAAGCGATGCGCCGGGGCGGTCAAAGTCGAAGGGGACGCTGGTCAGATCGCCGGTGATCAGTGTGTCACTGTCGAAAAACACAAAGGGCTCACCCTCGGGCATGGCCGCCAACGCTTCGATCTTGTTGCCATAAGGGTAGCTGGCGCCGAATACCTTGTTTTCGAACGGCAGGATCTCGGCATCCAACTGGCGCAGCGCTTTCAGCAGATCCTCGTCCTGGATGGTAGGGTCCTGCGACCAGCGTGGACCGGGTTGCGGAACAGCCACGAACAGTCGACCGGAAAAATCAGGGCTGCTGTGCCGCAGCGAGGCGGCAAACAAAAGGGCTTCGTATTGCAGACGGTTGTTTTGCCCGATGATAACGATGTTGAATTTCGGGGCGCTGGCCTGCATCCGGTGACTTTCAGTTCTTGTGGGTGCCGTGGTCCGGCGCTGCTCGGGTTTCTTGTCGGACGTACAGTATGCAGACGCGCCCGTCAAAACCAGATGCGATGCGCGCAATTTGAAAAATGTCGGCGCAATCCCATGTTAGGGACACGTCCCCGTTCAGGAGTGCCCCCATGAGGATCAACGCAGATTTCACCAAACGTGTTGCAGTTCATTTCGACCAGAATGAATGGATCGCGTCCCCCGCCGCCGGTGTCGAACGCAAGATGCTGGATCGCATCGGCGAGGAGGTTGCCCGCGCAACGACAATCGTCCGTTTTGCTCCGGGCAGCGCGTTTTCGGCCCACACCCATGACGGGGGCGAAGAGTATCTGGTTCTGGACGGCGTTTTTCAGGACGAAACCGGTGATTTTCCGGTTGGCAGTTATGTGAGAAACCCGCCGACCACGTCGCACACACCTTCGGCTAAAGAGGGGGCGACGATCTTGGTGAAACTGCATCAGTTTGACCCGGATGATCGGACAGAGGTACGCCGCTCGATCAATGGTCAGGGGAATACTCAACTGTTCAAAGACGCACATGAAGATGTCCGCGTGTTCAATCTTGGGGCGGGTGAGGCGTTGGAACTGGATGCGTCGCACGGAATGGAGCTGTTTGTGATCGAAGGCTCGCTGAGGGAATCTGACGAGGATTTCACGACCTGGGACTGGTTGAGGTTGCCTCCGGGAACGCGATCTACCGCCGTCGCAGGGGCTTCGGGGGCACGTGTTTGGACGAAAACAGGGCATTTGGCTCAGATGGTCTGATACAATCGCTGCAAGAAAAACAGGCAGAAACAAAGGAAAACCGGGTCGATTGGTCCGGTTTTTTCATTTTTTGACCATTTGGCAAATTTTACCATTTGATAAAAAATTTCTTTGTGGCAAGCTGAGGCCACAACAAACATATCTACAGGGAGTAGAGTGATGGCACAGGGCCAGATTGCCCCCGGCATTGTCTCCGGGCGGCTGTCCAGCGATGAGCTGACCTCGAATTTCACGGATCTGCATCCGCCACTGGCCCCCCATGAGGCCGCCGTGGCAGCGGATCGGTGCTATTTTTGTTACGACGCACCATGCGTCACAGCCTGTCCGACAGACATCGACATTCCGCTGTTCATGCGCCAGATTCAGGCTGGTCAGCCCGAAGCGGCGGGTGAGACTATTTTGGCGCAGAACATTCTAGGCGGCATGTGCGCCCGCGTTTGCCCGACTGAGACGCTGTGCGAAGAAGTCTGCGTGCGCGAAACCGCCGAAGGTTCACCGGTCGAAATCGGAAGATTGCAGCGTTACGCGACGGACAGCGTGATGGTCGGCGGGGAACACCCGTTCCAACGGGCCGCACCCACCGGAAAAACGGTGGCCGTAATCGGGGCAGGACCTGCGGGTCTGGCCTGTGCGCACCGGTTGGCCATGTTTGGGCATGACGTGGTGATCCACGAAAGCCGCCCCAAGCCGGGCGGGCTGAACGAATACGGGATCGCCGCGTACAAATCGACAAACGATTTTGCTCAGGCCGAAGTCGACTGGCTGCTGAAAATCGGCGGTATTTCTATCGAAACCGGTTCTGTTCTGGGCGAGGGCGTCTCGCTGGACGGTCTGGTTGAGAATTACGATGCAGTATTCCTGTCTATCGGCCTTGCCGGGGTGAATGCCTTGCGTGCACAGGGTGCTGATCTGGACGGTGTCCGCCACGCGGTCGATTTCATCTCGGAAGTACGTCAGGCCTCGGACCTGTCGCATCTGCCGGTGGGTCGCAATGTCGTGGTGATCGGCGGTGGCATGACCGCCGTGGACGCGGCGGTGAAGTCGAAATTGCTTGGCGCCGAACATGTCACGATCGCATACCGCCGTGGTCGTGATGCGATGGGTGCCAGCCGATATGAGCAGGACCTCGCGTCCTCGCACGGCGTCAAGATCATGACCAACGTGCAGCCCGTGGCCGTACACGGAAACGGGGCAGCGGCAGAGATCGAATTGGAGTATACGTCCAGTCACGACGGTAAGCTCTCGGGCACCGGAGAGATGATCCGCATATCCGCTGATCAAGTCCTCAAAGCGATTGGTCAAAACCTTGACGGCGCGCCAGAAGGGCTGAATCTGGATGGCAACAAGATCGCTGTGTCTGGTCCGGGGCGCACCTCGATGGGTGGTGTCTGGGCCGGGGGCGACTGTGCGGCGGGTGGCGAAGACCTGACCGTGACCGCAGTGGCCGAGGGTCGAGACGCGGCGATGGACATCCACGCAACGCTCGTTTCGTGATAGGATGGGGCATTCACCCCATCCCATTCGCTGCTGAGGTATTCTCATGTCCCAGATCGAACAAGCTGTTGCGCAACACTATACAACTGGTGCTCTTACGGAACGCATGCGTGAGGCGCTAAAAGCCAGCGGCATTGATCCCAATGCGGCCACGGTTGCCGACCTAAAGGCAGGTGATGAGTTCCACACCGGCGGTGTTCTTGCGACGGACAACCTGTTTGCCCAGCTTTCGCCGACCCACGCGACCCGTGTGCTGGATGTCGGCTGCGGCATCGGTGGGACGTCGCGGTACATCGTGGATCGTTATGACTCAACGGTGACCGGGGTCGACCTGACGCCGGAGTTTGTCGAAACGGCCACTGCTTTGAGCCAGATTGTCGGTCATTCCGAAAAGACCAGTTTTCTGGTGGGTAGTGCACTGGACATGCCGGTACCGGATGCGGGCTTCGATCTTGCCGTCATGATGCATGTCGGGATGAACATCGAAGACAAAGCAGGTCTGTTCGCGGAAGTCTCGCGAGCACTGGCCAGAGATGGAGTCTTTGCCCTGTTTGACGTGATGGGAGGGGACGTGGAGGAACCGCTGGCCTTTCCTCTGCCGTGGTCAACCGTTGCCGGGACATCCTTTGTTGATGCGCCGGATGTTTACAAGAATGCCGCTGCCGCCGCAGGCCTTGAACTGGTAGCCGAAGCAGACCGGACCGAGTTCGCGCTTACATTTTTCGAAGAGGTGTTCGCGCGCATCGCCCAAAGCGGCCCGCCGCCTTTGGGCATCCACCTGATGATGGGCGAGACGGCGCCCGAAAAGTTTCAAAACTACGTCACGAACCTCAAGGCCGGGCGCATTCGTCCGACCGAAATGATATTCAAGAAAACCGGCTGAGCCGGGAAGGGAGAAGCCATGGCCGATCTGACAACAAACTTTCTGGGCATTTCCAGCCCCAATCCTTACTGGCTGGCCTCG
The DNA here is from genome assembly GCF_059611045.1 of Ruegeria sp. CDSB113. NCBI lineage: Bacteria > Pseudomonadati > Pseudomonadota > Alphaproteobacteria > Rhodobacterales > Roseobacteraceae > Ruegeria > Ruegeria sp. CDSB113. Next base: position 270,293 of record NZ_JBXWOU010000001.1, read on the forward strand.
GCGCCGCCGACGGACAAGGAATACAACGTGCGCCGCGCTTTCGAGGCCGGATGGGGCGGAGTCGTCTGGAAAACGCTCGGGTCCGAGGGACCGCCGGTCGTAAACGTAAATGGGCCGCGCTACGGCGCGATCTATGGCGCGGACCGTCGCTTGTTGGGTCTGAACAACATCGAACTGATCACGGACCGACCGCTTGAGGTGAACCTCGAGGAAATGGCGCGGGTCAAAGCCGACTACCCGGATCGCGCGCTGATCGCCTCGATCATGGTGCCATGCGAAGAAGAGGCTTGGAAAGCCATCCTGCCGCGTGTCGAAGAAACCGGCGCCGATGGGATCGAACTGAACTTTGGCTGCCCGCACGGGATGAGCGAACGCGGAATGGGCGCAGCAGTAGGGCAGGTGCCGGAATATATCGAGATGGTCACCCGCTGGTGCAAGAAATACTATGACCGGCCCGTGATCGTGAAGCTGACGCCAAACATCACTGATGTTCGCAAGCCTGCTGAGGCGGCGAAAAACGGCGGCGCGGATGCAGTGTCACTGATCAACACGATTAATTCGATCACCAGCGTCGATCTGGACACGTTCAGCCCGGAACCGTCGATTGATGGCAAGGGCAGTCACGGCGGGTATTGTGGCCCGGCGGTGAAGCCAATTGCCCTGTCGATGGTATCCGAGATCGCGCGCGCCGAAGCCACCCACGGCCTACCGATTTCCGGCATTGGCGGCGTGACCACATGGCGCGATGCGGCAGAGTTCATGTCGCTGGGCTGTGGTAACGTTCAGGTGTGCACGGCTGCTATGACCTACGGCTTTAAGATCATCGACGAACTGACCGCAGGTCTGTCCAAGTGGATGGACGAAAAGGGGTACACAAACGTGTCCGAGATTGTCGGTCGTGCGGTTCCAAACGTGACCGATTGGCAATACCTGAACCTGAACTACGTGGCCAAGGCCAAGATCGATCAGGACGAGTGCATCAAATGTGGTCGCTGCTACGCCGCGTGCGAAGACACCAGCCACCAGGCGATTTCCATGTCTGATGACCGGGTGTTCGAGGTCATGGATGACGAATGCGTCGCCTGTAATCTGTGCGTGGATGTTTGCCCGGTCGACGGCTGCATCTCAATGGTGCCAATGACCGCCGGAGAGGTTGATCCGCGGACCGGTCTGGAAGTTCAGCGCGACTATGCCAACTGGACGACGCACCCAAACAATCCGATGGCCAAAGCTGCCGAGTAACTTGGGTACTGAAAACATGAAGGGGCCCGAAAGCGCGGGCCTCTTACCGAATACTGCCCCCTATATTGGGCATTCAAAGCCGCGTGGCGACATCACGTTTTGCTAGATCAAGTAGGTCGACAGGCTTGGGACATAGCTTAGCAGGATCAAGACGGCGGCCACCGCAATCAGGAACGGCCAAAGCGATTTCAGAATTGCTCCGGGGGTCGTGCCGCTCATTGATGAGGCGATATAGAGGCCAATTCCGACGGGTGGCGTAAGCAGGCCAAGAACAAGGTTCAGGCATACGACAACGCCGAACTGATAGGGGCTGATGTCGTAGGATCCAGTGGCAATCGGCAACAAAATGGGCGTGATCAGGATGATGGCGGCGATCCCGTCGATCACCATTCCCACCAAAAGCAGTGCAGCATTTACGATCAGCAGAAACATGAACGGATTGGATGTGATCGACGTGATAAGCCCCGCCAGCTGCTGCGGTATTTCTTCGTAGATGATGACCCAACCAAAAACGCTGGCCGCCGCGATCATGAATAGGATCATCGATGCATTTGCGGCTGTTCGCTTGAACATTTCGCCCAGATGTTGCGGCTTTAGCTCTCCGTAAATGAGCCATCCGACCAGAAATGCGATCAGCGAAGCAATGGCTGCGGATTCTGTCGGCGTAGCGATGCCAAACAGAATACCACCGATGATCGAAACCGGGATAAGCATCGCGGGCAGGGCGGCGATCAGGGCTTGCATGGCATCGCGGCGAGACATCCAGACGCCCTTTGGGAATTGCTGGACCCATCCGACCAGCGTGATCACCAAAGCAAAGGCTCCTGCCAGCAGCAGGCCGGGTATGATCCCGGCGATGAACATGTCGCCGATGGGAATCTGCGCCAAAACGCCAAAGATAACGAACATCATTGACGGCGGGATGACCGGTGCCAACAAGCCCCCGGCTGCTGTCGTGGCAGCGGCGAAGCCCTTGCTATAACCCTCTTCCTCCATCGCGGGGACCATGGCACGCGACATCACGGCGATCTGCGCGGTGGCTGAGCCGATGATGGCGGCCATGAACATATTGGCCAGCAGGTTGATATAGGCGAGCCCGCCCCGGAATCCGCCAACGAATACACGCGCCAAAGCGACCAGGCGGCGTGTCATGCCGCCTTCATTCATCAGTTCTCCGGTCAGCATGAACAGCGGGATTGCCAGCAGGCCGTAATTTTCCAACCCGCCAAACATTTTCTGCGCGAAACTGTCGTACAGAACCGTGTTCCCGCTTTCCCAGATGTACCAGATTGCGGTGATCGCCAACACGATGGCAACAGGCACCGACAGCAACAGGGTGGCCAGAAAGACAAAAGGGCTCATGCCTGAGACCCTTGTCCGGGACGCGTCAGAAGATGCATCGTGGAATGCAGCGTGGCCCCCAAGGCGAACAGCCACATAACCAGCCAAAACAGAAACTTCGGAAGCCCGAGTGTCGAGGTCGGCTCAGCATAGATGAAGTTGAAGGTGTTGCCCTGAAAAGCCATTGCGTCAAACCCAGTGCGTGCGATGTCCAAAGGCAGAAACCAGCGCCAGCAGACCCACAGCATCGCGATTGCAAAAATGAAGACAACGATATCGACGACTTTTTGGATGATTGCCCGGACCTGAGGCGGAACCAGATCCACAAGGATTGTGATAGAGACCGAATTGCGGTGATGTAATGCCGCGGAGGCACCAAGGAATGTCATCCACACCATGGCATAGATTGCCAGTTCATCCACCCAGAACAGTGCGTTGCCAGCCGTGCGGGTCACAACGTTCAGCAAGATCAACAAAGTGACGCAAACTGCAAGCGCTGCGGCACACCACAATTCCACCCGCGCCCACGCAGCCGACAGTCGGTACAACATCGCCGATCCCCTGTACAAAAGGGCGCAGGATCGACCCGCGCCCTTTACTTGAAACGTTCAACTTTATTTGGTTTCTGCCGCAGTCTCCCGCAGCGCGTCAAGGGACGAGGTCTTTTCAGACCAGATGCCGTTCCATTCCTCAATTGCATCGCCGAAGAATGAGGCGTCAACTTTCTTATAGGCCTTGCCGGTGCCTTCGATTTGTTCCAGCCACTTCGCTTCGTTGGCAACATAGGCATCGATGGTACTGTCAACGTGTTTTGCCATCAGTTCACCGATCATCGCGCGGTCTTCTTCGGACAGTCCCGCCCAGACTTTGGCCGAGACCAGCCCGACCATCGGGAACATCATGTGGTCGGATTGAACGATCGTGTCGGCGTGATCATAGTATTTCAGCACCCAGATCAGTTCTGCATCCATATCAATGGCATCGACCTGCCCATTGGCCAGCGCGTCATAGACAGCAGGCAGCGGCATTGGTGTTGGTGCAGCTCCGACCGCGTTGTAGAAATCCAAAATCGGCGTGAACGGCGTGATCCGCAGTTTCAGACCAGACAGGTCCTCTGCCGAAGACACATCGCCCCGGCTGACGATCTGGCGCAGCCCGGCCATACCGTAACCTAAGCCTACAACGCCAACCTGACCAGGCAGGGGTTCCAGCATCGATTTTGCGGTATCCGAACGCAGGATGCGCCCCGCGTGGCCGATATCATCCGCGAGATACGGCGCATAAAACGCCCCCAACTCTGGCGCGCGGTTTGATACTTCGGCCACTGTCATGAACGCCATGTCCAGCGCGCCAGTCTGTAATTGTTGCAGCATCTCTGCCTCGTTGCCCAACTGACGGGCAGGGAATACAGATACGGTATGGGCACCTCCGCTGGCTTCGTTCAGCTCGGCCCCAAAGGACTCGGCCGCCTTGGTCCAGATATGCGGAGGTGGCGTGATCAGGCCCAGACGGAATTCATCTGCATGGGCAGCTAGCGATGTCACAGCAAGCGCTGCAGCCGAAGCGGCGATCTTAGCAAAATGTTTCATGTTCTTCCCTGTTGTTTGTTCATCTCAGAGTGTGACCCAGCCCTCTGGCGGCTCTTTTCCCGGATGCACGGTCTGGCAGTTCGGGCATGTTCGGTCTTCTTCTGATGAATAGAATTTTTCGTAGACCGGCGGCAAGTCCTTGACGATAGACTGCAATTGCATCTCGGCCCGATGAACGCGGGTGCCGCATTCAAAGCAATACCATTCGATCGCGTCCAGCTCGCCTGTCTGCCGTTTCGGTTCGATCACCAATCCGATAGAACCCTCCTGCGGTCTTTGTGGTGAATGGCGGACATGCGGCGGCAGCAGAAAGATCTCACCTTCCCGGATCGGAACGTCATAGAATTCCTCGCCGTCATACAGTTTCAGCACCATGTCGCCTTCAAGCTGGTAGAAGAACTCTTCAACCGGGTCGTCGTGATAATCGGTGCGCTTGTTCGGCCCGCCGACGACGGTGACCATCAGGTCTGCGTCCTCCCAGACCTGTTGATTGCCGACCGGCGGTTTCAGCAGGTGACGGTGTTCGTCGATCCATTTCTGAAAGTTGAATGCACTTAACTTCGACATGTCCCACTCCCTTTTGGCAGAAGTTTGGCCTGTTTTTTCATAACTGCAAAGAAATTATCTGTATCTAGATATCCGATTTACTTATATCGATGGAGCTATTGCTTCAGGCCGCTTTCCGCGAACCCCTTGCAGATGATCTCTTTTTCCGCCTCGGTCAGTTCCAGCATCGGGGGCCGCAAACGCCCCCCGACCTGTCCCAGCAACTCCTGCCAGTATTTTCCATAAGCGGTGGGTTTGCCTGCAGGTTTGGTTCGCTTCATCGCGTCCCTCACCGGGTTCTGGCTGTCAAACACCTTGCGTGCCTCATCCGCTTTTCCGGCAAAAGCCAGCCGCGTGTATTCGTTCATGCGTTGATCGTTTTTTGTCTGTATCTGGTACGGTGGCGACGAGCACAGGTACAGTTTCCAATCCAGTTCCAAAATATTGTCCAGCCATTCATGTTCAGCCGAGGTCGAGACATGGATTTTGTCGCCCACCATATACGTCAATTTCACATACATCTCACGCGGGACGGAGTATTTGATGGCCACGATGTTAGGCAGATCGGCAATCCGCGCGCATTCCTCGGGCTGCATCAGGTATCCGCTGTCCGGGTGGCTCCACATCGCAATCCCGATGTCCAGCTCATCGCAGAACCGTTTGTAGTACTGGTACAAAACCTCTCCGAGATCCTGAACAAAGCTTAGAACCGGGGCGTGCAAAACGATGTAATCGGCCCCACAATTCTGCACATGACGGGCCAGTTCCAGCGCTGTATCCATGTTCTGATCCGAGGCCGAGACGATCACACTGGCTTTGCCCGCGCATTCGTCAACCGCAGTCGCAAAGTTACGCTTGCGCTCATCCAGGCTCATCGAAAAGAACTCGCCCGGTTTGCCCGTCACGAACAGACCCTGGATGTCCAGATCGTCAATCCAGTGCCGGATGTTCGACCGCAGCGCGGCCTCATCCAGTGACAAATCATCGTTGAACGGGTTCAGGGCTGCAGCCCAGATTCCGGTCATGTTCTCGCGCGCATAGGCTTTGGCGTCGCGTTTGGCGTAGTTCATTTTGACGGGCCTTCAGATTGACGCGCAATTCTAGCGTCGCCATCCAAGCCTGTTCACACCACATGATCCAATGCGAAAGCCGGGAACTGGGTATCTGAAATTAGAATACCCAGAGAATATTAATTTTGAAATCTTTGGCGCGGGTTTGGGTTTGCTACATGAAAATAGGATTGATCGGTAAAGGCGCGATTGCGCAGCATGTCATGGGCGCGGTTCAGGCGCGGGGCCATATGGTACATGCGGTTCTGGTGCGACCAGGCAGCAATTCACAAAACCGGAACCTGTTTGTGGGTTCGGTGCCCGAGCTTATCCCAATGCAGATCTGGTGATCGAATGCGCTGGCCATCACGCACTGGCGGATCAAACAGTCGCGGACGCGTTGGAGATCGCAGTCGGGCAGGGGCTGAAACTGCGTCAACTGCGCCTGCTGGTGGCGGTGGGTGCGCATGGCAATATCCAGAACGCCGCGCAGGAAATGGATGACCTGAACGAAGGAAACTCGGGTCGCGTGGTGGTGGGCACATTCTGACCGTCCGAACGTCGCGATCAAGATCAACGAAAGTACGAATGAAGTGCTGATGCCGATCCTTCCGCCGTCGGTCGCGCCTTTATATCGGCGCTGCATCAGGCGGTGAAACAGAAGTGAGGTCAGGTGTTCGTCAAATTGATATCAGTATTCACCCAATTCACTTGAAGTAATGCCGGACATTGCGTGATTTGAAATGGTCAAAGTCGGAGGCACCGGTTTCATGTATCCTGAACTTAAGCTGTGCATCGCGGGCAAATGGCGCACAGCCAGCCGGGACATACCCGTTATCTACCCTGCGACAGAGGGCGAAATCGGGCGTCTTCCCTGCGCGTCGAAGCAGGATCTGGATGCGGCCGTCAAAGGTTTCCGACTAAGGAGACGCACCTCGGCGCGCGACCGTTCTGACACGATCCTGCGGGCCGCCGCGCTGATGCGTGAGCGTCAGGAAGAAATCGCCCACGCCATCACCCTGGAACACGGCAAGCCGCTTAAGCAGGCTAGGCTTGAGGTTATCCGAGGGGCAGAGTTCTTTGAATGGGACGCGGGCGAGGCGATGCGGACCTATGGACGGGTTATCCCTGCTGCTCGGGGCCACAAGTTCTCGGTTCATCACCAGCCTATTTGTGTCGTCGCTGCCTTTTCGCCGTGGAATTTCCCGATGAGGCAACCGGCACAAAAAATTGCCGGAGCACTGGCGTCGGGCTGCTCGATCATCCTGAAGGCGGTCGAGGAAACGCCCGCGAGCGCCATACACATCGCCAAGGCTTTCGAAGATGCGGGTCTGCCTCCGGGTGTGCTGAAACTGGTGTTCGGAGAACCGGCGGAGATTTCCGATCATCTCATCCCACCGGATCCGGTCAGGCTCGTGGCTTTCACCGGCTCAACGGCTGTGGGGCGGCACCTGACCACTTTGGCATCGCAACACATGACATCGGTTCTCATGGAGCTGGTCGGCCACGCGCCTGTTATTGTCTGCGAATATACGGACGTTCAAACAGCAGCGGATTCCAGCGCATGAGAGCATCTTTGAAGATTACGCCACAACTTTCGTTGAACGCGCTGCGGCAACCGTTGTCGGAAACGGCATGGACCAAAATGTGGAAATGGGGCCTCTGGCAAATGACCGGCGGGTGCCTGCACTGTCCGAATTGGTGGAAGACGCCCGTGAAAAGGGCGCCATGGTTGCCACGGGAGGTGCCAAACATGGCGACAAAGGGTACTTCTTTCAGCCCACCGTCCTGCTGAACGTGCCCGACAACGCCCGGATCATGCAGGAGGAGCCGTTTGGTCCGGTGGCCGTGATCAATCCTGTATCCTCACTGGATGACGCCATCGATATGGCAAACTCGGTTCTTTTTTGAGCTGGCCGGATACGCGTTTACAAATCGTGCGGACTATATCGATCGGCTGATTGACGAGGTTGAGGTTGGTAACCTGTCGATTAACACGCTGGAGGCGTCTATGCCCGAAACCCCCTTTGGCGGGGTGAAATCCAGCGGTTACGGTCGTGAAGGCGGCACCGAGGGTCTCGACAATTACATGGTCGTGAAAAACGTATGGCATTCCGCCAATATTACCTGAGAGTCGGGACCGACGACAAAAGCGGTTTTTCTACGGCGTCAGAAGTTTTCGGTAGAGCGTATCGATAAAGGGCTCGGCCCCCTCAAACGGGTCTTCGTCGCCCAGAATTGCGCGAACCTGAATGTCGAAATCCGCGTAATGTTGTGTCAGCGCCCAGATTGAGAAAATCAGGTGATAGGGGTGCAGGCGCGCGATCTTGCCCTGATCCATCCACTGCGTGAGAATCGCCGTTTTCTCATCCACCAGCGTTTTCAGGTCATTGGACAACGACTCATGAATACGCGGTGCTCCCTGGACCAGTTCGTTGGCAAACAAGCGGCTTTCGCGTTGTAAGTCCCGGCTCATCTGCAGTTTGCGTCGGATATAGGCTAGGATTTCCTCCATCGGGTCGCCATCCGCGTCCAGATCATGCAGAGGGGCCAGCCAGATCTCTAACAGACCGGACAGCAAGGCGGTGTGGATCGCCTCTTTCGACGGGAAATAATACAACAGGTTCGGTTTGCTCAACCCGGCCTCGGTCGCGATTTGATCTACGGTCGCCCCACGGAAACCATGCGCCGAAAACACGTTCAGTGCGGCTTCGAGAATCGCGGCGCGGTTCTTTTTTTGAATTCGGGTCGGGGCGCGATCTTTGGGCATGTTTCCTGACTGTCTCTTTTTCCGCCAAGCGGGCACCAAATATGCCGAATTTTCCGGCGGCACTATGCAATTTCTTGACTGATGTCGAACCCGTGATAGCGTGAGTTTGACCAGATGGTCAAATCAAGACACCAAAAGCGAGCCAAATCGCAAGCAACAGGGAAGAACAAGATGGCAGCTCCGGCGCAGAACCTCAGGATCAATGGCGACAGACTTTGGGACAGCCTGATGGAGATGGCCAAGATCGGCCCTGGCATTGCGGGCGGGAACAACCGCCAGACCCTGACGGACGAAGATGCAGAAGGGCGCGCCTTGTTTCAAAAGTGGTGCGAGGATGCGGGCTGTACCATGGGGCTGGATCAGATGGGCAATATGTTTGCCCGCCGCGAAGGGACCGATCCTGAGGCGTTGCCGGTCTATGTCGGCTCGCATCTGGATACGCAGCCAACCGGCGGCAAGTATGACGGCGTGTTAGGTGTATTGGGCGGGTTGGAGATCATCCGCACGCTGAACGATTTGGACATCAAAACCAAACACCCGGTCGTGGCGACCAATTGGACCAACGAAGAGGGCACACGTTATGCACCGGCAATGTTGTCTTCGGGCGTCTTCGCCGGGATGCACACGCAGGACTGGGCCTATGACCGCGAGGATGCCGAGGGCAAAACTTTTGGCGATGAGCTAAAGCGAATTGGTTGGCGCGGCGAGGAAGAGGTTGGTGCCCGCAAGATGCACGCCTTCTTTGAGCTGCATATCGAACAGGGGCCGATCCTTGAGGCCGAAGGCAAGGATATCGGCGTTGTGACGCACGGCCAGGGCCTGAGCTGGACGCAGATTACCGTGACAGGCAAAGATGCACATACTGGATCTACTCCGATGCCGATGCGCAAAAACGCGGGTCTGGCGATGGGGCGTATCCTTGAGAAAGTGGATGAGATCGCGTGGTCCCATGCGCCCCATGCCGTCGGTGCAGTAGGGCATATTGACGTGTTCCCGAATTCCCGCAACGTGATCCCCGGTAGGGCGGTTTTCACGGTCGACTTCCGCTCGCCGGATCTGGCGGTCATCACAGATATGGAGAACCGTTTGCGCGTTGCGGCCGAAGATATCGTGGAAGAGATGGGCCTGCAGATCGACTTCGAAAAGGTCGGCGGGTTTGATCCGGTGAAGTTTGACGACGGCTGCGTCGCGGCGATTCGGGACGCGGCAGAGCGGCTGGGATATTCGCACACCGATATCATCTCAGGGGCGGGGCACGATGCCTGTTGGATCAACCAGGTGGCCCCGACAGCCATGGTCATGTGCCCTTGCGTTGACGGGTTGAGCCACAACGAAGCGGAAGAGATCAGCAAGGACTGGGCCGCAGCCGGGGCGGATGTTCTGTTTCATGCGGTCGTCGAGACGGCTGAGATTGTGGAATAAGGGGGCGCTGCCCCCGTCGCCCAAAGGGCGACTCCCCCGAGATATTTTTGGCCAGATGAAGCATGCGGCGCAGACCGCGTCAGGGAGATGAAAATGAGCACTGTTATCAAGAACGGAACCGTTGTGACCGCCGACTTGTCCTACAAGGCGGATGTCATGATTGAAGATGGCGTCATCACCGAGATCGGGATGGATCTGAAGGGTGACAAGGAACTGGACGCAACGGGCTGCTATGTGATGCCGGGTGGAATTGATCCGCATACCCATCTGGAGATGCCATTTATGGGCACCTATTCCAGCGACGATTTCGAAAGCGGTACGCGGGCTGCGCTGGCAGGCGGCACCACGATGGTGGTTGATTTTGCGCTGCCGAACCCCGGCGAAAGCCTGTTGGACGCGTTGAAGCGTTGGGACAACAAATCCACCCGTGCCAACTGTGACTACTCCTTCCACATGGCCGTGACCTGGTGGGGCGAGCAGGTGTTCGATGACATCAAAACGGTGATTGAAACTCGGGGTATCAACACGTTCAAGCATTTCATGGCCTACAAAGGCGCGTTGATGGTGAATGATGACGAACTGTTCTCGTCGTTCAAGCGTCTGTCCGAACTGGGCGGCATCGCCATGGTTCACGCCGAGAACGGCGATGTGGTGGCGGAACTCAGTGCCAAACTGCTGGCCGAGGGGAACAACGGCCCCGAGGCGCACGCCTATTCCCGCCCGCCGCAGGTAGAAGGCGAGGCGACCAACCGCGCCATTATGATTGCTGATATGGCGGGCGTGCCGCTTTATGTGGTGCATACGTCCTGCGAGGATGCGCATGAGGCGATCCGGCGAGCCAAATTGCAGGGCAAGCGGGTCTGGGGCGAACCCCTGATCCAGCACCTGACGCTGGATGAAAGCGAGTATTTCAACCAGGATTGGGATCATGCGGCACGTCGGGTTATGAGCCCTCCGTTCCGGAACAAGCAGCACCAGGACAGCTTGTGGAACGGTCTGCAATCGGGATCGTTGAGCGTTGTGGCAACAGACCATTGTGCCTTTACCACCGAACAAAAGCGCTATGGTGTGGGCGACTTTACCAAGATCCCCAACGGCACCGGCGGGCTTGAAGATCGGATGCCGATGCTGTGGACTCATGGAGTGAACACCGGGCGTTTGACACCGAACGAATTCGTCGCGGTGACTTCAACGAATATCGCCAAGATATTGAATTGTTACCCGAAAAAAGGTGCCGTTCTGGTTGGCGCTGATGCGGATCTGGTGGTTTGGGATCCTGAAAAGTCCAAGACGATCAGTGCCGATGCGCAGCAATCCTCGATCGACTACAATGTATTCGAGGGCAAAGAGGTTAAAGGCCTGCCGCGCTTTACGCTTACGCGAGGGCACGTGGCTGTGCATGATGGGGAAATCCGCACGCAGGAAGGCCACGGCGATTTCGTTGCACGTGAGGCCAATACCACTGTGAACAAGGCATTGAGCACCTGGAAAGAGCTGACCGCGCCTCGGCCGGTTGAACGGACGGGCATCCCGGCGACGGGCGTATGATTCGTGCGGGCCGCCTGTTGGGTGGCCCAAAATCAAATCTTTTCAAGGCTATGGAATGAATACTGAAAGCACTACCCAGCCCGTTATCGAGGCAAGGCAGCTGGATCTGACCTTCCAAACCAATGACGGACCAATCCACGCGTTGAAAGACGTGAACCTGACGGTCGACAAGGGAGAATTTGTCAGTTTCATCGGTCCCTCAGGCTGCGGAAAAACCACCTTTTTGCGCTGTATCGCTGCGCTCGAAACACCTACCGGAGGAACCCTGACGGTCAATGGCATGACCCCGGATGAGGCGCGGCGGAACCGGGCCTATGGCTATGTGTTTCAGGCGGCGGGGCTGTATCCTTGGCGCACCATCGCCAAGAACATCAAGCTGCCGCTTGAGATCATGGGATATTCGTCTGCAGATCAGGACGAGCGGGTGAGAGATGTTCTGGAACTTGTTGATCTTGACGGGTTTGGTGGAAAATTCCCGTGGCAGTTATCCGGGGGCATGCAGCAGCGCGCCAGTATTGCGCGGGCGTTGGCATTTGACGCCGATATCTTGTTGATGGACGAACCCTTTGGGGCGCTGGACGAGATCGTGCGCGATCACCTGAACGAACAGCTTTTGGCGCTGTGGGCCCGCACCGAAAAGACCATCGGTTTCGTCACGCACTCGATCCCCGAGGCCGTGTATCTGAGCACCAAGATCGTGGTGATGAGCCCGCGACCAGGGCGGATAACGGATGTGATCGACAGCCCGCTGCCGAAAGAACGTCCCTTGGACATCCGCGACACGCCTGAGTTCATCGAAGTGGCGCATCGTGTGCGCGAGGGTCTGCGGGCGGGGCATGCGGACGATGAATGATGGTTTCAAAGCTTTCTGGGCCGTTCTGACCGTTCTCGCGGTGATAGTCGTCCTTTGGTACGCGGCCTGTATTCCAATGAACATCAAAGGTGTTTTGACCGAACAGGAACGTGCCGGAGCCGAGGTTCAGCCACCCTCGGCCAAGGATCGTCGGGATATGTCCGAATTCGGACTGGTGTTGAATAACAGCTTTGCCATCCCTGCCACGTGGGAGCAGGACCGGCCCCGCCTGCCGGCGCCGCATCAGGTCGCCGTCGAGATTTGGGAGACCACTGTACAGAAAAAAATCACTTCGAAACGGTCACTTATCTATCATGGCTGGGTCACGCTGAGCGCAACGATGCTGGGCTTTGTGATCGGTACCGGATTGGGCATTCTGCTGGCGGTCGGGATCGTGCACAGCCGCGTCATGGACTTGTCGGTGATGCCATGGGCCATCGTCAGCCAGACGATTCCCATCATCGCTTTGGCGCCAATGATCATCGTGGTGCTGTATTCGGTGGGCATTCAGGGGATCATCCCCAAGGCGGTAATCTCGGCCTATCTGAGTTTCTTCCCTGTGGTTGTCGGTATGGTCAAAGGGCTGCGCAGCCCGGATGCAATGCAACTGGACCTGCTGCGCACTTACAGCGCCAGCCGGTCGCAGGGGTTCTGGAAGCTGCGCTTGCCCGCATCGATGCCTTATCTGTTCACGTCACTGAAGATCGGCATTGCGGCTTCGCTGGTCGGTGCCATCGTTGGTGAATTGCCAACAGGGGCGGTGGCCGGTTTGGGTGCGCGCCTGCTGGCAGGCAGCTACTACGGACAAACCGTGCAAATCTGGTCGGCCTTGTTTGCGGCGGCCATTCTGGCGGCTTGTCTGGTCGGGTTGCTAGGGCTTGTAGAACGGAAGGTCCTGAAAAGAATGGGGATGGCGCAATGATACTAGTGCTGTTTGCAATCGTCGTTTGGGTCCTGGGTTGGTGGCTGAATAGTCGTCTGGCCAGCGGGCCTTATGCGGACACGCGCATGGTGCGATTTCTGGCTCCGTTCATATTTGGCGTAACGATCATTGTCATATGGGAGCTGCTGGTCAGAGGCCTAGACGTGTCTTTGGTCATACTGCCGGCGCCATCCGTAATTGCGGTGCGCTTTGCCAACAGCCTGCCGATCCTGTGGGAGGATTTCGTTCAAACCATCATCAAAGGCGCGTTCAGCGGGTACATCATTGGGTGCTTCGCCGCATTCCTGATGGCAATTGCCGTGGATCGCTGGGATTTCCTCCGACTAGGGTTGCTGCCCGTTGGGAACTTTGTCGCAGCGCTGCCAATTGTCGGGACCGCACCCATCCTGGTGATGTGGTTCGGGTTTGACTGGCACTCCAAAGCCGCCGTTGTCGTAGTGATGGTGTTCTTCCCAATGCTGGTCAACACCGTGGCTGGTCTGCGTGAGGCCACGGCCATGCAGCGCGACCTGATGGAGACCTATGCGGCCACTTATTGGCAGAGCTTCCTGAAGTTGAGATTGCCCGCTGCGATGCCCTTTATCTTCAACGGCTTAAAGATTTCTACCACCCTGGCGTTGATCGGCGCTATCGTGGCAGAGTTCTTTGGCTCGCCCACGCTAGGCATGGGCTTTCGGATATCCACCAGCGTGGGGCAATTATCGCTGGACATGGTCTGGGCCGAGATTGTGGTGGCCGCTTTGGCCGGAACCGCATTTTATGGTCTTGTCGCAATGATCGAAAAAGCGGTGACCTTCTGGCACCCGTCGCAACGTGGATAAAACAATAATTCAACAGACCCCAAAAGGGGCACCAACAGCAACTAGGAGATATGAAGATGAATAAGCTACTCAGCGGGGCGATAGCCGCCTTTAGTTTGGCCGCCAGTTCGGCTTTCGCTGCGGATGAGGTGACATTGCAACTGAAGTGGGTCACGCAGGCTCAGTTCGCGGGCTACTATGTTGCCAAGGACAAGGGGTTCTACGAGGAAGAGGGGCTGGACGTCACTATTCTGCCCGGCGGACCAGACATTGCACCGACGCAGGTGATCGCAGGTGGCGGCGCTGACGTGACCGTCGAATGGATGCCCGCCGCGCTGGCTGCACGCGAAAAGGGTTTGCCTCTGGTCAATATCGCGCAGCCGTTCAAAAGCTCGGGTATGATGCTGACCTGCTGGAAAGATGCCGGGATCGCCGCGCCCGAGGACCTTAAGAACCGCACGCTGGGCGTCTGGTTCTTTGGCAACGAATTCCCGTTCATGAGCTGGATGAGCCAACTGGGGATCGACACGGGTGGCAAAAGCGAAAGCGGTGTGGAAGTTCTGAAGCAAGGCTTCAACGTCGACCCGCTGCTGCAGCGTCAGGCCGATTGCATCAGCACCATGACCTATAACGAATACTGGCAGGTCATCGATTCCGGCGTCAACCCGGATGAGCTGGTGACCTTCAAATACGAAGATCAGGGTGTCGCGACATTGGAGGACGGCCTGTATGTTCTGGAAGAGAACCTTGGGGACGCAGCATTTGTCGACAAGATGGAACGCTTCGTTCGCGCCTCGATGAAGGGTTGGAAATACGCCGAGGAACACCCGGATGAGGCGGCCGATATCGTGCTGGAAAACGATGAGACCGGCGCCCAGACCGAAGAGCATCAGAAACGCATGATGGGCGAGATCGCGAAATTGACCTCAGGTTCGAATGGTTCGCTGGACCCTGCCGATTTTGAGCGCACCGTTGCCACCCTGCTGGCGGGCGGTTCCGATCCTGTGATCACCAAGCAGCCAGACGGCGCTTGGACGCACCAGATCACGGATGCGGCGCTGAACTGATCCGCCTAGCATCGGTTTAAAAGGCGCGGTCCCAAACGGGGCCGCGTTTCCTGTATCTTATGTCGGAATTGTGTCTGTACTTGAGATCGAAATGGCGTAGAATTCTATGAATAACAACGCATTTCATACGAAACTGGCGATAGTCCGAATAAAATGCAGGGATTTGCATCAGAATTCAATACGGCGTTCACTCTGATCCTGAATGGGGATCCAGAGCTTTGGGCGATTGTGCTGCTTTCCCTGAAAGTTTCCATTTTTGCCGTCTTGATTTCTGCACTGATTGGCATGCCTGTTGGCGCTGCGCTGGCTGTTGCACGCTTTCCGGGGCGGCGGGTTATGATCATTCTTATGAACGCGCTGATGGGGTTCCCGCCGGTGGTCGTAGGCCTGCTGGTTTATCTGATGTTGTCGCGATCCGGGCCTTTGGGCGTCCTTGAACTGCTCTACACACCGACCGCGATGATCATCGCGCAGGTTGTTTTGGTGACGCCCATCGTCGCTGCGTTGACGCGGCAGGTGGTCGAGATGCTGGCCGAGGAATACTCGGAACAGCTCCGATCCTTGGGCGTGTCGCGGCTGGCGTCTGTGCCAGTACTTCTGTGGGATGCGCGTTTGGCGCTGGTCACGGCCTTGCTGGCCGGATTTGGCCGGGCCATTGCCGAGGTTGGGGCGGTCATAATCGTTGGCGGAAACATCAATCACGTGACGCGGGTGATGACGACGACCATCGCGCTGGAAACGTCCAAGGGAAATCTTGCGCTGGCCCTGGCGCTCGGCGCGATCCTGATCGGTATTGCCATAGCGGTGAACGCCATGGTCAGCACGCTTAGCCTGCGGGCTGAGAGAGAGGGGTTGCGCCATGCGTGATCTGGTCTCGGAAATGGCGCGGCGCATCACCGTTAATGGATTGCAGATTGCGCGTAATGGCACCGCATTGCTGGACGTTCCGCACCTGACATTGAGCGGGCCGGGGCCGACCTTAATCCTTGGACCGAACGGCGCGGGCAAAAGCCTGTTGCTGCGGTGCCTGCATGGGCTGATTGCGCCGGACAAAGGGTACATGGAGCTAGATGGAGTTCCTTTGAATGCTGATCACAAGGCCCGGCAGGCGATGGTGTTTCAGCAACCCGTCTTGCTGCGCCGGTCCGTTGCAGCCAATCTGGATTTTGTCCTGAAACGGCAGGGCCTGCAGCGCGTTGCTCGCAAGACGCGTATTGCTGATTTGCTGGCCCAAGGCGGGCTTGAAGGCAAAGCACGGCAAGCGGCCAGATCGCTGTCGGGAGGTGAGGCGCAGCGGCTGGCCATCCTGCGCGCGCTGGCGCTGGACCCGGATACCTTGTTTCTGGACGAACCGACCAGCGCGCTGGACCCCGGCGCCACTCAGGTGATTGAGCGGATGATCCTGCGCGCATCAGAAGGGGGGGTGCGCATTGTCATGGTGACCCATGACATCGGTCAGGCGCGCCGGCTGGCATCGGATGTCGTCATGATGCAGGGCGGTCATGTGGTTGAACATGGCGATGCGCGTCAGGTATTGGACGATCCCAAAAGTGATGCCTCGCGCAGGTATCTTGCAGGCGGATTGGTGACATAACAAAAAATCTGGAGTTTAGAATGATCCGGAATTTCATTCGGGCAGCATTGGTTTCACTTGGCTTGTTTACAGGTCCGGCCTTAGCCGAAGAACCATTTATCGTGGTGCAATCAACGACCTCGACCCAAAATTCGGGACTGTTGGATTACATCCTTCCTTGGTTCGAGGCGGAAACCGGGATCGACGTGCGCGTTGTTGCTGTGGGCACCGGGCAGGCGATCCGTAACGCAATCAATGGGGATGGTGACGTTCTGTTGGTCCATGCAAAGGCGGACGAAGAGCAGTTTGTCGAAGACGGCTGGGGCGTTGAACGATTTGACGTGATGTATAATGACTTCGTTCTTGTCGGTCCCAAATCAGACCCGGCCAAGGTGAAGGGCGGATCGGATATCGTGGCCGCTTTGACTGCGGTATCTGAGGCCGAAGTTCCCTTTGCATCACGCGGGG
Source organism: Ruegeria sp. CDSB113 (assembly GCF_059611045.1). NCBI lineage: Bacteria > Pseudomonadati > Pseudomonadota > Alphaproteobacteria > Rhodobacterales > Roseobacteraceae > Ruegeria > Ruegeria sp. CDSB113. The sequence continues at coordinate 287,504 of NZ_JBXWOU010000001.1, forward strand.
ACGACAGCGGAACCCATAAGGCCGAAATGCGCCACTGGAACGACGCCGGAGTAGATCCGGTTGCGGAATCGGGTACGTGGTACAGGGAAACCGGTTCAGGCATGGGCGCGACGTTGAACGTGGCCAGTGGCATGGATGCTTATACCCTGACGGATCGTGCGACGTGGGAGTCCTTCGGCAACCGTGGAAACCTTGAAGTGTTGGTCGAAGGTGACTCGCGCTTGTTCAACCAATACGGCGTTATTCTGGTGAACCCCGAAAAACACGCGGGTGTACGGGCGGCGGCAGGGCAGCGGTTTGTTGATTGGCTAATCGGACCGGACGGGCAGGCAGCCATCGAGGCCTTTGAGTTGAATGGTCAGCAGCTGTTCTTTCCGAACGCGAAATAGGGGATCACCCGCTGGCGCCATTGTGGTGGATCGTTCCCAGACCGGACAGGTCATACCCACCAAACTCATCGGCGCGGGTCAGGAACCGGTCGGACTGCACAAAGCTAAGCAATTTCAGCATCGGGTCATCGAAATAGGCTCGACGCCAAATCGCCAGGTCCAGGCGTTCGGTATGCGTGGGAACAAACCCCAGATCGTACAGCCCAGCCAATGCGCCTAGTCCGAACCCGACCTCGGCCTTGTTGTCATGCAGGGCAATGGCCAACTCTTCTTCTGTGCGGGCGCAGGTGGGCAGGGTTTCCAGATCGTTGCGGGTTATTTCGTGGGCCTCAAGCTGTGCGTCGAACAACCGCTGGCTAGCCGCGCTGTCCTGACGCAAGATGACACGTCGGCCTTTTAGCTGCGCAAAACCCTGGATTTCCGATGCGCCCGGTGCCAGCAGCAAACCACGCTGGCGCTGCGCGACTTCGAACAGAACGACCGGGGCCTCACCCAAAGCGTCTTTCAGGGTCTGGGTGTTGAACCCGCCATCCTCATGAATGTGCAGCGCTGCCGCCTGCGCGTTGCGGTCTTTCAGGCGGGTTAGGCCGTCGAATGAGCCATCATAATATGTCGCCAGACCCGAGCCGCTTTCGCGCAGCGCCCAGTCCAGCAGCGGATCGTGACTGCCAGCGACAATCGGGGGCAGGGGCGGTTCGGCCACTTCCGGGCCGGATCGCGAGGCGTTCAGCCATGCAATCACCTCGGCCCGCGGGAACAGCAGTTTGCCCATGGCGCGCACGCAAGGCACCTCACCCGATGAGGCAAGATCATAGGCCTTCCGCTCGCCAATGCGCAGCAGATCGGCCAGTTCCTTGGTGGTCAGATATTCGGACATTCAGTCGAGACGCACAGCCGAGCTGGTGCCGGCATCCGCAGCACTGAAACCGATCTGTTGCAGCGTAAAGGGCGCGGCGACGGTGATCACCACCATGGCGGCAACAGCAGCAAGAAAGGCTTTCATAGGTCTCCTCCGGCTCAGTTTTCTGGCGCCGTGGCGCGGCGTAGAAAGGCGATAAGGTCGTCCCTGTCCCTGGGTTCGGTGATCCGCTGCATCGGCATCTTCGACCCCGGGATATAATGGTCCGGCCCTTCGTCAAACAGAGCGTTTATCGTTTCTTCATTCCAAATGATATCAGAGTCTTGCAGCGTGTCCGAATAAAAATATCCCGCAAGCGTACCGGCCTTGCGCCCGAACACACCATGCAGCGTCGGACCCGCGCGGCGTTGACCATCCGGTGTAAGGCTGTGGCAGATCGAGCATTTGCGGGCAAACTGGCGTTCCCCGTTTTCCATTTCTTCAGGTTTTTTGAGAAAGCTGAGTTCTGTCGCGGCCATCTGTTCCTGATCCCCAAGCGCGGTAACCGGCCAGCTATACATGGCCTCGTCAATGCCGCCGGCATGCAGGTTCTGCCCATCAGGCGAAAAGGCCAGCGCCCAGACCGGGCCGCGTAGGGTGGCCCTGAAGTCCTGCGCGATACGCCATTCGACCGTGTCGATCACCATGATGTAGCCTTCGCCATCTCCGACTGCCAGCATGCTGCGATCCGGGCTGAGCGCCAATGCAAGGATCGGTCGGCGTTCCAAGGTGAAATCACGCTCGTCGCCGGTTGTCAGGTCGAGGACGCGGGTGACTCCGTCGACTGCACCATAAGCAATCCAGTTGTCCCGCTCGTTCAGTACTAGTTCGTTGATACCAAAGCCGTGCTCCACGAATCGATTGGTTTCCTGCCCGCTGGCGACGTCCCATATGCGCAATGACCCGTCGATGCCTGCGGAATAGAGCTGTGATCCATCGGTCGAGAATTCGACGGCGTTTATGCCACTGCCAATGGGGCCGAGGATCGACGGCGCCGAACCGTCAACCGGCCATAGGCCGATTGTTCCGTCCCAACTGGCCGTTGCCACGTGGGTTTTGGATGCCGCCACGCCCACGATCTTACCTTTGTGTTGACCTACAACCTGACCTCCGGGCCACCGGCGCAGTGTAAAGTCATCTCCTGCCGAATAGATGGCCGTGCCGTTGAAAACGACGGAGTTGACAGCCGCTTCGTGGCCTTCCAGCCATTTTGGGGATTGATCCGTCCAAACACCGACCGAGTTGTCAAAGCTGGCCGTGGCGATCCGGCCATCGGGTGCTGTGGCGATCCCCATGATGGGTCCGCCGTGGCCCTTGAGCGTAAAGAACTCGGCCATTGCGGGCAGGGGCATCAACGCCAGAGCCAGAACCAACTTGCGCATTTACTCGGCGGGCGAGGCCGCTCCTTCGCTGGCCTCTTTTGCCTGCACCTCTTCCAGCCACAGCGAGTGATGCTCGCGCGCCCATTGCTCTTCCACCTCTCCGGTTCCCATAGCGTCAAACGCACCTTCCATGCCGACCGAGCCCAGGTAGATGTGGGCCAAGATGATCGCGATGAACGCATAGGCGACCATGACGTGCCAGATCTGGGCGTATTGCATATCTTCTTGCGGGGACATCTGCACGGGCAGGTTCAGCCCAAGCATCTGCGGAATACCGGTCGAATTCGCGATCGAAAAGGTCTTGGCAAACAGTGGCATTTCGAATGGGAACAGCAACGACAGACCGGACAGGCTGATCGAGACGCCCAGCAGAATGCAAAGCCAGAATATGATCTTTTGCCCGGCGTTGAATTTCTTGGCGGGTGGGTGGCTGCCTTTGGTGAACAATCCCCCACCAGCAGCGAGCCATTTCAGGTCGGTGCGGTTCGGGATGTTGTGAGAAATCCAGTTCACTGTCACGATGATCAGCCCCAGCATAAAGGCCCAAGCCAGGTTGTTATGCAGCCATTTGCAGCCCTGAGCGATGGTCGCGAACCCCTCTTTGCCAAAAACGGGGATCAGGAAATCACGGCCATACAAGGTCAACAGGCCGGTGACGCCTAGTATCAGGAAGGACCCGGCAAACAACCAGTGCCCAAACCGCTCGATCCCGTTGAAACGCAGAATCTTCCGCCCGGTCTTTTCACCATCAATCCTGATCTTTCCGCGGATCAGGAAAAACAGCAGCAAAAGAACAAGCATACCGCCAATGATGTAAGATCCATATTCACGCAAAGGACCAGTGCGGAAATTCAGCCACCACATGCCGCCGTCCTGGATCAGTACCGTTGCGGCCGGACCATGGGAAGACACGGTCACATCCGCCGAACCGTAGCGAAGTGCGCGATAGACATCGCTGTCCGAGGTCACACCGCGCGTCCCAAGCTGACCAAGCAAGCCTTCGGCATTGCCTTGGCCGGTGTTTTCGGACCGATAGCTGTTGTCGACCTTTTCACCACGCTGACGGGCCATGATATCTTGCAGAGTGGTTGCACCGCCTGTGGCGCTGCGGTCAGATTCTGCAGGAACTTCCGTGTTTTCCTGTGCCCAGGCAAAACTGGCAAGGAAAAGTGGTATCAGCAGCATTTGGATCAGGCGCATCTATCGAATCTCCTGTGTCGTACGGGGTTATCGGTCGAAGCCGCCGACTTGTTCGTGAAAGACTGCTCCTACGGGTGTCAGGGTATCGCGCAGGTCATCTTTTGCTGGTCCGTAAACCTCTAACGTGGTGGGGGTGAGAATTGCCAGAAAACGGTCGGCGAAATTCGCTCCGAAGTTCTGCATATGGATCATTGCGTCATCTGAACAGGCGTAGCGTTCATAGATGTGAACGGTGGACCCTGTACGATGCCACTCATAAGACTTCGCACCACTTTCTGTCAGTGTCGCATCCACCATTTCCGCCATCAGCGCATCAAATGCAGCATCCTGATCGGCCTGCAACTCAAGTTTCAGCAGCCAGTAAATATCTTCGGTCATGAAATGCTCCGCGCAGATTGGACATGCAACCTAAGCTCGACCAAATCCTTATGGTCGCGCTGGGACGGTCCCGTGGATGAACACGGGACCGTCTTTTCTTGTCAGACGGGTTTATCCGTCTTTCTGGTCGTAGGCGGTGCCCCAACCCCATGCGCCCGATCCAAATCCGCGCGCGACGACGCGCTCGCGGTAGATGGCCGAGACCACATCGCCGTCACCGGCGAGCAGGGCCTTGGTGGAACACATCTCGGCGCAGATGGGCAGCTTGCCCTCGGCGATCCGGTTGCGACCATATTTTGCGAACTCTGCAGTAGAGTTGTTTTCTTCGGGACCACCGGCGCAGAAGGTACATTTGTCCATCTTGCCACGTGATCCGAAGTTGCCTGCCTGCGGGTATTGCGGCGCACCGAAGGGGCACGCATAGAAGCAATAACCGCAACCAATGCACAGGTCTTTGGAGTGCAGGACGACGCCTTCTTCGTTCTGATAGAAGCAGTCGACCGGGCAAACCGCCATGCAAGGCGCATCCGAGCAATGCATACAGGCCACCGAGATCGAGCGTTCGCCCGGGTTGCCGTCATTGATCGTCACCACCCTGCGGCGGTTGATGCCCCAGGGCACTTCGTGCTCGTTCTTGCACGCGGTTACGCAGGCGTTGCACTCGATGCAGCGTTCAGCGTCGCAGAGAAACTTTGCTCTAGCCATTATCGTTCTCCTTACGCTGCCGAGATCTTGCAGAGAGTACACTTGGTCTCTTGCATCTGGGTCACTGAATCATAGCCATAGGTCTGGGCGGTGTTGGAACTTTCACCCAAGACATAGGGGTCCGCACCAGCAGGGTATTTATTCCGCTGGTCTTCGCCCTGAAAATGGCCGCCAAAGTGGAACGGCATGAAGGCCACGCCGGCACCGACCCTGTTGGTCAGCATCGCCATCACCTTGACCTTGCCGCCTTCGGGACCTTCGACCCAGACCTGTGCCCCGTCACGAATGCCCAAATTGTTGGCATCGCGTGGGTTGATCTCGACGAACATGTCCTGTTGCAGCTCGGCCAGCCACGGGTTCGACCGTGACTCATCGCCGCCGCCCTCATACTCGACCAGACGACCAGACGTCAGGATTATCGGGTAATCCTTTGAAAAGTCGTTCTTTTGGATCGATGCGTAGAGCGTGGGTAGGCGATAGGCCTGACGGTCCTCGTAGGTCGGATAGTCCTCTACCAGATCGCGACGCGGCGTATAAAGCGGCTCGCGATGGATTGGGATCGGATCCGGGAAGGTCCAGACAACCGCGCGGGCTTTGGCGTTCCCGAAGGGCGCACAGCCATGCTCGATCGCGACCCGCTGGATGCCGCCGGAAAGGTCGGTCTTCCAGTTGGTCTCTGGTCCCGCAACGGCGTCGATGGCCGCGCGTTCCTCGGCCGTCAGATCGCCATCCCAGCCAAGGTCCATCAGCATCTGCATCGTGAACTCAGGGTATCCATCCTGAATTTCCGACCCGACACTATAGACCCCTTCGGCCAGCAGGTTGTCACCGTCGCGTTCCACACCGAAACGGGCGCGGAAGGTCAGGCCGCCTTCGGCCACCGGTTTGGACATGTCATAGAGGTTTGGCGTCCCCGTATGACCCATCTCAGCCGTTCCCCAGCAGGGCCAGGGCAGACCATAGTACTCGCCGTCGTTCGGGCCACCGATTGCCTGCAGCGTGGTTCTGTCGAACGTATGCTGGTTGGCCATGTGGCTTTTTAGACGTTCCGGTGACTGACCGGTGTATCCGATGGTCCAGAGGCCCGAGTTGAACTCACGCGTGATGCTTTCAACATTCGGTGTTTCCGGGTCGTCCATCTCGATATTGCGGAATAGCCGATCTGCCCATCCAAACTTGTTGGCGAACTTGGCCATGATGACCTCATCCGGCAGACTTTCGAACAGCGGTTCCACAACCTTGTCACGCCACTGCAGCGACCGGTTCGATGCCGTGACAGACCCACGGGTTTCGAACTGCGTACAGGCGGGCAACAGGTAGACACCATCGGTACGGTCATGCAAAACGGCGGAAACTGTAGGATACGGGTCGATCACGACCAGCATGTCCAGCTTCTCCATCGCCGTCTTCATTTCCGTCATCCGGGTCTGCGAGTTAGGCGCGTGGCCCCACAGCACCATGGCACGGACGTTGTTGTCCTGATCCATGTTTGCCGGGTCTTCCAGAACACCATCGATCCAGCGGGAGACCGGGATGCCGCGCTCGTTCTGCAGCGGCTTGTCCTTGCCTTCCTTGTCTTTGATCGTCGCAAACTGGCCAGCGAGCCATTCCGGTTCTTCACCCCAGACACGGGCCCAATGACCCCAAGCACCTTTTGACAGGCCGTAGTAGCCGGGCAGGGTATGGGACAGAACACCAAGGTCCGTTGCGCCCTGAACGTTGTCATGGCCGCGGAAGATGTTGGTGCCACCACCCGAAGTACCCATGTTGCCAAGCGCAAGCTGGAGCACGCAGTAGGCGCGGGTGTTGTTGTTGCCGTTGGTATGCTGCGTGCCACCCATGCACCAGATCACCGTACCAGGACGGTTGTTGGCCATGGTGCGCGCAACGCGGCGCAGCTGCGAGCCGGGGGTGCCGGTGACGCGTTCCACCTCTTCCGGGTTCCACTTGGCGACCTCTTCACGGATCTGATCCATGCCCCAGACACGGGTGCGGATGAACTCTTTGTCCTCCCAGCCGTTGTCGAAGATGTGCCACAGAATACCCCAAACCAAGGCGACGTCTGTACCAGGACGGAAGCGGACATATTCATCCGCATGGGCCGCAGTGCGCGTAAAGCGCGGGTCGCAGACGATCAGCGGTGCGTTGTTCTGCTCTTTCGCGCGCAGAACATGCAACAGCGAGACAGGGTGCGCCTCGGCCGGGTTGCCGCCGATGATGAAGATAGCCCGAGAGTTGTGGATGTCGTTGTACGAATTGGTCATGGCGCCGTAGCCCCATGTATTCGCAACACCCGCAACAGTGGTCGAGTGGCAGATACGCGCCTGATGGTCCACGTTGTTCGTGCCCCAATAGGCGGCGAACTTGCGGAACAGATAGGCCTGTTCGTTGTTATGCTTGGCCGAGCCCAGCCAGTACACGCTGTCCGGCCCGGATTCTTCGCGGATGCTCATCATGCCGTCGCCGATCTCGTTGATCGCCTCTTCCCAGCTGATGCGCTTCCACTCTCCGCCTTCCTTTTTCATCGGATACTTGAGGCGACGCTCGCCATGGGCGTGCTCGCGAACTGCCGCCCCCTTGGCGCAATGTCCACCCAGATTGAACGGGCTATCCCAACCGGGCTCTTGCCCGATCCAGACGCCATTCTGCACCTCGGCGACGACGGTACAGCCGACCGAGCAGTGGGTGCATATGGACTTGATGTTTTCCACGGCCTGATTGGCCGCTGTCTGGGCACTGGCTGGCGTCACGGTTCCACCCGTGGCGCTGATCGCGGCAAGGCCGCCGATCGTCAGGCCCGAGCCACGCAGGAATGCGCGGCGATCGACGGTTTTCTCGCCGACCTGGGACAGGATACTTGTCCGCTGGGGGCGTCTCGCAACCCCGTTGGTCTTTTTCCTAAGCATTTCTTTCCTCCCTTGCGCGCCGTGTGAGCCACGGCTGGCTTGGTACTGCTGGTGCCGACGTCAGGGCCAATCGCAACCGTCAGTCGGGTGTGACCTCGTCCGGGTTTGAACCGGGCGCTGTCGTCGCGCTAGAAGCGTGCGCTTTTCAAGTACGCGCGCGTGTGCGCGGTATCCTGAATGCGGTTCTCATCCGTAGGCAGCTCGGCTGCCTCGGCTTTTCCGCTCAGGCTGGCGGCGGCAACGGCAGCGGGCGCTGCGGTTCCAGCCAGTTTGAGGAAGTCGCGGCGCGTTGCGCCTTCTTCCTTGGTCTTGCTCATGGGTTTCTCCTCTCCCATTTGCGAGTTAGCACCCCTTGGGACGCTGGCGAGTGACAGCGGTTCACGCTGCCGTCATTCGGAAGGCTTCGCGCTCGATCTCCATGAAGACCCGACCGGCTGTGCCGATCGAGGCATAGAGAACCGAGTTTTCGGCGCCTTCCAAATCCGAATAAAAATGCATGGCCCAAGGGCCGATATGTTTGTTCCAGAATGCCCTTTGGTCTTCCAAAGATGCAGCTGCGCCGAAGCGACCAACGATCATGCCCGCTATCATCTCCATCAATGAGGCGATGTTGTCTTCCGGTTCAAAGACATTCTGGGCTCGAGTAATGCCACGCATTGCCATGTCGTTGCGCAGTTGCGCCAGAGGTTTCTCATTCAGGAATCCAGTGAGGTAGAAGCTGGCGTAGGGTAGCAGCTCGCCGCGCCCCAACCCGATGAACAGCGCGTTGAATTCGCGTTCCGCTGCGGCGGGCTTGGTCACTTTGGCGACGCGGGCCATGGCCTGAATGGCCTGCCCAAGATCGGTCTCATCGCCGGTCAGACTGGATACTTGATCCAGCAGCATCTGATCGGGCGGCGCAGACAGAAGCAGCCCCAGAAAGTTGTAGAAATCCGCGCGCATACGATCCTCTGCCGAGACATTCATCTGTTGCGCTTCACTTGCGGTCATCAGGTCATCCTTCGAATTCAAATTTCATGCGGCGTGGGGCAGTGGTGATCTCTGCCTCTTCAGACAGGTCCGGCGCTATGTCCACCTCAGCCACCAGAACGGGCTCTGGTGTCGCGGTTTCGGGTGACGCAGGTTCGTCCTGCAGCTCATCCGGTTCAATTGTTTCGTCCGCTTCGCTGTCTTCGGCCTCAGCCGCCAGCGCCTCGACATGTGCAAGCATACCTTTGCCAACCTGGTAAGCGGTCTGAATGTTTTCGATCACGCAGGCGGCGTCGGTATAATCCTCGCCGTAATCTACCAGACCATCGACATTGGCCAATACCGGGTTCAGCCGCCACAGCCGTCGCAAGGCACGACGGCGCAGACGGTCAGGCACCGCCTTGGCCATAAAGCCCGAGACGTCATCGCCCGCCTGCAATTCGTCAGGGTCGGGCAAGTTGAGTTCATTTAGAATCTCCGCATCGGATTTTTCTTCCAGTTCGGCGTGTTGGGCGGCAATGGCCTGTTCTTCAATCGCGATGACCTCGGCCTCGGCTTCCGCTTGTACTGCCGCTTTGCGGCGGGACCAGAAATCGCGGGCTTGGGTCACTGCACGATCCTCCGCGGGGCGCGGTACACGTCTGACTCTTGCCGGATGCGTGCGTCGCCCTTGCCGTCCTCGACCAAATCGACCCGTTTTTTGTCCCGACGGCGTTTCACAAAGACTTCGTCGTTATGATGTTCCAGAGCGAAGTCGCGCACCCAGGCGATCAACCCATCGGTCATCGGGATTTTCTCAACGATCTCTTCACCGGTATCCGCATAGTCCTGGCCTTCGAAAGGCGACGCGGTGACCAGGACCGCATCCATCGGCCTTTCGCCATCCAGCGCATCACGGAGAACAAGGTAGATCGACGGCTGGCCGTCCGACAGGTTCACCATGTAGGCTTCGGTTTCATCTGCCCAAAGTGTCAGGGGCAAGGTCGCTGCGTGGTACTCAATGGCCTCGCCTTCACGCCGCATTTCGTGCCAGTCCGCAGGTCCGGCACCGGGCAACACAGCAATGGCGCGCCAATTCCATTTCGCCCAGCGGGTTACACCGGGTGTTTTGCGCACGACGACGCCGATTGGCATTTCAATCTGGCTTGCGGCCTTGGCCACTGGCTCCTCCCCGGAAGGCTCTCCCATGCCTTCCCACAGGTCCACTATGGTACACAAAGCGCTCAGGTGCCAAGCCCGCGTCGTACGACCTTAGTCGTAATGGCTGGTAGCAAAATAGTGATCCCCGCAAACGGACGCCTTTGTTTATTGTAAAGAAAGGGGTTTCCGTGGCCAAATGGCCCGCTGTCCCAAAGGGTTTACATTCCAGCAACGGGGATACAGCCTGCGATGCGAAGAGGTGGAGAAGTATCCGGGGGAGGATCATGGGCACCAAACTACTGTTATGCGATTGCGCCGGGTCTCAACCTCTGAATTCCGACAAGATCGGTTCGGCCTGCGAGATGGATTGTTCCAAGGTTTTCACAGCGCTTTGCACGCGAGAGTTGGAAGCGGCGGCCGCGGAGATACAACAGGGGGACACCCTCATTGCCTGCGGACAAGAGCAGGAAGTGTTTCAGGCCCTGGCCGAAGAACTGAATGTGGACGCCCCTGGCTTTGTTGATCTTCGTGACAGGGCCGGGTGGTCTGATGAGGGCGCGGATGCGGCCCCCAAGATGGCTGCCCTGGCCGCCGAGGCCTTGTTGCCGCAGCCGGTGACGCCCAGCGTAGACGTCTATAGCGAAGGCACATGCCTGATCATCGGTCCCGGCGACGTTGCATTTGCACTTGCTGAAAAACTGGCCGTTACGCTTGCAGTTACAGTACTGGTCACGGATGAGGCTGCGCCGTTTTCGCGTGCGTTTGACGTGGTGCGTGGGCGCATCAAATCGCTCGATGGGGCGTTGGGCGGATTTACGATGCGGCTCGACGCGTTTCAGCAGCTTGAACCCGGCGGACGCGGAGCTTTTATGTGGACCGACGCCCGCGACAGGGCGCAATCGGGCTGTGACATCGTTCTGGACCTGACCGGCGACACACCCTTGGTTCAGGCCCCGGCCAAGCGCGAAGGCTATCTGCGGGCTGATCCCAAAGATCCATTGTCCGTCGAACGGCTGGCGTTTGAGGCGGCCCAATTGGTCGGCACGTTCGAAAAGCCGCTTTACGTGCGGATGGAAGAAACGCTGTGTGCCCATTCACGGGCCGAACAAGTCGCTTGCACGAACTGTCTGGATATCTGCCCGACCGGAGCGATCAAACCTGCCGGTGAGCATGTGGAGATCGACCCGATGATTTGCGCTGGCTGTGGGGAATGCGCCGCAGTTTGCCCCTCAACAGCAATCACCTACGAGGATCCGCCGATATCCGCGTTGCTGTCGCGGATGCATATTTTGGCGCGCACCTATCGGCGAGCTGGCGGAGTGGCGCCGCGCTTATTGGTGCATAATGCCCACGGGGCCGAGATGATCCGACTGGCCGCCCGTTTTGGACGTGGGTTGCCTGCCGATGTGATTCCGCTGGAGCTGAGTGTGATTTCAGGCTTTGGCCATGCCGAGATGCTGGCCGCCTTGGCGCATGGTTTTGCGCGTGTGGACATCTTGCTATCCCCAACGACCGAGCGCGATGCGTTGGACCGTGAACTAGCCTTGGCGCAGGCAATTGCAGGGCCGAATGCCCTGGGGTTGGTGGATGAGGCCGACCCGGATGTGCTGTCTGATGTCCTATACGCGCAAGATGTCCCTCAGCCTTTGCCCGACGCGGTGCTGCCATTGGGCAACCGCCGCCAGATCGCCCGTTTGGCGGCGCAGGCGCTGAACCCTAATGCCGAAGAGCCGCTGCCCTTGCCGGAAAACGCGCCCTATGGGGCGATCGCTGTCAACACGGATGCCTGTACTTTGTGCCTCAGCTGTGTGTCGCTGTGCCCGTCGGGTGCTTTGATCGATAACCCGGACAAGCCGCAATTGAACTTCCAGCAGGATGCTTGTCTGCAGTGCGGGTTGTGCAAAGGCATCTGCCCGGAAGACGCGATTGCTCTTGTCCCGCAGCTTGACCTGAGCGATGCAGCCCTGTCTCAACAGGTTCTGAATGAAGAGGAACCGTTTGCCTGTGTAGAATGCGGGGCACTGTTCGGAGTTAAGTCCACCGTGGAACGGATCATGGAAAAGCTTGCGGGTACACATCCGATGTTTGCTACCTCGGACAAGGCGCGGATGATCCAGATGTGTGACAATTGCCGCGTGAACGCACAGTTCCAGCAAGAGGACAACCCGTTCCAGTCTAACCCGAAACCTCGTGTCGTTACGACCGAGGATTATTTCTCAAAACGAAAGGATCACTGAAGCTGTAAGGGTGCACCCAAGTCCGCTGCGGTAATGACCGAGACAAAGGCAAGGATCGCTTCCAGATCGTCCAACGTCATTTCGACAGGATATATGGGCGATGGACGCTGTGGATCAAACGGAGGTGTCAGCCCGTCAATCTGTGTGAACGAGGGGTGCGGGTTGAGGGCGAAGAACGCCTCGAACCGTTCTGACCAGTCCGGCATGGCGCGCAGCACCGCGAAAGAGGGGGTCGAACCCAGACCATTCATCCGGTTCTTGGGCCCGATCACATGGCACCGGCCGCAATGGGTCATCGACAATTCCTCGCCGCGCAGTGTATCGCCGTCGATCACTGTTTCGGTTTCCACGGCCGCGATATCGAAGCTGGCCGAGAAGGGCGCGCCTTGCTCTGGCGCATAGCTTTCAACCGTCCGTTTTCCGATATCGGACAGCAGCCAGTCGCGGAACCGCTCATGTTTGGCGTCCTCTTCGATCCGAAGGTGATAGATCACACCGTCGCGCGCAAACACAGGATCACCCGGAGGCGCGGTTTCTAGCACCAAAACGCCGGCATCATCTGCAATAACCCGGATCCCGGTCTTGAGAGAAAAGCGAGGAAGGATATGTTGCAGCAGACCAGAGTCAGCAACCTCGTCCGGCGCGGCAAGACCAATCGCCTCTTGCGACCAAGAGGGGGTGGCAGAGAGCGTCAGGCTCAGGCACAAGAGGACAAAGCGCATGCCACAGCCTAACGGCACGGCACCAAATGCGTCAAATGAACTGAATGAGACGGAGACACGTGCAATGAACGGCAACCACAGCTTGTCGATACGCAGAGCCCTGACCACCGGGTTCCAAAAGGAGAATGACGCATGAGTGTTCGTGACGCAGTTCTTGCAAACCTGAGAAAGATCACTGACCCCGTCTCTGGACAGGACATCGTCAGCGCCGGAGTTGTTCGCGCGCTGAATGTCGAAGGGGACACTGTGCGCTTTGTACTTGAGATCGACCCCAAGCAGGCTGAGCAGATGGAACCCGTCCGTGCAGCCGCCGAACAGGCCGCGCAGTTGGTCGATGGAGTTTCCACGGTCTCGGCCATGCTGACCGCACATTCCGAAAAGGCACCGCCAGACCTGAAGCCCAAACCGAAACCCTCGCAGACCGGGCCGCAGGCCGTGCCGGGTGTGGACAGGATAATTGCTGTGGCTTCGGGCAAGGGTGGCGTTGGCAAGTCCACCGTTTCCGCCAACCTGGCTTGTGCCTTGGCGGCTGAAGGGCGGCGCGTTGGTCTGCTGGATGCGGATGTCTATGGCCCGTCACAGCCCCGGATGCTGGGTGTTTCTGGCCGCCCGGCCAGCCCTGACGGTAAAACGATCCTGCCATTGCGCAACCACGGCGTCACCATGATGTCGATGGGTCTGATGACCAATGAAGGTCAGGCCGTTGTCTGGCGTGGCCCGATGCTGATGGGCGCGCTGCAACAGATGATGGGTCAGGTGCAATGGGGCGCTCTGGATGTGCTGATCGTCGACTTGCCGCCCGGCACCGGTGACGTGCAGCTGACGCTGAGCCAGAAGTTCAACGTGGACGGCGCCATTGTTGTCTCGACCCCACAGGACGTGGCTCTGATCGATGCCCGCAAAGGGATCGACATGTTCAACCAGCTCAAGACGCCCATCCTTGGGATGATTGAGAATATGTCGACGCATATCTGTTCGAACTGCGGGCATGAAGAACATGTGTTCGGCCATGGCGGTGTGAAGTCCGAGGCCGAGGCGCTGGGCGTTCCTTTGCTGGGTGAAATCCCGCTGCATCTGGATATCCGCGTTGCCGCTGATGGCGGTGCACCGATCGTGGTCAGCAAGCCCGACAGTCCGCAAGCCGAAGCGTTCCGCCAAATTGCGCGCGGCATGATTGCCAAGGGCAACGCATGAACGAGCCGGTCTTTCCCCCTTTGCTGACGGGCCACCCGGTGCAGGGTGGGGAAGACCCGTTCGAGCGCGCACAGGCAATGGCCGCGCTGGGCTGTGATGGCGGTACCGTGGTCTATAACATTCAGGCCGATCGTCTGCGTGTGGCCATCGTTTTTGCCCCCGAGGTTGTCTTGCGCGATGCGATGGCAATGGTGCCGCTTTGCGCTGTTGGGTTTCAGAACGCGCTGGGCGCGCTGGCCCCGCCTGAGGTCGCGGTCCATCTGGGCTGGGACGGACTGATCTGTGTGAATGGGGCCAAATGCGGAATGTTCCGTGTGGCAGCTTCGGATGCAGATCCAGAAGCAGAACCGGATTGGCTGATCGTCGGTTGGGATTTGGCGCTGCTGCAAACCAGTGCGGCTCCGGGCGAACACCCGGATGTCACTGCCCTTTACGACGAGGGCTGCGCGGATGTCTCGGCAACGCAGCTTGTCGAAAGCTGGTCGCGGCACATGATGACATGGCTGAACCGCTGGCAAGAGGACGGCAACGCGCCTGTGCACGGAGAATGGATAGGCCTGCTGCGCGGTGTAGGAGAGCCCTTTGGTGAAACGGGCGTGTTTCTGGGAACGGATGAACGGTTCGGCATGCTGATCCGTCGTGGTTCCGACACGCAACTTCGCCCGCTAACGGAATTGTTGGAGAACGGATGATGAAACTGGCTCGCGCAATCCATTTCGACGAAAGCGACATGAATGTGTTCCACTCCCCGGCGCGAACCGGGGAATGGTGCATTTCGGGCGGATTCGAGTTCTCAAATTGGGGCGAAGGCGATCTTGAAGGCAAAGCGCGTCAGGCTTTTGCGAATGGCTGGTTGGGTGTGGAAACCTTTGGGCGGGTGACATTCGTTGCGGTTACTCAGGTGGAACAGGCCGAGATGGATCAGATCGCGCAGAGCCTTGCTGAACACTTTGTGCAGCTTTACGGGGCACCGTCGGTAGAGGCCGCCATGGACGTCGCACTGGCCGAGATCGCCCATATGTCCGAGCTGTGTGATGAGCATAATCCAAACACGCTGCTGACCGTCTCGCGTGAGCTGTCAGACGCCGGAGTGCGTGAGGCTTTCCGGGTGATCACGCCGCAAGAGACTCAGCTAGAAGCTCTGGCCGTACATGGGTCGTTGGACGAATAACCGTCAGATCAGATCCGCAAAGCCGCCAAACTGACCGCGCTTAAAGATCAAACCTTTGCCGGTGCGGTACATGACCTTTTGAACCTCACCAACAATGATCAGGTGATCCCCCGCATCGTGTTGTGCGTGCACCTGACAATCGAACCGCGCCAGACAACCGGATAATTGGGGCCGGCGCGCTGGGTCGTGGGCCCATTCCGCGTGCGAGAAGTCCTTACCGTCGCGAGCAAAGCGCAGGGCCTGTTCCTGCTGATCCTGTCCCATCACGTGGATCGAATAATGTCGGCTGGCGTTGAAATCGTTGAACCGGTTGGAGTCTTTGGCCAAGCACCACAAAACAAGGGGCGGGTCCAGCGATACCGACGCAAATGAGTTGACTGTAATGGCCCGAGGGCCCTGATCGGTGTTCGTGGTGATCACCGTCACGCCGGTTCCGAAACACCCCAACGCTTCACGGAAAGCGGTGCTTTGATCCGGGGTTGGAGTGAATTGTTTTTCCGTCATTGCGCGCTCATCCCGTGGCCGTGCCTCAGGTGCCACGACGCGCGGGGTTTGTCCATGAAAAGCTGCGCCCCGTTTGCGTGTTTTCCAAACTAGTTCAGGTCTTCCAACAGACGACCATGTTGGCGCGTTGCCTCAATGACCAGGCCAAAGGTTGTCATGCCGCGCGCATGCAGCATCGGTAACATTCTGACCAGCGCTTCGGCGGTGGCAACCGCATCACCCAGGGCGGTATGGCGCAGTTGTTCGGGGATGGTGATCTCCAACCGTTCGCACAGAGCATCCAGCGTGTGTTTATCACTTGCCCCAAACAGCACTGCAGACAACAGAACCGTATCCAGAATGGGGTGATCCCAATCGACATCCATGCGTTTTGCATGTCGCCGCAAAAAGGCCATGTCGAATGGCGCGTTATGGGCCACAATCACTGCATCGCGGGCAAATTGATGCAGCGCACGCCCGGCATTGGCAATGTCCGGTGCGCCCTGAACCATGCGATCGCTGATCTTGTGAACCTTGGTTGAGGATGGAGGGATCGGAATGCCAGGGTCAACCAGCATGTCAAGCTGCTCGCCGTCCACGATGCGCCCGTTGACAACCCGCACAGCTCCGATCTGAACGATTTCGTCCTTGTGTGGCAGCAGTCCGGTGGTTTCGGTGTCAAACACGACGAAACACAAATCCTGTAGAGCTAGGTTTTCGACGGTCTCGTCCGTCGAGGTGTTCAGCAAGTCGAAGTCATACACCAAAGGTCGTGCGGCTTCGGGTGCGATGTTCGCGGCACTGTCCTCGAAGATCAGCATGTATCCGGGTGCGCCGCCAAGGGGCTTCATGCGCGCGCGGTAACTCTGCGTACCATCGACGCTGGTCAGCGCGCAGGCGACCTCCAGCCCAGTCTTCACCAGTTTGGAATGGGCCTCTTCCAGCAGGTCAGATTGCAGGTATTCAAACAACGAGGCATTCAGCCGGGGATGCGCAACCTGTGCCAGAACCTCGGCCGCCTGACCATCGTACAAAACGATCTTGTGTGTTGGGCTGGCCAACAGCATTGCAACTGGAATTTCGGTCAGCAAGGCCGTTAGACGGTGTTTTTCTGCTGCCAGATGTGCCGTCTCTTCGGCTACGGCCTGTGCTACGTCCATGGTTTTACCGGACAATTGGTCGGCCAGTCCGGCCGCGGCTGGTGCCAGATCACCCAGATATCGCGCGGCCTGTGTGTCCAATTCGGTGCTGACTCCGGCATGCGCGCGGGCCCTAAGTTGGGCGGAAATCCGTTCGATTGGCTTTGCAACATTGTCGTCGAACAATAACCAAACCGCCGCAGTCAAAGCCAGAAACCCAAAACCCATCAGGATTTCGGCAAAGATGAAGGAATCAAGCAGATCAGGATCAGCAACGCGCCGATAGCTGATCCACAGTGCCAGAGAGCTGACGGTCAGAGCGCCAATGGCCAGCAGGCAGAAGAACAGGAAAATGCGCAGACGCAGGCTTAACCGGTTCAGCATGTCACACTCCGCAGGTTGCCTCGACGATCGGGTCATTGGCGGTGACGTCAATCCAGTCGGCGTTCAGCAGCCGCCCGTCATCCGCGAATTCTGCCCCATCCGCAAGATTGGCGCGGCTGAACTCTTTGCAGTTGACCACGACCGGCAGCTTTGAGACCGGGGCCCAGCGACCAAAGAGATACAGTTCCACCAACCGTTGTTCGGGAACCTGTTCATTGGTGCGAACGGAACCGGCATCAATGGCGGCAAAGCGGTCCACGAAGGGCACGGCATAGGTCCAGGGGCGATAGAAGGCGCGACTTTCAACTTCTTGAATGACGGTCATACCTTCGGGAAGAGTATCGCGTGTGCGGTCGTACCAGGAATATTCACTGGTAATCGTCATTCCGATCATACCCAGACCAGCGGCAACGGGTGTCATCCAACGGGGCAGGCGGCCACCCGTCAATTTGTTTAGAACCATTACGATGCCGGCAAAGGCAAAGCCTGCAAATATGGTGCCGATCAGTTCCAGAAACATGTGACTCTCCGTATGTCTGGCGTATTCGCCAATCGTTATTGCTGCTTTAGCCCAGCATTCCCTTGCCGTGACCTACTGCCGATTGCATGGTTTTTACCACAACGAACGCATCCCGAAGATGACTTCGCTCAAAATCGGACAGGTCTGAGGGCGGCAGGAAATTGTCCGGCTTTTGACCGCTCTTCACAAGCATGGCCTGATGCTCAAGGCGGGTTTCTGCGATCAGATCATACGCATCCAGCAAATCCCGCGCGCCCGAGGGGCTGAGGATACCGCCAGATGCGGCTGCTTTCAGACGCGCCCGAGTATTGGCTTCGGTCAATTGACCCTGAAGGCTGTAGATCCGCGCAAGGTCAACGACGGGGACCACGCCATTGTGTTTGAGATCCAGCGTATTGCGATGTTCACCAGACCGGATGGTCGCAAACCCGCGCAGCAGCCCCAGCGGAGGCGTGTGCTTAAGAGAGTTCGAAATCATGTGCGCCACAAAGATCGAGTTTGCGTTGGTCGCTGCCAGTGTTTCGGCCTGCAGATCGTCGAACAGGTGAAAGGCCCCACCGATAGGGCGGAGGTCGAACATGACTGAGGCCAGCATCTGCGCCTCGGGGTTCGGTTTGGCGATCCATCCGTTGAAGTAGTCGCGCCAGACGCGCACAGGCTGACACCATCGTGGGTTGGTCGCCATCATGTCGCCTGGGCAATAGAAATATCCGCAGGTGTCCAGGCCATCCGAGACGTATTTCGACAGATTCGCGAAATAGGCCATGTCCGCTTCCGAAACGCTGTCGTCCAGCATTAGACAGTTGTCCTGATCGGATACTCCAGTTTGTTCTTGCCGCCCTTGCGACCCACAGGCCAACCACAGGTAGGGAACAGGTGCTGGGCCCAGCTTGACCTCGGCCAAGGCCAACAGTCGGCGGGTTGCCGTGTCTGCGATGTCCGTTATCAGCCGCGTCACGATCTCGTGCCGGTTTCCGGCAGCCACCAGTTGCACCAGAAGCTGCGAGATTTCAGCCGTCACCGCCGCCATTTGATCCGCTGAGTCCGCTTGAGCGATCCGGCGGACAAGCTCTGCCGAATTCACTGCCTGATAATGGGTCAGGTCCGTCTGGGTCACAATTCCAACAAGGCGCCCGCCTTCGCTGATCGGGATATGACCGATCCCGCGTTCCATCATCACGTGCAGAACGTCCGATCCAATGTCAGATGGCGACAGGGTGATTGGGTTCGCTGTCATTATCGCTGACACCGGTGTCTCTGCGGGCATGCCATTGGCTACGTATTTGCCCGAGATGTCGCGCAAGGTGGCGATGCCCAGCAGGTTATCCGTTTCGGTGACGCACAAGGATGAAATGTGCTTGTCACGCATGATCCGGGCGGCTTCTTGAACCGATGTGTCCGGTGGGCAGGTTGCAGGGTTATGCGCCATAAGAACGTCAATCGCGCTGGTGGCCAAGCTCTGCGGGCCGGACCGGTTCGAACGGGTCCGGTTGAAGAATTTCGAAACGACGTCATGCCCATCGATCAACTCGCGCACCAGATCTGGCGGCAGGACCAGCAAGACGGATGGCGTATGCGCGCGCGCCTTGGTCGCGGCTTTCCCGTCTTTAAGTAGCCCACGCTCACCAAACGAATTGCGCAGACCAAGATGAGATACCACGGCGTTATTCTCATCGGTGATTTCAACGTGCCCTTCATAGATCACGAAAACACCGGGCAGTGTGTGCCCAAGTTCGTACACGGGAAAGTCTTCCTCGACCTCCCAAACCTCGATCTGATTGGCGATCTGATCTAGTGTTTCCGGGGGCAGGGCATCATAGGGGTGGACGGATTTCAGGAACCGGGTGATTTCGTCATGAGACAGGGGCATCGTCAAATCCTGGCTTTCCGGTTTTAAAAATCCCGCCCGGCATAATGCCGGGCGGGAGTAGTCGGTCGAAAGATGCGGTACGTGAAAAGGATCCATGCACCGCATCATACTCATTTATTCTGAGCTGCGCCTGCGCCACGGGGAATACGCACGCTTTCGACCAATTCAACGATCTCCGGCGGAGTCTCTTTGGTCATTCCGGCGACGACGTAAGCAACGCCGAAGTTGATCATTGCACCGATGGCGCCGAACGAGGTCGACTTGATCGGACCCAGAAGCGGATCAGCATCAGTGAACGAGTTGGTGCCCGGAATGAACAGCCAGCCCTTGTGCAGGAAGATGTAGACCAGAGTTACGGTCAGACCAGCCAGCATACCTGCGACGGCACCGGTGTTGTTGATGCGGGTCGAGAAGATCCCCATCATCAGCGCCGGGAAGATCGAGGCAGCCGCCAGACCAAACGCCAAGGCCACGGTTTGCGCTGCAAAACCCGGTGGGTTCAGACCCAGATAGGTTGCAACAACGATGGCCACGGCCATGGCGATACGAGCAGCCAGCAGCTCTCCTTTTTCAGAGATTTGCGGGTTGATCGCACCTTTAACAAGGTCGTGGGATACCGCCGACGAGATCGCCAGCAACAGACCCGCAGCGGTCGACAGAGCAGCCGCAAGACCACCGGCAGCGACCAGACCGATCACCCAACCCGGCAGGTTGGCAATCTCGGGGTTGGCCAGAACCAGGATATCGCGGTTGAACTTGGTCAGCTCGTTACCGACCCAGCCTTTTTCTTCCGCAAGAGCCTGCATGTCGGCATTCTTGTCGTTGTAGTACTGGATTTTGCCGTCGCCGTTCTTGTCTTCCCAGTCCAGCAGGCCGGTTTTCTGCCAAGTCTGCATCCAGTCATATCGCGGATCATTGTCGATATCCTCGACCGAGACAGCGCCACCTTCGATGCCACCATTGGGCCACATCATGTCGGTGATGTTCAGACGCGCCATTGCGCCAACCGCAGGGGCGGTCAGATACAGCAGAGCGATGAAGACCAGCGTCCAGCCAGCAGACCAGCGGGCGTCAGACACTTTGGGCACGGTGAAGAAGCGCATGATCACGTGTGGCAGACCGGCAGTACCGATCATCAGCGACAGCGTGAACAGAACCATGTTTAGCGTGTTCGAGTGATGAGCTGTGTATTCGTTAAAGCCCAGCTCGGTCACGATCGCATCCAGCTTGGTCAGCAGAGGCTCACCGCTTGCGGTGTCGCTGAACAGACCCAGCGCCGGAACCGGCGTACCGGTCAGCTGCAGTGAGATGAAGATCGCCGGGATTGTGTAGGCGGTGATCAGTACGCAGTACTGAGCGACCTGAGTGTAGGTCACGCCTTTCATCCCACCGAACACCGCGTAAGCAAACACGACACAGGCACCGATCAGCAGACCGGAGGTGTTCGATACTTCGAGAAAACGACCAAAGGCCACGCCCACACCAGTCATCTGACCGATCACGTAAGTCACCGACGCAACGATCAGACAGATCACCGCAACGATACGCGCGGTCTGGCTGTAGAAACGGTCGCCGATAAATTCCGAGACGGTGTATTTGCCAAACTTACGCAGATAGGGCGCAAGCAGCAGTGCCAGCAGCACGTAACCACCGGTCCAACCCATCAGGAAGGTCGAATTGTCATAGCCGGTAAAGGCGATCAGGCCCGCCATCGAGATGAACGAGGCCGCAGACATCCAGTCTGCCGCTGTCGCCATACCGTTGGTGACCGGGTGAATGCCGCGACCGGCGGCGTAGAATTCCGATGTGGAACCCGCGCGGGCCCAAATCGCAATGCCGATGTACAGCGCAAAACTCGCGCCGACAAAGAGCAGGTTAATGGTAAACTGGTCCATTCCGCTTACTCCTCATCTACGCCAAATTCGGCGTCCAACTTGTTCATGCGCCAGGCGTAGTTGAAGATCAGCACCAGAAAGACCAGGATTGATCCCTGCTGAGCGAACCAAAAGCCCAGATCGGTGCCGCCAACTGCAATGCCGGACAGCAATGGACGCAGCAGAATGCCGAATCCAAAAGACACCAGCGCCCAGATCACGAGGCTGATGTAGATGAGACGCAGGTTCGCCTGCCAATAGCCCTTGTCGGCTTCGGCAGTCTGCGCGGAGTGTGTTGATTGATCCGCCATTGCGGGTTCCTCCTTCGCTTCTTCCATGGGCGACCCGTTGTCCTAAACCTCCAACGCGCGGGGCCGCTTTTCGAAATGCCGAATGCCAGGGTGGCATCAGGCACGACTTCTCCGATCCGCCACGGCGGGTACTTTGAAGTTTTCCTTTAGGAATTGGGCCCTTATTCAGGGCGGACCGTCTTCCCTTAGTTCATGGCGTCGCTGACAATCCTTTCCAGATTGCCCGCGATGTCATCGATATTGCCCATGGCGTTCAGGCCTTTCAGAACGCCGTGGTCTTGGTAATAAGTAATCAAAGGCGCGGTTTGCGCGTGATACGCAGCCAGACGTGAGGCGACGGTTTCGGCGTTGTCATCAGCACGGCGCTTGAACTCGGTGCTGCCGCACTTGTCACACTTGCCATTAACAACAGGGACCTTGAACGTGTCATGGAACCCTTCGCCACATCCGCCGCAGGTGTAGCGGCCCGAGATACGGACAACCATTTCGCCGTCCTCAACCTCAAGACTGATGGCGGCGTTGATCTTCTGGCCGGTTTCCGACAGCAATCCATCCAGCGCCTCGGCCTGAACCGTGGTGCGTGGAAAGCCGTCCAGAATGACGCCCTTGGCGCAATCCGGTTCAGCAAGACGGTCGCGCAAAATGGCAATGACGATTTCGTCGCTGACCAGATCGCCGGCTTCCATCACCGCCTTAGCGGCCTTGCCGGCCTCAGTTCCTGCGGCGACAGCCGCACGCAACAGGTCGCCAGTGCTGAGTTGAACCAGCCCGAACTTATCCTCAAGCATACGGGCCTGTGTTCCCTTCCCGGCACCCGGAGGGCCGAGAAGGATCAGAACTGCGGGTGTGGTGATCGTGGCAGCGTCCATCACATCCTCACTTATTCGCACGGTTTTCGATCAGGTCTTCGACCACCGACGGATCAGCCAAAGTCGAAGTGTCACCCAATGCGCCAAAGTCGTTCTCGGCAATCTTGCGCAGAATACGGCGCATGATCTTTCCCGAGCGGGTCTTGGGCAGACCAGGAGCCCACTGGATCACGTCAGGTGATGCAATCGGACCGATCTCTGTCCGAACCCAAGTGCGCAGCTCTTTCAGCAGCTCATCCGACGGCTCACGGTCGTTCATCAAAGTGACGTAGCAATAGATGCCTTGCCCTTTGATCTCATGGGGATATCCGACCACGGCGGCCTCGGCCACGGCGGCATGCGCGACAAGCGCGCTTTCGACTTCGGCGGTCCCCATGCGGTGGCCCGAGACGTTGATCACGTCGTCCACTCGGCCGGTGATCCAATAGTCGCCATCGTCATCACGACGGCAGCCATCACCGGTGAAGTAATAGCCTTTGTAATCCGAGAAATAGGTCTTCTCGAACCGCTCATGGTCGCCCCAAACGGTACGCATCTGACCAGGCCAACTGTCCTTGATACACAGAACACCTTCGACGCCGTTGCCGTTAATCTCTACGCCTGACTGCGGGTCCAGAACCACGGGCTGAATGCCGAAGAATGGCTTCATGGCAGCACCCGGTTTCATCGCGTGTGCACCGGGAAGGGGGGTCATCAGGTGACCGCCGGTCTCGGTCTGCCACCACGTGTCAACGATGGGGCAATTTCCTTTGCCGACCACCTCATTGTACCAGTTCCAGGCTTCAGGGTTGATCGGTTCGCCCACGGTGCCCAGTAGTTTCAGGTCGCTCAGATCATGCTTGTCGACCCACTCGTTGCCTTGCCCCATCAACGCGCGGATTGCGGTTGGTGCGGTGTAGAACTGGTTGACCTTGTGCTTGGCGCACACCTCCCAGAAACGGCCTGCGTCGGGGTAGGTAGGGACACCTTCGAACATCAGTGTAGTCGCGCCGTTGGCAAGCGGGCCGTAGACGATATAGCTGTGGCCTGTGACCCAGCCCACGTCAGCCGTGCACCAATACACATCGCCCTCGTGGTAATCGAAGGTGATCTCATGGGTCAGCGATGCGAAAACCAGGTAGCCGCCGGTGGTATGCACCACACCCTTGGGTTGTCCGGTCGAGCCGGAGGTGTAGAGGATGAACAGCGGGTCTTCTGCGCTCATCTCAGCGGGTGCGCAGTAGTCATCGGCCTCAAGCGCCATTTCGTTGTAATCATAGTCGCGGCCGTCGATCCATGTGGTCTGACCACCGGTGCGCTTGACCACCAGGCATTTCACTGTGTCTTTGCAGTGCAGAAGAGCAGCATCCGCATTGGATTTCAGCGCAGTCTTGCGGCCGCCTCGCGGGGCCTCGTCTGCGGTGATCACAACCTTTGCGTCGCAGCCATTGACGCGCGCCGCCAGAGCATCTGGTGAGAAACCCGCAAAGACGATTGAATGGATCGCGCCAATGCGCGCGCAGGCTAACATGGCATAGGCGGCCTCGGGGATCATCGGCATATAGATCACGACGCGGTCGCCTTTACGCACGCCCAGCGATTCCAGAATGTTTGCCATCCGACAGGTCCGGCGGTGCAACTCAGCATAGGTGATGTGCTGCGCTTCGTCTTTTGGATCATCCGGTTCCCAAATGATCGCAGTTTGATCGCCGCGGGTTTTCAGGTGGCGGTCCAGGCAGTTGGCCGAAACGTTCAGCGTGCCGTTTGTGTACCAGTTGATTCCGACCGAGCCGAAATCATAGCTTACATCTTTGACTTGTGTGTAGGGCTTGATCCAGTCGATCCGCTTGCCTTGTTCGTCCCAGAACGCGACGGGATCGTTGATCGAAGCCGCATACATCTCAGTGTATTTTTCAGCGTTAACATGCGTGCGGGCCACGGTTTCGGCGGACGGCGGAAAGGTATTGGCTTCTGCCTGGGCAGCGGTTGTCATTCTGAGGCTCCTCCCTCTGGATCATATTGAATCAGACCGATTTTGCCTGCTGAACTGGCGATGTCGATCTGTTTCCTCCTTATGCGCAATAATACGGAGAGCTGAAAACAAGGAAATAAATTACCGATTTCTCACGATTAGTTTGTAAATTATTTTTTTAGCTCGGAGTGATTTTGTAAAGAAAGAGGCCACCTTGGGAAATAGTGGTTTTTTTACATAGCTTTGGCTGTAATGAAAATTTGTGTGGAAATAAGCCGCCCGATTACAGCTAAATAGCATCTGAGACTCACCTTTCGGTTGTTAGCGCTCAACGGTGCCATTCCTTGCTGGCCATGAATGCCGACCGGGGGTTGGCACATTCCGATGTTGGCGCTAGCTTTGACCGCAAGCGCCTCGGTAAGGGGGTGCAGCAAAGGGAGAAATCAGTATGAAAAAGATTTTGAGCGGCTCTGCTGTGGCCGCCTTGTGTGTTGCGTTCGTGTCCGAGGCAGCCGCAACTGAATGGAATGCGTCGGTCTGGGGCAAACGTCGTGCGTTCACCGAGCATGTTGAGAAACTGTCTGAGTTGGTCAGCGAAAAGACAAACGGCGATTTCACCATCAATGTCAGCTATGGCGGCCTGTCCAAGCCGCGCGAAAACTTGGATGGAATCGAAATTGGTGCGTTTGAGATGGCTCAGTTCTGTGCCGGGTATCATCGCGACAAAAACCGCGCGATCACCGTTCTGGAACTGCCGTTCCTAGGCGTGAACAACCTGGATGAGGAAGTTGCCGTCAGCCACGCGGTTTACGATCACCCTGCCGTTAAGGATGAGATGGCGCAGTGGAATGCGCGTATCATCATGACCTCACCGATGCCGCAGTACAACATCGTCGGAACCGGCGACCCGCGTGACGAACTTGCCGAGTTCGAAGGCATGCGTGTCCGCGCCACAGGTGGTCTGGGCAAGGCATTCGAGGCGGTAGGTGGTGTGCCGACTTCGGTTCCTGCAACCGAAGCCTTTAACGCAATGGAGTCCGGTGTCGTTGACACGGTTGCCTTTGCTCAGCACGCGCATCTGTCCTTTGGCACCATCAACGAAGCGGATTGGTGGACGGCCAACCTGAACCCCGGCACTGTGAATTGCCCGGTTGTGGTCAATATCGATGCCTATGAGGCACTGCCGGCTGAGCATCGCGAGGCGCTGGACAGTTCGATCGACGAAGCGATTGATCACTATCTGGCCAATTATGGGTCGCTGCTGGACCAGTGGGACAGTGTTTTGGATGAAAAGGGCGTCGCAAAGGTACAGATCGATGATGCGGTAATCGCAGAGTTCCGCACCAAAGCTGCCGATCCCATCCGGGCACAGTGGATTGAGGATATGTCCGCTCAGGGTATTCCTGCGCAGGACCTGTATGATCTGGTCCAGTCCACGCTGGAACAACAACGCAGCGGTAACTAGACGCAAAATCCGGATGCCCATCGGGGCATCCGGACACCAATAAAAATACAGGGGAACACCGCAATGGCAGGACAGGCCACGGTGCTTGAAGACAACAGCCTCCTGAGTTCTTTGGACCGTAAGTTGTTGAGGTTAGAGCGGTTTCTGGCTCTGATCAGCGGCCTTGCCGTGTTCAGTCTTATGGTTCTGGCGGTTGTCTCGGTCAGCGGACGCAATGCGATCAACGCGCCTTTGCCCGGTTATGTCGACTGGATCGAACAGGCGATGCCAATGATTGCATTTCTGGGCATTTCATATGTTCAGCGCGATGGCGGTCATATCCGGATGGACATTGTCATCTCACGCCTGCACGGGCGGGCGCTTTGGCTGTTTGAGCTTATTTCGGTTCTTCTGATCCTGTTGCTGATGCTGGCCTTGGTCTGGGGTAGCTGGTCCCATTTTGACCGCTCGTTCGATTTTGGCGCGCCGATGTGGAGCCGGGACAGTTCAATCGATATCGGTATCCCGCTGTGGCCCGCCAAACTGCTGGCACCTGTGGCGTTCTCGGTGCTTTGCCTACGGCTGTTACTTCAGGTTTGGGGATATGGTCGCGCGTTGATCGTAGGGGCCGAAAGCCCAGTAGCCGTTCCACTGATCCAGGACGCCGCCGCACAAGCCGCCGCCGAGGCCGAGCAATTCGAAGGGCAGGACTAGCACATGGACTCGATTGAAATTGGCTTGTGGGTCACAGGTGGCCTGCTGGTTCTGGTTTTTACCGGAATGCGCGTGGCCTTTGCGGCGGGTCTTGCGGGGCTGGTCGGGTTGGTTTGGATTTTCTGGGCCAAGTTTGGATACGATCCTGATCGCTTCGGCAAAGCGTTGACTGTTGCCGTTAAGACGGCGGGGCAAGTGCCCCATTCCAAGGTTGCTGCCCATACACTCAGCCTGATCCCCACCTTTATCTTGATCGGTTATCTGGCCTATTACGCGGGCCTGACGCGTGCGTTGTTCGAGGCCGCTAAACGTTGGGTTGCGTGGGTGCCCGGCGGGCTCGCGGTTTCGACTGTGTTCGCCACAGCCGGGTTCGCGGCCGTTTCCGGCGCGTCGGTGGCAACTTCGGCGGTGTTCGCCCGGATCGCTATCCCCGAGATGCTGAAGGTTGGTTACAACAAACAATTCGCCGCCGGAGTGGTTGCAGCGGGCGGTACACTTGCGTCCCTGATCCCGCCATCCGCGATCCTAGTGATCTATGCGATCATCGTGGAGCAGGATGTGGGCAAACTGCTGCTTGCCGGGTTTATCCCCGGTGCATTTTCGGCCGTTGTGTACGGCCTACTGATCGTCGGCATCGCGGTTGTGTTCAAAAACGTTGGTCCACCGGTAACAGGTTTCACCTGGAAGCAGCGTTTTGCGTCACTGCCGGGCGCCTTTCCGATTGTCGCGGTGATCCTGATCATCATCTGCTTTGTCTATAACCCGTTTGGAGAAAAGGCTTGGGGCACTCCAACCGAAGGCGGAGCAATCGGTGCCTTCATCGTCTTCTGTTTCGCCCTTTTCCACGGGATGCGTTGGCCCGAACTGAAGTCGGCGCTTCTGGAAACTGCCAAACTGACCGCGATGATCTTCACGATCATCTGGGGGGTGCTGATCTACGTACGGTTTCTGGGGTTCGCGGATCTTCCAGGCGCTTTTTCGGACTGGATTACCTCACTGGAAATGTCGCCAATGTTGATCCTGATCTGCATCCTTCTGGCCTACGCGGTCTTGGGCATGTTCATGGACGCCATTGGGATGCTGTTGCTGACGCTGCCAGTGGTTTACCCGGCGGTAATGGCCCTGAACGGGGGTGAGACGGTCAGTGCCGCCGAAAGCGCCTTTGGCATGTCAGGTCCGATGTGTGCGATCTGGTTTGGTATTCTGGTGGTGAAAATGGCCGAGTTTTGCCTGATCACGCCTCCTATTGGCCTGAATTGTTTCGTCGTTGCCGGGGTGCGCCCGGATCTGAGCGTTCAGGATGTGTTCAAGGGCGTTACGCCGTTCTTCATCGCCGACGGCGTAACGATCGCGCTGCTCGTGGCGTTTCCCGGTATCGTACTCTACCTGCCGTCATTGGCCGGATAGAAAAAGCCCCCGGTGGTGAACCGGGGGCTAGTCGACGTGAAGTGCGGGTTCTTCAGCTCGCCCGCATCAGCATCCCATACAGATCCCGTGGATCATCCGGATCTGCCAACATATCCAAAGGTTCAAAGAAATCAGTGCCTTTGATGGCAAACTGGACGTAGCGCAAGGCTGAGAAATCTTCGATCGCAAAGCCAACACTATCAAACAGAGTGATCTGTCGGTCGTCGCGTCGGCCCTTGGCCTGGCCGATCATGACCTGCCACAATTCGGTCACTGGGTGATCCTCGGCCAAGGCCTGGATCTCGCCCTCGATGCGTGTTTGTTCCGGGTATTCGACGAAGATGTCCGAGCGCAGCAGAATATCGCGGTGTAGTTCGGTCTTGCCGGGGCAATCACCGCCAATTGCATTGATGTGGACGCCCGGTCCGACCATGTTGTCCGTCAGGATCGTTGCGTTTTTCTTGTCCGCCGTACAGGTCGTGATGATCTGAGCGCCTTCGATGGCGTCCTCGGGTGTTTTACAATGCACCACCGTCAGACCGGAATTTTTAAGGTTTGCCGCGCATTTTTCGGTGGCTGCATGATCGGTATCGTAAAGGCGCACAGTGTCGATCCCGCACATGGCCTTGAACGCCAGGCATTGGAACTCGGACTGAGCGCCATTCCCAATCATCGCCATAACACGCGATGACTTGGGTGCCAGATAGCTGCCGACAAGGGCCGAGGTTGCCGCCGTGCGGAGGGCGGTTAGCATCGTCATCTCGGTCAAAAGCGTAGGGTAGCCGGTATAGACGTCGGCCAGAAGGCCAAAGGCTGTCACGGTCTGAAGGCCCTCAGACGTGTTCTTGGGGTGCCCGTTGACGTATTTGAACCCATAGGCCTCACCATCCGAGGTCGGCATCAGTTCGATTACGCCATGGGGAGAATGCGCCGGGATGCGGGGGGTCTTGTCAAAGCTCTCCCATCGTTTGAAGTCGGATTCGATCTGAGCCGCGATCTGAGTGATCATCTTTTCAAGCCCGATATGGTGCACCAGCCGCATCATGTTGTCGACGGATACAAAGGGCACAAGCGCCTTGTCAGAAGGTTGCATCATGGTCTCCTATCGGCGGGAAAGGTGGATACCGGCGATCATGCAACGTACTGATCCTCCGGCTGTTTCAATGGTTGGAACCGACAACGGAAGCAGAGTGGCGCTGTTTTCGATAATGTCGGTCTGTTGGGGCGTCAGCGCATCTTTGGCGCGGCTGGAAAGAGCTAGCACGAGCCCATCACGACCACTAAGCTCGATGGTGTTTCCAGCAAAGTTTGCGATCTGGTCATGGGACAGATCGATGACGGTGTGACCGGATTCTTCCAATCGCGCCTGCACGGTCGCGCGGCGTTCGGCATCGATGATCATGTCGAGGCAGATCAGTGCATACTGTGTGCCGATCCCCATCAGGACATTGGTGTGATAAACGTCTCGGCCTGCGTCGTCCCTAGCTTCGAACGCGATGGGTTCGTAGTTGAAGTTCGTGCAGAACCGCTCCAACAAAACGGGATCAGCGCGGTTTGACTTGACCGTGTAAGCGATGCGGCCGACGTGATCGAGAACCATTGCTCCGGTACCTTCCAGTGCGAGATCGTCCTGTTCCAGCCCCGAATAATCGATCACGTCCTGAACGCGGTATACCTGTTTCAACAACTCGATAACATCTGTGCGGCGTTCGCGTCGACGCGACGGAACAAACATCGGATAGATTGCAATGTGTCCGCCGGGATGTGTCGAGAACCAGTTGTTGGGAAAGACACTGTCCGGCGTGTTTTGTTGGCCGTGATCATCAAATACATGAACTGTGACGCCTGCATCGCGCAGTTGTTCGACTGCGCGATCATGTTCATCGCGCGCGGCTGCTGAAGTCGCTTCGGCGGATCGATGTGCCAGTGTCTGAAACGCATTGTCATGGCGAGTCTCTGGGTTCGACACAAACTCATGCGGTCGAACCATGACGACAGCGGAAGGAGATTGAAGGGAATTCATCAGAAACTCCGGGTCGGGCGGTCGAAGATGCGGCGGCCCAACAGGGACGCGGCCAGGTCGACCATCAGTTTTGCGGTTCGTCCACGTTCATCCAGGAACGGGTTCAGTTCGACCAAATCCAGCGAGCAGACGAGTCCGCTTTCGTGCAGCAGTTCCATCGCCAGATGGGCTTCGCGTTCGCTCGCGCCGCCGGGAACAGTGGTGCCAACGGCGGGCGCAATTGAAGGGTCCAGAAAGTCGACGTCCAGCGAGACGTGCAGGATACCGTTTGCTGCGCGTACTCGGTCGAGGAACGCGATCAAAGGTGCCTTGATGCCGTGCTCATCAATGCTGCGCATGTCTGCCAGCATGGCCTGATCCTGTTCCAATCGAGCACGTTCAGCCGGGTCCACGGACCGCAGACCAATCATGCCTACTCGATCCGTTGGAATCGGCGCAGCCAGCGGAGGGAAGGCGTCAAACCCGGGTTGCCCGGTGAAATAGGCAACCGGTGTGCCGTGCAGGTTGCCGCTGCCGGTGCTGTCAGGTGTATGAAAGTCACTATGGGCGTCAAGCCAAAGCACAAATAATGGTCGCCCGATCCCGTCGGCATGTGCTGCCATCCCGGCAACTGTGCCCATGGACAAAGCGTGATCGCCGCCCATAAAAATCGGCAGTCCGTTCGGCGCGGTTTCCTGTGCGGCGCGGCTCAGGGCGCTGGTCCAGCCGATGCATTCGGGCAGCGCCACAAGGTGTGGATGCTCCGGTTCATCTGACGGATCGGCGCTGACATTGCCGATATCCGACACTTGGTGCCCGAGGTCAGTCAGAGCTTGTTCCAGACCGGCCACCCGGTAGGCGTCCGGGCCCATGCGGCACCCCTGACGACGCTTACCTGCGTCCATCGGTGCGCCAACCAATATTACATTTTGCGTATCCATATGACTATCTAGACCCTCGTGATGGCTTGCGAAAAGACAGCAAAATGTTCAAAATGGCATTCGGATAAACGAAATGAGAAGCAGTCATGGACGATTTGGATAGCAGGCTGCTCAGCGCCTTGCACCGGGATGCAAGGGCGTCCCTGTCCGAACTCGCCGAAACGCTGGGTGTGACGCGCACTACGGTTCGCAGCCGCCTGCAGCGCCTCAAACAATCCGGAGAGATTGTTGGGTTCACGGTACTCACCCGTCAGGACGTGGCGCAAAGCCCGGTGCGCGGCTTGATGATGCTGGAAATCGAAGGCCGCGGGACCGAGCGTACGATGGCCCGAATTGCCGCCATGCGCCAGGTGCGAGCTGTTCACTCCACAAACGGCAGCTGGGATCTGATCGCCGAAATCTGGACCGAAACACTGGCCGAGCTGGACGAGGTGCTGTTCCAGATTCGCCGTATGGAGGGGATCACCAAGTCCGAGACCAACCTGCTGCTGTCCACCCGCAAAGGTCGGTTGTGACCCCCGTAGTGCTTTGAGCCTGAACGAAAATGTGCAAAAGTCGGCTTGCGCGTTTCGATCGTGCAGAGTGTGATCGCGCCTGAGAGCAGGGACAAAGCATGGCAACTCATGAAAATGTCGAAGAACTCTGGGCTGTACGCCTGGCCGAACGGGTTTCGGGGTTTCTTGAAAAGCCCCTTGTCCGGATCGCGATACCGATTCTGGTCACGCTTATTGCCCTGACCGTCCTGCACGAGCTGTCTTCGCACGTCAAATGGGCTGATGTACAAACCGACGTCGCGAATACATCGTGGAAACTGATGTTTTTCGCCCTGTGTTGGACGGCTGTTAGCTTTTTATCTCTCTCACTTTACGATGTGTTTGCCGTGCAAAGTGTGGCGGATGGCGAGGTCCCTTTGCCTGTCGCTGGCATGGCTGGGGCCTGTGGCTACGCCGTGTCGAATTGCCTTGGGTTTTCCTACATCACCGGTACAGCGATCCGGTATCGGATCTATGCGTCTCTGGGTCTTGATCTGGGTCGGGTTGCCGGGGTGATTGCCACATCCTGGATCGCATTCTGGTCAGGTTTCATTCTGCTTCTGGGTGGGTTGCTAACCTTTCATCCGGATGGCGTGTCCAAGGTTCTGCCCATAAGTGACACGGTGGAAACCGTGATGGGACTGTGCCTGCTTGTTGGTTTTGCGACGCTTTTCATATGGCTTTCCAAGGGTGGGCGCAGGCTGGCCACCGGTGGTTTAGGGTTCAATCTGCCGGGCGGCAAGCTGCCCGGATTGCTGACGCTGGCGGCGGTGGGCGACCTGTTTGGGGCGTCAATGACGCTGTATGTGTTGATGCCGGATGACCTCGGGGTCGGGTTTCCGTTCTTCTTCACCATTTACATTGGCGCCATCGCCGTTGGAATTCTAAGCCACGCCCCGGGCGGAATTGGCGCGTTTGAGGCTACGCTGATCGCCGGGCTAGGGGCCTCGGGTCGGTCTGACGTGATCGCGGCCCTGTTGCTTTACCGGTTGATCTATACCTTCCTGCCGTTCGCCATTGCGACGCTGTCCATCGCGGTGGCCTCGGCCCTAACGCATCGACATCACATCGGTGGCGCGGCCACGTGGGTTTACCGCGTGATCCGTCCGATTGTTCCGATGGTCGCGGCCGGTGTCGCAGCTGTGGCGGGTGTCATTCTGCTGGTGTCCGGGGCGTTGCCTGCCGGCAGCCAGAACCTTAGCGCATTGCGGGACTTCCTGCCGTTGTCCTTTGTCGAAGCCTCACACCTTGCTGGCAGCGCTGTCGGAGTGTTGCTGATCCTTGTTTCACGCGGCCTGTTCCGCAAGCTGTACCGCGCATGGATAGTGGCCATGCTGCTGATGGTTGCCGGGTTCGTCGCATCGCTGACCAAGGGCCTGGATACCCATGAGGCGATCAGCATGTTGGCGACGATCGGCTTGCTGGCGACGTTTCGCGGGGCATTTTACCGGGTCAGTGGGGCTTCGATATTCCGCCTGAACATCCCTTGGTTGGTCAGCGTGATCGCCTTGCTTTTGGTCGTCTTTTGGGTCGGGCTGTTTTCCTATTCGCATGTCGAATATCAGAACGCCTTGTGGTGGGAGTTCGCGTGGAACGGTGACGCCTCACGCTTTTTGCGATCCAGTCTTGTGGTGGCGGTTATCCTTGGCGTGGTGGCCGTGAATTCTTTGTTTGGGCGCGAGGTTCCGGAACCGGTCCGGACAGAGATCCCCGAGGTTGTTGAACGTCTGGTCATGGAGAGCGAAGACACCGAGTCGCAGATTTCACTGACCGGCGACAAGCAATTCCTGATTTCACCGGACGATGACGCATTTCTGGCCTATGCCGACACAGGCAATGCGCTGATCACCAAGGGGGAACCGGTCGGGGATGAAACCGCCGGAAAGCAATTGATCTGGCAACTGCGCGAAATGGCCGACCGCGAGGGCAAGCTCTGCGCCTTCTACAGCGTATCGACCAAGTATCTGCCGACATTTCTGGATCTGGGCCTGTCTATTCTGAAGATCGGAGAGGTCGCGCGCGTGCCGTTGAAAGATTTCTCGCTGGACGGTAAATCTCGCAAGCGGTTCCGTCAGGCCAAGAACCGGGCCGAACGCGAAGGGTATGTGTTCGAGATCATACCGAAGGACAAAGTGGGCCCTGCGTTGCCCGAATTGCGCAAGATTTCAAACGATTGGCTGGAGCATAAAGCTGGTGAGGAAAAGGGCTTTGCCTTGGGCGGGTTTGACGATGAATACCTGTCCTATTTCGACTTCGCGGTGCTGAAGAAGGCAGATACGGGAAAGATCGTCGCCTTCGCCAACCTCTTCCAAGGCGGGAACAAGTCCGAATTGTCGTTGGACCTGATGCGGTATGAGCCGGACGGGTCGAACTTTATCATGGACGCCTTGTTTGCCGAGATGATGACTTGGGGGGCAGAGCAGGGGTTCCATTGGTTCTCGCTGGGGGCGGCACCGTTTTCGGGGATTGAGAACCGGCAACTTGCGTCTTTCTGGAACCGCGTCGGCGGGTTCGTATATGAGCACGGCGAGCAGTTCTATCACTTCGAAGGGCTGCGATCCTTCAAGCAGAAGTTCGATCCAGAATGGAGCCCGAATTACCTCGCCAGCCCCGGTGGGCTGGCAGCACCACGTATTCTGTACGAAGTGAACATCCTGATTTCAGGCGGTTTGCGCGGGCTGACGAAGTAACACTCAGTTCAGACTGGCGCGGGTCGGGGTTTTCTCCAGCAGATCGCCCCAATCCGTGCGATATGCCATTTCGGCCAGAACGGTTTCTGGCAGGAATTCTTGGTTCTGCCGGATCTGCCAACCGCCACCCAATCCCTTGTAAACCGCAACCAGATTGCTGGAAACCTGCTGGCGGGCCTGAATCAAGTTAGCCTGAGACCGCAGCAGGGCTGTTTGGGTGTTCAGGATACGCGAATAGCTGGCGATACCGTCCCGGTACTGGTCGATGGCGATATCAGCCGCTTTGCGCGACGCCGCGACGCTTTTTTCATAGAAGCCAACTTGCTTGCGTGACTGGGCATAAGCCACCATCGCGCTTTCAACCTCGGAATAGGCGGTCAGGACGGTGTTCTGGTAATTGGCAATCAACGCCTGATAGGCCGCGTCCTGCGCGCGGACGTTGTTTTTGATCCGGCCATAGTTGAGCACGTTCCAGACCACTCCGGCATTCGCGAGCCCGGTGTTGCTGCCTGCTGAAAACAAGTCCTGCCCGCCCGAGGCCTGCAGGCCAATTGCACCTGACAGGATGAATTGCGGATAAAGGTCGGCCAAAGCGATCCCGACCTGCGCCGATTGCGTGGCCGCTGCCAACTCGGCTGCGCGAACGTCTGGACGGCGGCGCAGAAGCTCGGCGGGAACGCCAACGGACACATTTGTACGCGCAGCGGGTATCCGCCCGGAATTGCCTAGTAGGCTGGTCATGCGGGAAGGGGTGGTTCCCAGCAGCACGGCCAATGCATTCTTGGCCTGTTGAAGATCACTCTCAATCTCTGGCACCAAGGCCTTGGTATTGTTCAACAGGGCCGTGGATTCCTGCACGTCCAGCTCGGTTGTTACGCCATTGTCAAACCGCAGTTGGGTCAGATCGGCAGATTCCTGTTGCAACTTGATGTTGTCGCGCGCCACTGCCAGCGACTCCTGCAAGGCGCGAATGTTGACATAAAGCGCCGCGACATCGCCGGTTAGCGTGACAAGCGCGTCGTCATAATTGGCCACTTGCAGCGCCAGATTGGATCGCGCGGCCTGAACGCCCCGACGTTGCTGGCCCCAGATGTCCAGCTCCCATTGGGCATCAAAGCCGACCTGCGAGGTCGAAAACTCGGTGTCCAACGGAATGATCCGGCGGATATCGGAAATCGGCCCGAGGTTGTCGCTGACCTGGCGGCGTTCAATGGATGCGCCGATGGCCTGTGATTGCGGATACAGCTCGCCAAATGCGATGCCCAACTGCGCGCGTGCCTGCAGAACGCGCGAACCGGCAACCTGCAAGTCCAGGTTCTGTGCATAGGCCTCGGCGATTAGTTTATTGAGGGTGGGGTCGTTGAACGTCTCCCACCATTTCACCACAGGCGCACTGCGCGAGGTTAGACCGCTTTGACCAGTGCTTGGGGTGTTGACCTCAATCCACTGCTTCACGACCGGAGAGTTCGGGCGCACAAAGTCCGGGCCAACTGGCGCACAACCGACCAGAAGGGCGGCGCATAGGGCTGTACCCATCAGTCGGCGGTAAAGTCTGGCCCGGGTCATCATATGCGTCCTTAGATATCCAATGGTCGAATGAAGTTGGCGAAGGAATAGAGACGAATGTTGATCCGCCGCAGGAACTCAAAGCTTTTGCCCTGACCGGTATAAATCGCCACGGCCGCGTGACCACCGGCCGGGAAGGTATGTCCGTCGGGGATATCGACCGAAATCTGAACCGCGATGCGTCCAGGCAGTTTTGGCAGCTCAAACCCGGGTAGGCGGCCAGACGGCAAGTACTGACCTTGTCGGGTTGCCCACCAGATTGCCTCGACCTTGCCGGTCAGGATTTCACCCGGATACAGATCAAGGGCAACTTCAACGGGTTGGCCAACCTCGACAAATTTCAGGTTCTGCTGTCGGTAGGTCGCAAGAATATAGGGGTTATCCTTGGTGACAAAACTGGCAATGGCGCCCAGACGGATATCGCCGAC
This sequence comes from Ruegeria sp. CDSB113, assembly GCF_059611045.1. NCBI lineage: Bacteria > Pseudomonadati > Pseudomonadota > Alphaproteobacteria > Rhodobacterales > Roseobacteraceae > Ruegeria > Ruegeria sp. CDSB113. The sequence goes on from NZ_JBXWOU010000001.1 coordinate 323,921, forward strand.
GACCAGACCGGGACGCGCCTGTTGGGACACGATCATGCCGTCTTCGGGGGCGTAGATCGTTGTGTTGTCCAGAAAGTACTGGGCCTTGTCCAACTGCGCCTGGGCCTGAAGGATGCCGGTGTTCACGCCGTCAATCTGGGAATCTAGCGCAAGCTGTGCCTTTTCCAGATTTGCCGTGGCCTCTTTGACCTGCGCCTGATCCTCAGTCACCTGTTCGTTCCAGCGATCTAGCTCGTCCTGCCGCGCACCACCTGCGGGTACGAGGTTTTCGTATCGGGCTTGCTGCGTCTGTGCGTAGGCAAGTTGCGCGTTGGCACGCTCAATGGCTTCCCCGGCGGCAATGACGTCTTGTTCAAGGATCTTGGCGTTTTGCTCGGCCGCAACCAGCTGCGCTGTGGCTCCTTCAACCTCCAGCGCGAACACGGTGTCATCAAACTGGTACAGCGGATCGCCCTTCTTGACCTCGGTATTGGGTTCGACCAGCACCTCAGTCAGGATTGTGGGCTCGGTCAGCCGTGGCACGATTTGGATGGTTGAGCGGACCACGTGGCTGTCAATGGAGAACGGCTGAAAGAACCGAAGGGCGACAAGAAAGATCAACAGCAGGTGCGCACCGACCCAGAAGGATACGATGCCCCACGTGATGCTGAACTTCAGCCACTGGAACTTGAAGAAAATAAGCCAGACAAAAATGATATAGAAAAGCGTAATGCCGACGGCGACAAACATATTTTGTAGTTTCCTTTGGCGTTAGCTCTTTTGTGTTTCTTCCGGATCCAGCGGGTCGCGGTATTCTTCCGTCAACTCACCACCCAAACGCTTGATTTCTTTGCGAACCGCTTCACGCTCATCATCGGGCATACGGCGGATATCTACCACGGTTCCATCGTGGAACGCCCAGATGAAAGCATGAACCCAAGGCACGATGGCGAGAAATCCCATCCAGCCCATGATCTTAATCGCTTCGGCATGAGGGTGATTGCGTTTAATTGCGATGCGGCCCGGTAGTCCCATTACGAATAGAAACAGCGCCATGACGGCGGCCAGCAGCAAAATCAACGCAACAAATGTCAGGTAGTCGTAATAGCCAAGCGGCTGCCCAAGTAACCCCATCTTCGTGCCTCCGTTCGGGAAGGTTTCCCCATCCTCAGTTGTTGGTGCCCAGTTCGTCAATCAATTTGTAGCTGGTTGGCGGGTCGGCGCAAATGCCGGGGCCACATTCAAGCAGCGTAGAACCGGCATTCAGAACAGCCAGACCAAGCATGATGAAGAAGGCCACCTTGGCCAAGGTGCTTCCACCAAAGCGCGGCTGGTCCGAAGTATCGTCAGCATATTGGCGATCAAACAGCAGCATAACCGCGGTGCCCAACAGGATCAGGAAAAAGCAAATGGCGGCCCAAGTGTAGTAGTGCAACCCCAACACGGGCGAGCCGTAATGACCCGTGCCCGGAACGATATGCAGAAGGATCTGGCGCACCGATACGCTGCCGCCATAAAGCGCTGCGATTAACATCATCGCATAGTGTTGCGGCCGCGCGCCGTATAGCAGGTTCAAGCCCAGCCCAACGCCCACGGCGACAAAGCCAACGCGTTGCAGCAGGCAAAGTGGACAGGGCAGCTCGTAAAGCGCCAGTTGGTAAACAAAGGCCAACAGCAGTACAAGGCTGACGGCCAGCATGCCGGTGGCGTTCAGGGTTCGGGATAATTCTGGTGTCATCATCGCCCCCTACAACTGGATTGTCAGTTGGCTGGTAGCGTGGAATTTCAGCCAGTACACACTCAACGCCAGCGTGAAGAAAAACAGCGCATTGGCTGCCGTTGTTTGTCGAAAATAATTCAGCCCCATGGTGGCTGTAAGTAACGCAAATAAAAGCGCTATCATGGCCCGGTTCTCCCCTTCCGTGCAACGAACGCAATGCGGCGATACTGTCAGGCGCAGGGAGGTCTGGCAAGAAGACTCTTGCCAAGTTCACCTTTTAGGAGAACTACTTAGGGGGTTATTGGCACACGCGCAGATCGGTCTTCCACGCCTGACACCTCTTGCTTAGCCGGTCCGTCAGAGGCCGATCGGTGTAGAACGTGTCGATCTCAGCCAACGAGGTGATACGCGCGGGGGCTGCACGCTGAAACTTTGAATGATCGGCCACAAGAAAGGTGCGCCGTGTCTGGGCCAGGATCGTCTGGCTTACCTGGACCTCTTGAAAGTCGAAATCCAGTAGGTCGCCATCGGCATCAAGTGCCGAGCAGCCGATGACCGCATAATCGAACTTGAAGTGCCGGATGGTCGCGACTGTCAGATTACCCACCAACCCGCCATCCGACCTGCGCAGGACACCGCCCGCGACGACGATTTCGCAATCCGCGTTCTCGGCCAGAATATTGGCGACATTCATGTTGTTGGTGACGACCATCAAGTCCTTGTGGTTCACCAATTGGCGCGCAACCGCCTCGGTCGAGGTGCCGATGTTCATGAAAACAGACGCGCCGTCCGGGATGTCTAGGGCACAGGCCGACGCAATGCGCGCTTTGGCCTCATCGTTCAGGGCGCGGCGATCCTCATAGCCAATATTGGAAACGCCCGAGCGAATGACGGCCCCGCCATGCACCCGGTCCAGTTTCCCCAGATCCGCCAGCTCAGACAGGTCGCGGCGTATGGTCTGAACCGTGACCCCGAACTGAGCGGCTAGGTCATCCACCATCACACGGCCATCCTGTCTGGCGATGTTCAGGATGTCTGACTGACGAAAGGAAAGGGACATATTCTTCTCCGAAACGGTGTGGGTTCGTTTTTGTTCTAATTTCGAAGGGTTTCCAAGAGATCTGTTTGGCCACACTTTTGAAACACTTCGATTTGTAGTGATAAAACGAAAAAAAACGAAAGTAAACATTGACGAAACGCGCGTTCATCGGGTTAATGAGCCCGGTTTTTCCAACAAAGAGAATCATCCGGACATGGAACGGCACACGGACAAGGTCACGGACCTTTTCATCATTGGTGGTGGGATTAACGGGTGCGGAATAGCGCGCGATGCGGCCGGGCGCGGATTGTCCGTGACATTGGCCGAGATGAACGATCTTGCTTCGGCGACGTCATCGGCCTCGACCAAGCTGTTTCATGGCGGCTTGCGGTATCTGGAGTATTTCGAATTCCGTCTGGTGCGCGAGGCGTTGATCGAGCGTGAAACACTACTGCGGGCGATGCCGCATATCAGCTGGCCGATGCGGTTTGTATTGCCGTATCACAAGGATATGCGGTTCGATTCTGAAACGCCGACCTCGCGACTTCTCAGCACCGTAATGCCTTGGATGAAGGGACGGCGCCCGGCGTGGCTGATCCGTCTGGGCCTGTTTATGTATGACCATCTGGGGGGGCGCAAAATCCTGCCGGGGACAAGCTCACTGGATCTGCAAAGCGCACCGGAAGGCGAGCCGCTGCAAGACAAGTTCCACACAGCCTACGAATATTCCGACTGCTGGATCGAGGATTCACGGCTGGTTGTGCTGAATGCCCGCGATGCCGAGGCACGCGGGGCGAATATCCTGGTACGGACCGAAGTTCTGGCGGCCAAACGCGTCGATGATCTGTGGGAAATTACCATCCGCGATAAGCAGAGCGGCGACACGCAGACGGTGCAGGCTAAAATGCTAATCAACGCAGGTGGACCTTGGGTTGGGGACATCATCCAGAACAAGATCCACGTTGACTCTCGCGAAGGCGTGCGCCTTGTACGCGGCAGCCATATTGTGACGCCCAAGCTTTATGATCACGACAAATGCTATTTCTTTCAGGGTGAAGACGGGCGCATCATTTTCTCCATTCCGTATGAGCGCGATTTTACGCTGATCGGCACAACGGACCAGGATCATCCAGACCCGGCAGAGCCCCCGATCTGTACGGAGACCGAGAAGGAATATCTGTGCGCGTTTGCCTCGAAGTATTTCCAAAAACCGGTTACGCGCGATGACATCGTGTGGACCTATTCTGGTGTGCGTCCGTTGTATGACGACGGGGCCAGCAGCGCCACTGCGGCGACGCGGGATTATACGCTGAAAGTTGACGCGCAGGGTGGGGCGCCAGTGCTGAATGTCTTTGGCGGCAAGATCACCACCTATCGGCGTCTTGCCGAGAGTGCGATGGACAAAGTGTCCGAGCATTTCCCCGATCTTCCCGGCCCCTGGACTGCAGGCGTTTCGCTTCCGGGCGGCGATTTTCCAGTTGGTGGCGTACCGGATTTGGTCGAGGCACTGTTGGCCGACTACCCGTTTCTGGACCGTGTCTGGGCGCAACGTCTGGTTCGCGCTTATGGCACTGAGGCCAAGACAATTTTGGGCGACGCCAAGTCCGTATCGGATCTGGGTGAGGACTTCGGTGCAACGCTAACCGCGCGGGAACTGGCGTGGCTGATGGATAAGGAATATGCGCGCACGGCCGAAGATGTTGTCTGGCGCAGAAACAAGATGGGTCTGCGGTTAAGTGCCGAGCAGATCGCTGGCATTCAAGGCTGGATGGATAGCAAAACCAAACCCGTCGCAGTGAACGCCTGACCAAAAAAGTAAAAAGCCCCGCCAGTTTGGCGGGGCTGTTGTCCTGGGTCACGCGGCCTCTTCTGATGGGCCCGGATCGTCTTTGGTTCCCTTGATCCATTCCCGCATCCCCTGCAGCAGGGCGTAAAGGACCGGCACTAGGATCACGCCGACCAGAGTGGCTGCCAGCATCCCGCCGAACACGGCGACACCGATGGCTTTCTGGCTGGCGGCACCCGCGCCGCTGGCCGCCAGAAGCGGCACAACACCCAGCAGGAAGGACAGGGCCGTCATCATCACCGCACGGAAACGCTGAAAGGCGGCCTCGGCTGCAGCGTCTTTGACCGACAATCCCTTGGCACGTTGCTCCATCGCGAATTCAACGATCAGGATGCCGTTCTTCGAGGCCAACCCCACAAGCATGATCATCCCTATCTGCGTATAGAGGTTGATGTCGCTGCCCACGATAGCCACGGCCGCCACCGCCCCGAACAAGGCGACGATCACCGATAACAGGATCGACACGGGCAAGGTCCAACTCTCGTATTGCCCTACAAGGAAGAGGTATCCGAACAGGATCGCCAGACCGAGGATGATCACTACCAGACCACCGGTCGCCAATTGTTGCTGCGCGGTCCCGGTCCATTCAAAGGCATAGCCCGGGGGCAGGGCGGTCGTGGATTCCTCGGTCATGACGGTGATCGCGTCACCGGTGGATAACCCGGGTGCCGGAACCGCTGTAACGGTCGCCGAACGGAACAGGTTGTGACGTTTCAGCAAGACCGGGCCCAGTACGTTTTCGACGTCGATGAGCGTACCCAACGGCACCATCTCACCCTTGGTCGAGCGCACATATAGGTTCGAGATATCGTCGACATTATCACGATAAGAACCGTCGGCCTGGATCATCACGCGATACACGCGCCCGAACAGGTTGAAGTCGTTCACATAGTATGACCCCAACTGCGCCTGCATCGTCTGGAACACCTCGGCCACGGACACTTGCAGCGTCTTGGCCTTTTCGCGGTCCAGATCCACAAACAACTGAGGAACGTTGGCCCGGAAGGTGGTATAAGCCTGACCGATTTCTGGTCGTTGGTTGGCCGAATAGACGAATGAACCAACTGCAGACGCCAGATCCTGAGGCGTACCGCCTCCGGTCTGCTGCACTTCCATCTCCACACCGGCCGAGTTGCCCAGGCCTTGAATGGGGGGTGGGTTGAACGCGATTATCGATGCGGCGGTTTCACCATAGGCAATCGCCAGCACTTTCTGCAGGATTGCATCAGCGCTCAGGTCGTCCTCTTTACGTTCATCCCAGTTGTCGAGGTTCACAAAGATCGCGGCGCCGTTTGTCGTCGTACCGTTCAGGATTGAGAACCCGTTGATCAGAACTGTGCTTGCGACGCCGGGGATCTGTTGGATCTGTGCGTCGACACGTGCAGTGACCGTTTCGGTCCGTTCCAACGTCGCAGCGTCTGGCAGTTGCACATCCACGAACAGGTATCCGTTGTCTTCCAGCGGAAGGAAGCCACTGGACGTGTTGGACATGATCGTGCCCGTGCCCATGGCCAGCGCGACAATAATCCCCAGACCGATGATCGGAAGGATCAGCAATTTGCGTACGATGGCGACATAGCCATTGCGAACGCTGCCGATGAAGTTTTCGAACACCGCCAACAGCCCCTTGGGCGGACCGGAGCGTGCCTTCAACACCAAGCCGCACAATGCGGGCGACAGCGTCAACGCGTTGATCGACGAGATCACAACAGCGGTCGAGATTGTCACGGCGAACTGCGAATAAAGCCGTCCCGAGATGCCGGGCATAAAGGTGACAGGCACGAATACCGCCAACAAAACCAGCGTGGTTGCAATCACCGGACCGGTGATCTGCCCCATGGCCTTGCGCGTTGCCTCAGCCGGTGGAAGCCCTTCGTCGGCGATGATCCGTTCGACGTTTTCGACCACAACGATCGCGTCATCCACAACGATCCCGATGGCCAGCACCAGCGCGAACAAAGAGATCGTGTTCAGCGACATACCGAAAAGCAGCAAGAACGCGAATGTCCCGATCAACGACACGGGGATCGCAACCGCCGGAATGATCGTCGCGCGCCAGCTTCCAAGGAAGACAAACACCACCGAGATCACAAGGATGAAGGTCAGGATCAGGGTCGAGACCACGTCATTCAGCGACTGTTTGACAAAGTCTGTGGTGTTGAAAGGTACGGCGTATTCCACATCCGTCGGGAAGGTTCGGGACAATCGCTCAAGCTCGGCCTCGACACGGTCCGACACGGCCAGCGCATTCGCGCCAGGTGCCTGATAAATGCCGATTACCGTGGCCGGGACACTGTCGAAATAGCCCGAAGCCGCATAATACTCCGCACCCAGCTCAACCCGCGCGATGTCCTTGACCCGTACGATTGAACCGGCATCCCCGGTTCGGATGACAATGTCGCCGAATTCTGCGGCCGAGGTCAGGCGGCCCTTGGTTTTGATCGTGTATTGAAAGGTCTGCCCTTCCGGGACCGGAGGAGCGCCGATGGAACCGGCCGAAACTTCGACGTTTTGTTCCTGAATTGCATTGATCACGTCACCGGGTGTGATGGACAAAGCAGCCATCTGATCCGGGTCCATCCAGATCCGCATGGCGTATTCCAGATTGGTCAGAACGTCGGCTTTACCCACACCCTGAACACGCGCCAGCGCGTCTTTCAGGTTGATCGAGGCATAGTTGGACAGAAAGACACTGTCATATGTCTCATTCGGCGAGGTCAGCGTCACCAGCAACAGCATGTTGGTGGATGCTTTTTGAGTGACCACACCAGATGAGGTCACTTCGGCAGGCAGGGACGACATGGCCTGAGCCACGCGGTTCTGCACGTTGACTGAGGCGATATCCGGGTCGGTGCCCACTTCGAACGTGACGTTGAGCGAATAGGATCCGTTGTCTGCCGAGGTCGACGTCATGTAGATCATGTCGTCCACACCGTTGACCTGCGCCTCGATCGGGGCGGCGACTGTGTTTTCCACGGTTTCGGCGTTGGCCCCGGTGTAGGTGGTCGTCACGCTGACCACCGGTGGCGTAATGTCCGGGAACTGGGCGACCGGCAGAACCAGATAGCCGATGCCGCCCATAATCGTCAGGACAAGCGAAATAACTAGGGCCAGCTTGGGCCGGCTAATGAACAGGGCTGAGAACATCCGTTATTCTCCCGGCTGTTCAGAGGCGACGACGGCATCCACCGCAACGCCCGGGCGAACCCGCTGCAGGCCCTCAACGATCACGCTTTCGCCTTCGCGCAGGCCATCCGTCACAATAATCGCGGTCCCAACCACGTCGCCGGTTGTGATATAGCGCTGTTCGACCATCTGCTTGTCATTCACCACCAGCACGAACTCACCGCGCTGATCGCGTTGCAATGCGGCCTGAGGCACCAGCACCTGAAGAGTAGGCTCCAATGCTTCGATTTGAACGCTCAGGAATTGGCCGTCGATGATATACCGATCGGTGTTAGGGAACTCAGCGCGGACGGTGATCGCACCTGTCAGAGGGTCGATGCGGTTGTCCACAAATACGATTTTTCCCGTTTCACCCAAGTCGGTTCCGTTTGGCAGCGTTAGATTCACATTGGGGCTTTTATCGCTTTCCGCCAACGTCGCTGCGCTTTCGTTGTATTGCTCAAGAACCGAGGTGAACTGCTTTTCGTTCAGCGAGAAATTCACATAGATAGGGGCTTCGCTTACCAGATTGACGAGCGGAGGATTTGTCGGCCCCACAACGTCGCCTACGCTCGTTTCCACACGTCCAATCCGCCCGTCAAACGGCGCGTGGATCTCAGTATAGCTCAGGTCCAACTCCGCTTGTTGGATGGCAGCGTGAGCGGCCTTGACCTCGGCCTCGGCGACCAGTTCATTGGCGCGGGCGATGTCACGCTCGGACTCCGGGGTGGCATCGCGTTTGTACAGCTCTTCCTTTCGGGCCAGATCGACCTTGGCAAGCTCCAGATTGGCCTCGGCCCGGTCCAGATCGGCTTTCCGGGCCTCCAGGGTCGCCTCATAAAGGTCGGGTTCGATGGTGAACAACAGGTCGTCTTTTTTGATAAGCGCACCGTCTTCCACATCCTGAGTTTCAAGAAAGCCGTTCACGCGGGCGACAATATCCACCTTGTTAATGGCCTCGGCGCGCCCGATGAACACGGCCTCATCGGTAATTTCTTCGGTATAGGCCGCTGCGATAGACACTTTCGGCGGCGGCGCGTCGCTTTGATCCTGGGCTAGCGCCGTGAACGAGACGCCCAAACTGGTCAGTGCCGCGATGGCCAAGACCGGACCTCTGTGTCGGAAAAAGGAATTCTTTAATGCAAGGGACATGGCGGGCGCCTCGTTAGACCTATGGATATTGCGTCGAGGCAGCTCTGTTGCCTCGACGAGTCGTGCTGATTTCTTGGCAGGATGGCCGTTTTGGAACTTTATCTCAAGCTTCTTGAATGCGTCGGCCGGGTGATGTGCCCGGAAATTATTTCGGTTTCAGGCGGACTTACGCCAAGATCCTATGGAGTTTTGACGCCCAAACCCGGTTTTCGCCCCATTTCAAAAGAAAACGGAGGCCAAATGGCCTCCGTAACTATGGTGTCGCGATCCAAAATATCAGTCGCGCTGGCCAGCGAACCTGGATTGCCAGTCTTCACGCTGTTCGTCCGTGATCTTGGCGAACAGAACGTCCGGCACAGTGAACGCGTGACCGGCGGGCAGTGCGTCCAGCGCGGCCGCAACATCGTCCGGCCAGCTGGTATCCAATGTGTTCATTGCGCTCAGCATCTTGGCCGAGGCTTCAGGGATGAACGGTGCGCTGAGAACGGCGTAGAGGCGGATCAGGTTCAGGCCCAGACGTACCTGAGCGGCGGCCTGTTCAGGGTCTTCCTTGAAAGTCGACCATGGTGCGGCGGCCTGCAGGTATTCATTTCCGGCAACCCAGATCGCGCGCAGTTCCTGCGCGGATTTGCGAACCTCCATTGCCTCCATATGCCCTTCATAGGCGCGGACGCGTTTGGACAGTTCTTCGATCAGCGCCTGTTCGCGGTCGCCATAAGCGCCGCCTGCAGGAACTGACTCGCCGAATTTCGAACGGCAAAACTTGGTGATGCGGCTGACAAAGTTACCCAGAACATCCGCGAGGTCCTTGTTCACAGACTGTTGGAAGTTCTCCCATGTGAATTCGCTGTCGCTGCTTTCCGGTGCATGGCTCAGCAGCCACCAGCGCCAATAATCGGCCGGCAGGATTTCCAGCGCCTGATCCATGAACACACCACGGCCCTGGCTGGTCGAGAACTGCCCACCATCGTAGTTCAGGTAGTTGAACGACTTGATGTAGTCGACAAGCTTCCAACGTTCGGATGACCCAGATTCTTCGTTGTAGGTGTTGGTGCCCAAAATCGTTGCCGGGAAGGAAAGGGTGTGGAAGGGCACATTGTCCTTGCCCATGAACTGGACATAACGGACATCGTCCGCACCTTTGTCGGTGCGCCACCAGCGCTCCCAGTCGGCGTCGGTCCTGCCGTTGGCATCCGCCCATTCCTTTGCGCAGGCGATGTATTCGATCGGCGCGTCGAACCAGACGTAGAAGACTTTGCCCTCCATACCGGGCCAGTCCTGATCGCCCTTCTTGACCGGAACGCCCCAATCCAGATCGCGGGTGATGCCACGATCCTGCAGGCCATCACCGTCATGCAGCCACTTCTTGGCAATCGAGGTGGTCAGGATCGGCCAATCTTTCTTGCTGTCGATCCACGCGTCCAGCTGATCTTTCATCGCAGATTGACGCAGGTACAGGTGCTTGGTCTCGCGCACCTCCAGATCGGTCGATCCGGATATGGCCGAGCGCGGCTCGATCAAATCGGTCGGGTCCAGCTGTTTGGTGCAGTTTTCACACTGGTCGCCCCGCGCACGTTCATAACCGCAATTGGGGCAGGTACCTTCAATGTAGCGGTCAGGAAGAAAGCGGCCATCGGCGTTCGAATAGACCTGTTTTTCGCTGACTTCGCGGATCAGCCCTGCATCGTCCAGCTTCCCGGCGAAATGCTGGGTCAGCGTCTTGTTTTGCTCGCTGGACGAACGGCCAAAATGATCGAAACTCATACCAAAACGCTTGGCGATGTCGGCCTGAACCTCGTACATATCTGCGCAATATTCAGCCACTGGCTTGCCCGCTTTCGCTGCGGCCAGCTCGGCAGGTGTGCCGTGTTCGTCCGTGGCGCAAAGGAACATAACCTCGTTCCCCCGGCCACGCAGGTAGCGTGCGTACAGATCAGCCGGCAATTGCGAGCCGATCAGGTTACCGAGGTGCTTGATCCCGTTGATGTAAGGGATCGCTGAGGTGATGAGAATCCGAGCCATGTTCCGTTTCCGCGTAACTGTCTGCGCGCCCGTCTACATTATGTAACCGGCCAGCAAAACCCCGGCTTTGGTTCGGACGTCATTTTAGGCACGGGTCGCTGGGAAAATCGGCCTGAGTTGCAGCCTTGGATTGCATCGTATTCTCCGCATGCAATACCTCAGAGTTGTAAATTAGAATCACAAACTCTTGAATTTCCGCAATGACTTCCCATCTATCATGTATACCACAGTATACAATAACGAGGGCAAACAACTGATGTTCGACTTTCTGCTTGAGGGTGCATTTGTACCCTTCACTTTGGCGCTTGCGCTTCTGTTCGGCCTGCTTGTGCTGGAACTGATCGCATTGGTCCTGGGTGGAAGCCTTATGGCGGGCGAGGGCGATGTCGATCTGGATGTTGTGGATGCCCCCGATCTGGATGTCGGTGATTTCGGTCTGGATATTGATGCCGACATGGATCTGGGCGATTTCGAATTCGCCGAGATCGAGGCAGACGCGCCAGGCGCGGTCTCTGCGGGACCTTTAGCGTGGCTGGGGATCGGCAAAGTACCGTTCATGATCTGGCTGGTGGTTCTGCTGGCAGGCTTCGGTTTGTCCGGTATGGGCCTGCAACTGACGCTGCGCGACCTGTTAGGCTTTGACCTTCCGCCTTGGATGGCCGCGATTCCCGCCGGTGCCTTTGGCCTGTGGTTTGCACGTGGCTTTGGCGGCATCTTTGCTCGTCTGCTGCCCAAGACAGAAACCGAGGCGATGTCGGAGCGCCTGCTCGCCCGTCGCCGCGGCGTGATCACCCAAGGCACCGCTTCGCGCGGACGCCCCGCCGAGGTGCGCGTCATGGATCGATTTGGCAATACCCACTACCTGCGCGCCGAGCCGTTGCAGGACAAGGACACGCTTGAGCAGGGCACCGATGTGCTTGTGCTGCGCGACCGACGGCGCGACCGGTTCGTTCTGGTCGGCATGTCTGAATAACCAAAATTTCTAACCCCATCACGGAGGATTTTGCATGGAACTTACATTCCTAGCCGTCACAGTTGTGACCATTCTGGCAGTAGTTTTGTTTATCGGCCTTGTGCTTGGCCGTCTTTACCGCCGCGCGACCCGAGAGATCAGCCTGGTGAAAACCGGTGCTGGCGGTAAGAAAGTCATCATGGATGGTGGCGTCATCGTCGTGCCGTTGCTGCACGAAGTCAGCCCCGTCAACATGAAAACCCTGCGCCTTGAGGTTCAGCGCAGCGGAGAGGCCGCTCTGATCACCAAGGACCGGATGCGCGTGGACGTGGGCGTCGAGTTCTACGTCTCGGTCATGGCGACAGAAGAGGGCATCGCACGTGCTGCGCAAACCCTTGGCGACCGTACATTCGACGTCGAACAGCTACGGGAAATGATCGAAGGCAAATTGATCGACGGTCTGCGCGCTGTTGCGGCCCAGATGACGATGGACGGTCTGCACGAAAACCGCGCTGACTTTGTGCAAGAGGTGCAGAATGCGGTGTCCGAAGACCTTCTAAAGAACGGTCTATCCCTGGAATCTGTTTCGCTGACTGCATTGGACCAGACGCCGTTTGAGGCGCTGGACGAGAACAACGCCTTTAACGCTGTGGGTATGCGCAAATTGGCCGAGGTGATTGCGACCTCAAAGAAAGAGCGTGCGCAGATTGATGCCGATGCCGAGGTCGAAGTGCGCCGTGCAGCGATGGAAGCTCAGCGTCAGAAGCTGTTGATTGAAAAGGACGAAGAGCAGGCGCGCATCGAGCAGACGCAGCAGATCGAAACGCTGCGCGTCGCGCAAGAGGCCGAGGTTGCAGCCCGGACCGAAGACTCGGTACGTGAAACCGAACGCGCACGGATCGCCCGTGAAGAAGCCATTCGCGCCGCAGACATTGAGCGTGAGCGCAAAATCCGCGAAGCCGAGATATCGAAAGAGCGGGAACTGGAAGTCGCCGAGCAAGAGCGGCAGATCATCATCGCGCAGAAATCCGAAGAGGAAAGCCGCGCGCGTGCATCTGCTGATTTGGCCCGTGCCGAGGCAACCAAAGCGACCGAAGCCGTGGCGACCGCGCAGAAGGTGGCCGAGGCCGAGCGTATCAAGCAGATCGCGCTGATCGAAGCCACCCGCGAGGCCGAGCGTCAGGCGACGGCAATCCGACTGGCTGCACAGGCTGAGAAAGAAGCCGCCGCTGACCGCGCCGAGGCCCGCCGTGAAGAGGCGCAGGCCGAAGCGGACGCTCTGAACATTCGGGCTGAGGCCAAGAAGAATGACATGCTGGCCGAAGCCGAAGGTAAGCGTGCGATCGTCGAAGCAGACAACGTGCTGTCAGTGGATCAGATCCGCATGAAGGTTGATCTGGCACGGATCGAAACCATGCCGTCGATCATCGCGGAAATGGTCAAACCGGCTGAGAAGATCGACTCGATCAAGATCCATCAGGTTGGCGGTATCGGTGGCACCAATGGCGGCGGCACATCGAACGGTGACAAGCCGGTCGTCAACCAGGCGCTGGACTCGATCATGGGAATGGCGGTGCAGATGCCCGCGCTCAAGAAGCTGGGCGAAGAGCTTGGCCTGTCGATGGAAAACGGTGTCGGGGGTGTCGTCAACGGTGCGCTTGAATCGACGGTTGAACCTGCCGAAGAAGGCGGCGTGATCGAAGAAGGATCGCGGACAGAACACTAATCGAAAGGGGCCGGGGTTTTCCCGGCCCTTTTTTATTGCCTTTCACGCGACCGTTTCAGCAAACGACCAATCGTGAACGACGTGCGTGGCGCGTAGACATAGTTGGTCCGCTCTTCGGGCGTCGGGCGTGAGCGCATTCGGGCCAGGCCAAAGATGATCAGGAAAATATGGCCGACCGCTACAAATGCAAACAGGGCTCCGGGTCCGAACTGCTGAATCAGTGTCGATGAGATATAGGGTGAGGCTATCGCACCCAAAGCGAACCAGAACATCAGTGCCGCGGATAGCTCAACCCGTTCTTCTGCCGTTGCAAAGTCGTTTGCATGAGCGGAAGAGACCGAGAAGATCGGGAAGGTTGTCAGGCCAAAGAAAACAGCGGCCAGCATGACGCCTGCCGTTCCTGTTCCGCTGGCCGCCATTGTGACACCGCTGCTGACGACCGCAGCAACGGACAGCCAGATCAGCACCCAACGCCTGTCATATTTGTCGGCCAGCCAGCCAACCGGGTACTGCGCCAGAGCACCACCCAAAACAAAGGATGCCAGGAAGAATGCAATTTGGTCCACGTCCAACCCAACTTCCTGACCGTAAACCGGACCAACCATACGAAACGATGCAGAGCTGAGCGCAGCGACGATTACCCCTGCAACGGCCAGAGGCGAACTGCGCCAGGCCAATTTGGGTCTCAACCGAGGGGCGTCGGGTGTTTTTGGCTGACTGGCCCGTGTCAACGTCAACGGCAACAGGGACGCGCAGCACAGAATCGCCAGCAAGTTGTAGGACACGTATGAAGCAGGCGGCAGAACCGCGATGATCAACTGCGCGCACAGGGACGCGCCCATATCTGCGATGCGATAAGTCCCCATGGCGCGGCCGCGCGTTTCGTTTGTGACTTTGGCGTTCAGCCATGCCTCGATCACCGTATAAGCCCCGGCGACACAGGTTCCAGACGCGACCCGAAGGGCTGCCCAGATGTACGGGTTTTCGGTCAAAGTATGCCCAATAAGACCCATAGCGCCCAAGGCCGTACAGACTGCGAAGGCCCGCGAATGACCAACGCTGCCCATTAGGCGCGGGGCCCACCAGCAGCCAATGAAGAAGCCAAGGAAGTGCGCCGAACCCAACATACCAATTTGTCCGGTCGAGAAACCAAGCGTGATGCCGGATATGGCATCCAAAGGACCAACGCCGCCCGTTGAGAGCTGCAGGAGAATGACAGAAAGAAACAGGGCGGCAAAAGAAATGATCGTGCGCATAGTGCGCCCAGCATTACCCCATCAGCGAGCGTTGCGCGTGATAATTCGACCTCTGCGCGTCGTTTTTTGTCCTTTGGGTGTCAGGCCTTGCGGGTCAACTCGGCCCGGATGTTCAAAGACACGGTATCGGCGACCAGATCGGGATAGCCAGAGGCGCCGAATTCGTGGCGGTTCAACGCGCCTGACAGTCGAATTGACAATGCGTTCAGGTCATCAGCCTCGGTTCCGGGTTCGCGGTACAGATTGGCTTGCAGGGTCACCGGGCGTGTGACCCCGCGCACCGTCAGGTCTCCGGTGATGGTTGCGCCTTCGGAAATGCGGCCGGCGGGGCCAAGCTGTATCCGGGTCGATTTGAACATTATGGTCGGAAATTCCTGCGCGTTTAGCACGCTTTTACTTAGCATCGGGCCGCGGGCAAAGGGCAGCCGGGTGCGCGCCGCGGCTACATTCAGCACGACGGTGACACGGCTGTTTTGCAATTGATCCGTGTCGACCCGAATATCTGCCGATTGGATCGGCATCGTGCCTGACTGCGCAACCCCCGAGAGCATGAAGGAAAAACCGACGGACGTCCCGGCTCGAGACAATTCATATTGGACCAACGCAGCATGAGTTGGCCGTGCCAACGGAATGCTCGCCAGACCCGCAATCAGAAAGCGCCGCGTCAATGATCTCATGCCAAAACCTCTTGTCTGCGGGGGCGCGAGCGGCTGAGCAGGAACAGCAGAATTCCGATGTTCAGGCCATTCCATAGAATGCCGTTCACGAAGGCCAGTTGGTAATTGCCGGTCACGTCGTAAATCCAGCCGGACATCCATCCCCCCAGCGCCATGCCCATGATCGTCATCATCATGACAAACCCCACGCGCGCGCCGGCCTCTCGCGGGGGCATGTATTCGCGCACGATAAGGGCATAACCGGGAACGATGCCGCCTTGTGACAGGCCAAAAAGCAGGCTGATCAGGTAGAGTGAGACCATCCCGTCATAAGGCAAGAACAGGAACAGTGCGAGGCATTGAAGAACCGAGCCGATCAGAACCGTCAGGACGCCGCCAAGTTGATCAGCGACCATGCCTGATATGACTCGGCTGATCACACCTCCGAACAGCATCAGGGACAACATCTCGGCGCCGACTGTGGGTCCGTAACCCAGCCCGACGCAATAGGACACGATATGCACCTGAGGCATCGACATCGCGACGCAGCACGAAATACCGGCCAGACCGAGGATGTATTGAAGTGCCCGGGGGGAAATGCCAACGCTGCGCGCCTTGATTTGTGCGGCCGACGCGGCGGTGCTGTGCGCCTCGGCCGGGACCTGTCGGCGCAACAGCAGAGACAGGGGGATAACGACCAGCAGCGTTATGACCGCCAGCGTCAGGTAGACCTGCTGCCAGCCGTCGCGTGCGAGTATGCCGGACAGCAATGTCGGCCAGATAGCCCCAGACAGGTAGTTTCCGCTTGCCACCAGACCCACAGCGATCCCGCGCCGTTTCATGAACCAGTGCGAGATGTCGGCGATCAATGGTCCAAAGCCGATGGATGCCCCGAGGCCCAACAGAAGATGTGCGACGGACAACATCACAATGTTTGGCGCCAGTGTCGCCAGCAGATAGCTGGTGGCGCTGAGGATTGCGGCCCCGATCAGGGCTTTGGTCACGCCCAGCCGATCCACCAATTGCCCCATCCAAAAATTGCCAAGGGCGAACCCGATCATGGCCAATGTGTAAGGCATCGCGGCCTCGGCACGTCCGGCGTTGAATTGGGTTTCGACGGCGGGCATTACCACGATGACGGCCCACATTCCCACATTTGCCACGGTTGCGATGATCAAAGTGATCGCAAGTCGCAGCCAGGAATATCGGCTATCGTGGATCGCGTGGCTCATCCCGAAACGCTAGGGCTCGGCCTGTGCTTTGGCCAGTCACAAACCCCGTGATGGGCGCGTGATCACACGGGTGTGTCTTCTGTGGCGATCTGTTGCAGGTGCAGACCGGCGCGCGGTTTGGTCTGCGTGGCATGCCAGCTGACCGGGGGCAGGGCGCGGGCACGGCGGCGGGTCAGGGTCCAGCGTCGGGCCTCTGCCTGATGGTCTGCGGCCATGTGCCAGCGCGTCTCTACCCCCTGTGCACCACCGTCACCAGGGGTCAGCAGCACCCCAAGCGGAGCCCGCCCCATCGCACCACCCTGTTCTGCGGCCAGATGCATGCGCCGCACTGGCGTCAGCCCCGGTGCGCCCGGCAGATCACCGACAACCAGAGGCATGGCCGCGCTGCGCAGGGCCTCTTCTACGCACCACAGCAGGTCTTCGGACCGGGTCGGGCGCACAAAGATGAACCGGGCGGGATCGGCAAAGGCCATCATGCCATC
This sequence comes from Ruegeria sp. CDSB113, assembly GCF_059611045.1. Lineage (NCBI taxonomy): Bacteria > Pseudomonadati > Pseudomonadota > Alphaproteobacteria > Rhodobacterales > Roseobacteraceae > Ruegeria > Ruegeria sp. CDSB113. The sequence goes on from NZ_JBXWOU010000001.1 coordinate 341,148, forward strand.
GGGGTTAAGCTGGCCGGGCTCCCATGCGGGCGCGATCCACAGCACCGGCCCCTGCATCTGCCCCGCCAGCCACATGGCAAAGCTGCGCCGGGCGGGGCCGCAGGCCTCGTGCACGCGGGCCAGTTGCAGTCTGATCTGCGGATGAAGATCTATCCCCGGCACCTCACGTGCGGGTTTGCGGCCAAGAAGATGTGTAGACATGCCGTCAGGCTAGCATGTTCTTATTTTGTTCTCAATCGTGGAGTTGCGGCAACGGATGCCTTAGCGAGACAAAAGCAGGCGGCCATTGGCGAACTGGATATTCGAGAACCGATGCAGGTAATCCATACCCAGCAAGGATTTGTCCAATTCCCCTTCGTTTACCCAGGCCGAGATATTCTGGTCCGTGATTGGCCCCAATGCCAGCGTGTCCAGACGCACTGGCGCGGTCCGCACAACGCCATTGGCCGTGTTTGCCCGGCCGAAATAATTCAACTGATCAGGGTCGATGCCAACACGTTTGGCATCCCGCGAGCTTAAAACAATCTGGCTTGCACCGGTGTCCACCAAAAAGGTGATCGGCTCTCCGTTCACATCAATGGGCAGGTAATAGTGTCCGTCGGAGGCGCGCGGAACCTCTATAGTCTGGCCGGTGACGGTCATCTGCGGGGCAGGGCCAACGGTGGTGCGAATGTCTTCCCACAGGCCGACAGCGGCAATGACACCAATAAAGATAAAGACCCACGCCAAAGCCTGCTGCAGCGTTTTGTTCAGAGACTGGCGGTTTTGCGCAACAAACCACGCCACAACGGCCGTACCAAGCACGGCCAGATATACCAAACGTCCAATGTTGTCGCCGTCCATAACGCTCCTCACCATATTCACTGAAAGATATATGGGGTTTTACGACGCAAAACCAAAGGCCTTGAGGCCGTCCAGGATGAATTGAACCGACAACGCCGCCAGCAGCATCCCCAGCAGCCGCGTCAATACGTTCAGGCCGGTTTTGCCCAGCAGGCGCGCAATCAGGCCGCCGGACAGAAAGAAGGTCAAAACCACGGCCATGACGGCCAGCATGACGATACAAGCCTCGACAATGCCAAGAATGCCCGGGTGTTCTCCGGCCAGCAGGATAATCGTTGCAATTGATCCGGGGCCGGCGACCAGCGGAATGGCCAGCGGGAACACGGACGGGTCGTGGTGTTCTTCTTCTTCCTCAACCCGGTCTTCACGGCGTTTGGTGCGGCGTTCGAACAGCATGTCCAATGCGGTAAGGAACAACAATGCGCCCCCGGCAACCTTGAAGGCCTCTATCGAGATTCCGACAAAGCCCAATACCGCTTCGCCAAAGGCGGCAAATGCAATGAGTATGCCAGAGGCCACGGCACAGGTGCGATATGCCGTCCGGCGACGGGCGCGGGCGTCCATGTCCTGAGTTAAAGCCACAAAAATCGGCGCGGTGCCAAAGGGGTCAATCACCACGAACAGGGTGGTGAAGGCAGTGATGAAAAAGGCGAGGTCGATCATTTGCCGGCACCTTGTTGGAGGTCTAACAGAACGGCCACAGCTTTTTCCGCCAGATTGCTTGGAACATAGACGTGGTCGTGGTGATACCCCGCGACCATGTTTGCCGGAATTCTACTTTGGGCAAGAGCATCGGACACTGCAGCAGTCAAGCCAACGCCTTCTAGTGAGGAATGAACCCGCAAGGTGATGCACTTCATACTGATGGCGCCAGCGGGTGCTGCGTCGATCGGCACGATAAGGGACAGACCTTCGGCCTCCATACAACTAGCCCGCGTTCCTTCGGGCCAAGCTTTGTCATGCGGCCAAACGACAAAGGCAAATTCCCCGTCCTGAAGTTCAGGGCGCATGCCTGCGATCATGGCTGTCGTTTCGATTACCGGTTTCGTCATGTCGCTTCGGCCTTTTCAAGACGTTCTGCGGCGACGACCCAAAGGGCCTCGGCTTTTTGCATGGCCTCGACCACTTCGGCAAATTTCCGGTTCCACGTTGCAAGATCGTTTTTCCTGTCGTCCTCGTAAAGCGCAGGATCTGCCAGTTTGGCCGACAGTTTATCATGCATATCCGTTAGCTTCTCGATCCGGTCCTCGCATTTGCGAAGGTCCGCCCGTAGGTTCAGCACTGCCTCGCGCGAGGGGCGCTTGGGCTTGATCACTTGCGGTTTCTCTTTGGCCGGTTTGTCGCGTCCCAGCAGCATTGTGCGATAGGTCTCGAGATCTCCCTCGAAGGGTTTGACCGTTCCGTCCGAGACCAGCCACAGATGGTCCGCGACCAGCGACAATAGGTGCATATCGTGGCTGACCAGAACCACCGCACCGGAATAGGCGGTCAACGCTTCGACCAGCGCCTCACGGCTTTCGATATCCAGGTGGTTGGTCGGCTCGTCCAGGATCAACATATGCGGCGCGTCGATGGTGGCGATCAGCAGCGACAGGCGTGCCTTCTGGCCGCCCGATAGACGACCAACCTTAGTTTCAGCCTGATCCGCGTTCAGCCCGAACCCCGCCAGACGCGACCGCCACTTGCCCGGCGCCTCGTTCGGGCGCAGGCGTCGCAGATGGTCCAGCGGCGTTTCGTCCACATAAAGCTCATCCACCTGATGCTGCGCAAAATAACCAATCCGCAGCTTGTTGCTGCGGGTCATCTTGCCCGCCATCAGGGGCAGGCGGTCGGACAGCAGCTTGGACAGGGTCGACTTGCCCTGACCGTTCTTGCCCAGCAATGCGATCCGGTCATCCTGGTCAATACGCAGGTTCAGGCGGCGCAGAACCTCGGTTTCACCATAGCCGGTCACACCGCCTTCAAGCTGAATGATCGGCGGGGACAGCTCTTCTGGCTCTGGGAAGGAGAATGCGCGCAGAGCGGCCTCTTGAGGGGTTGAAACCAGCTGAATGCGCTCGATCATTTTCAGGCGTGACTGGGCCTGAACCGCCTTGGATGCTTTGTAGCGGAAGCGATCCACGAAACTCTGCAGATGGGCGATCCGGGCCTTGGCTTTCACGTTCTCGGATTCCGCCTGTGCCAGTCTTTCAGCGCGGCGTTCGGCGAATTTGTCATAAGGAACCGCGTAATAGGTCAGCTTGCGGTCTTCCAAATGCAGGATCGACCCCACCGCGCGGTTCAGCAACCCGCGGTCGTGGCTGATGATGATGACGGTGTGCGGATATTTGGCCAAATAGCTCTCCAGCCACAGCGCACCTTCGAGGTCCAGATAGTTCGTCGGTTCGTCCAGCAACAGCAGGTCGGGCTGTGAAAACAGCACCGCCGCCAACGCCACGCGCATCCGCCAGCCGCCCGAGAAGTCGGAGCAGGGACGCAACTGGTCGTCATCATCAAACCCAAGACCTTTGAGGATCGAGGCGGCGCGCGCTTCGGCGGACCAGGCGTCGATATCTACCAGGCGGGTCTGGATTTCGGCGATACGTGTGGGATCGGTCGCGGTGTCGGCCTCGTCCATCAGCGCGCTGCGCTCGGTATCGGCGGCCAGAACCGTGTTGATCAGCGACACATCCGAGGAGGGCACCTCTTGCGCCACTCCGCCAATCCGGGCGCGCTTCGGGACATTGATATTGCCTGATTCCAGCGCCAATTCGCCCCGGATCAGTCGGAACAGGGTTGTCTTCCCCGTGCCGTTCCGCCCCACAAGGCCTACCTTGTGGCCGTCGGGAATGGTCGCACTGGCCCCATCGAACAGGGGGCGGCCTTCAACCGCGTAGGTTATGTCTTGAATCCTTAGCATGACGCGCTCTTAGCAGAGCCTTGTGGCCGCCGCCAGCAGCTTGATATGTTCAATATCCAGGCAATGTGTTAGCGCTGATCCGGTTGGCATTACTCGACGGTTTTCATCATGCGCGCGGCTCAGACGCCTCCTTCTTTGGTCACTTTGATCTTCGCCACGGCGTTGTCGGTGCTGTCGTTGAACATGTTCCTGCCGTCGCTCGCGCGAATGGCCGAGGGGTTTCAGGTCGACTACGGCCTGATTAACCTGTCAGTCGCCGGGTATCTGGCGGTGTCCGCTGTGTTGCAATTGATCATGGGGCCGTTGTCGGACCGGTATGGCCGCAGGCCGATCCTGTTGATTTGTATGACAGTTTTCACAGTGGCCTCCATTGGCTGCGTATTGGCCGAGTCGATCTGGATATTCCTCGGTTTCCGTTTGCTTCAAGCAGCGGTGGTGGCCGGGCCCGTGCTGTCCAGCGCCTCGATCCGGGATCTCTATGCCCCGAACGAGGCCGCCAGCAAACTGGGCTATGTTGCGATGGCTATGGCTTTGGCACCGATGTTTGGCCCGATGCTGGGCGGTGCATTGGATATGCTGTTCGGTTGGCGCGCCGGGTTCATTTTGTATTCGGTCCTCGGGGCGGGGATGCTGGTGCTGTTGTGGGCGGATATGGGTGAGACGAATGCGAACCGTTCCGCAACATTCTCGGCTCAGCTAAAGGAATACCCGCACTTGTTTCGCGCGCGTCGGTTTTGGGGTTACGCACTGTGTGCCGCGTTTTCGATTGGCGGGTTCTTCAGCTTTATCACTGGTGCGCCGCTGGTCGCCGCAGTCTGGTTCGACCTGAGCCCTGCCATGCTGGGGCTGGGGATCGGAATTATTACCGGCGGCTTCATGGTGGGAAATTTCATCACCGGGCGTATCGCAGCACACACGAAGCTGACGACGATGATCCTGATCGGCCGCGTCGTTGCCTCTATTGGCCCTTTCTGCGGGTTGCTGCTGTTCATAGCAGGTCTGGGCTCGGTCTGGGTATTCTTCGGATCGGCCATTTGCGTGGGCTTCGGTAACGGGCTGACCAATGCCAACGCCTCGGCCGGCGTAATGTCCGTGCGACCAAATCTGGCGGGCAGCGCCGCGGGGCTTTCCGGGGCGCTAATCGTGGCGTTGGGCGCAGTTCTGACCTTGATGACCGGCGCGTTTGTTAGCCCCGAAAATGGGCCCTATCTGGTGTTGGGTATGATGTTCGCCAGCAGCTTTGTCGGATTGCTTGCTGTGCTTTACGTTCGCCGGATCGACGCGTCAGAGCCCTTGCCGGACACAATCTGATCGCCAAGACCCACTGGCGCAATCATTCCACTTTTCATGAGGCACATACCGTGTTAGGCGGCGCGCGATGGATTTCGGCGCGTACCTCGCGCCATATAGTAAGGAGAGGCCGATATGGCACTGGAACGCACATTCTCGATCATCAAACCTGATGCAACCCGTCGCAACCTGACTGGCAAGATCAACGCCAAGTTCGAAGACGCTGGCCTGCGCATCGTTGCGCAAAAGCGCATCCACATGACCAAAGCTCAGGCTGGCAAGTTCTACGACGTGCATGCCGAGCGTCCGTTCTATGACGAACTGTGCGAATTCATGTCCTCCGAGCCGGTTATCGTTCAGGTTCTGGAAGGCGAAGGCGCCATTGCAAAGAACCGCGAAGTCATGGGCGCAACCAACCCCGCAGACGCAGCACCCGGCACCATCCGGGCCGAGTTCGCAGAATCGGTTGGCGAAAACTCGGTCCACGGTTCGGACGCGCCTGAAACTGCTGCGGTTGAAATCGCATACTTCTTCTCGGGCATCGAACTGGTCGGCTAATCCGTCATCAGACGAAGTTCTGGGCCGTATCCCATTGGGGGTGCGGCCTTTTTCGTTTCAGACCTGTTTAAGATCTTTCGGCGCGACCCGTATGCCTATCGCATCCAGATCAGAAATCATCCGGGTTTCCGGGGCGGTGCTGACGCTGGATTTTATCGCGTCGAACTTTACGCGCAGTGCCTTCTTTTCCTCGCCCTTGCAGTCGTTCCAGGGGCGCCCCTGCAATCCCATCACCAATACGTAGTATCCGATGAAATGCGGCCGGGTGCCCGCCTGCAATAGCCGGGCATAGGCTTCATCCGGCCCCAAATCGCGCAATTCCTGCGCAGAATGAATACCTGCGCGTGCGCAGGATTGCTCAAAAGCCGGGCCGAGATTGCGGATCGATGAAACAGGATCAGACATACCCCCGTCTTAGCCAAATGCCCGGACAGAGTCATTCGGTTGTTCGAGCAAAATCAGATGTTCTGGTCATTGCTGTTGATCAACGGAGTTAGTCGTTGATCGGATCGCAGGAATATGAATTCATGATCACGTACTGGATCCTCGGTGAAAGGGACGCTCTTAATGGCTCGGGTCAAAAACTGTTTTGTTATCCCGGGCACATTCGATGAGGCGGGTTTTACTAAATCTTTGAAAGAATTGGCATTGCGGTTCGAGGCCGCTGAACCTGCTGGAAATTTTGATATTCTGGATTGTCATGACCAATCCCTCAGGGCATCTGCCAAGGTTTTGATCCAAACCGATGGGTCCCTGATCTTTATGCACGGTGGCCGAGCCGTAACCCAGTGGTGCAAGGGTCACGGCAAGTTCGTGCAGGATTTGCCTGACGGACCCGTCAAGGCGGGTCTAGCGGGCTTTCCCAAGTTGCGCGCGTTGATGAACGTCGGGGCGGGCAAGGCCAAGCACCGCTCGTTTGCCATTCTGGGTGACCTGCAAAAGACACAAGTGCGTGGCACGATGATGTTGATGTCCTCGGATCAGGGGCAGGTAACAGTTGTAACCGTTCAACACATGCGCGGATATGACCGAGCGTATAAGACTGTTTGTGAAAATCTGACGAAATTGGAGGGTGGCAAGAGCAAGGCTAAGCCATTGTTCGAATGGTTGTTTCCCGACGCGACCATATACAAGGCCAAGCCCGAAATCCGCGTTAGTAAACAAGAGCCATCAATCGAGGTCGCCACCGACATCATTCGCACCTATCTGGCGGTCGCGCGCCAGAATGAGGCGGGCGTGATCGATGATATCGATACTGAATTTCTGCATGACTACCGCGTTTCTCTGCGCCGCGTGCGATCTGTGATCAGTCTGTTCAAGGGGGTGCTCTCGCCTGAACAAACCGCTGCATTGAAGCGCGAGTTTTCCGGTTTGATGGAGCCCACTGGCCGAGCGCGGGATTTGGACGTCTACCTGTTGGAAAAAGACAGTTACTTCAATCTGATACCGCCGAACCTTCATGAAGGTGCCGTGACCATGTTTGCGCAATTCGAAAAGGAACGCAGCCAGGCACTTGGCCGTTTGTCCCGGCGCTTTCGAACGCAAGGTTATGACAATCAGATGAAAAAGTTGACCGAGCTTTTCGCTGATCCGACAAACCTGCAGCTTGGCCCAAATGCAGATCGGCCTGCCTACGAATACGCTCGCGCCCTGATCTGGAAGCGATATCGCAAAACCTGCAAACTGGCGCGCGGCATTACGCCAAACACGCCTGACGAAGCTGTGCATAGTCTGCGGATCGACTACAAAAAACTGCGTTATCTTATGGAGTTCTTTGCGTCTTTGTTTGACGCAAAGGCATTTAAAACGATCATCAAGCCATTGAAAAAGCTGCAGGATAATCTGGGTCTGTTCAATGATTTCTCAGTCCAACAAGAGGCGCTTCTGAATTTTGTGAAACAGCACACCAATAAGCAAGGCCGCGCTGATGCGCAGTTGGCCTTGTCCGTAGGCGGGCTGATTTCCGTTCTGGATCAGCGCCAAATGGCGGAACGTGACCGTGTCATCGCAAGTTTCAAGCATTTCGACAGCCCGGACATCCGGCACTTGTTCCGCGGTTTGTTTCATCAAAAGGAGGGCTGAGAAGTGAAGATCATTGCCTGTTACAGTAACAAGGGCGGTGTGGGTAAAACCGCGACCTCGGTAAATCTGGCCCGTGCCTATGCAGCATCGGGGCACAAAGTTCTGCTGTGCGATCTGGATCCGCAAGGGGCATCCGGGTTTTATCTGCGCGTCAAACCATCCAAAAAGCTGACAGATGCAAGGTTCTTTGAGGATGTCGCGCGGTTTACCAAGTCCATTCGCGCCAGTGACTTCGAGGGGCTGGACGTGCTGCCAGCAAACATGACCTTTCGGGATTTTGACGTCTTCCTGTCACGGATGCGGAACACGCGGTCGCGGCTGAAAAAAGCGCTGATCTCGGCGGGCAGCGATTATGAGGTGATCATTCTGGATTGCCCGCCCAACTTTTCGACCCTGTCGGAAAACATCTTCAAAGCGGCCGATCAGATCGTGGTTCCGGTCATCCCGACGACCCTGTCTGAACGGTCTTTCGATCAGTTGGTCGGGTTTTTTGATGCCAACAAATTGTCGAAAAAAAAGCTGACGGCATTCTTCTCCATGGTGCAACAGCGCAAGACCCTGCACCTTGAGACTATGGATGCGATGCGAAAGCTCTATCGCAAACGGTTCCTGCGCAGCTCAATCCCGTTTGCGGCGGATATCGAACGGATGGGGCAGAACCGTGCGCCGGTCAGTGAATTCGCCCCGCGCAGCACCGCCAGCTTGGCATATCAAAAGCTGTACGATGAGATGGAAAACGGAGTGGTTTCAAAGCGATGAGCACCGAAATTGAACGCAAGTTTCTGGTGGCGGAACTGCCCGACCTGAGCGGCGCAGATAAGGCCGTCGTCCGCCAAGGTTATCTGACTGCACCGGACGATTCCACGGAACTGCGTCTGCGGCAGAAGGATGACAAGTACTTTTTGACGCTCAAAGGGGCGGGATCCTTGGTGCGGGTGGAACGCGAGGCCGAGATCACGGCCGAGCAATTCGAAACCTTCTGGCCGGAAACCGCAGGACGTCGGGTTGAGAAAGAACGCCATACCGGAAAATTGCCAGACGGTCGGGTGTTTGAGCTGGACATCTTTCTGGGAAATCTCGCGCCGCTGCGGCTGGTCGAGGTGGAGTTCGACACGGAAGTGGAGGCGCGGGCATACGCGCCGCCCGACTGGTTCGGAGCGGATGTGACGGCCGACAAGCGTTATAAGAATAAGATGATGGCAATCAATGGCTTGCCCGATTAAAGCTTACGCGCCAGTTTGATCGTGGCTTCCAGGCCGGGGTCACAATTGCGCGCCTCAAATGCGCCCTGATGCATGTGTGAAATCGCAGCGACCAGCGCCAGACCCAGCCCTGAGTTGCGCTCGGTCCTTGCGGGATCCAGCGTGACAAACGGCACCTGCAGACGCGGTAAATCCTCTTCAGGAACACCAGGGCCGCGGTCATGCACGCTCAGGCAGGTGTAGGGCCCGCTTTCTGAAAGAGTGATCGTGATCGCCGTCTTTTCGGGGGCATAACGCATAGCGTTTTCCAGAAGATTTGACAGCGCTTGGGATAGAAGCGGGCGGTGCCCCTGAACAGGTTGCGCGGTGCCGACGACCTCCAGCGAGATTCCCTGATCGGCGGCAACCGGGTCGTACAACTCGACGACGTCACCGATCAGTTGTTGAAGATCTACAGGTTCGAACTGTTCCCGCCCGACACCGGCCTCGGCGCGTGAGATTTCAGTCAACTGTCCCAGAACGCGCAGCACGTGGTCGATCTCGGCCGTGGCGCGGGCCACGTCGACCTCGCGGTCGAGATCGCTTTTGGTCGGGTCGGACAGCGACTCGACCCTTTGACGCAGGCGCGACAGGGGGGATCGCAGGTCATGCGCGATTGAATTTGATGTTGTGCGCAGATTGCTGATCAGTTCCTCAATCCGGTCCAACATGGTGTTCAAGGTTCCGGCCACCTGATCAAGTTCATCGCCGGTTCCGCGCAAGGGCATGCGGCGGGACAGGTCGCCCGACACGATGTTTTCGGCAGTGCTGGCTATGTCGGACAGGCGGGTGAACACCAGCCGCGTGAAAAGCCAGCCTGTCAGCAGGCTTAGCGCCAGTGCAATCGCAAGGGCCAAGCCAACCGCGCGCAACAGTGCACGGTCGAATTGCTGCCGTGCAAGTGCATCACGACCGACCAACAGGCGTTCGCCACCGGGCAAGCGTACCGAGGCGGCCGAGATCGGTACCAATTGGTTGTTATCGGCCCGGCGAAGTTCCAAATCGACCCAACCGCTGCCTGCTGTGACATCCGCAGGCCAATGCTTGAGGTTCCCGGCCAGCTTTACACCGAACCGGTCGGTCAAAAGATACAGCGCATCCCGCTCGGACGCGGTTGGAATCCTGCGTTCAATGGCTTGCAACAGCCCGAATAGGCCGCGCCGTTCATATTCATCGGCCAGACCAGTTAATTCAGCGGACACCACCGAACGGGTCTCGCCCTCGATACTGCGATTGGCGGTGAAGTATACAAGCCCCAGCACAATTGCCGTCAGCAACGTGCTGAGGACCATGCTGGCAAGGACGAGGCGGGTACGGGAATTATTGAACGAAAGTCGCAAGTTATCCATCGGATATCATGTAACCCGCACCTCGAACCGTTTCAATCAATGGCGGCCTGTCGCCTTCATCTAGCTGGCGGCGCAGCTTTGATATATGGACGTCGACCACGTTGGTATTCGGGTCGAAATGATAATCCCAGACACCTTCCAGCAGCATTGTGCGCGATACAACGCGGTTCTTGCGGCGCAGAAAGAATTCAAGGATCTGGAACTCACGCGGGGTCAGAGAAATCTCTTGCCCGTCGCGGGTGACCTTGCGGGTCAACAGATCCATCTCAAGATCGCGGCAGGTCAGCGTCGCGGTTTCCTCGGATTCCTGAGGGCGTCGCAACAGGGCTTCGATCCGCGCATGCAGTTCTTGGAACGAAAACGGTTTGACCAGATAGTCATCCGCACCCGAGCGCAAGCCCTTGACCCGTTCGTCAACCGCGCTCATCGCGGTCAGCATCAGGGTAGGGGTCTTGACCCCAGCGGCTCGCAAAGATCGGATCAGCGACAGGCCATCAAGACCAGGAAGCATCCGGTCCAGCACAATGGCGTCAAACCCGCCATCGGTGGCATGGTACAGACCCTCGCGCCCGTCTGCGGCCTGCTCGACCACATAACCTTCCTCGCCAAAGCCCTTGGCGATGAACTCACGAGTGTCCTCGTCATCTTCGACGATCAGCAGGCGACGGCTCATATTTTGCGTTCCTTTCTAGCGGGATTTAAACACAAAAATCCGGCAAAGCACATGATTTGCTTAAATTACGTGCCGGGTGCGTTGCAGCGCACCCGGCAGTCTCAGCGGAATGCGGACAATTCAATCCGCCGAGGAGGCGTACGCCAGAAATCCCCATCAAATGGCGCACGCGGACTTCGGATCAGGCGATTTCTACCGCCACGAAGATTTGGTTTCCGCCACGGTTGATCAGCACCAGCGCAGGATCAGTCTTTTCGCTGTCCAGCGCGGCCTTCAGCGCATCGGGTGAGGCGGTTTTTTGGCCGCCCAGTTTCACGATCACGTCGCCGCGTTGCAGGCCGGCCTTGGCAGCAGGGCTGTCTGGCTTCAGATCAGTGACGACCACACCGTCGACATTCTCAGCAACGCCCATCTGAGCACGGTTGCTGTCGGTCAGCGGTGCGACGGTCACGCCCAATGCAGTGCCCGAGATACCTTCGTCCACGGATTTGTCGATCTCAGCCGAGGCGCTTTGATGCTGACCGATTGTCAGTTCAATCTGCTGTTCCTTGCCATCGCGCAGAACGGTCATGACGCTGTCGGTACCAACTTTGGTTGTGCCCACAAGGATCGGCAATTCACTGCTGGAGTCGACGGATTCGTCGTTGAAGGTAAGGATGACATCACCTTGCTCAAGCACGCCCTCGGCCGGGCTGCCTGCGACGACATCCGACACCAGCGCGCCGGTTGAGGCGTCGATACCCATCGCTGCTGCGATCTCGGGGCTGACATTCTGGATTGAAACACCAAGCCAGCCGCGGCTGACCTGACCATCATCGCGCAGATCGGCCGCGATATGTTCAACGATGTTCGAGGTCACGGCAAAGCCAAGACCAACCGAACCGCCGGTAGGAGAGTAAATGGCCGAGTTCACGCCAATCACTTCGCCTTCCATGTTGAACAGCGGACCGCCCGAATTGCCCTTGTTGATGGCTGCATCGGTCTGAATGAATTCAGCGTAAGGTCCGGCCGAGATGTTGCGGCCCTTGGCCGAAACGATACCGGTGGTTACGGTCGAATGCAGGCCAAACGGATTGCCGATCGCCACGACATCTTCACCCACGCGGATAACGTCGCTGTCACCGATCTCGACGGCCTGCAACGCTTCGCCAGCGTCGATCTTCAGAACGGCGATATCGGTCAGCGGGTCGGTGCCCACAATCTCGGCCTCGAAACTACGATCGTCGCTCAGACGGACGGTCACGGTCGAGGCATTGTCGACAACATGGTGGTTGGTGATGATGTACCCGGCTTCGTCCAATACAAAACCCGACCCCAGACCTTGGGATGGTCCGCGCTGCGGTGCCTGAAAGCCCTCAGGCGCGCCGAAGCGCTTGAAGAACTCACCAAAGGGGTGGTCTTCCAAATCAAAATTCTGTCCTTGTCCCGGCGCTTGTACGGGTACGATGTCTTGTTCCGCGATGATGGTCACCACCGACGGCGACACGCCTTCGACCAGATCGGCCAGGGCTTCGTCGGCCAGTGAGGGCAGGGCTGTCGTGGCCAACAGCGCGGCACCAAGGGCGGATGCGCCAGCCAAGCCAGTGGCGCGTGGCAAAAGCAGTGAGGATTTACGGATGCTCATTTTAGTCTCCTGTTTATATCGCGCGATTGCAGGCGCGCGTTAACCGAGGAGATGAGGCATCAGTCTGTGAGTTTCCTGTGCTGAGGATTAAGATATCTTAATTTAGCCACAAACAGGTCGTCGTATGTCGGCGGTCCGTAGGGATACGTGGCGAATCGCTTGCGGCGAATCGGCGATTGTTGCCAATTTGAAAGTCAAATCCCGATTTAACCTGAATTGATTCAGTTTTGGTAACAAAGGATCACTGAAAGGCTGTGGCGGAAATCCGCTCACCCTTTGGTTGTGACGCGATTCTACAGCCTGAACAAATCAAATGTATATGCTCCCGATAAGGTTTATATATGCTCAATAAAGAATATACATAACGCCTAATTTTGCCTAAAGCGGCCAGTGGATTGATCACCTATAGGTAGATTTCGCCTCGGCGGGATGTTGCGCAAAAACCATTCCGAGGCGCCAAAAATTAACCGTTCTTTCCAATTTTACATTGTTTGGACGCACCGTTTGGGTGACGATGAACTTGCCCAAGCGAAGGGGGAGCCGAAGGCACTAGGGGGTGCCAACGGCTTGTCACAGTCACTGGAAACGCTGAGCGGCATGTTAACGAGGGGGTCTTGTTTAGGTTCAGCGGCGGAATAGCCAGGGTGCCATAGGCATTTTTGGCAGCGTTTTCAGGATTGGTGAAAAGTGGTAGTCCTGTTTTGGGCAAGCGGTCTGGTCGGTATCGACCGGGCCGCTTCTAATTTTGCAGACAGGTTATGTAGACTTTCTGGCCCGCCAGCGCGCCCAATCTTCGGGTGTGTCCAGATCCAACAGGGCGTTTTGACCGGGCAATGTTTGAAGATGCACTGCATTCTTATGCGCCTGCACAACCGACTGCGCGCCCTCATCGCCGGTAAGTTGACTGAGTTCTCTGAACAGCGGACGGGCAAATACAACCGGATGGCCGGGCTTTCCTGTGGCTGTCGCCCCACGCCAGATCAAGCAATTTGGATATTCATGAATAGACTCTGCGACCTGCTTCAGGTCGCCAATTGTGATTTCCGGCAAATCTGCCAGTAAAACCATGACAGCCTCGGCATCCGCGGGTACATGCGCAAGAGCACCGCGCAAACTGGCGTTCATGCCCTCATCAGCGTCGGGTATTTCAACTGCAACAACATCCATACCTTTCAAGGCGTCCTGGCGAGGATGCGGAGCAGGCGGTAACGCAATGATCACAGGGCCAACTTCTAGCGCTGTTTGTGCGGATCGCCGTAGCAGGGGCATGCCATCGATGCTTTGCATCAGCTTGTCCGTGCCAGCCATGCGGCGGGATTGTCCGGCGGCCAGAAGGATGATGGGAATGTCTTTCATACCATCACATAGCCGCCATAGCCGTCTTTTGTCATCCCCGCATACGTGCGCTGTCCGCGTCGAACAGTGGGGTTGAGATCACGCGCGCCTTGCGCATCTGGCCGAGTATCTCAATCTCGACCTCCAAGCCCTCACATATGCGATCCGAGGGCAGGAAACCTATTGCGATGGACTTGTCGGCATAATGGGAATACCCGCCCGAGGTGCAGAACCCGACGACGACGCCATCCAGCCAGACCGGTTCATAGGCATTTACGTCGGCGTCGTCAGCATCCACCTCGAACGAGACCAGCTTGCGCGCGGTGCCCTCGGACCGCTCCAGCTCGGCCGCAGCGCGACCGATAAAGTCCGAGTTTTTAGAAAATGCGATAAAACGATCCAATCCGGTTTCGGCGGCCGTGTAATCAGGTGAGAACTCGCGCATCCACGAGCCAAAGAACTTGTCCAGCCGCAGGCTCATCATCGCGCGCATGCCAAAGGGCACCATGCCGTGGGGCTGACCGGCCTGCCAAAGAGTCCACCACAATTGCCGTTGGGCCATCGGATCACAGTAGATTTCGTACCCCAAATCGCCCGTGTAGCTGACCCTTTGAACGGTGCAGTCGGTCATGCCAATGGTCATGCGGCGAACATCAAGGAACCTGAGGTCCGAGATGTCCGTACGGGTACAGCCGGCCAAAACCGTGGCCGCCTTTGGTCCGGCGATCTGAAAACCGTTCAGACGGTCGCTGATGTTTTCAATTGTAACGCCGTCATCCTGATGCTGCAGGAACCACCGCATATGGAAGGCCTGGCTGCCATATGACGCCGTTAGTTGGAATTCGGTTTCGGCCAGACAGGAAACGGTGAAATCCCCGATCAGCTTGCCCTTGTGCGACAGCATTGGTGTCAGCGAAAGCCGCCCCGGCTTTGGGATGCGCCCGGCCATGATGCGGTCCAGCCAATCGCGCGCACCCGGGCCGGTGATGCGATACTTGCCGAAATTGTGGACCTCGTTGATGCCGACACCATTGCGCACAGCGCGCACCTCGCGCCCGGTCGCCTCGAATGCATCCGAGCGGCGGAATGAGGGCGTTTCATAGCTTGGCTCATCACCCTGCGCAAAATAATTCGCAACCTCCAGCCCGTATTGCTGACCCCAAACCGCGCCCAGATCGCTGAATATGTCGTACATCGGGGTGGTCCGGTTTGGACGCGCGGCCGGCAGTTCTTCGTTGGGGTAGGCGACACTAAAGCGTTTCTGATAGTTCTCGATCACCTTCGGGCGCGTATAGCCAGGCCCGATCCAGTCGCCGAAGCGGGCGACATCCATGGCGAACACATCGCGTTCGGGCTCACCTTCGATCATCCATTGCGCCAGCGTCAGTCCAACACCACCGCCCTGGCTGAACCCTGCCATCACGCCACAGGCGGACCAGTAGTTGCGCATGCCCGGCACCGGCCCGACGAGCGGGTTGCCATCGGGCGCAAAGGTAAACGGTCCATGGATCACCGATTTGACGCCAGCCTCGGCCAGAACGGGGAAGCGTTTGTAGGCAAATTCGATGCTGTCCGTGATCTTGTCATAATCGTCGGGCAGCAGTTCGTGGCCGAACTCCCACGGTGTGCCATCGACGGCCCAGGGTTTGCAGGGCTGTTCATAGAACCCGATACACAACCCGCGCCCTTCCTGCCGCAAATAGCTTTCTCCGGCGGGGTCCATCACATGCGGATGCTCGCCGCCAGCGTCGATGATCGCCTCGATCTGAGGGATCGAGTCCGTCACAAGATACTGGTGTTCCATAGGGTGTAGGGGGAAATAGACGCCCGCCATCGCGCCAACCTCGCGCGCCCAAAGGCCACCGGCATTGACGATGTGTTCGGCATGGATCGTACCCTTGTCGGTAACCACATCCCATGTCCCATCGGTGCGTTGGATGGTTTCGCGTACCATGCAGTGCGTTTCGATCGTAGCGCCTCCCATCCGGGCCGCTTTGGCATAGGCATGGGTGGTCCCGGACGGATCCAGATGACCGTCCAGCGGATCATAAAGCGCGCCGATGATCCCGTCGGTGTTGGTGATCGGAGCGATCTTTTTGATCTCATCCGGGCCAACGATTTCGGTTTCCAACCCCATGAATCGATGCTTGGCGCGTTCCGCCAGCAACATGTCGAACCGATCCTGATTATCTGCCAGCGTCACTCCGCCCACATGATGCAGACCGCAGGACATGCCGGTAATCTCTTCCAGCTCTTTATACAGCCGGATCGTATATCCCTGCAGCGCCGCCATGTTGGTGTCGCCGTTCAGGGTGTGAAACCCGCCCGCCGCGTGCCAGGTCGACCCGCTGGTCAGCTCGGAGCGTTCCAACAGCATCACGTCCGTCCACCCCAGCTTGGTCAGGTGATAGAGTACGGAGCATCCAACGACTCCGCCGCCGATGACTGCAACTTGGGTTGTGAGTTTCATGCACGTCTCCTGATGCCTATGCCGTCAGTCTCAATAAGAAAGCTGCCTTTGCAATAGCTTCAGCGACAGAAAGTGTCGCGGAAGGCGATCCGGGTTTAGCGCCTGCTGGCGAACCCAAACAGGAAGGATATGGTGGTTCTCCAAAAGAAAACCGGCGTTCGGATCAGAACGCCGGTGTATTTTTGCAGTTTTTGTGGTTGCCCTCAGAGAGGGCGAACTTTCAGTTCGGTGATCCGGTTGCCTTGACGTTTTGTCACCTCAAAGCGGAAGCCATGAAAGGAAAATACCTGACCGACGGTTGGGATCATCTGCGCTTCGTGAATGACCAGACCGGCGATGGTGTTTGCTTCAACGTCGGGCAGGGACCAATCCATCGCGCGGTTGGCGTCGCGGATCGTGGTGGCCCCTTCGACCAGAAACTGCCCATCTTCGGTTCGGGTCACGGATACGTCTTCGTCGATGTCGAACTCATCCGCAATCTCGCCCACGATTTCTTCGAGGATATCCTCAAGCGTGATCAGCCCGCGCAGCGAGCCATATTCATCCACTACCAACGCAAAGTGGCTATGCATCCGAAGGAATTCGCGCATCTGATCGTCCAGAGTGGTGGTTTCCGGAACAAAATAGGGGTCGTTCGCGACCTTGAGGATGTCAAACTCTTTAAGGCGGTTGTCGGCGTTCTCACTGCCTCCGGCATGGGCGTACATCGCGCGGAACAGGTCCTTGGCGTGCACGACACCCACGATGTTTTCTTGCTCATCCCTAAACACGGGCAGGCGGGTGTGACTGCTTTTCAGACATTGCTGAAGGATGGCCTCGGGCGAGGCGTCTGCATCGATCATCTCAATATTTGAGCGGTGCAACATGATCTCTTCGACCGTGCGATCGCCCAAATCCAGCGCGCCAAGGATACGGTCGCGGTCTTCTTTTTCGACCACGCCTTCGGAATGACCAAGCTGCAATGCTCCGGCGATTTCCTCGCGCACGGCCAGAATGTTGCTGTCCGGGTCGATCTGGACGCCAAACAGGCGCAAAACACCGCGTACCAGCAGGCGCACGGCTGCAACGATGGGTGAAAACACCGTCACAACGACGCCGATGATCGGTGCTACGGCTGCGGCGGCCTTTTCCGAATTGGTGATCGCGTAGGTCTTGGGAAGAACCTCGGCAAAGATCAGGACCAGCAGGGTCATTACAAGCGTTGCCAGCGCAACGCCGCTTTCACCGAAAAGCCGAGTGAACAACGCGGTCGCCAGCGACGCGGCAAGGATGTTCACAAGGTTGTTGCCCAACAGGACCGAGCCGATCAGCCGTTCGTTGTCGTCCGTGATTTCCAGCGCCTTTTGCGCGCCGCGTGAACCCTTGTCGGCCTGTACACGCAGTTTTCCGCGCGATGACGCGGTCAATGCCGTCTCAGAACCCGAGAAAAAGCCCGACAGGACAAGCAAAAGCAGGATGGCGCCTGTGGTAAACCAGAATGCGCCGTCGATCAGAGAAGCAGAAGAGGGTTCCATCGGTCCTTGGTTGTTCGTGATACTGCATCCGTTATGGGGGTGCGCATGCTGTGGATCAAGGGGTTAGCCGTCGTCATCGCCGTCTTTCGCCAGCGGGTGATGCTGCAACACAAGCTCTGACAAGCGTTCGTCCAGGACATGGGTGTAGATTTCCGTGGTCGCCACGTCGGCATGGCCCAGCAGGGTCTGGATCGACCTCAGATCAGCGCCATTGGCCAGAAGATGCGTGGCAAAGGCATGGCGCAGGGTGTGTGGTGTCACTTTTTCCGGCGAAACGCCACCTTCTACGGCCAGTTCCTTGACCAGCAGAAAAAACCTGTGCCGGGTCAGATAGCCGGATTTGCCGCGAGACGGAAACAGGAACTTGGAACGCTGAACGCCGTCCACAACCTGCTTGTCCTCGGTCTCGTCCCTGATAAGCAACCACGCCGCCAACGCATCGCGCGCCGGAGGGGACAGTGGCACCATCCGTTCCTTGCCACCTTTGCCCAACACAAGCAGCATCCGGGGGTCACCTCTGGCGGAAGAGACCGGCAGCGAAACCAATTCAGTTACCCGCATTCCCGTGGCGTACAGAACTTCCATCAGGCAGGTGTTGCGCACCCGGTCTGCATCTTTGCGGCCGGTGCGGCGCGCGGCCTCAAGCAAACGATCGACTTCGCCGACATCCAGCGTTTTGGGCAGGCGTTTTTGTCGCCCGGGGCCTTTGATCTGAATGGCGGGGTTCGCTTCAAGCCAACCTTCTTCGAAGGCGAACCGGAAAAGTTGCTTGATCGCGGACAACCGACGAGCGCGCGTGGAACGGGACAGGCCCTGCGCGTCGCAGTCTATCAGGTATTGTTCGATCTGTTCCCTTTGTGTGTCAGGAAAACCTATCTTTCGACGCTCCAACCAGGCCGAGAATTCTTTCAGATCGCGGCCATAGGCCAGCAGCGTATTGGTCGCGGCCCCCAATTCGGCGGCCTGAGCTTGCAAAAAGGTGGAAATCCACAAGTCCTGAGTCGCTGGGGCGGCCACGATCAACTGCCCTGCAAGATCAGCAAGTTCAGCGCGGCGCGACGGGCGGTGTCCTCAAGACCCACACGGCGCAGAGTCGCAATGGCTGCTGTCAGGTCGACAAGGTTGCCGCGTGCCCCGTGTGCGAACCGCTGCATGGTCTCCAAGATCGCTTCACCTAGCTGATCATTGTTCAGCATCGTTTCGATATTCGACGGGACCGGAGCAGCCCATGCAAACCCTTGCGCAACCGCATCCGCCAGAGGCGAAGGAGAGCGCGCGCGCCCCGGATCGCCCTGCGCTAACGCCGCCAGAAAGTGACTTTCGTCGGATTGACCGGGCACAGAAAGGGCCGCTGTTTCATACAGTTCGGACAACAACAGGATACGCCAGCGCAGCTGTTCCGCTGACGGGTCCGTCAGTTCGATCTTCGACAGGCGTTCTGCAAACAATTCTGCAAAGGGCACCTCTAATCCGATCAGGCGCATTTGCGTCCACACGGTATTTAAAGCCCGGGCGATTTTCTCGGGATCGCGCGAATCCAGCGCAGACTCGAACCGTTGCACGGACGAGACCCTGTCCCAAACTGCGCCGGACGCGGCCGGAGAGCGCTCGGTATACAGCCCCAGCAACTGGTTGGGGGTCAGCGCGCCGATGCGGGTCAGCCGCTCGGCCGCTTCGATCTGCGCCTTCCACCCGGCCACGTCCCGCAGGTCGGCATTCGCAAAGGCACGGGGCAGAGGGGCCGAAGGCAGACGTTCTCCGATCGCCTCAAACAAGCGAAAGGTCAGCGGGCTGGGATCGTCAGGCTGTGGCAGGTATTCGGCGTCTTCGAACAACTCGGGGCTGAGGAAACGATCCAGCACATCCAGCTCATCTGGTGGCAATATCTGCAATGCGTGCGCCGCTTCCAGCGTTAGGGCGGCTGATGGCCAGTCTCCGCGTCGGGCCTTGCAGAAAATCTGTGCGGCGTAGTCCTGCGACAGGTGTGGCTTCGCTATCAGCGATGTACAGCTGCGATCCTCGTCCCCGGTGAGCAGGGTGGCGTCAAACCAGCGCTGGAACCTTTCGCGTGTGTCCGTCGGACCGGCCAATTGGACCAGCGATTGCGCCGGGTCGGCTGCGCCAAGCTGCATCAATCGGTCTATGCGGGCCAACAGCAGCGTTTCCTCGGCGCCGGAACCGGCAGGCGCACGGGCCTCGGACAGGATCAACGTGAACAACAACCGTTGCATCGCGGGATTATAGCGAACCGGCACATCGGTGATCAGCTCGGCCAGCCGGTCGGCATCACTATTCTGCCAAAGATGCACCGGCAGGCCAGTCACCGACGACGACACAAGCCCCAACGGCTGTGACAGCGCCTCAAGCGGAGAGACTTGGATATCCGGCTGAATGCCCGTTTCCGTGACCGGTGGTTCCAACAGGACAGTCCCTGGCAGGTTTTCCGGAGGGTCCGTCAGCCAATCGATGACGGAAAGAGGAGCCTGTTGCGCCTGCGCTGATCCAGCCAGCAATAAGGCAGCCAGTGCGGCTTTATTCAACATTCAGGATTACCGGCTCTCGGATCTCGTCTTGCGGGGCCGAGAAATCCACCCCGAATATCGGACCCAAATACGCATATCCCACTAGCCCGACAAAACACAGGCAAACAATATATATCAGGAACTTGATCAGACGGCCCATTGCTCAACGCTGCCCCAATTTTGTCTTTTGCCATAGTTATAGCTGGCATTTTTCGTAAGATCACGTCATTCACGTTGAAATGAGCGAAATTAAGCATAACGCCCACACAGAAGGTACTGACGCGGTCTTTGAACTGCACAAAACCGTCGTTCTTGTTGGCATGATGGGGGCCGGAAAGACGGCTGTGGGCCGTGCTTTGGCCGCAAGGCTGGGTGTTCCCTTCCTCGACAGCGACGCCGAGATCGAATCGGCGGCCAATATGACCATCCCCGAGATTTTCGAGCGTGATGGTGAGCCGTTCTTTCGTGCCAAGGAAAGTCAGGTCATCGGGCGTCTTCTAGACGAGGAAAAAGGCATCCTGTCCACTGGCGGCGGCGCGTTTCTGTCTGAGCTGAATCGCCAGATGATCACCGAACGCGGGGTCTCGGTCTGGCTGCGGGCTGATTTGAAGGTGTTGTGGAACAGGGTCAAACACAAGGACACGCGGCCTTTGCTACGCACGGCCGACCCTTATGCGACCTTGCGCGCCTTGTATGAGGCCCGCGTCCCGGTTTATGCGCAGGCAGGTCTGACGGTTGAGTCCGATGGCGAAACCTCGATTGAAAATATGGTGGACCGGGTGGTGGAGTCGATGTTGACGCGCCCCGACGTATTGGAACGGAAGTAAATGCACCAAACCGTACATGTAGAGCTGGGCGAACGCTCGTATGACGTGGAAATCGGGCCTGATCTGCTGGTGCAATCCGGCACGATGATTGCGCCCTTGCTACATCGGCCCAAGGTCGCTGTTCTGACGGATGAGAACGTGGCCAGGTTGCACCTGAATGCGTTGCGGGATGGTCTGGCAACAGCTGGTATCGAGATGACCTCGCTGGCCTTGCCTGCAGGAGAAGCCACCAAAAGCTGGCCGCATTTCGAGCGCGCGGTTGAATGGCTTTTGTCGGAAAAGGTAGAACGCCGCGATGTGGTGATCGCCTTGGGTGGCGGGGTCATCGGTGATCTTGCGGGATTTGCTGCGGCCGTTTTGCGGCGCGGAGTCCGTTTCGTCCAGATACCGACCTCGTTGCTGGCACAGGTGGACAGTTCTGTTGGCGGAAAAACCGGCATCAACGCTCCACAGGGCAAAAACCTGATTGGGGCATTCCATCAGCCTTCTCTGGTTCTGGCGGACACCTCGGTTCTGGGCACCATGACCCAACGGGATTTCCTGTCGGGCTATGGCGAGGTGGTCAAGTACGGCCTGCTGGGCGATGCAGAGTTCTTTGAATGGCTCGAAAGAAACGGTCCCGACGTTTCGGGTGGCGATATGGCCGCGCGCGTGCGGGCGGTGACACGCTCGGTTCAGATGAAGGCCGACATCGTCGCCCGCGACGAGACTGAGCAAGGCGACCGTGCGCTGCTGAACCTTGGGCACACTTTCTGTCACGCGCTTGAAGCGGCCACCGGCTATTCTGATCGCCTGTTGCACGGCGAGGGTGTCGCTATCGGCTGTGCACTGGCGTTTGAGCTGTCCTCTCGTCTTGGGCTGTGCTCACAGGAGGAACCGAGCCGTGTTCGGGCGCACCTACGTGCAATGGGAATGAAAACCGATCTGGCCGACATTCCAGGAGATCTGCCGGGTGCCGGGGCACTGGTTGATCTCATGGCGCAGGACAAAAAGGTCATCGACGGTCAGTTGCGGTTTATACTGGCGCGCGGAATCGGGCAGGCGTTCGTCACTTCGGACGCCCCAAGGGACGCTGTGTTGTCCGTGCTTGAAGACGCATTGGCGACGATCTGATCACCGTCCGCGGATCACCATCAGTTCACCGATGTTTTCGCGGGTGATGTAGCCGACCATTGTCCCGGCCTGGGTGCAAACTGCGACGGCGGGAGCACCCTTGTGTAGTTTCCCCAGCACGGTTTCCAGGCCGGTGGTCAATTCAACGCGCGGGATCTCGGTTTCCATGATCGAAGTTGCCAGATCTGACCGAGGTGCCTCTTGCGCCATGGCAGTGAACAGCGTGCCGCGTGCTATAAAGCCCAGCAGGTCTCCATTCGGACCCAACACGGGGAATTCGTGTTGCGTGGTGTGAATGACGGCCTGTGCGGCGGTTGCAAGCGTGTCGGTGGGCGATAGGGCGTGAAACTCGGTAATCATCGCGTCGCGGGCCAGCACCCGCCGCGCGACTGAGCGCATGGCCACATCGTGGCTTTCCGCATTGGCAGCGACGAACACGAAGACGGCGATCAAAACCAGCAGGGGGTTACCTGTGCTCAGACCGAGAAAACAAAACGCCACCGCCACGACCTGACCCGCAAGGGCGGCGATACGTGTGGCTTTTACCCGGTCCATCTTCAGACACAAAAGCGCACGGAAAACCCGGCCGCCATCCATGGGGAAGGCCGGGATCATGTTAAATACGGCCAGCAGCAAGTTCACATAGGCCAGCCGGTTCAACAGTCCGGCACTGGTCGAATCGATCCGGGCTAGGGAGTCCAGCGTCATTCCGGCCCCCATGGCCATCAAAACGATCCAGATCACAATATTTACCGCCGGCCCGGCCAGAGCGACCCAGACTTCCTCCATGGGCTTCTCGGGCATCCGTTCGAGCCGGGCGAGCCCGCCGATGGGCAGCAAGGTGATGTCAGGGGTTTTAATGCCGTAGCGCCGCGCCATCAGCGCGTGGCCGAACTCGTGCGCGACTACGCAGGCAAACAGGGCCAGAACAAAGATCAGGTTGTCGATCGCGGCGGGCACCCCGCCTTTGGAATAAGCCGCAAAGGCGACCCAGCCCAATAGCAGAAAAAAAGTGACATGGACCCTCAGTTCCGACCCCAGTACCCGGCCGAGTGAGAAGGACCATGTCATGTTTCGTCTCCGTTTGCCTTAGAACGGAATCTCGTCGTCGTCGATTCCGCCGGATGCAGGGGCCGGGGCAGGGGCGCTGGACTGTCCGCCATAGGGGTCGCCATAGCCGCCGCCGGCCTGACCGCCGCCATAGCTGCCTGACTGTCCGCCGCCATAACCGCCTCCGCCGCCGCCTTCGCCGCGTGCATCCAGCATCACAAGGGTCGAGCTGAACCCCTGAAGAACAACCTCAGTCGAATAACGATCTTGCCCAGATTGATCCTGCCATTTGCGGGTCTGCAATTGCCCCTCGAGATAAACTTTCGAGCCTTTTCGCAGATATTGCTCCGCTACGCGGACAAGCCCTTCGTTGAATATCGCGACCGAGTGCCACTCGGTGCGTTCGCGACGCTCGCCAGTATTGCGGTCTTTCCAGGTTTCGGATGTGGCGATGCGCAGGTTGCATACTTTGCCCCCGTTTTGGAAATTCCTAACTTCAGGATCGCGGCCAAGATTGCCGATAAGAATGACCTTGTTGACTGAACCTGCCATATATTTCCCCGTTCTTGTCTGTGTCGAGAGCGCCCGAATCTGGCGCAAAGTTTCTAGGCGACCCTATACGGCCTACGTCGTGGTTAAAACACAGTTGATCTGTGCAACGGTCGGCAAGAAATCCCGAAGGTTCTATTTACCATGCTTTCATTTTTGCCTGAAATACCTATACTCGTTAGGGTTCGAGAGCGAGCGGGATTGGCATAAATGCGTTTTCTAGTTGGTTGTTTTTCTGTTCTGTGCCTTGCGCTGGTTTCGCTTCCGGCTGCGGCAGAAACCCTGTCCACCAAAAACCGTAAGGATATTTTCCTCAAACAATCCAAGATTTTAGACTCACGCGCTGCCACCCAGTACCGCGGCTCTGAACGGCTGAAGCCAAAAACAGCGCAGCCAACTCAAGTCATCAAGCGATATAATGGTAAATATCGCGGCCAATACCTGGCGCTGGCCCGGCAAGCAGCCCGGAAACACAGTGTCCCGGAAGAGTTGTTCTTGCGACTGGTGCAACAGGAAAGCGGATGGAACCCGCACGCGGTGTCTCACAAAGGGGCACTGGGTTTGGCGCAGCTGATGCCTGGAACCGCGCGTCTTTTGGGTGTGAACCCGCATGATCCGAAGCAAAATCTGGAAGGCGGGGCCCGTTATTTGTCGTGGCAGTATCGCAAGTTCAAATCCTGGCGGCTGGCGCTGGCGGCTTATAACGCCGGTCCGAAAGCCGTGGAAAAGCACGGTGGCGTGCCACCTTACAAAGAAACCCAGAACTATGTGAAAGTAATCTGGGGCGGCTGAAAAACTACCAACCCAAGTCAGAAAAGAACCGGCGCTGTGGCCGGCTCTTTGCGTTTGGGCTGTTACTCGGCCGCGATTTTGATGACCGGCTCCATGCGAGCCAAAACTTCTTCGGACAGATGGCATTTGACCTGGTGTCCGTCCGCCAGGGTTTTTACCGGCGGCACATCTTTCTCGCACAGCCCGCCCGGCACTTCGGATTTCCAGCGACAGCGCGTCTGGAAAGGGCACCCCGGGGGTGGGTTCATGGCCGAGGGGATATCACCATCAAGAACGATATGCGCTTTTTCAACCGACGTATCCGCGATGGGAACAGCGCTCAGCAGGGCCTCGGTATAGGGGTGATAGGGCGGCGAGAACACCTGATCGGTGGTCCCCAGCTCGACCACATGGCCCAGATACATCACCATCACCCGGTCGCTGAGATAGCGCACAATCGACAGGTCGTGACTGATGAACAGCAAGGTTGTCTTGTGTTCGCGCTGTATCTCCATCAACAGGTCGGTCACCGCCGCCTGTACAGACACATCCAAAGCCGACACAGGCTCGTCCGCAACAACGATCCGAGCATCTCCGGCAAAGGCGCGCGCGATACCGACGCGCTGTTTCTGCCCACCGGACAACTGACGCGGCATCCGATCGGCAAAGGCGCGCGGCAGCTTCACCAGGTCCAACAATTCAAGCATGCGCTGTTTTCGCTCAGCCTCGGAATTACCGATGCCAAAAATTTCCAACGCGCGGATGATCTGCCGCCCAACGGTCATCGAGGGGTTCAGAGTGTCAAACGGGTTCTGGAACACCATTTGAACTTCGCCCACGGTTTTGGCATCCCGCTCTTCGATCGGCACATCTTCGATGTTGCGGTTGTCCAGCAGGATTTGCCCATCTGTGGCCGTTTCAAGCCCCATCAAAACCTTGGCAAAGGTGGATTTACCGCACCCGGATTCGCCCACAATCGCCAGCGTCTCAGACTCATGTGCCTCAAAGCTCAGCGTTTCGTTGGCTTTGACTACCTTCTTTTCACCGCCCCCGAACAACGCATTGGCAGCCACCTCATAGTATTTCTTGAGGTTGTCCATTTTCAGGACAACGCGGCCGATTTCGCCTTTTTCCTTCTTGTCCGCCAAAGTGATTGGGGCGTTCCAGTCAATCTCGTTGAACTTCAAACAGCGTGTGTGGTGGCGGTCATTGCCGGGCACAGGCTCCATCAGAATGTTTTGCGCGTCGCAGCGACCTTCCTCGAAATAGTCGCAGCGCGGGCCAAAGTTACAGCCTGACGGGCGCTCGTGGGGCAGGGGGAAATTCCCGGGAATGGCCACCAGTGGGCGGGCGTTCTTGTCTGCCCCCGGCAACGGGATCGAACGGAACAGCGCCTGCGTATAGGGGTGCTGCATCTCGTCGAACACATCATGGATCGAGCCGCGCTCGACTGCCTCACCCGAATACATCACGCAAAGCCGGTCACAGGTTTCCAGAACCAGACCAAGGTTGTGCGAGATGAACAGCATCGAGGTGCCGTATTTCTTACCCAAATCCCTGACCAACTCGACTACGGCGGCCTCAACCGTCACATCCAGTGCGGTAGTCGGTTCATCCAGAATCAGCAGCGCCGGTTTCGACATCAGCGCCATTGCGATCACGATACGCTGCTGCTGCCCCCCTGACAGTTGGTGGGGGAACGAATTCAGCATTCGCTCGGGGTCGGGCAGGCGTACGTCCGTTACCACTTCCAATGCACGGGCATAGGCTTCTTCCTTGCCGACTCCCTCGTGGATCATCGGCACTTCCATCAATTGCTTTCCGATCTTCATCGCCGGGTTCAGGCTGGCCATCGGCTCCTGATAGATCATCGCGATCTCATTGCCACGGATATCCCGCAGTTCGTCCGCGCTTATTTCGGCCAAATCGCGCCCTTTGAACTTGATCGTACCGCCGACAACCCGTCCGTTCTTGCCGAGGTCCTGCATGACCCCAAGCGCAACAGTGGATTTGCCGCAACCGGATTCCCCTACCAGTCCAACAGCCTCGCCGGGCTGTACGCTGACTGAAAAATCCATCACGGCGGGTATTTCCCGAAGGCGGGTGAAGAAAGAAATCGAAAGTTTGTCGATCTCAAGAATTGGGCCGTCATATTCCGCCAATTTGTTCATCTTGTATCTCCTCGCGAGAGTCCGGGGATCCCCTTCATCTGGCTAAAAATATCCTGGGGGTCCGGGGGCAAAGCCCCCGGTCGCTCTCACATCAGTCCTTCAGGCTTTCTTCGCGCAGGCCATCTGCCAGCAGGTTCAGACCAAGAACCAGCGACAGCAAGGCAAAGGCAGGCGGAAGGGCAGGGTGCAGATAGATCGACAACAGCTTGCGCCCTTCGTTGATCGTAGAGCCCCAATCCGGGCTTTCCGGCGGCAGTCCCAATCCGAAGAAACCCAAGGTTCCCAACAGGATTGTGGTATAGCCGATGCGCAGACAGAAATCGACGATCAGCGGGCCACGTGCATTGGGCAGGATTTCCCACAGCATGATGTACCACGGACCTTCGCCACGTGTTTGCGCCGCCGCCACGTAGTCTCGCGTTTTGATGTCCAGCGCGAGACCGCGCACGATGCGGAAAACCGTGGGCGAGTTCACGAAGACCACCGAAACAAACACCACGAGGATACCGCCGGGGATATCGAACAGGTCCAGATAGGTCGGCAGACCCCAAATGCTGTAATCATCGGTGTTAATGATATAGCCATCGGTGGAAATCAGCGACAGATACAGCCACAGCGCGATACCCAGAACCCCGATCAACAGCGGAGTACGGAAATTCGGGCGGGTGTAATACCGCGAGTTCAGCAGAACGCCTATGAACAGGATCGGGAATACGAACAGAACGGCTGCCATATAGTTCGGCACGCCTGTCGCCACGATTTCCGGTGTGACCAGCAGGTAGAACAGCAGGATGACTGGGAAAGCCAGGATCAGGTTGGCAAGGAAGGACAGGAACGTGTCCAGACGTCCGCCGTAGTACCCTGCCGGTAGGCCCAGAGTAATCCCGACCATAAACGCGAACATAGTCGCCAGCGGGGCGATCTGCACCACGATCCACGCGCCTTTGACCATGCGGCTAAAGACGTCGCGGGCAAGGTTGTCACCGCCCAGAAGGTACCAGGCATACTCGCCGTCTTCAGGATTTTGCAGGGGCGTTCCGGGCACTTTGTTCTTCATGCCAGAGACCTGACTCAGCGGATCATGTGTGATGATCAGATCCAGCGCACCGAAGATACCGGTGAAGACCCAGAACATCACAAGACCGAAGCCGATCATGCCGATGGGGCTGTCGAACAGTTTGCCGTATAACCCGAGGCGTCGTTTGAAGGCGATCGACATTGCGAACAGGATGATCAGCGACAACCACACAGGCAGAAATTGCTGTGAGATCGCGCCGACGATCCCGGCACTTGTACCCATGAGGATGCCAATCACGATATACGCCAGCGCAAGGACGACACAGGCGAAAAAGCTGTATCTCAAGGCTGATTGGGTCAATCCCCGCAGTCCTGTGCCTGAGCTGAGCGTGCCGTCCGCATTCAAGCTCAACGGGGCTTCGGGTAGGACGATGCTGCCGATGATCCAGACGACGATTGATACGACCAACGCAGCCAGCGCGATCATCAGGATAGGGTTTAGAATGGCGATAGAGCCGGTCCAGCTAAGAGGTTCCATGATCTATCTCCCTTACGAAATACGGATGCGCGGGTTGAGGTAGACATAGCCGATATCGGATATCAGCTGCGTCACCAGCACCACAAAGACCGACACGACCGAAATCGCCAGCAAGAGCTGAATGTCGTTGTTGCCCGCCGCCTGCACCAGTGCCCAGCCGAAACCCTTGTAGTTAAACAGGGTCTCAACAATCACCACGCCATTCAGCAGCCATGGGAACTGCAGCATGATGACGGTAAAGGGGGCGATCAGAGCGTTGCGCAGCGCGTGCTTCATAACGATGTTGCCAAATGAAACACCCTTGAGACGCGCGGTACGGATATACTGTGCGGTCATCACTTCGGTCATCGAAGCGCGGGTCATCCGGGCGATATAGCCCATCCCGTAAAGCGCAATGGTCAGAACCGGCAGAAAGAAGTTCTCAAAGGTCGGATTGTCCATCGCCTGCGTCGCAGTGCCCTTGAACCATTTCAGACCCACGGTGGACGAGGTGAAGATCGCGATGAAGATCACGCCTGATACGTATTCTGGCGTCGCCGTCGTAATGATCGAGAAGGTAGAGAGGGACCGGTCGAGCGCTGATCCTTCGCGCATCCCGGCCAATACTCCGACCAGTAGCGCGGATGGCACCATCAGGACCAAAACCCAAAACATCAGATAGCCGGTGTTGCCCAGGCGTTTGCCAACAATAGTGCCGACCTCATCTTTGAACACGCTGGAATAGCCCCAGTCGCCCTGCAAAACACCGCAATACCTGGAGGTCGTTTCCTCGGTTGACCCGGGTCGGGTACACGTTCCAAGGAACGTGCCGTCATCAAGTGTCTTGGTATAGCCTGGCAAAACCCCCAGCCATTGACCGTATTTGACTAGCGTCGGTTGCAGATAGCCGCGATTGTCCAACCAGGTCTCAACCTGTTCGTCGGACATCCGCTGGTTGCCCTGCGTTTTCGCAAGCTTTTCCAGGTTCGGGTAGAGGTTGGTCAGAAAGAAGACCACGAAAGTCAGGCACAATGCAGTAAGAAGCATGACGCCGAACCGTCGGAGGATGAATAGTCCCATGATGGCCCCTGTTGTTCGGGTGTTCCGCAGATCATTGGACCATTGTCTGGCCTCGGACATCCGACCCCGTGTCGGCCTGTCTGCGGCTGGAAAGGGGCGCCCTGTTCAGGCGCCCCCATTAACGTCTGGCAGGTTTTAGGCCGCCCAACCCCACTTATAGTGGTGGTGCTCGAAGGACACGTGCATGTCGGTGCCGACAAGACCGTCCTTCATGTGGCGATACAGCGAACGCCAGTAAGGCTGAATGGTGACGCCTTCTTCCTGGATCATCGCCTCGCCCTTGGCGACCACTTCACGGCGCTTGTCGGCATCCGCGATGGCCAGCGCTTCGGTCAGAAGCGCGTCAAACTCGGCATTTGCCCAGCCGAATTCGTTCCAGGCTTCACCGGTACGATAGGCCAGAGCCCAGATTTGCACGCCCAGTGGACGGTGGTTCCAGTTGGTCGAGCTGTAGGGGTATTTCGCCCAGTCGTTCCAGAACGTGTTGCCCGGCAGAACGGTCCGCTTGACCTTGATACCCGCGTCACGCAGCTGCGCTGCAACCGCGTCGGTGGTGTTCCGGCGCCAGTCGTCGTCGATCGAGATCAGCTCGTGCTCGAAATCGATCATTCCGGCTTCTTCCATCAGCGCCCGCGCGCCTTCTGGGTCAACCTTCTGCGGCGGCAGTTCGTAATAGTCCGGGTGGATTGGACCAACATGGTGGTTTTCCGCAGGCGAACCGCGACCGCCGTAACCCAGCTCCAGACAGATCGAGTTATCAACCGCCATTTGCAGAGCCTGACGCACACGCTTATCTTCGTAAGGTTTCTTACCGTCAATTTCAGCCAACTGGTTCGGGCGGACGACGATGGTGTTCATGGTCACAACTTCGGACTTCACATAGCCGAGGCTGTCCATCACGTCGATGAATTCACCAACCGATTCATACAGCATGTCGACTTCGTCGGATTCCAGCGCGGCCAGCCATGCGGACGGGTCGGTGCCGTAGTCAATGTAGACGATGCTGTCCAGCGCCGGGCGACCAAAGATTTCTTCGCCCCACCAGGTGTGGTCCTCGTTGCGAACGAGGGTGGCTTTCACGCCGACTTCCAATTCCTGCACCAGATATGCACCGGTGCCCACATTGTTGAGCAGATCGGTTTCACTGAACGAGCTGTGTACAATAGCTGCCGGATAATCTGCCATGCCCGCGATCAGCGAGATATCAGAGGCTGGCAGGTTCAGTTTGACGGTGTTGGCATCGACAACTTCGATTGCGCCGTCAATGGCCTGACCGGATTCCGGATCGATCAGTGTCGCAAAGCGACCCGCCATCGAGTTGGTTTCCGAGCTCTTGTCACACCAGCGCCCGATGTTGCGGGCCACGTCCTCGGCGGTGAAGTCGTCACCGTTGTTCCATTTGACGCCCGGGCGGACTTTCAGAGTGTAAACGGTTGCGTCATCGTTGACTTCCCAGCCCTCCAGCAACATGCCGCGGAACGTACCGTCCGAGTTGTACTCGACCAGATACTCCAGCGTGCCGCGGGTGACATTCGCGATCTGCGACCAGTCATAGGTGCGTGGGTCCTTCAGGGCGCGCACTTCCTGCTGAACGCGCAGTGTGCCGCCTTCTTTCTTGGCATCTTCGCCGGCCGCGCGCGCCGGGGCGGCCAGTCCGATCATGCCATAGGCTGCGGCGGCGGTGACCCCAAGACCAGTGGTGCGGGTCAAAAACTCGCGCCGGTTCAGTTTGCCGTCCCGATATTCCTGTGCGTGCATTTCTGCCGCCCAGTGCGTCGGTGCTCCGGTCATTGTCTGATTATTCATTAACGTTACTCCCTGTGAGTCAGTATTTTTTTGGATGAAGTGTCGAACCGCTCAGGCCGGAATGCTCCGGACGGCAGGTTCTTGGATATTCTGATCTCGGATTCTGGACATCCCCATGGCCGACATTCGGCACCAGAATTTGGGTGAGGTCAATGTTCGAAATCGTCATTAATGATACAAAAACGACATCGGCGGGCCGAGTTTACCGTTGTCAGCTTTGTCAGCCCCAAGAGAATCCTCCAGCAAACTTAGTTTCGAGACTGCGGATTCGCCGCGAGTTAATTGCACCGGTAGTAGCGATGGCAGCGACTTCAATCGCGGAAGGTATCACTTTGATAAATCAATCCGATTCCAGCTTTTCATGCGGGCGCGAAACCAGGTGCGCTGTCGTTTGGCAAATTGGCGGGTCGAAATCGTGGCCCGTTCGCGGGCTTCATCCAACGTCATGGTGCCGTCGATATAGGCCATCAACTCGGGCACTCCGATGGCCTTTAATGCCGGAAGCGACGGATCATAGCGGTCCTGCATTCTTTCAACCTCGGTCAATGCGCCAGTGTCCAACATCAGATCAAAGCGGCGCGTGATGCGATCCAAAAGCCATTGTTTATCTACGTCAAAAACGATGGGCACTGTGTTCTTCAAGTCCAGAACTGGGGGCGGTGTTGCGTCTTGCCAGTCACTGAGGTTTCGACCAGTGGCTTTGTACACTTCCCATGCCCGCTGAACACGGGCGCGGTTTTGTGTGTCGATCCGGACCAGTGTCTGCGCATCCACACCCGAGATCAGAGTCTGCAAGGTCAGGCTGTCCGCCTCGGCCCGGATTTCGGACGGTGTCGGTGGAATATCGGCCATACCTTCTGTCAGCGCAGAAAAATATAGGCCCGTGCCCCCTACAATGATGGGGCGTGCGCCGCCGGTCAGCAGCGGTTTCACCTCGCGCAACCAATGGCCGGTGGAGTAGTCCTGATCATATGAGATATGGCCATACAGCAGATGTGGCGCGCGGGCTTCCTCTTCAGCAGACGGGCGGGCGGAAATCACGCGCCAGCAATCGTAGACCTGGCTGGCATCGGCGTTCACGATGACGCCGCCGAACTGCTCGGCGATCAACAGGGCAAGGGCGGACTTTCCAGACGCAGTTGGACCGGCAATCAGAACAGGTTTCCCATCAGGAATGGGGGGCAAGCGGTCCAATATCTGCGATCTTGCGGGTTCGGTCATCTCGGACTGCCTCATTCCTTACCAATCGCATTGAACCTGCGGCGGTTTTGCTTCATTTTGCGCTTGAAAATAAACCCGTGCCAGCCCGGAGCGCAACATGACCATTTCCCCGACCACCGACACCGCCGAAACCACAAAGGCAAGGTATGATCGCGTAATGCTGAAAATCTCGGGCGAGGCGCTTATGGGTGATCAGGGGTTCGGCCTGCATCCGCCCACAGTTCAGCGCATCGCGCAAGAGATCAAATCGGTGCACGATCTGGGCGTCGAGATCTGCATGGTGATCGGTGGCGGCAATATCTTCCGCGGTCTCAGCGGGTCGGCACAGGGGATGGAACGGACCACGGCTGATTACATGGGCATGCTGGCAACGGTCATGAACGCGCTGGGGATGCAGTCCGCGTTGGAAGAGATCGGGGTGTTCACGCGGGTCATCTCGGCCATCCGCATGGATGAGGTTTGCGAGCCCTACATTCGCCGTCGCGCCGTGCGCCACCTTGAGAAAAAGCGGGTCTGTATCTTTGCCGCCGGAACCGGCAACCCGTATTTTACCACCGACACCGCCGCGACCCTTCGGGCCAACGAAATGGCATGTCAGGCGATCTTCATGGGTAAAAATGGCGTCGATGGTGTTTATGATAAGGACCCCAAGGAACACGCGGATGCCGTGCGGTATGACACCGTCAGCTATGACGATGTTCTGGCCAAACGCCTGCGGGTCATGGACGCGTCGGCCATCGCGCTGGCGCGCGACAACAATCTGCCGCTGATTGTCTTTGGACTGGATGAACCGGGCGGGTTCCGCGGCATTCTGGCGGGCGAAGGGACTTACACCAAAGTTCAGGGTTAACGCTGGCCTCAACGTTCCGGATCAGGCCGGGCCAGGTTGCCCGGCCTTTTTGCTTAGGTGCCTTCAAAGAAGCCCACGGAGTTGCCATCGGGATCCGTCGCATAGAAGAACCGACCGGCCGGTATTTGGATCGGGTCGGAAATGACTTTTCCACCTGCTGTTTCTACCCGCTTCATTACGTCCTCCAGGGCGCCATCTGCAGCCAGATGCAATGTTGGGCCGTGACCTTGTTGCGCAGGTTTGCCGGGATACAGGTGCAGCGCGACACCGGTGGCGGAATCGGCGGGTTTGAAAACAGCCATGGGGTTTGGGGCATTCGGGTCAAGCTCGAGCGTTGCGCCGGTCACTTTCGCATAAAAGGCGATGGCCTTTTCCATGTCCTGTACGGGCAATTCGCCCCACACAAGAAAGTCCTTGGGTTTGTAACTCATGTTCGTCCCTCACAGTCGTTTGAATGTGGGCACTGTGCCAAATCCTGATGACAGATTCCGACACCAGCGGCGACGCTTGACCGAGTTGCGATGGTCAGGTTATCTGAGCCCGTCACAGGAGCAGGAGGATATCTGTCCCTGGGGCTGCCGCCGAACCATGAACTTGTGACTGGATCGCGGCTTGGCTGGAAGACCTGCCATGTTTTCGGAGCGGTCCGGGATCATGAAAGGACCGACAATCAGGACGTGGACAATGACCAAGGAGAGAGGCGGGATGACATCCCTTGATATCGATTTTGTACGTGGGCAGTTCCCCGCGTTTTCCGAGCCCAGCCTGCAAGGGCAGGCATTCTTCGAAAATGCCGGTGGGTCATACACTTGCAAGTCAGTGCTCGATCGCCTGACGCGGTACTACACCCAGCGTAAAGTGCAACCCTATGCACCCTATGAGGCCAGCCGTCTTGCCGGCGAGGAAATGGATGAAGCCCGGGCACGCATGGCAGCCATATTGGGCGTCGAGACGGATGAGCTGAGCTTTGGCCCTTCGACTACGCAGAACACCTATGTTCTGGCGCAAGCTTTCCGCCAATGGATGCAACCGGGTGAGGCCATCATTGTCACCAATCAGGATCATGAGGCGAATTCAGGTCCATGGCGGCGACTAGCGGACGAGGGGATCGAAATCCGCGAATGGCAGATTGATCCCGAAACCGGGTCGTTGAACCCGATGGACCTAGAAAACCTGTTGGACGAAAACGTGCGTCTGGTGTGCTTTCCCCATTGCTCGAACGTGATCGGAGAGATCAACCCGGTGACCGAGATCACCGCGATTGCCCATGCGGCGGGGGCATTTGTATGCGTTGACGGCGTATCCTATGCACCACACGGGTTTCCGAATGTGGGTGATCTGGGGCCGGATATCTATCTGTTTTCGGCCTACAAAACATATGGGCCGCATCAGGGTTGTATGGTCATCCGGCGTACGCTGGGGGAGATGCTGCCGAACCAGGGGCACTACTTCAACGGCGACGTGCTGTACCAACGGTTTACTCCGGCGGGACCGGACCATGCCCAGATTGCGGCCAGCGCGGGCATGGCGGATTATATTGATCTGCTGTGTGATCATCATGGCGGGCCAACCGGCGAAGCGGCCGAGCGTGGTTCATTCGCCCATGATCTGATGCGCTCGCATGAGGTCGCGTTGCTGCAACCGGTTCTGGATGCGGTCAAAGACCGCAACGCCGTTCGCCTGATCGGAACATCCGATGCCAGCCGCCGCGCGCCGACTGTGGCCCTGGCGTTGAACCGCAATGCCGAAGCGGTTGCCGCCGATCTGACTGGATATGGAATCATGGCCGGCGGAGGTGATTTCTATGCCGTGCGCCCGTTGACCGCGATGGGGGTCGACCCGGATCAGGGCGTGCTGCGGGTCAGTTTCACGCACTATACTTCCAAACAGGAAATTGATCAGCTTTTGAATGCACTAGACGACGTTTTGTGATCCAATTCCCCTGCTGCTTCGTAACCGAAGAAAGAAGAAAAGAGCAGGGCGGACATGGAACAGCAGCGGTCACCGATCATAATGTGGTTCCGACGGGATTTGCGCCTGTCGGATCACCCTGCACTGAGCGCCGCGGTTGAGAGCGGGCGACCGATCATACCAGTTTTCATTCTGGACCACACGGTCCAGGCTTTGGGCGCAGCGCCGAAATGGCGTCTTGGATTGGGCCTAAAGGCTTTTGCCCAGGTGTTAGAACAGGCTGGCAGCCGCCTGATTATGCGGCATGGGGATGCGCTGACCGTTTTGCAGCAGCTTGTCGTCGAAACTGGTGCAGGCGATGTTTTTTGGTCTCGGGCCTATGACCCTGACGCCATTGCCAGAGATACGAAAATCAAGACGGCTCTGAGCGACCAGAGTATCACGGTTAAATCCTTCGCCGGCCATCTTTTGTTCGAACCTTGGACAGTGGCGACGAAAACAGGGCAGCCGTTCCGTGTGTTCACTCCAATGTGGCGTTCAGTGCGCAGCCGGGATGTTCCGGCCCCAAACAACGCTGTGTCTCATCTCAAACCGCCCGCGATGTGGCCCGTTTCTGAAAACCTTGAGGATTGGCATCTGGGCGCGCAGATGCGCCGCGGAGCATCCGTGGTCACACCCCATGTCCGACCGGGCGAAACCGCAGCTTTTGAGGCGTTGCATCATTTTCTGGACCGCATCGCCAACTATTCAGATCACCGGGATCGCATGGACTTGGACGGAACATCCAACCTGTCCGAGTATCTGTCTTTAGGTGAAATAGGCCCGCGCAGTGTCTGGCACGCAGTTCAGCGGGCCGGGATGACGGGCGTTCAGGGGGGCGAACCCTATTTGCGCCAATTGGTCTGGCGCGAGTTCGCTTATCATCTGATGTATCACACTCCATCCTTACTCAGCGGTAATTGGAAGCCGGAGTGGGATAGATTTCCCTGGAACACTGATGCGGGCCAGCCCGAAGTTCTCGCCTGGAAGCAGGCGAAAACCGGCGTCCCGGCAGTCGACGCTGGGCTACGGCAGATGTATGTGACCGGGCGAATGCACAATCGGGCCCGGATGATTGTGGCGAGCTACCTGACCAAGCATCTGATGACGCATTGGAAAATTGGCATGGATTGGTTTGCGGATTGTTTGGTCGACTGGGATCCGGCGGCAAACGCGATGGGCTGGCAATGGGTTGCAGGGTCGGGGCCGGATGCCTCGCCATTTTTTCGCATCTTCAATCCGCAAACACAGCAGGAAAAGTTCGATCCGCAATCGGACTTCGTTCAGCAGTGGATTGCCGAAGGGCAGAGCAATCCACCGGCAACAGCACTGGCGTATTTTGATGCGGTTCCGAAGTCATGGAGCCTCAACCCACAGGACCCATACCCACAACCCGTTGTCACTTTGGCAGCCGGTCGGGCGCGTGCATTGGCGGCCTATGAGGGCCGAAAAAACCAGTAACGAATTGAAAACTTGCCACAAACACAAACTCGGCCTAGCCTGTTTGCGCGGCCGCACAGAGGAGAGCGGATGACTTTGATGACCACCGAGGGGCAGAAAGACCTGCCCAGATACTTTGCGCAAGTATTCAAAATGGTTAGCCGGATGCAGTCTGGCCGATTGGACATCGGACTGCCGGATGGTCGTGTCTTTCGAACCGAGGGCACCAAGCCCGGGCCGGTTGCGCGCGTGGATATCCATAATCCAGACGTTTTTGCCCGCCTGGTCCGCGAAGGTGAACTTGGTTTTTCCGACGCATATCTGGAAGGTGACTGGAGCACGCCGGACCTGCGATCCTTTATGGACCTGGTGCATATGGGTAATGAAACGGTCTACGACGATTTCACCGGCAAAGTCCTTGTGCAGATGTATGAGCGGTTACGGTTCTGGTTGCACCGCAATAACCGGACACAGGCCAAAAAGAACATCTCGTACCATTATGATCTGGGCAATGATTTCTATCGTTTGTGGCTTGATGACACGATGACCTATTCCAGCGCACTGTTCGAAACAGGGCAGGAAAGTCTGGAAAAGGCGCAAACCGCAAAATATGCCAGCATGGTCGATGAAATGGGGGCAAAACCCGGAGATCATATTCTTGAGATTGGCTGTGGCTGGGGCGGCTTTGCTGAATACGCTGCGAAAGAGCGTGGCCTGCGGGTCACAGGTCTGACGATCAGTCAAGAGCAGTTGAAGTTTGCGAGGCAGCGTATTGAAAATGCTGGTCTTTCGAATTTGGTTGAATTCAAATTGCAGGATTACCGGGATGAGCGTGGCCAGTATGACGGAATCGCATCGATCGAGATGTTCGAGGCGGTAGGTCAAAAGTACTGGCCTGTGTATTTCGACACTGTGCGTGAGCGGTTAAAACCCGGGGCGCAAGCGACGTTGCAAATTATCACCGTCGCGGACCATAGATGGGATGTATATCGTAACGGTATTGATTTCATTCAGAAATATATTTTCCCGGGCGGCATGCTTCCGGCGCCTTCCATTTTGAAGGAACAAGTTGCTCAGGCGGGTTTGAAAGTCGTCAATTCGAAAGAATTCGGTAAAAGCTATGACCTGACCCTGCGCCGCTGGTATGACACGTTCAACGGCAAGTGGGACGAAATCTCGGAAATGGGCTTTGATGAGCGTTTTCGCCGCATGTGGAATTATTATTTGACCGCCTGCGGAGCAGCCTTTGACACCGGTAATTGCGATGTGACACAGATCACTATAGCGAAACCGAGTTAAGGAACGGACTTCAGAAATGCCCACTGCCCCCAAGCTTGTTTCTGGCTTATGCCTTTTGATCGTGGCGTTCTTAGTTTCGAGTATGGTCATCGAAAACGGTGATGAAGGTAAGAACTACGGTATGTTTACCTATGTAAACATGGCTTTGGGCGTGATTTGCGGTTGGTGGATCATGGGCAAGCGTGCCGGCCGGGGCTGGACTGCCGCAATCAACAACGGCTTGACCGGAATGGCGGCGCTGGTGTTCTGGGGCCTGTTTGTTCAGGGTGTCAACGAAATGCTCCGCCTGGCAATGCGCCACCGGTATGACGGCCCGTTCGAGGCGCTGATCTCCAT
Organism: Ruegeria sp. CDSB113; assembly: GCF_059611045.1. Taxonomy (NCBI): domain Bacteria; kingdom Pseudomonadati; phylum Pseudomonadota; class Alphaproteobacteria; order Rhodobacterales; family Roseobacteraceae; genus Ruegeria; species Ruegeria sp. CDSB113. The sequence continues at coordinate 379,545 of NZ_JBXWOU010000001.1, forward strand.
CTTTAAAATCGGTGTTGAATATGGTCAGCAACTTGTGGTGCCCGAAATCTTGTGGACTTTGGTCATTGGGGCTCTGGTCACTGGGCTGGTCACCGAGGAAGCAGCCCGCCGGTGGCGGTGAGCTAACAACTTAAAGTACGAAAGAATCCAACAGTGTCAGATCTGTTCTTTTATGGCACGCTGCGGCACTTGCCATTGCTGGAGCTTGTATTGGGACGTCCAGCGTCCAAACTTGAATTTGCCCAAGCCACTCTGAAAGATCATGCAGTCCATAGCGTGCAGGATCAGGCCTTTCCCATGATTGTTCATGAGGAAGGCAGTCTGGCCAAAGGACTATTCCTCCGGGGATTGAGTGAGGAAGATCAGAACCGTTTGGTTTTTTACGAGGGTGGCTTTGACTACGACCTGCTGGAGCAGACGGTTGAACTGGCCGACGGATCAAAATCGCAAGCCCTTGTGTTCTACCCTGAGCCAGGGCTTTGGAACCGCGCCCACGTGTGGTCGCTGCAGGGCTGGGTGGATGAGTGGGGCGCGATGACAATGCTCGCCGCGCAAGAGGTTATGGGGTTATACGGCAAGGCCGATGCGGAACAGATTGCGCGCAGCTTTCCGTCGATCCGGACGCGTGCATGGGCAAAGCTGGCTGCCCGTCAACGTACGACAGGTGATGCACGAGACACTGCCAAAGACGTCATCGTGCACGACCGCAAACCGGCCTATGTCAATTATTTCGGGATGGAAGAAGTCGCGTTGCAGCATCGCCAGTACGATGGCTCGATGGGCAAAGTTCTGAACCGCAGCAGCCTGATGCAGGGCAGCGCCGTGATCGTCCTGCCATATGATCCCGTGCGCGACACGGTATTGTTGGTCGAACAATTCAGGGCACCGATCTTTCTGGCTGAGGATCCTGAACCCTGGATGTGGGAACCGGTCGCCGGGATGATCGACCCAGGCGAAACGCCGGAACAGGCGGCCCTGCGCGAGGCTGAAGAAGAAGCCCAGATTGCGCTGAACCGGCTGGAATATGCAGGCGGCGCGTATTCCTCCAGCGGTTCATCGACTGAATATCTATACCTTTATGTCGGGCTGGCTGATCTGACCAAGACCATCAAAGATGGCGGGTTGGCCACGGAAGGTGAGGATATCCGAACCCAGATCCTGCCTTTCAGTGATTTCATGGGCAGAGTCGACAGTCATGGGTTCAAGGATTTGCCGCTTTTGGCGGTGGCCCATTGGCTTGCACGTCACCGTGAGCGCTTGCGCGGATGATTTTCGCCGCTTGTGGTCATCGCGCACCACAGGTAAATCTGCGTTGATCCGAAATGAAATGAGGGCGCCATGCGCATTGCACGAGACCTTGCCGACGCAGTCGGAAAAACCCCGCTGATCCGCCTGCGTCGCATCAGTGAAGAGACCGGGTGCGAGATTCTCGGCAAGGCCGAATTCATGAACCCCGGCCAGTCGGTCAAGGATCGTGCGGCGCTCTACATCATCCGCGATGCTATTGCGCGTGGCGACCTGAAACCCGGCGGCACCATTGTCGAAGGCACCGCAGGTAACACCGGGATCGGTCTGGCGCTTGTTGGTGCGTCGATGGGGTTCAAGACCGTCATCGTCATCCCGGAAACGCAGTCCGAAGAGAAAAAGGATATGCTGCGACTAGCTGGGGCTCAGCTGGTTCAGGTTCCGGCCGCACCGTATCGCAACCCCAACAATTTCGTACACTATTCCCGTCGTTTGGCCGAAGAACTGGCGCAGACCGAGCCCAACGGTGCGATCTGGGCCAACCAGTTCGACAATGTGGCGAACCGTCAGGCGCATGTGGAAACGACCGGTCCCGAAATCTGGGAACAGACCGATGGCAAAGTTGACGGGTTCGTCTGTGCCGTGGGCTCGGGCGGTACATTGGCGGGCGTAGCGGATGCGTTGCAGCCCAAAGGCGTCAAGATCGGTCTGGTCGATCCGATGGGGGCTGGGCTGTATTCGTATTACACCACCGGCGAAATCGCGATGGAGGGCGGCTCGATCGCCGAAGGCATCGGTCAGGTGCGTATCACCAAGAACCTTGAAGGGTTCAAACCAGATTTCGCTTATCAGATGTCGGATAACGAGGCGCTGCCTTACATCTTTGACCTGCTGCGCGATGAAGGCCTGGTCATGGGCGGTTCAACCGCCATTAACATGGCTGGTGCGGTACGTCTGGCCAAAGATCTGGGTCCGGGCCACACTATCGTGACCATCCTGTGTGACTATGGCACACGCTATCAGTCCAAGCTGTTCAACCCGGACTTCCTGCGCGAAAAGGAATTGCCTGTCCCGGACTGGATGACCGAAGCTCCACGCAGTATCCCCGGCGTTTTTGAGGACGTGTGATGCTGCGGCGTGTTCGCCTGTTCCTGAGCCTTGTTGCGGTATGTTTTGCGATACTTTGCGGCCCCGCTGCCGCGCAGCTTACAGATCGTCAAAGCGAATATTATCAGGGCTGGGTCAAAACGGCGGACCGCGCCGAGACGGTGATCGAGGCCGATCGCGCGTCGAACGCTTCGCTCGAAAACCTGCGCGCCGAGATCAACGAATACCGGGACGATTTCAATCGGGCACGCGGTGCAAACACCGAACGTATCCAAACGCTTGAAAACCAGATCAAGGCTCTTGGTGCTGCGCCCGAGGGCGATGCGACCGAACCGGAAGACATTGCCACACTACGAGAGCACCTAAACGAGCAGCTGAACAGTTTGCGCGTCCCACAGATCATCTCAGAAGAAGCATTCAGCCGATCAAATGGTCTGATATCCGAAATAGACAAGCTATTGCGGGACCGTCAGAAGAAAGAGCTTTTGGAGCGTGGCCCGTCGCCAATGAACCCTACCCACTGGCGGCCGGCCTGGGTTGATGTGAACGAAGCTGCGCAAGCGTTGTTCAACGAAGCGCGGCGGAATCTGAAAACTGACGTGGTGCATGAACGTTTGCGGTCCCGTGGGCTGGGTATTCTGGCCTTGGTGTTCGTCGCCGGTGTTCTGCTGCTTTACGGCAAGCGCTGGTCCGAAGCCGCCGGTGAACGTATGCGAGCTTTGGGAGGGCAGGGAAGTGGCGTATGGACGTTCCTGACCTCGTTGCTGCGCATTATCCTTCCTTGGTTCGGCGTCTGGCTTCTGGTTCAGGCGGTTGTGATGACAGGCGTTCTGGGGCTGCGCGGCACGCTGTTGATGCAGAACGTGCCCTATTGGGCCGCGATCATCCTGTATTATGACTGGATTGGCCGACAGGTTTATGTGCTGCAAGCGGCGCAAGGTTTCAAAAAACTGTCCCGGCAAAAAGTCACCGAGTTACGCGTCTACCTCGATTTTCTTGCCGGGCTCCTGATCCTGCACGAACTGGTGAACCTGTTCGATCAGATCGAAAATATTTCGGATGCGACGCGCGCTGTCGTCGTCTTTCCGGTCATCGTCGCAACAGCTTTGATTCTTTTGCGCGTCCGTCGCGTCCGCAGTGTTGATGTCCCGGTCGATGCAGATGAGCCGTCTGCAACGGCCCGCGCTGCCGGGTTCAGCCAGCTGGTGGAGTTCATTCGACGCGCTTTGTTCTTCCTGGGTATCGCCAGCCCGATATTGGCAATGCTGGGGTATACGAATGCGGCTGAGGCAATCGTTTTCCCGGCCGTGCGGTCGTTGGTTCTTATTGCCGCGCTGGTCATCGTCCAACGGTTCCTGACGTCTGTTTACGGATGGCTCGGCGGGCAGGGCGATAAAGCCAAGGACTCGCTGTTTTCGGTTCTCATCGGCTTTGCAATGGCCATTCTGGCTATGCCGGTCCTCGCGCTTTATTGGGGCGCGCGTGAAACCGACCTGCTAGAGGTCTGGTCGCGTCTGCTGCAGGGGTTCGATATCGGTGGCGTCACGATCTCGCCCAGCAACTTCTTTACCTTCCTTGTCATATTTGCCGTCGGCTATGGCCTTACCCGGATGCTGCAAAGCGGGCTGCGCAATTCGCTACTGCCAAAGACCAGTATTGATCCAGGCGGGCAAAACGCGATTGTTTCGGGCACCGGGTATGTCGGTATTTTCCTGGCCGCGCTGGTTGCGATTACGATTGCCGGGTTCAACCTGTCATCGCTGGCTATTGTTGCCGGTGCGTTGTCAGTCGGGATCGGTTTTGGTCTGCAAACCATCGTGTCGAACTTTGTGTCGGGCATTATCCTGTTGGTCGAACGCCCAATCTCGAAAGGGGATTGGATCGACGTGAATGGGATGATGGGGTACGTCCGTGATATTTCCGTCCGGTCCACGCGGATCGAGACGTTTGACCGAACGGATGTGATCGTTCCGAACTCGGACCTGATCAGCGGCGTTGTCACGAACTATACACGCGGCAATACGATCGGGCGGGTGATTGTACCGGTCGGCGTCGCTTATGGTACTGATACCCGAATGGTAGAGAAGATCCTGGGCGAAATCGCGAATTCACACCCGATGGTTTTGGCGAATCCAGCCCCCAGTGTGGTGTTCCAGGGGTTTGGCGCAGATTCGCTGGACTTTGAAATCCGGGCCATCCTGCGCGATGTGAACTGGGTGCTGTCAGTCAAATCCGATATGAACCACGAGATCAACCGGCGCTTTGTCGACAAGGGGATCGAAATCCCGTTTGCACAGCGCGATCTCTGGTTGCGCAATCCCGAGGCGTTGCAGGGCGGCGAAGCCCAACCCAGCAAGAACACTGACGAAACACCGTCCGCAAAGCCATCCACAAATCCTGTCGAGATGACCGAGGGCGATTTGGCAGATGGTGACGGCGACGAGATTTAATTGCCTTTGCAAGGCTTTCGATTTCAGGTGAAATTTCACCACAATGGGGCCTTGCAAATCCCCCGGCGATAGTTCAAATAACGCCGGCACGGAGAGGTGGCCGAGTGGTCGAAGGCGCACGCCTGGAAAGTGTGTAGGCGGGAGACCGTCTCCAGGGTTCGAATCCCTGTCTCTCCGCCACAACCCCCTATCAACATTCATCCAGCCGCGCTTGGACGTGAATCCGTCAATCCCTGGATTTCGACCACCGCAGAAGTAGGTTGGCCGCGATTGGCGCGCCGATAATAACGACGACAATGCGCGCCAGGTGGTGCGTGACCACATATCCCAGATCCGCCCCCGAAACGATGGCCAGCACCGTCATCTCTGCCTGTCCGCCGGGTGCAAAGGCCAGAAAGGCTTCGACCGGCTGGCCAATCCCAAGCGCCGTGACCACTGCCGTGAAAGCAGCGGCCAGAACGGCCAGCAAGATCACGTACGTGAAGCCAGCCGCCACGACGCGTTTAAGCTCAGACCAGGTGACACCGACGAATTTGACGCCGATCCCACAGCCGATGAAGAACTGGGCGAACAGGATCGCCTCGCGCGGGGGGCGGGTATGTATGAAATCCCCAAGCGACAAGGCCGCTGTCAGTATTAATGGTCCAAGAATCGAAGCACCCAAAAGCCCGATCTTCTCTCCGCCTTTCCAGCCGACAAAAGCTGCGACCGCCATGAGGATCAGTTCATGCAAGGGTAGGGCCGAGGCAGGTTCGCCCACTGGGTTGGTCAGTTCGGCATCGTAAAACAAGGTCAGAAATAAAGGGGCAAGGGTGACGATAATCAACACGCGCGTCCCGTGGATCAGAGACAGGGTTCGCGGATTGGCACCGGCCTCAGCCCCAAAGATAACCATGTCCTGAAACCCGCCCGGCATGGCGGCAAAAAACGCAGTTTTTTCGTCAAAGCCCCAGAATTTTCGAAAGAACGGCACGCCAACCATTGCAATCAGAAGGATAAATACCGGTATCAGCAGAAGGGACGCAGCCATCTTTGGAAGTTCGGCGAACAGGCTGGGTGTGATCGACGCCCCAACCGCGACGCCGAGGATTGTTCTGGACCCGACCGAGATTTGCCCGAAATCCCGCATGGGTGCGTGTGCCAAAGCTGCAATCAAACACGCTGACATCGGCCCGAACAGAAAGGGCAGCGGCAGGTTCAACGCCCAAAAAACTGCAGTTCCTAACATAGCCAATATCAGCGTAACTGACCGTTGCATCAGCGGCGACAAATGAAGGCTTGAAACGGTCAAGGATAGTGTCCGATTTTGTTGACTAAGGCATGTATCCAAATGTATACAAAGAAACCCGATATGCAAGATTGAGAACGATGAAAACTCAAGAAGATCCTAATCAAACCGGCCCGCAGGGGAATTCCGCTTATCAGCGCTTGCTGGATGAAATTCGCGAAGGTGTTTTGTTACCTGGTGAACGTCTGAGAGAGATCGAGCTGTCCGAAAGACTGGGCGTCAGCCGAACTCCTGTGCGCGAAGCGATACGGCAACTCGAAGCGGATGGGTTGGTGACGCATGTCCCCAGGCTGGGCGCAACGGTTCGCAGTCTGAGTTATTCGGAAGTCATGGAACTTTATGAAATGCGCGCCGTACTTGAAGGAACAGCGGCACGGTTGGCGGCACGCGCGGCTTCGGATGTGGAACTGGACGAACTGAACGTTCTGAACAATCGCCTTGCCGAGGCTGGCACCGGTCCGGTAGCCGCTCAGTTGAACCGTATTTTCCACGCCACGCTATTGGATGCCGCCAAAAACCGCTTTCTCACAAAGTCGATGTTATCGCTGCAAAAGGCGCTGTTGATATTGGGTCCATCCCAAATGCTGGATGGTCAGCGCGCAGACGATGCCGTGGGTGAGCATCGCCGTGTGATGGAAGCCTTGCAGGCTCGAGACGGCGACGCAGCCGAGCTGGCGATGCGTGCCCATGTTCATGCGGCACAGCGGATGCGTATCCGCGCGTTGCAGAAACGGGACCGCGCAATTGATCAGGCCTGACCTGAGGAGCTGATTGTCCTAACTCTTGGTCTTTGGTTCCTTCGCCAAACCACTCCTCCCATCCGCAGAAGTCGACGAAAAACCCGACCATCGTGGAGGTCGTTGTTTAGGTTCTTCCGGTACAAACACTCAGCTGACCACTTTCAAAGGGTTGGCGTCTTCAACCTCGCGGCTGATCTCTTGTACCAGCGCCATCGCGGCAGGGTTTCGGCGCTTAACATGCATACGCGCGACAAAAACGATGGCCGGGGGGGCGGGGAACACGCCTTTGATCACCTCGATGTCCGGTGTGACATGCATTCCATTTAACAGGGCGACGCCCAAACCGGACCGCACGGCGGACTGAATACCTGTGGCGCTTGGGCATTCTAATACGTTGTCGAAGCGGTGCTCTTGCAACTGCCCATCTCCAAAGCCCCATTTGCGATAGAAACACTGGCTGTCGAAGGATAGAAAGGGGATAGGTGCTGTCGTATCCAGTTGGTAATCCGGTGACTTTACCCAGTGGAGTGTGTCCTCGAACAGGATCAGGTCATCTGGCCGCGCATCGTGCCGAAAGATTTGCATGACGGCGACATCCAACTCTCCGGCTTTCAACCACTCTTGCACGTTCAGACTTTGACTGGTTCGTGTTCGAACCTGTACGTCCGGATAAAGCCGTGTGAAACGACCCAAAATGCGGGCGATGTCGCTGGTTGCCGTGTCTTCGGTCATGCCCAGCCGGAGTGCGCCGGCCAAGGGTTTCTTGCCCAAACTGGCAAGCGCCTCATCGTGCAGGGCACATATTCGGCGGGCATAGTCGCACAGGCGAAGACCTGTTTCCGTGAACAGAGGGCCACCGGGTCGGCGCGCCAGAAGATCGCAGTCCAGGGCTTGCTCTAACCGTCTGATTTTGTGGCTGACTGCTGATTGCGACAGCGCCAGATGCTCGGCCGCGCGCGTCACGCCGCCATGGGTTGCGATAGCCAGAAGGGCGCGCAGGGCGTCAATTTCCAATCGGTCGGTCATTTGTGAAGCCATGACATATTTTAATTGAGCCATGAATATCATTCATTTGTGTCACGCGCCAGTATTGAACTACTGGTCAGGAAATCCAAAGCTCAGGAACATTCGCATGCCGCATCTCGTCCCGGATCACACAGTGATCAAAACCCCGCGGATGGTCCCCGGAACCCATGGGGAAGACGATCCGGTGGTTTTGATCCACAGCACATTTTCTTACATCCGGCGCGACGTGCTGCCTGTACGGGCTGCGGCGGGCAAGAGGGTACGCTTATTCGATCTGGCGCGTCTTGGTCAGTCTGAACGACCTTGGGATCCGGCGCTTAATGGGTCGGTTACCGATCAAGTTCCCGTCGTTCACAAGTTGCCGAAATACTGCGGTCAATCCCCGATAAATGATCAGCCCAAACAGACACCCGCGCCGCTGATCAATCTCCTGAAGTGAAAGGGCTGAGCTATGACGGATCAAATCAAAACCCGTGACCGGCGCGGTCTGACGACGGTATTCGAAATCACTGGATCGGTTCTGGCCATGGCCTATGCCTTGTTGATCGCGTCTAATACAGGGGCCGAGCTGTTCGGGTTTGCCCTGTTGTTACTGTCCTCGGGCCTGTTTGCGGCCTGGGCCGTGATTGATCGCCGCTGGACGTTCCTGTTGTTGCAGGGGTTCTATGCGGCCTCGGCGATCATCGGCTTGATCCGGTGGGCATGAACTTCGCATATGGCAGTTGTGGAAATCTTGCTAGAACAGCCTTATGCGAAATGAAGACAGAATCAAAATCGGCTTTTTGCTGTTTGACGGCTTTCCCATGGCCTGCCTGACCTCGGTAATCGAGCCGTTGCGGGCGGCCAATGAAATCGCCGGGCAAGAGGCGTTTTGCTGGTCGCTGCTGTCCGAGCGTCAACAGAAAGTACAATCCAGCGCAGGTGTCCGGTTCGAGGCCGAGAAGTCTCTGACCGACTGCAAGGATATCGACATTCTGTTCCTTCTCAGCAGCCCAACGTCCGGCTTTGACAACACAGCCGTTGGCAACGGTGCTCTGCGCAGTCTCGGAAGGCATGGCACCGTTTTGGGCGGGATTAGCGGTGGGGTTTTCCCATTGGTCCGGTCTGGGGTGATGGGGGGGCAACCTGTTTCCGTCCATTGGTGCTATGAGGCCGCATTTCTGGCTGAGTTTCCCGAAGTCGACTCGCGTAGCGAGGTGATCGTGAAAACGGCCACGCGCTACACCGCAGCTGGCGCTGCGGCCGGGTTCGATCTGGCCCTGCATCTGATCGAGGATCGGCTGGGCGGCGATGTCGCGCACGAGGTTGCCTGTTGGTTCCAGCATCCGATGATGCGCGGGGCAGGTGTGCGGCAACAGGTTCCCACCACGACTGCGCCGGAAACTGGCGACAGCCTTCCGCCTTTGGTTTCGCGCTGTGTCGACATGTTCGCGGGCCACATGAGCGAACCAATTTCCATCGCAGAGGCCGCACAGCAGATGGGGGTTACGCCACGCCAGGTGGAACGCGCCTTTAAACAAGCCACCGGCCAAAGCCCCAGCCATTATTATCGCGCCATGCGCATGAAGGCGGCGCGCCAAATGGTGGTCTATACCAAGGACCCGATTGCAGATATCGCCGCAGCGATTGGCTATGGCTCAGTGGCGCCGCTTGTGACGCATTATCGGTCGGCCTTTGGGCTAAGCCCCAGCGAAGACCGTCGCAGAATCAACCGCTTCCGTGTCGAAGGTAACGCGCCATTGCCGTCAGTCTGACGTTGTTTTACAGCGCCGACCGCATTGCAGTGACGATGGCATGATGCAGCGACCCGGCGGATGAACGGGGGCCATAAATGCTGAACGACTCGTCTGACCGACAGAGAACAAAGCACCCAATGTGGTGAATTGAGCAACGGGCGACGCTGCCCGCATCGATATTGCGCAGGTCAAGCATAGATAACAGTTCCAACACCGCCGGAATCTGGTCGCCGTTCAGGTCGAACCGTGTCCACCCGTCGGTCTGTTCTGTCACTGACACGGTATCGCCCAAAGCGGACTTCACTTGATCAGTAAGCTCTTCGTGCGTGTCAAAAGGCGCCTCGATCATCCACTGATCCGGACCGGCCCAAAAGGCAGTGACAGTGTCACCGGCATGTTGGCCGATACCAGGTGCAGGGGCACCGATCAGTTTTGCCAGGGCTTTGCTGGCTTTGGTTTCCTGTCCCATCCGCGCGGCGACGGATGCCAGTGCGACGCCCGGAACTTCCGAACACGTAATCCCGCCAACAGTATCGACCTGCGGTTCGGACCCGCCCAATGCGGTTATTGCAACTAGATCATGCACGCAGACGCTCTCCTTCGGGGTCAACGAAATGGGCCGATACGATTTCGACCTCGACGGTCAGGTCGGTCAATGGGGACACAAGGCGCATTTTCTCGCCCATCCGGTTTGCGCCGTCCTTTAAAAGACCCAGCCCGATATTGCTGTTCAGAATGGGCGAATACGCAGCCGAAGTGACATAGCCCTGATCGTGCGCGGCATCCACCGGGCCGGTCGTGTTCATCAAATGGCCACCAGCGGTGACTTTTTCTTCGGGCGATACCGGTTTGATCCCGACCAGCCGCAGGACATCCGGTTCTACTAAGGCCTCTCGTTCGGACAGGGTCGATCCGATGCTGTCTTTCTTTTTCGACACCATCTTACCCAATCCAAGATTCAATGCCGTTGTGGTGCCATTCAGCTCGTTTCCGGCGGCGTGGCCCTTCTCGATCCGCATGACGCCCAGCGCTTCGGTGCCGTAAGGGACAACCTCAAATTCTTCACCCTCGGTCATCAGACGCCGCATCAGCGCATCGCCATAGCGTGAGGGCACCGCGATTTCGAACGCCAACTCTCCCGAGAATGAGATCCGGAACAGCCGCGCGCGCAACCCGCCGCAGACCGTAATGTTGCCACAGCCCATGAACGGGAACGCGTCGTTTGAAATGTCGAATTCAGGGTCGACGATCTTTTGCAACAGCTTGCGCGAATTGGGACCAGCGACAGCATATTGCGCCCAGGATTCGGTGGTCGAGATCAGCTGCACATCCATATCCGGGAACAGGCATTGGCGCACAAATTCCATGTGACGATAGACATTTACCGCGTTGGCCGTGGTCGTTGTGACGACAAAATGATCCTCGGCCAGACGCGCGGCTGTGCCATCATCCATCACCATGCCGTCTTCGCGAAGCATCAGGCCATAGCGGGTTTTTCCCACGGGAAGCTTGGCGAAACCGTTCGCGTAGACGCGGTTCAGGAAATCAGCCGCGTCCGCGCCCTGCACGTCGATTTTTCCAAGTGTCGTACAGTCGCACACCCCGACGGACGCGCGGGTCTGGCGCACTTCACGGTCCACTGATTCACGCCAATGAACCTCACCGGGCAGGGGAAACCACTGCGCGCGCAGCCAGTTGCCGACCTCGACAAATACAGCGCCCCGTTCCTTGGCCCAGTAATGCGAGGGCGTCAGGCGCGTGGGGTGGAATTCTTGTCCCTTCATCCGACCGGCGAAGGTGCTGATCGGAACAGGCGTGTAGGGCGGGCGGAAAATGGTTGTCCCTGTTTCGGGGATCGATTTTCCGGCCACCTCGGCCATGATCGCCAATGCGCTGATGTTCGAGGTCTTGCCCTGATCAGTCGCCATGCCAAGGGTGGTATAGCGTTTCAGGTGTTCAACTGACCGGAACCCTTCCTGATAGCTGAGTTTGACGTCCTTGACGGTCACGTCATTTTGCTGGTCCAGCCAAGCGCGTTTGCAGCCTTCGACATACCAGAACGGTTTCTGCGCGATCGGAGTATCCTCGGCCTCGGGCAAGACAGGCTGAGCAACGCTCAGCTCCAGCGCTGCCGCGGCAGCCTCGGCACCGGATTGCAATGCACCTTGCGTAGACATCACTCCGTTCGCTGCACCCGCGACAGTCAATCCGACGGGCAGATTTGAACCGGGCACAAAGGCGGCCAGATCGTCGTTCCAGACCGGACGCCCGCGCTGATGGCAGGTTAGGTGTACATTCGGGTTCCAACCCCCCGAAACGCCCAGCGCGCCGCATTCCAGCGTGCGGGTCGAGCCGTCGGGCAGGGCAACTTCGACAAAGGTCAGACCAAGACGCCCCTTGGTATTCACAACCTGAGCGCCGCTCAGGACTTCGTAATCGTAGTTGACCGGAGCATCCTCACGCATATCGATAACGGCGCAAATGTGAACGCCCTTGGCATGCAGGTCGACAGCGGTGCGGTGACCGTCGTCGTTGTTGGTAAAGATCGCCACGCGCTGAGAGGCAGTGGCCGCGAACCGATTGGCATAGGTTCGCAACGCGCTGGCCATCATGATGCCAGGGCGATCGTTGTTTTCGAACGCGATGGGCCGTTCAGTCGACCCCGCACACAGCAAGGCTTTCTTGGTGTAGATACGCCAAAGGATCTGGCGCGGTTTACCGGCGGGCAGGGTGGCCACATGATCCCCGGTGCGTTCAACAGCGCCATAGATGCCGTGGTCGAAGGCGCCGATGACAGTGGTTCTGGCCATCAGCCGGACGTTCGGCATGGAGGACAGTTCTGCCACAGCCTGCGCGGCCCAATCGTCGCTGCCTAGATCGCCAACCGAAAATGTCTCGCTGTTCAGACGTCCGCCGAACCGAAAATCCTCATCAGCCAGAATAACGTCCGCACCCGCGCGTCCTGCAGTCAGGGCTGCCATCAAGCCCGATGGACCCGCGCCGATGATCAGCAGGTCGCAGTGGCGGAACCCTTTGTCATATTCGTCGGGATCAGCCTCCATCGACAAAGAGCCAAGGCCCGCGGCGCGACGGATGATCGGCTCATAGACTTTTTCCCAAAAAGCCGCCGGCCACATGAAGGTTTTGTAGTAAAACCCGGCGGACAGGAAATTCGAGAACAGATCGTTCACGCCAAGCGCATCGAATTTCAGGCTGGGCCAACGGTTCTGCGATTGCGCCTCAAGCCCGTCAAACATCTCGGTCGTTGTGGCCCGTGTGTTGGGTTCCTGCCGGTTGCCGGAGCGCAGCTCGACAAGGCCATTGGGTTCCTCGGATCCGGCAGTCAGTAGGCCGCGCGGGCGGTGATACTTGAACGAGCGTCCGATCAACCGCACGTCATTGGCCAGCAAAGCCGAAGCCAGCGTATCGCCGGGATGGGCGGTATAGTTGCGGTTGTCGAACCGGAAATTCACAGTGGTATTGCGGTCGATCTGGCCACCGCTCAGCCTGTTGTTCTGGGTCATTTGGATCGCCCCCGCGCGCGGGCCACATCGCGGGCCAGTTCTACCTTGGAAATCTCATGTGTGGTGGTGTCGCGGGTAACGACCAGCCACGACCGGTCGCCAGCCTCGTGATACCACAGTTCTTGATGCTTGCCTGCGGGATTGTCGCGCAGATAGCCGTATTCATAGAACGCGTCCGCCGCGTCTTCGGCCTGCCAGTCCGGGCGGTTGATCAGTGACGCGTCACCCAGATAGGTGAATTCAGATGCGTCACGCGGGCCCAGAAGGGGATGGTTGATAATCATTCTCGTGCTCCCCTCAGTGCAGGTTGGGCTGGTTGCCCACGCCCTTTTCGTCGATCATCCGGCCCGTGCGGAACCGGTCGAAGCGATAGGCCGTCGCGGTAGAGTGCGGTTCGTCCTTCGCCAACAGATGCGCAAAACAGTAACCGGACGCCGGGGTCGCCTTGAACCCGCCGTAGCACCAGCCACCATTGAAATAGAGTCCCTCGACCGGAGTGCGGTCGATGATGGGAGAGCCATCCATAGACATGTCCATAACACCGCCCCACATGCGCAGCAGACGGGCGCGCCCGATCATCGGCATCAACGAGACGCCGCCTTCGCAGACATCCTCGACCACCGGCAGATTCCCGCGTTGCGCATAGGTGTTGTAACCGTCGATGTCGCCGCCAAAGACGAGCCCGCCTTTGTCGGACTGGCTGACATAGAAATGTCCGGCCCCATAGGTGATGACGCTGGGCAGAACCGGCTTCAGACCTTCGGACACAAACGCCTGTAACACGTGGCTTTCAATCGGCAGTCGCATGCCCGCCATGTTCATCACCCGGCCCGAGTTACCGGCAACAGCGCAGCCGACTTTGTTAGCCCCGATAAAGCCCTTTGAGGTCTCGACGCCCAGGCATTTGCCGTTCTCGATACGCAGACCAGTGACTTCGCAATTCTGGATGATGTCGACACCGTGGCTGTCCGCGGACCGGGCAAAGCCCCAGGCCACCGCATCATGGCGCGCGGTGCCGCCCCGTCGCTGGGCCAGACCGCCTTTGATCGGGAAACGCGCGTCGTCGAAATTCAGATAGGGGTGTTCTTTGCGTACCTGATCGGCATCCAGCAATTCGGCATCTGCACCGTGCAGGATCATCGCATTGCCGCGCCGCGTATAAGCGTCGCGCTGACCATCCGTGTGGAACAGGTTGAGTATTCCGCGCTGGCTCATCATGGCGTTGTAGTTCAGGTCTTGTTCAAGCCCTTCCCACAGTTTCATCGAGAATTCATAGAACGGCTCATTCCCGTCCAGCATGTAGTTCGAGCGAACGATTGTCGTGTTCCGCCCGACATTGCCGCCGCCGATCCAGCCCTTTTCGACAACCGCGACATTGCGATGACCGTAGACCTTGGACAGATAATGGGCCGTCGCCAGCCCATGACCACCACCGCCTATGACGATGATGTCGTAATGGGCTTTGGGTTCGGGGTCACGCCAGACCGGTTTCCACCCTTTGTGGCCGGTAAGCGCCTCTTTGATGACTCGAAAGCCTGAATATCGCATGAATCGGACCTTTTTTGCCAGAATTCACTATTTTCCTGCTCAGCGATATCCTCAGATGCGACATTGGTGTGTCTGAATCAGACCCTTTGGTGTGACGAGCCGGGAACCAATTGTGAAAACCATGATACAAAGGCGTCAACCTCGGGTGATGCGCGCTGCACGGCCAGAAAGTACCCTTCGGCCGCTGGAGCAGTCTCATCGAAGGCACGCGCGACCTGTCCGGTCTGCAGAGCGTGATCGGCGATAAGTGCATTCACCAAGGCCACGCCGTTCCCGGAAGCCGCCAATTGCAAGGCGAGCCCGTAAGAATCGACATAATAGGCCGGGGTATGGATTTTATGACCGGTGACTTCCGCCCATGTGGACCAGTTGTCTGACGTTCCCACGGCCTCGATCAGGGGCAAGTCCTGAAAAGCGCCAACCAAGCCAGGCGCTTTTACTGCGATCAGGTCATTCGGCAGTAACGGTTTTGCATCCCGCCCGACTTGTTTTTCTGACCCGAACCGGATTTCAACATCGGCGCGCAGGGCCGAGTATTCATCCGGCCAGATCGTGCTGACAAAGCGAATGGACGTATCTGGGTTTTGGTCGCGAAACTGGGGCAGGGCAGGGGAAATTAACCATTCGATGATACTGATCGATGCTGCAACAGTGACGTGCTTAGCCCGTTCCTCTGCCAAATACGGAGAGGCGGCGGATTGCAGCAATTGCAGTGCGGCTTCGACCTGCGGCAGCAGCTTTCGCCCTTCATCCGTCAAGGAAAGACCGCGCGGATGCCGATGAAACAGGACGACGCCAAGCCGGGATTCCAGCGACCTGATTTGCTGGCTTACGGCGGATTGGGTCAATCCGATTTCATCCGCCGCAGCTGTTGAGCTCAACCTTCGGGCCGCGGCCTCGAAAGACCTGAACCATGTAAGGGGGGGCAGTGTTTTGGGCATGTGCAACCGACCTAGTAGCTTTGTTAATACCTAAGACCCAACTTCTTTCGTTTGTCAAAGTGCCGGCCAATCAAAGATATTTCTCGTACTCAAGATTGGGGGATAACGTGCAGCCGGAAATTCGTAAAATAGTGACCTTCGACGAAGAAGTTCTGATCGAAGGATATCGCAAAGCCGAACGGCCGTGGCGCATGTTTGCTGTAGCAGCGGTTGTTACCAACCCTTGGGCTGGACGTTTCGTCGAAGATCTACGGCCGGAAATTTTGGCCTATGGCCCAATCCTGGGTCAAGAACTGACCGACAGGATGATCGCGCTTGCCGGAAGCGGTGAGGCGATTGAGGCTTATGGCAAGGCCGCGGTTGTGGGGCTGGACGGAGAGGTTGAGCATGCCTCGGGCCTGATCCACACGCTGCATTTCGGGAACATCTTCCGGCAGGCGGTTGACGCCAAGTCCTATCTTTCATTCACCAACACCCGGGGCCCGGCGAACACACCGATCATGGTGCCTCTGATGGACAAGAATGATGCGGGCCGCCGGTCACACTATCTGACGCTGCAATTCGCCATCCCCGACGCGCCCCGTGCGGATGAGATCGTCGTGGTTTTGGGCGGAGCAACCTCGGGCCGTCCGCATCATCGAATCGGCGACCGTTATCAGGACTTGAAGGATCTGGGCCATGACGTGGACAACCCGGCCTCGGTCTGACATCGGCGGGCTCGCCGCGATAGACGAAGGTAAAGGCCCGCTTGTGGTTCTGCTCCATGGCGTTGGCTTGCGCGCCGAAGCCTGGGGCGCGCAGATCGATGCGCTGTCTGCCGCCGGGTATCGTGTTCTGTGTCCGGATATGCCCGGGCACGGAGAAACCCCGTTCCAAGGTGCTATTGGGCTGGATGGATACGCCAACCCGATCGCGGCCCGATTGACCGAGCCTGCCGTTCTGATTGGGCATTCCATGGGGGCGTTGATTGCTTTGGACATTGCGGCATCGGGGCATGATCAGGTGAGAGGCATTGCCGCGTTGAACGCAATTTACCGCCGAACCCCTGAAGCGCGTGCGGCTGTCACGACCCGCGCGGCGGCACTGGATGCTGTGGCCATGAACGAACCTACCGTGACCTTGCAGCGTTGGTTCGGCGATCAGGTTTCAGAAGAAGGCGAAGCCTGTTCGCGTTGGCTGAAAGATGTTGATCCGGGGGGCTACAAAGCAGCCTATACCGTCTTTGCCGAAAGCGATGGCCCGACTGACGCACAACTGGGAAACATCAAGTGCCCGGCACTGTTTATGACGGGCGAGGATGAGCCAAATTCCACACCGGGCATGTCACAGGACATGGCGCAGAAGGTGACAAAAGGGCGTGTCGAAATTGTTCCGAACGCCGCCCATATGATGCCCATGACGCACCCGGCTGACGTTAACGCAAATTTGCTTGAGCTCGTTCGGAGGTGCCTGCCATGACCGAGATTGACACTCGCGCCCTACGTGATGCATTCGGCAACTTCATGACCGGCGTAACGGTTGTGACGACCCGGGATATGTCCGGTAATCCGGTCGGGTTCACGGCAAATTCCTTCACGTCTGTGTCGCTTGATCCGCCTTTGTTGTTGGTGTGTCCCGGCAAGTTTCTGTCCAGCCACGATACCTTTGCCGGATGCACACATTTTGCGGTGAATGTTCTGGCAGATGGGCAGCAGGGCGTCTCCAACACTTTCGCAAGTTTCAAGGGCGACCGATTTGGTCGGGTGGCGCATCGCGACGGAGCCAATGGCTTGCCGCTGATCGACGGAGCGCTGGCGCAGTTCAGCTGTGAAACGCATCAGGCGCTGCCCGCAGGCGACCACACGGTTCTGATTGGCCGAGTCACAGACTTCACCCATATCGGTGGAAACGGTCTGGGTTATGTGAACGGGTCGTATTTCAGTCTTGGACTTGAGCGTGAGATGGACGCGCAGGTTCCGACAATCTGCGGTGCGATTGTTGCGGCAAATGGCAAAGTTCTTCTGGAACGCCACAAAGGCGCGTTTCGCCCGGTTCAAATCGCCGGTGCGGAACCCGGGGGGCAACGCAACAGGTTGGCACAGGGCCTTTCCGATCGGGGCATTCGGGCACAGATCGAACAGGTCTATTCTTCGTTCAACGATGCCGAAACGAACCTGCACTATACGTTCTTTCTGGCGTCCTGCGGTCAGACCGCCGAGACGGACAATGCCGAATGGGTAGACATCGGCGATCTGGCCGATCTGACTTATGCCAGCAAAAGTTTGCACCACATGATGACCCGCTACGCCCTCGAAGCCCGCGAAGGCGTTTTCGGGCTGTATCTCGGTGACGCCGAGCGCGGCGAAATTCACAGTTTCGGTAAAGGAGCCATTTGATGGAGTTTTCACTGTTTGCCCACGTGGAACGTCTGACCCCGGATCAGCCTCACGATGTTCTGTATGATGAATTCGTGAGCCTGGTGAAGATGGCTGATGACGGGGGCATGCGGGCAGTTTGGACAGGTGAACATCATGGGATGGAGTTCACCATTGCCCCCAACCCGTTTCTGTCGCTGGTCGATCTGGCGCATCACACGCGCAATGTTCGGTTGGGGACCGGGACGGTAATTGCGCCGTTCTGGCATCCCATCAAACTGGCCGGTGAAGCTGCCGCAGCGGATCAGATGACGAAAGGGCGTATCGAGTTGGGGATCGCGCGCGGTGCGTATTCCTATGAATATGAACGCCTGATGCCGGGAATGGACGCATGGGAAGCGGGGCAGCGCATGCGCGAATCCACACCGCTGTTGCCGCAGATCTGGCAAGGCGACTGCGCCCATGAAGGCGAGTTCTATGCGTTTCCGGCGGCAACTTCGGCGCCGAAACCTTATCAGGAGGACGGCCCGCCAATCTGGATCGCCGCGCGGGATCCTAACAGTCATGAATTCGGCGTTCACAACGGATTCAATATTCAGGTCACCCCGCTGTGGCAGGGCATGGAAGAGATCGAGACCCTGATGGGGCGGTTCAACGATGCCTGTGACAGCTACGCGGGTCCGCGCCCCAAGATAATGTTATTGCACCACACCTATGTCGGCAAAGATGACGAGGATGTTGCGCAGGGCGTGCAAAATCTGCGCCGGTACTACAATTACTTTGGTGCATGGTTCATGAACAAACGGCCAGTTGAACAGGGCTTGATCAAGCCGATTGCCGAGGCCGAGATGGATGCGAACCCGATGTATACCAAAGAAAAATTGGGCCGTGATCTGACAGTTGGGACCGCGCAACAGGTGATCGACAGGATCAAGCGCTATGAAGATCTGGGTTATGACGAGTTTTCGTTCTGGGTCGACAGCGGCATGACCAACGAACGCAAGCGCGCCTCTTTGGCGCGATTCATCGACGACGTGATGCCGGCATTTCAGTGAGGACCACCATGGCAAACCTACCGCATTTTCAGCTGTTCATTGACGGCGTCTGGACCGAAGGTTCAGCCTCGCAGGTCATGACGTCCGAGAACCCGGCCACAGGCCAGGGGTGGGCCACATTCGCGTGCGCCTCGCCCATAGATGTTGAGCGCGCCATCGCCGCTGCCAAACGGGTTCTGGATGACCCGGAATGGCGGGATATGACACAGACCCAGCGGGGTAAGCTGCTGTACCGCCTTGCTGATCTGGTGGCAGAAAACGCCGCGCGTCTGGGTGAGTTGGAGACGACCGACAGCGGAAAGCTGTTGGCGGAAACCTCGGCACAAACCGGATATGTTGCCGATTACTACCGCTACTATGCGGGTCTGGCAGACAAGGTCGAAGGCACGGTCCTGCCCATCGACAAGCCGGACATGCATGTCTTTACCTCACGAGAACCGATTGGCGTCGTGGCCGCGATCGTGCCGTGGAATGCGCAGATGTTCCTGACCGCGACCAAGCTGGGCCCGGCGTTGGCTGCCGGGTGTTCCGTTGTGCTGAAGGCATCGGAGATTGCGCCCGCACCCATGCTGGAGTTCGCCAGGTTGATCGAACAGACCGGGTTCCCGCCCGGTGTTGTGTCGGTGATCACCGGTGATGCCGAAAACTGCGCGATCCCACTGACCCGCCACCCGGATGTCGACCGAATTGCCTTTACGGGTGGGCCTGAAACTGCACGCCATGTGGTGCGAAACTCGGCTGAGAACTTTGCAGTCACGTCATTGGAGTTGGGTGGCAAATCCCCGATCCTCGTGTTTGAGGACGCCGATTTGGACGGTGCAGCAAACGGCCTGATCGCAGGTAATTTCGGCGCATCCGGTCAGAGCTGTGTGGCGGGTACGCGCGGACTGGTGCATCGGTCAATCCTTGGGCCTCTGGTCGAGCGGATCGCCGAAAAGGCCAGCGCCATCCGTTTGGGTGATCCTTTGCAGCCGGAAACGCATGTCGGTCCGCTGTGTACCGCGGCGCAAGTGCATAAAATTGCAGACACACTGGGCAAGGCTCGAGGGCAGGGTGCGACGATCCACTTCGGGGGAAAAGCTGCCGACCGTCCCGGAAACTATATGAACCCCACTTTGGTCGAATGCGCGTCCCCCGAAACCGAAACGTTGAAAATCGAAATGTTCGGGCCGGTGATGTCCTTGCTGCCGTTCGATACCGAAGAAGAGGCTATCGCGCTGGCAAACAGCACCCCTTACGGGTTGGGGTCGGGGGTGTTCACGCAGAACCTTGCGCGCGCACACCGTGTGTCGAAACGGATCAGGGCGGGTATTTGCTGGGTGAACACCTACCGCGCAATCTCACCAATCGCGCCGTTCGGCGGGTTCAACCAGTCGGGCTATGGTCGCGAGGCCGGCGTTGAGGCGATACTGGATTACACCAGAACCAAGACAACCTGGATCAGCACCGCGCAAGAGCCGATGGCGAACCCTTTCATAATGCGCTAAGGATTCGGAAAGGCAGGGATTTCCGCAGGGAAGTGAGGGGCGCATGAAACTGACGAAACCAAACTTCCCATCACCGGCCGATGCCGCCGACCGCAAGGCCATTGCCCCAGTAATTTGCTATCCGCCAGACGCGTTGCAGCAGCCTGATATGATTGGTTTGGGCAAACTGCGCGAGGGTGCGGTAAAGGTGGCCGAGGTCACTGCGGCGCCACGCGATGCGGCATGCATTGATGTTCCGGCTGGCGCTTTTGTCAGGGTGGTTTCGGTCGACGGTCCTCAGGTTGGCGACCTGAACATGTGGAATAAGCATGACCTGACCGAGCGGTTCTATTCCGGCAAAACCCGCGCGCTGCATGGCACGCATCTGTCTACCGGCGACCGGATGTGGTCGAGCTTTCCCAACATGCGACCGATGGCGACGATCATTGCCGATACGCTGGATTGGTACGGGTTCGATACCTATGGCGGTTCTGTCCATGACGTGATTGGCACACGGTGTGATCCGTATACCGGGCGTTTGCTTTCAGGGGATGACTATCACTATTGCTGTCATTCAAACCTGACCCGCGCGCTGGCCGGCCATTGCGACCTGCCGCTGCATGAGGCCGAAATGCTGGTGCATGACGTGCTGAACGTGTTCATGTGCACCGGATTTACCCGCGATACGGGCCAGTATTTCATGAAGGCCAGCCCGGTGCGGCCTGGCGATTATCTCGAGTTCTACGCTGAGATTGACCTGATCGTTGGCCTGTCTGCGTGTCCCGGCGGGGATTGTTCGTCGGAACATTCCTCGGATACCGCTGCCTGCCATCCGTTGTTGATGGAAGTCTACGATCCCGGCGAGGAAGCACGCGCGGCGCATGTCCAACCGGGTCGATCAAAATACGACCGGACGCACGGAACCGGTTAACGGGTCAGGCGCTGACCCAATCGGGTCAGCATTCTGCAGCACAGGTCCAGCTGTTCGATTTCAAGGAACTCGTTTGCCTTGTGGGCCTGTGCGATTGAACCCGGCCCGCAGACAATTGCGTGAACGCCCAGTTTCTGGAACAAGCCCGCTTCGGTCGCAAAGGCGACAACGCCAGTGCCATTCGCGCCGGTCAGTTCGGCCACCAGATCACGGGCCGCGTTTTCTTCCATGGGTTCAAGGCCTTCGACCTCGGCGATGGCCTCTTGCGTGATGCTCGAGTCGCTGTGGACTGCTTGCATCTCCGGTAACAAGGAATGCTCCACGTAGTCCGCAAGGGTCTTTTTGACGAGGTCGGCGTCACTTGCCTGCACGGGTCGCATCTCCCACAAAACCTCAGCCTTGCTGGCTATGACGTTATGGGCAACGCCCCCAGAGATTTGGCCGATATTGACGGTGGTCCAAGGCGGCTCGAACCGGCTGTCGGCGGGCGCGCGGGATTTGAGGATATGGCGCAGCTCCAGCAGTTTGCCGATATATCGCGCGGCATACTCCGCAGCATTCACCCCGTCATCGGGGGCAGAGCTGTGTCCCTCTAACCCGGTAAAACGGGTCGTATATTCAAAGCAGCCCTTGTGCCCCTCAATCACGCGCATCTCGGTCGGTTCGCCGATAATGGCGATGTCCGGAACGATGCCGCGTTCAGACAGGTCGTCGACCAGAGTTTGCGCACCAAGGCAGCCGACTTCCTCGTCGTAGGTAAACGCAAAGTGCAGCGGTTGGCTCAGCTTGCCCGCATCCAGCGTCTCACCGAAAGCTACCGCCGCAGCGATGAAGCCCTTCATGTCGCATGTGCCACGACCGTAGAGTTTGCCGTCGGTCTCGGCCATCTGAAACGGATCAGTTGTCCAGTCCTGATCGGCCACTGGCACAACATCCGTATGGCCGGACAAAAGGATGCCGCCGGGTTGATCAGGCCCCATAGTGGCAAACACATTGGCCTTTGCCCCGGTCTTGTCCCGCGTAACGATACACCGTGCGCCCAATGCCTCGAGCCGTTCGGTCAGGTAGCTGATCACTTCCAGATTCGAGTCCGCAGACACCGTCTCAAAAGCGATCAGGTCGGCCAAAATTTCCATGGTTCTGGGTAAAGTCATGGCTTCACAAACAGCTTTCTGGGGCGGTTGCAGAAACATTCGGCAGGTCCGGAATCTGTGATGAGGATCGGCTCAGTGATCTCCAACCCCCAATCATCCATCCAGAGGCCGGGCATGAAGTGAAAGGTCATGCCCGGTTCCAGCACCGTCTCATCCTCGGGGCGGAGAGAGATCGTGCGCTCGCCCCAGTCCGGTGGATAGCTGAGGCCAATCGGATACCCGCATCGCGCGCCGCGCTCGATACCCGCCCTTTCCAGAGGGGCAGCCAGAGCCAACGCGATATCACGCGCCTGATTGCCGGCCCGCGCGGCCTCTAGTCCCGCTTCAAGACCTTCTACCAGCGCGGCTTCAGCACGAAGCAAATAGTCGGGTGGCTTACCCAAAAAGACCGAGCGGCAGAAGGGCGCGTGGTAGCGGCGATAGCAGCCCGACAGTTCGAAAAATGTACACTCTCCGGATTTGAACGGTTCACCATCCCAAGTCAGGTGTGGTGCGGCGGCATCCGGGCCGGACGGGAGCAGCGGCACAATGGCCGCGTAATCGCCCCAATCCTCGCCAACTCCGGTGACTGCGTCATGGTAGATTTGCGCGACGAGGTCGTTCTTGCGCATACCCGGTTCGATGCGCTCCAATACGCCGTCGGTCACATGCTCGGATATCTGGGCAGCTTTTCGCATTAGCGCAATTTCCTCATCGGATTTCACGGCACGCTGCCAGTTCACCAATGTGTTTGCGTCGACCAGCTCTGCGTCGGGCAACTCTGCCAGCAAAGTCAGGTGCGCTTTGGCTGAATAATAATAATTGTCCAACTCGACACCGATCCGCCCCTTCGCGATACCAGTATCCGCAATCAGCGCTGCCAGATCCTGCATGGGGTGACGCACGGTGGATTGTACGTATTCGTCCGCATAGCCATAGATACGGTCATTGGGCATCCAAACAGTTTTACGTGCGCCATTGGCATCCTGATTTCGGCCCCACCAGATCGGGTCAGCATCCTGAAGCACAAGTACCCCTTGATGCACGTAGAATGACCAGCCTTCATACCCGGTCAGCCATGCCATGTTTGAAGGATCTTCGACAAACAAGGCATCCAAACCCGCCGCTGCCATGGCGGCGCGGGTCTTTGCCAATCTGCGGTCATACTCGGCGCGGCTGAAGGCCGGATCTGAATGGGGCATTTTAGGCTCCTGCCTTGGGCGAGTTTTGTTGACAGAACTTGACGAATGCGATCACGTCAATGGGCATCACGGGAAAGACACCAAATTGAGAATCTCACCTCCCCCCCATCGCGGCGGCCAAAAGCTGATCAATGGCGCTTGCTTGAGAATTGACGCGGACGCGCAGGTTATCTGCTTTTTCTCTGAGGTCACGAAATGAGGGGGTTTGACACATCTGAGTTTGCAGCACGAACGGAACGCGCGCAAAACAAGATGCAGGCCTCTGATCTGTCGGCGCTGTTGCTAACGACGGAACCTGAGGTCCGATATTTTACCGGCTACCTGACGCGGTTTTGGGAAAGCCCGACACGGCCTTGGTTTCTGATTGTACCTGCCAGTGGCAAGCCGATTGCGGTGATCCCTTCGATCGGGGCTGCACTTATGGCCGAGACATGGCTCGACGATATCCGAACCTGGGCTGCGCCGGATCTGGTCGATGATGGCATTACTCTTTTGGCCGATACGCTTCGCGAGGTGACCCCCAGCGACGCTAAAATTGGATTGCCCGATGGGCATGAAACGCATGTCAGGATGCCGTTGGCAGACCTTCGACGTCTGCAACAGGCAGTCGGTCAGCGAGACATTTGCGGCGACGACGGGATCGTACGCGCGCTTCGGATGGTGAAATCATCAGCGGAGATTGCAAAGATCGAAACGGCATGTGCCATCGCCGGGCGCGCCTTTCAGAGGGTACCCGAAATCGCCAAAGAAGGCGTGGCGCTGGATGCTGTGTTTCGCCGGTTTCAGATGCTGTGCTTGGACGAGGGGGCCGATTGGGTTCCTTACCTTGCCGGCGGTGCGGAACAGGGCGGTTACTCTGACGTGATTTCCCCGGCATCGGATACGCTGCTGCAGCATGGTGATGTATTGATGCTGGACACCGGCCTGGTTTGGGACGGGTATTTCAGTGATTACGACCGCAACTGGTCAATAGGGTCCGCGAACGCGCAGGTTAAGTCAGCCTACGGTGCATTGATTGAAGCATCGGATGCGGCATTTGAGATTGCGCGCCCCGGTGCCACGGCCGCGGACTTGTTTCAGGCGATGAACTCTGTGCTGTCGCGCCACGATGCTGACACTGGGGCAGGGCGTTTGGGGCATGGATTGGGGATGTCGCTGACGGAATGGCCGTCCCTCATACCAACCGACCACACAGTTTTGGAACCAGGCATGGTCTTGACGCTTGAACCGGGCATTGCCGTGGGTGGGAAAATCCTTGTCCACGAAGAAAACATCGTCATAACCGAAGGAGAGCCCCGCTTCCTTAGCCCGCGCGCTGGTATGGAGTTGCCCGAGATATGACGCGTTTACCTTATACCGTTGATGCAGATGATCCCGCCACGTCCCCAATGGGCCTGATCGTCTTGCAGACAGACGAGACCCTTGAGCCGGAGTTCAACGCGTATTTTTCTGATCGCAGCTGTCCCATTTACGTCTCTAGAATTCCCAGCAGCAAAGAGGTGACGACTGATACTCTGGCGGAAATGAAAACGGCACTGCCTGCCGCTGCTGATTTGTTGCCCAAGACGCGACCATATCGAGTGGTCGGATACGGGTGCACCTCTGCCAGCTCGGTGATCGGCTCGGAACAGGTCGAACAAATGGTTCAAAAAACTTGCGAGGCGGCGATTGTTACAAACCCGTTGCGCGCGGCCTCGGCCTGCGCCCACGAACTTGGCGTAGCAAAGTTTGCACTTTTGTCGCCATATATCGAAGAAGTGAACGATCCCTTACGCAGTGCTTTTGCGCAAAATGGCATCTCAATGGATGTTTTTGGCACCTTCGGGGAAGCTGAGGAGGCCAAGGTTGCCCGGATTTCCCAAGAATCTCTGATCGACGCCGCGGTGAATCTCGGGCGGGACGATTCGGTTGAAGCTATTTTTCTAAGCTGCACGAATCTAAGAACTTTCGACGTTATCCCGATTGTGCAGGAACGCCTTAAAAAGCCAGTACTGTCTAGCAATCAAAGCCTCGCATGGCACATGCGTAAGTTGAATTCTGCCTAAAAACTCTGCTGCTTCCTTTCTAATAGTTACCCACGTGTCATATTTTGGTTGCGTGCCGCACCCTGCATGTCCTTAAATGGCCGCGACAGGTCTTTGAGATCCGGATGAACCGGGCAGGCAAGGACTGCACAGGGGAGACTAATCGGTAAATGTCTAATGACGCAGCGTTCGTCGAGTTTCAGCATGTCCAAAAATCTTATGATGGCGAGATCCTTGTTGTAAAAGACCTTAACCTTTCCATGCCGAAGGGTGAGTTTCTTACAATGCTTGGGCCCTCGGGATCCGGCAAGACAACTTGCCTGATGATGCTGGCAGGGTTTGAAACAGCCACACATGGCGAGATTATGTTGGACGGACGGCCGATCAACAACATCCCACCGCACAAGCGCGGTATCGGCATGGTTTTCCAGAATTACGCTCTTTTTCCGCACATGACGGTGGCAGAAAATCTGTCTTTCCCTCTGGAAGTGCGGAATATCGGCAAGGACGCAAGAGAAGAGAAAGTCCGCCGGGCGCTTGATATGGTGCAGATGGGGGCCTTTGGCAGCCGTCGACCGGCGCAATTGTCCGGTGGTCAGCAACAGCGGATCGCCCTCGCGCGCGCGTTGGTGTTCGAACCCGAGTTGGTTCTGATGGATGAACCTCTGGGCGCGCTTGATAAACAGCTGCGCGAGCATATGCAGTTTGAAATCACGCGTCTGGCCCATGAACTTGGGATTACGACCGTCTACGTGACCCATGACCAAACCGAAGCGCTGACAATGTCGGATCGCGTTGCCGTATTTGACGATGGGCGCATTCAACAGCTTGCGCCGCCGGATCTTCTGTATGAAGAGCCAGAGAACAGCTTTGTTGCTCAGTTTATCGGTGAAAACAACACGTTGGAAGGCGTTATTAAGTCAATTAACGGCGACGAATGTGTTGTGGCGCTGGATGACGGATCTGAAATTGACGCCAAGCCGGTCAATGTCCATGCGGCAGGTGATCGAACGAAAGTGTCGATCCGGCCTGAGCGTGTGGAATTCAACAAGGATCGCCTGCACGCCGATGCGCATACCCTGAAAGCAACGGTGAAAGAGTTCATCTACATGGGTGATGTATTCCGGTTCCGGCTTTCAGTTGCCGGGAACGACGACTTCATCATCAAAACGCGAAACGCCCCGGACGCGATCAAACTGTCACCGGGCCAAGAAGTCGAGATCGGCTGGCTTGCGCGTGACTGTCGGGCGTTGGACGCCTGATCAGGGAACAACCCGTTCACGACACCAAAGTGCGCGGGGAAAGGCATGGGTGGGTTACCCCGTGGCCCAACCAAAAAGATCAAAATTAACGGGAATAACAGGGAGTTAACGATGAAAGTAACAAAAACCACTCTTATGGCAGGTGCTATCGCGGCAGTTGCCGGCGCTGCATCAGCCGAAGAAATGACAATTGTCTCATGGGGCGGCGCATACTCCAAGTCGCAGCTGAAAGCATATCACGAGCCCTATTCCGAGAAGTCCGGCGTCACGATCCTGAACGACGACAGCTCGGCCGAGGCGGTTGCGAAACTGCGTGCGATGAACGAAGCGGGTAACGTTACCTGGGACGTGGTCGACGTTGTGGCGGCAGACGCAATTCGTCTGTGTGACGAAGGTTTGGCGCTGGAAATCGATCCGGACACCATGCTGGCCCCGGCACCTGACGGAACCTCAGCTGCCGATGATTTCGGTGACTTGCTTGTCAGCGAGTGTTTCATTCCGCAAATCGTTTATTCGACTACATTCGGGTATCGCACGGATCTGGTGGGTGACACACCGCCGTCGGATGTTTGCGCAGTCTTCGATCTGGAAGCGTATCCTGGCAAGCGTTCGCTTGAAAAGCGTGCCATCAACAACATGGAATGGGCGCTGATTTGTGATGGCGTAGCCAAAGACGACGTCTATGACGTGCTGGCGACTCCTGAAGGGCAGGATCAGGCCCTGGCCAAGCTAGGCACCATCAAAGACAACGTTGTCTGGTGGTCTGCAGGCGCGGACACGCCGCAGTTGCTGGCGGACGGCGAGATCATCATGGGTTCGACCTATAACGGTCGCCTGTTCAGCGTGATCGAAGAGCAGAAGCAACCCGTTGCAATGCTGTGGGATGCGCAGATCTTTGATCTGGACGGCTGGATTATTCCTGCTGGTCTGAGCGAAGAGCGCCAGAAGCGCGCGCTGGACTACATTATGTTCGCAACCGATACGCAGCGCCTGGCGGATCAGGCCAAGTACATCTCGTACGGTCCGGCCCGCGCATCTTCGGCGCCGCTGGTGGGTCAGCACGCGGACCTGGGCATCGACATGGCACCTCACATGCCGACCGATCCCGAGAACGCCAAGAACACGTTCCTGTACAACTACGAGTTCTGGGCTGACTATCGCGATGACATCGAAGCAAAGTTCCAGGCTTGGCTGGCGAAGTAATCGCTGATTGAACCAAAAAACCAGCCGGGGCCAAGTTGGGCCCCGGCGTCAAAAAGTCAGGGAACGCAGATGAGCGACGCAACTCAATCAGGTCCGATGTTGGCGGCAGATGGTACGCCGCTGAAGAAATCACTGGCGCGTTCATTGCGTCGGCGTAAATTGCGGGCGTTGGCTCTGGTTGCGCCACTTTTGCTATTTGTACTGCTTTCCTTCGTCATCCCTATCATTTCCATGCTATTCCGATCGGTCGAAAACGGGATTGTCTCAGAGACACTTCCTTTGACAGTCGTTGAGTTGCAGCATTGGGACGCCGAGAGCGGGGAATTGCCGGACGAAGCTTTGTATGAAGCATTTATTCGCGACATGGTTGTTGCTGTTGACGCCAAGCAACACACAAGACTGGGTACCCGCCTGAACTATGAGCAGACGGGTATGTCGTCGATGTTCCGAAAGTCCGGTCGCCAGATCAAACGGATAGATCCGGAGGCTGATGGTCCGTTCAAGGACAAACTAATCGAAATTCACGAAGGCTGGGGTGACGTTGATACATGGCGTGTGATCAAAACGCATGCGGTGCCGATCACCAATGGATACTTCTTGAACGCCGTTGATATGCAACGCACGCCAGAAGGTGCGCAGGCCCAGCCTGAGGACAAACGTATCCTGATCAAGCTGTTCGGCCGGACATTGTTCATGTCGCTGATCATCACCGGGTCCTGTATTCTGCTGGCCTATCCGGTCTCATACCTCTTGGCCAATCTGCCGATGCGCGTTTCGAACATGCTGATGATTTTGGTACTGCTTCCGTTCTGGACATCGCTGCTGGTGCGCACTTCAGCATGGAAAGTGATGTTGCAACAACAAGGGGTGATCAACGAAACGCTAGTCTGGCTGGGGCTTGTTGCAGATGATGCCAGGTTGGTGATCATCAACAACCAGTTCGGCACGATTATCGCGATGACGCATATCCTGCTGCCGTTCATGATCCTGCCAATGTATTCGGTCATGCAGACGATCCCGATAACCTATACACGCGCGGCCAAATCGATGGGGGCAACGAACTGGACCACCTTCTGGAGGATTTACTTCCCGCAATCCATTCCAGGTATCGGCGCGGGCTCGATCCTCGTGTTCATTCTGTCCATCGGCTACTACATCACGCCCGAGATCGTGGGCGGCACCAAGGGTGTCTTCATCTCGAACCGGATTGCGTACCACATCTCATCCTCTCTGAACTGGGGACTGGCTGCGGCGCTGGGGACGATCTTGCTGGCGGTCGTTCTTCTACTCTACTGGTGCTACGACAAGATCGTTGGCATTGATAACGTCAAGCTGGGATAAAGAATATGGCTGCACTTACACCAATATCCCGCAAACCGTTGTCGGTGGTTCTGCCGGCTGTCGCAATCGCCGGAGGGTTTCTGGGCATGTTCGTTGGAGCCGGGCAGGGCAGCGTCCTGCTGGGTATCCTGATCGGCGCTGTTTTGATGGCAGGGTTAGCATGGCTGTATATCAACCTGCTGGACAACGAACGTGTTGCGCGCTGGATTACGATTCTGGGCCTGGCCGCAATCGGATTTTTCTTTGCAGGCATTACAGGCTTGATCGTCGGGCTGCTGGCAGGTTGGTTCTTTGCCTTCTTCATCTTCTGGCTTTACGAAGGGCGCTATCGGCAAAAATTGCTGCCTTACATGACGGCAGGTCAGGTGTTGTGGCACTTTTCTTTCCGGGTGATCTGCGGGGCGATCTTCGTGTTCCTGATCACCCCGATCCTTGTGGTTCTGCCGCTGTCTTTCAACGCGCAAGACTTTTTCACCTTCACGCCCGAAATGCTGCGTCTGGACCCTGAAGGGTATTCACTGAAGCATTACCGCGACTTCTTCACCAACAATGAATGGCAGCGCAGCTTCAAGAACTCGTTGATCATCGCACCAATTGCGACCGTCATTTCGGTATCGCTTGGCACTCTGGCGGCGATAGGTCTCAGCCAGTCGCATGTTCCGGGGCGTCGGGCCATCATGGGCATTTTGATCTCGCCAATGATCGTTCCGCTGATCATCTCGGCCACGGGTATGTTCTTTTTCTACAGCGACATCGGCCGCTTTATGGAAGGCACGCTGGGCATGAACAAGAACTTTGTTGGCTATGTGAAAGTTGTTCTGGCCCATGCGGTCTTGGGGATTCCCTTTGTTATCATCACGGTGACCGCCACGCTGGTTGGCTTCGATCAGTCGTTGACGCGTGCTGCTGCGAATATGGGTGCGGGTCCGGTGCGGACGTTCTTCAAAATCCAGATGCCGCTGATCCTGCCGGGTGTGATTTCGGGCGGATTGTTTGCCTTCATCACTTCGTTTGACGAAGTTGTGGTGGTTCTCTTTGTCGGATCAGCCAGCCAGAAAACACTGCCATGGCAGATGTTCACCGGCCTGCGCGAACAGATCAGCCCGACCATTCTGGCCGTTGCGACCATCCTTGTCGTGATCTCGATCGCGCTGCTGACCACGGTTGAACTGCTGCGGCGGCGGTCTGAACGCCTGCGGGGTCTCACCCCGGCTTGACGCGACTCAAAAGCTGATTTAGCGATTTCACCATGTACCCCGGTCACGATGGCGTCGTGACGCAACGCGGGGTGCATGGCTCTCGGATCCCGAGGCCGCTCGTCCTGAACGCCGGGACTTGTGGCCGGGCGATGCCAGTCCGGCGTTGAGGAGAGTCAAAGATGAAAGATCTGAACAACCGCCCCGAGTTTTTCACCTGCCATAACGGTGACAAAGCGCCGTTGCCATTCAGCCGGGCTGAATACGACCGTCGCCTTGCCAGCCTGCGCGCGACGATGGCGGCACGGGACATTCCCGCAGTTCTGCTGACGTCGATGCAGAACATCGCTTACTACTCGGGCTTCCTGTACTGCTCGTTTGGTCGCCCTTACGGCTGTGTTGTAACGCAGGATGCCTGTACCACGGTTTCGGCCAATATCGACGCAGGGCAGCCCTGGCGCCGGTCGGTCGAAGAGAACGTGATCTACACCGATTGGAAGCGGAACAATTACTGGCGTGCCGTGGCCAGCCTGATCGGCTCTGCCCGCCGGGTCGGTATCGAGGCGGACCACATGACCCTGGCAATGCGCGACACTGCACTGGACATGTTGGGTGGGCCGGAACTGGTCGATATCGCGCCTGATACGATGGCTGCGCGGATGGTGAAATCAGCCGAAGAGATCGAATTGATCAAAGGCGGCGCGCGTACTGCGGATGTTGGTGGCGCGGCTATCCACGCCGCGATCCGTGAAGGCGCGACCGAGATCGAGATCGCCATGGCCGGACGTGACGCAATGGAGGCCGAGATTGCCCGCGCCTATCCGGATGCCGAATACCGCGACACATGGGTTTGGTTTCAGTCAGGCCTGAACACAGATGGTGCACATAACCCGGTCACCAAGCGCGCGTTGGAAAAGGGCGATATCCTATCCCTGAACACTTTCCCGATGATTTCAGGTTATTACACAGCGCTGGAGCGCACTCTGTTCCTAGGCGAACCCGACGCCGATAGCCTGCGCATCTGGAAAGCCAACGTTGCCGCGCATGAGCTGGGTCTGAGCCTGATTAAACCCGGCGCGACCTGCTCGGGGATCTGCGAGGAAATCAACAGCTTCTTCGCCGACGAGGGTCTGCTGCAGTACCGGTCCTTCGGGTACGGCCACTCCTTCGGTATCCTTAGCCATTACTATGGGCGCGAGGCAGGCCTGGAATTGCGTGAAGACATCGACACGGTTCTGGAACCCGGCATGGTAGTCTCGATCGAACCGATGTTGTGGATTCCCGAAGGTCAGAAAGGCGCTGGCGGATACCGTGAGCATGACATTCTGGTGGTCGAGGAAACCGGTGCCGAAAACATTACCGGCTTCCCCTATGGACCCGAACACAACACGATTAGCGCGTAATCGATCCGGCAAGAAGGGCGGTCAGCCCTTCTTGCCACGTTCGTGGAAGATGAATCCGATAAAGTTCAGCAGAACCTGAGCGGCCAATATCTGCGTGCTTTCGGTCGGGTCGTAATTCGGAGCCACTTCGACAAGGTCGATACCGACTACGTCTCCGCGTTTCGCAAGGCCCTGTATTATTTCCAAGACATCATAGTACTGGAACCCGCCGTGGCTGGGCGTGCCGGTGCCAGAGGCGATGGACGGGCAGAATGCGTCGATATCAATTGTGACATAGTACCGAGCACCTTCAGGTATGCGTGCCAACACGCCGTCTGTACCGAGCTTGCGCACTTGCCGAACGGACAAAATGTCCGATCCACGGGCGCGTGCGTCCTCGTATCCTTCTTTGGCGGTCGACGACACGTTTCGGATGCCCAGTTGCGTCATGCCCGAAACGTATGGCTTTTCAATTGCGCGCCGCATGGGGTTGCCGTGCCCGGCGGTCACACCATGCCGTTCGTCCACGAAATCCAGATGCGCATCAATTTGAACGACGTGGATAGGCCCGTTTTTCTCGCAATCGTTTTCGAAAGCGTTGATGCAGGGAATATTGACCGAGTGATCGCCGCCGATGGTGACGGGTAGGGCACCTGCGTTCAGCATCTTTTCCACACCGAACTGGATGTTGGCATGGCTTTCTTCGGTCTTGGTGTGGATGATATCCGCGTCGCCGATATCGACCATCCGGACCGAGCCATCCAAGTAAGTGGCATCATCCTCATGGTCATATGCGCCGGCATGGCCGAAGCTGAAAAGAGTCGATGCCTCTCGCACGGCCCTAGGTCCGAACCGGGCGCCGGAACGCCACTGGGTTCCGAAATCAAAAGGCGCCCCCATGACGGCGACGTCAGCATCGATTTGATCCCAATCCGGGACATATGGCGATTTGCCAAAGGTAGAAATACCCACAAACGGCAGGTTCAGGCGACCGCCGGAATATCCATGAGACGTCATTGCAAGAATCCTGTTTATTGTTTTCCCAGCGCAGCTTAATCGGGACTTCTAAATCAGGATAGGCGAAACCGGATACATATTGCTCAAGCGCGGACTTGATTGTCCGCCTTGCCAGTGTGTATCTGGCGTAACCGCTTGAAAGGAAACACCGTGGGACGTCACGAACTGCCACCAGAGACGGGTGCCTTTTTTATCAATCTGGATCGGGTCCCAGTGCGCCGTGACTTCATGGAAGCGCAGTTCAATCATGCAGGCTTGGTGGGTGCCACCCGGTTTGGCGCGACGGATGCCCAGAAACCCGGAGTTGTGGACGCTAGTGGCTATGTTGCTGGAACGGGCAGTCGCTGGGGTTTGACGCAAAGCGAAATCGCCTGTTTTGAAAGCCATCGCGCGGTTTGGCAGACTGCGGTGGATCAAAACCTTAATGCGGTGGCCGTTTTCGAAGATGACGTCGAAATGTCTGTTCAGGCAGGATCGATAATCGCCGCCTTGCTGGAGGTCCCGGATGCCTTTGACATGGTCAAGCTGGACTATTCCCCCAAGCCCCTTCGTTTTGGGCCTGAGATGCGCATTGCGGGAGTTGACGTCCGGCCCATGCTGGAGATGGCGCCGAGTGCGGCCGCCTATGTGCTTTCTCAGTGGGCCTGCCAGAAACTGCTGAATTGG
The DNA here is from genome assembly GCF_059611045.1 of Ruegeria sp. CDSB113. Lineage (NCBI taxonomy): Bacteria > Pseudomonadati > Pseudomonadota > Alphaproteobacteria > Rhodobacterales > Roseobacteraceae > Ruegeria > Ruegeria sp. CDSB113. The sequence goes on from NZ_JBXWOU010000001.1 coordinate 413,382, forward strand.
TCCGAAAAGTATTCGGATCACCTGGATGATTTCGTCTCCATCCCACGGTCGGATTGGCGGATGTATCAGTGCTTTCCGGCTGTTGGGGTGCAGATGATCTGGTCGAAACAGCAAGATCACACGGTCGAAGAGGTGAAGGTCAGCGAACGATCCCTAGACCAGGAAACCAACAGCGGGCTGGATAAGGGGCCGCTTTGGTTCCGCCTTCGGCGGGAATTGGTCGCGGCGCGGCGCAAGCTGTATTGGCGCGTGGGGGGCCAGACGCGATTGCTGGAACAGGGGGGATACGTCGGGTTCATCCCCTGCGCCGACGATCTGAGCGTGTGAATTCAAGTCTCACCACGCCACCAAAATGGTCGTCCCGCGGTGCATCCGCGTCATTTGCGTTAACAAAACTGTCAATATGATATAACCTCGTGACGTTAGTGGTGAATAACGTTTGGGTTATGTGTCGTGGGGCAGACAATTTACGAAAGATACGGTGGCTTCAAAACGATCTCGCGGATCGTGATGACCTTTTACGAAATGGCGTTGGAGTCCGATCAGATCGGCGGTCATTTCGAAGACATTGATATGCCCCGGTTGATTGATCATCAGACCAAGTTTGTTTCGTCCTTGGTTGGTGGACCTGCATCCTTTAGCGATGACAGGATCGAGGCGGTTCATCGTCACCTGAACATCTCTCACGCCGATTTTGACGAGATGGCCGCGCTTTTCAGCGAGGCCCTGTCGATGCATGGAATGGAAGACGCGCATATAAAAGTTGCCCTTGATGCCATCGAGTCAAAACGAGCCATCATCGTGGCACGCGACGCCGCATGAGTATTCTGGCCATAAACGAACAGTTGCTCCGCGCGATCGGTGTCGGCGTCGCTGTTGTGCGGGCTTCGGATTTGGGTTTCGTGTTTCACAACGGTCCATTTACCGAGTGGTTTGGGGCACCGGCCGAAGGTCAGACCCTGTTGGACTATTTTCCCGACCTTGATCCAAAAGAGCTTGAAGACGTCAAGCAATCCGGCTTGCGCTATTCGGCCGAGCTGCAGGTCAAGCCCAAGCGCCGGACGCTGATATTCGCGGTCGCGGTGTCCTTGGCCAACGGCCTTTCCGAACAGGTGCTGGTGGTCGAATTTCAGAACATCACCCGCATTCGCGAGCTTGAGAGCATGATCGACAGTTATTCGACCATGGTCGAACGTAATACGCGCGAATTGGAACGCGAGAAAGAGCGGGTCGAACGGCTGCTGTTGAACCTCATGCCCCGCGCTGTGTACGAAGAGTTCAAGACCTTTGGTGTCGTTACGCCGCAGCTCTACGATCAGGTCTCGGTCGTGATGCTGGATTTTGTGGGCTTTACGGATTTTGCGGCAAAGACCGACCCGACTGTGACACTCAGCGAGTTGAACGACGTTTTCACGGCCTTCGACAGGATCGTCGAACAATATGGGTGCGAACGGATCAAGACTATCGGGGATGCTTATCTGGCGGTTTCGGGTATGCCGGACGCAACACCGGATCATGCGACCGCCGTGGCCCATTGCGCGGTCCGGTTCCTGCGTTACCTCGAACGGCGCAACGAAAGTCATCCGCATAAATGGCAGGCTCGGATCGGTCTGGGTATGGGGCCGGCAGTCGGCTCGGTCGTGGGTATTCAGAAATACGTCTACGATGTGTTTGGTCCCGCCGTGAATATTGCTTCACGCCTGCAAGTCTTTGCAAACCCAATGAATATTGTCGCCCCGGAAGAGATGAAATACGCGCTGATTGACGAGTTTCAGGTCTCGGATATTGGGCCGGTGGATATCAAGGGCATGGGTCAGATGGATCTGATTAACGTCACTTCGGGCCTTAGTGTTCCGGCGCCAAGGACCAGGTTCTAGCGCGGATATCAGTCGTCCTGCGGCACCAGGCCCAAACCCCGCAAATAGATACCGATGCCGCTTTCCAGCAGGTCCTCCGGTGGAAAGGGAGAGCTGGCACCTGTGTTTCGGGCATAGAGCTCAACAACGCCATGGCTCATGGCCCAGATATGGGCACTGAACATCGAAGCGGGTGGGCGTTTTTCTGGCGGGATGTGTTGCGAAAGATCTGCGGCTGCTTTTTCCAGCACGCTCTTGGCCCGGTTCGCGGCCAGCGCCAATTCCGGCGTTCGGTTTACGGATATCCCGCTTTCGAACATGGCGATGTAGTGGCCAGGGTGCTTGCGGGCAAAAGCCAGATAGGCTCGACCAGTTGCCTCAAACGCTGCCAAGGCAGACGGTTGGCCCGTGTCATAGGCGTACTGCATCAGGTCGGCGAACATTTCAAAGCCCTGACGGGCGGCCTCGGCGATCAGGTCCTCGCGCCCCTGAAAGTGTCGGTACACAGCTGCAGGTGTTACGCCTGCGGTCTTTGCGGCCTCGGACAGGGTAAAACCGGTCGGTCCCTTTTCTTCGATCAGCGAAAGGGCGGCCTCGATCAGGGCTTGCTTGAGATTGCCGTGGTGATACCCGCGTTTCGCCATGCCTGTGTCACGAGCCTTTTTTGTTTAAGTTCCGGGGAACCAAGACATAATCCACGCCTGCCGGTTCGTCCAACCCTTGCCTGCAATGGAGCGCGAAAATGTCATCACGCTTCCAACACCTCGGGTCCGCCGCAAATCAGTGGATCGATCTTGCCAATAGCCTTCTTGTCTTTTTCATCATAGTCCAGCGCGTGCAATACAGTTCGGATGGCTGCAATTCGAGCGCGTTTTTTGTCGTCCGAGCGAATGATGGTCCAAGGGCAAAGGTCTGAGTGACTGCGGGTCAGAGTCTCCGAGATCGATTGCGTGTACTCGTCCCACTTGCTAAGGCCCGCAATGTCGATTGGGCTGAGTTTCCATTGCTTTAGCGGATCTGTCTCACGTGCCAGAAAGCGGTTCAGTTGTTCCGCGCGCCCGACGTTAAGCCAGAATTTGAACAGTTTGATCCCGTCATTCACAAGTCCGGATTCAAGCGGAAGAACTTGCCTGAAAAAACGTTCGCGTTCTTCGGTTTCGCAAAAGCCAAATACGTTTTCGACGACGCCGCGATTGTACCAGCTGCGGTCAAAGAATACGATTTCTCCTGCCGCAGGCAGGTGTTGAACGTAACGTTGGAAGTACCATTGGCTGCGTTCGGTGTCAGAGGGTTTGCTGAGCGCCACGTTGCGGGCGCCGCGCGGATTTAGGTTCTCGCGAAAGCGCTTGATTGTACCGCCTTTTCCGGCGGCATCGCGGCCTTCGAAAATGATCGCAACGCGGTTGCCCGTTTCCCTGACCCAGGATTGCATTTTGACCAGCTCGATCTGCAGCAGATCCATTTCTTTCTCGTAATCCTTACGCTTCATTCTTTCTTCGTAAGGGTAGGTCGGGTTCAGAATGTCGTCTTTCTTTGCATTTTCAATGGCCGACCGCACCTCTTTCGGGGCGTCCTTGCGGAAATACTTTTCAATGGAACCTTTGTCCGAACGGGCCATTAGCTACCTCGCCATAAAATCCATATCCTACTATGGATTAGCTGGCAGTTTAACGCAAACCCGCTCGCTCGGCGGCGCGGTCGATAGCTGATGCGACCTCGGGGCCGGCCACAACCTGCGGCATGTGACCAATACCCGGAAGCTCGATCAGTTCCGCGTCAGGGATTTGGTCGACCAGTTGTTCTGCATGCCATGCAAATTTGACAGTGGTGTCGGCCGTTCCGTGAACGACCTCTGTCGGCACAGAAATTTCGCCATAGCGGGGCTGCAGGGCGCGGACCTCGTCCAACAGGTTGGCCCGCTGCTTGGCATTTGCATGCATCGAGGCACGCCGCATTGTCAGGCCGGGGCCGAAATGCTGTGAATATCCTTCGGGTGCTGTCTGCGGGGCAAAGACCTTGTCCAACGCCTGTTCCACATACCATTCGGGAACGAACGCGGTGATCAGGGGCAGGGCCAGCGTATTGCCCGCTTCAGTCGACGCCAGCTTGTTGAAACCGTCCAGCGGCGTCTCCCACGGGATCGCAGCTGGTGCGATCAAAACAAGGGCAGAAATGTTGTCTGGCCGGGTGACCGCCCAAGCCAGCGATACGGACCCGCCATAGCTTTGCCCAGCGACAATAGGTTTTTCCGCACCCAACTTGGCAGCGGCCTTTTGCAAAATTAACGCTTGCTCCTCAATGGTTTCGCCGTTCGGATTGAAGCTGTCACTATAGCCCAGACCGGGTCGGTCGAACACGATCACACGGAAGTTCTCGGCCAAGATCGGTGCAAGCGCAAAAGTCATGTCACGGGTGTTGCCGCTGGACCCGTGGATCAGAACCACATCGGGGCCGTCGCCCATGACCACCGCATGGACGGCGATACCGTCGACCATCACCATTTCACCCTCAGGAGGGAAACGAGCCTCAGCCGCAGCTTCGTTCTGTGCTGCGCGCCAGACGGTCAGCACGATCAGACCCGATAGAACGAGGCCAAGGAATATCAGAACTTTAATGACCAACGTCTTCCATGTTGAACGGTGTGGACTGGTAAATCTCGTTAATCCAATTGCCGTACAGCAGATGTGCGTGGCTGCGCCATCTGTTTTGCGGCGGTTGTGATGGATCGTCGTCTGGATAGTAGTTCATTGGCACATTGATGGGGGTCCCGTTTGAGACATCACGATCATATTCCTGCTTCAACGTGTCACTGTCATATTCGAAATGGTTGAAGATATAGATCGCACGATGCGAGGGGTCTTCGACCAGACAGGGGCCGACCTCATCGCTGCCCAACAATGTCGTCAGGCCGGGCGCGCTGTTGATCTCAGATTGGTTCATTGTGGTCCAGCGGCTGACAGGGATCACGCAATCATCGGAAAACCCACGCAAAAACGGGGAAGAAGGGGCCAGATTCTGGTGCCGATAGCAACCAAACGCCTTGGCATCGAGCGCCTGTTTGTCGATGCCGTGGAAATGGTTGATCATCGCCATCCCACCCCAGCAGACGCCAAAGGTGGAATGGACGTTTGTCTGTGTCCATTCGAATACTTCGGTCATCTCGTCCCAATAGGTGACGTCATCGAACTCCAGATGCTCGATCGGCGCGCCCGTGATGATCAGGCCGTCGAATTTCTGATCCTTTACCTCTTGGAACGGTTGATAGAACTCGGCCATGTGATCCGCGGCGGTGTTCCTGGTGCGATGTTCGGTCATGCGGATCAGCGACAGGTCGATCTGCAGAGGCGTGGCACCAATCAGACGCGCGAACTGGTTTTCGGTCTGAATCTTCTTGGGCATCAGATTCAGCAATCCGATCCGCAAGGGGCGGATGTCCTGACGCATTGCCTGATCCGCGGCCATGACCATGACGCCCTCTTTGGTGAGAACGTCGTAAGCGGGCAGGTCGGAAGGGATCTTGATCGGCATCAGGTGCAAGCCTTTGGAGTTACTGTGTAGAGGCGGTAATTAAGCCGGGTTTGTCCGGGTCTCAAGGGTGCGTTCGATCAACTCATCGAAATCACCCGCATCGCGGACCTTGTGCATGTCATCAGCGGTGACTGTGACACCCCAATTGTCGGCCATGGCCTGATAGCGCGGTTGGCGGTGGGCCAATGCGCGTGCATAAGTCCAGCGGATAAAGGCGTCCGGGTCGACATTCTCGGGCGCGTAACCATGTTCGGTGAGGTATTCGTCCCAGACCCGGGTCAGAAACTCTGCCTGATAGGACATCGGCTTGGGGGCCTTATCGAAACGGCGGATCAGTTCTGCGGTGTGATCTTCATCGCCCTTGATCCAGATCATCAGAGTTTGACGGGACAGCTCGGACAAGACATGATCAGCCGGGTCTTCGGGATCGACCCATTCGCAAATTGATCCACCGGTATCGCAGATGAAGTTCGGGTATTGATACAAACGCTTGGCACGGTCGATGAAATACTCGGTGTCCAGCAGGGCGTGGATCTCAGCCAGGCGGAACTGCTCCTGCCGGCGACGATACTCCGTCAGTTCCAAGCCACCCAGTTCCGGGTTACCCGGTTTGCCCAGATAGGTCGCAACCGGTGTCAGGTTTTCGAATGAGATATTCGAGCCGATATAGATCGAATCCGACAGCAACAGGTCGCGCAGGAAGGGCACCTTCATCGCCTCGGCCTTGGCATTGTCGATGATGTATTCGCCCATGTACCGGGTGCCGATGCGGTAATCGATCGAGTAGTGGAACCAGTCCCCGGAATCACGCAGCACGTTCGACACATAGGTCTTGCCCAGCCCAGACATGCCGAAGAACAGCACTTTTTTCCGGGCCGCTTCGCGCCAGTCCTTTGCCGAGCTGTAGATCATTATCCGCTGTCCCTTTTTCTGACCTAGCTAAAACGGGCAGGGGGCGGCGTCAATCACGTGAGCGGGACCAGTTGAGAATCAATAATCCTATTGCCAGCACGGCAAAGCCCAAAAAGGCCTGCGGCGGTAAGGTTTCGTCGCGCACCAATGTGCCTAAAACGATGGCGACTGGCGGTATGACAAGCGTTACCAACATCAGGTTTCCGGCCCCGGCCATGGCCAGAACACGGTAGTACAGCAAGTACGCTCCGGCTGTTGCGATCAGGGCGTAATAGGCAATGGCCGCCCACGTGATCGCCGGCAGGTTCAAAACGGGAAGGCCGTCGACCGCGAGGGAAACTGGCAAAATCAGAATGGTTGAGCCGGTCAGCATGCCAGCAGCGGCAACTATGGGAGACAAGCCTGACAACTTGATTCTGGCCCACGCTCCGGCCAACGCGTAAGAAACTGTTCCGGCGATGATTGCCAGTTGGGCAACGCTTTGAAGGTTGAAAGTTGCGAAATTCTTCAGGCCAATTGCAATTGCAACACCCAGAAAACCCAGACCGACACCCACTCCGCGCGCCAGGGTCAATCGCTCGTCCTTGAAGAACATTGCGGCGATCAGAACGCCGAAAACAGCGGTTGCGGCATTCAGGATCGAGGTCAGGCCAGTCTCGATGTAAAGCTGCCCCCAAGCCATAAGCGAGAAAGGGATGGCATTGTTCAACAACCCCATCATCAGGAATGCGCCCCAGATACGCGGACTGGTGGGAACGCTCAGCTTTTTGACCCAGACAACGATCCACAGCGCCAGCATCGCCCAGAAAACGCGGTGCAGAACCGAGGTCATGACCGGGATCGTGTCCAATGCGACGCGGATCGCGATAAAGGATGCGCCCCAGATCACGCCCAGAAGCAACAGTTCGGCCCAAGCCCTTGGAGAAAGGTGTTTTTGAGGTTCCATAGCCCGTTCTTGCATTCCCCAAGGCGATGTTCGACCCGAAACTTGCGCAAAGAAAAACCCCGCCGAAAGTGGCGGGGTTTTTGTAGTTGGTTCGGTAGGCGGGATCAGTTCAGCGTGTATGTGAGCTGCAGACCGACGCTCCATGCCGAGTTGCCCGAGAACTCGCCACCTGTAGTGGTGGTCGCGTCTCCGATGTCGGTATAGCGGATGCCGCCAGAGATCTGCGCCTGCTCGAAGGAGTATGTACCACCTACGCCAAGGCTCCAGAAACCGTCGGTGGGGCCGAGGTTCGAAACAGCAGAACCTGAGGACGTTTCATAGCCCGCAGAGATCGCGCCAGAAAACTCTTCGGTGAACTTGTAGCCAAGACCCAGTGTGTAGGTGAAGGTGTCGTCCGCGTAGTCAACCAGGTTCTGTTGTGCAGCGGCTGTATAAACCGGCGGTGCCAGAACTGTCTGTGGCCAGTCAACCCAGCGGATCGAGCCGAACAGCAGCGTTTTTGGTGCTACACCGGTCTGGAAGTCCAGATTCACTGACTGAGGCGTCACAACTTCGGTTTCGGTCTGTGCGGTCACAAGCGGTGCGGGGACGGGCGGTGGTCTCCGGTTGATGGACTCTGTCGAGTCGAAATCGTGCGTGATTTTAGAGTTGTAGGTCAGTGCGACACGTGCGGCGATGTCGGGACGTTCCCATGCGACGCCTACGACGTAACCGAAGTCAACCTCAGAGCCGGATTCAAACTCGTAGCCAGCAACAACAGGGACAGCAACCGTTGCCTTGGCTCGCTGTGCGCGAATGCCGCCGATTGCGCTGAAGCCGCCATCGAACTTGTAACGCACCAGGGCAGTAATCGCATCAACATCCGCTTTAGCGCGCAAAACGTCGGTGCGGCCACCAAAAGCGGCCAAGGGATTCTGCGACAAAGGATAGTTCGACGGGTACTCGACATCGGCACCGTACGGTTCATCATAAATGAGAGCAAAGTCCAACTGATCGGTAAACGAATGCTTGTATGCCAGGTGTGGTGTCCAGAAGCTTTTGGCGATGTTTCCGGAATCAACACCGTTCTGCTCACCGCTCACGTCGGGGTTTGCGTAACCCAAACGGAACTGAACAACAGAACCTTCCTCAAACAGAATGTTGACGCCCTGGCCGCTGCGATCAAGACCGCCTGCGTAAGCACCGGTTGCGCCAACGCATACCGCACACGCCTGTAGAAGCGCTTTTTTCATTAGTTCCTCCCTCTAGGTCTCCTGAAGGTCAGCACCTGTTGATATGTGGTGCGGACTGACCTGCATTGTGGTGCTCGATATTTTCTTGAGCTTTACCTTATCGTCAACTGGTGACCGTGCGTTACTTGTGTTGAGTGTCGCGTAGAGGTGTTGCCAAACTGTTACGATTCTCGGCGTGAACGTTCAGGAAAATACCTACGAAAATTACCGCAGCGCCTAATAGGGTCCAGTGATCCAGCGGTTCGTGATACAGAACCATACCTATGACCGCGATTGTGGGCAGGCGTGCAAAGTCAAACGGCACCACAACGGTTGCCGGGGCAATCGCCAGCGCATTTGTGATGCAGTAATGCGCCAGCAGCCCGGCCAGTCCCACCAGTAACAAAAACGGAGCTGTGCCTGCCGAGGGCAGGGTGATTTGTCCGTCGATACCCGATGCGATCAGCCCCAGCACGGCTTGCATTACTGTCAGCCAGAACATGATGCATCCGATGCTGGCAAAACGAGTGAGGGACTTTGTCGATATCGTTGTTAAGGCGAAGAAAACAGCGGACATAGCAGCGGTCATCACACCTGCACTGAGAGGCACGGTGCCCGGCCGGGCGACCAGAAGAATTCCAGCAAAGCCGATCAGCGCCGATAACATGCGCACGGTCGTCAGGCGCTCTTTCAACAGAAGCGGAGACAGCAGGATGACCCATATGGGCTGCGTAAACTCCAGCGCAAAAACCTGCGCCAACGGAATGACGCTGACCGCATAGAACCAGAGGTTTTGCCCGGTGAAATGCAATACGTTCCGGATGCCGTGCAAGCCGATCCGTTCAGTCGAAACCTGGTGCCACTTTCGCGTCAGAGTCAGGATCAGGGCGACCACGCAGATGCCGACGAGGCTGCGGTAGAACATGATCTCGAACGTGTCGTGGGTCACGCTCAGTTCGCGGCCCGCGATTGCCATGGACGAGAAAGATGCAATCGCCCCGGTCATCCAGAGCGCTGCCTTGCCGATCTGTGGTCTGGCCATTTCCATCCGGGCGCCTGTAGATTTTGGTTATACCAATTTGATTGCTATCGATTTTTTCACGGCGTGAAAAACAAAAAAGCCGGGACAGAGCCCGGCTTTCGCATTATTCCCACTCGATGGTTCCGGGTGGTTTTGATGTGATGTCATAGGTGCATCTGTTGATGCCCTTGACCTCGTTGATGATCCGTGTGGCCGTTTCGCCCAAAAACTCATGGCTGAAAGGGTAATAGTCTGCGGTCATGCCATCCACCGATGTCACCGCGCGCAGGGCACAAGCGTAGTCGTAGGTGCGACCGTCGCCCATGACGCCCACCGTGCGCACGGGCAGGATGGCCACAAAGGCTTGCCATATGTCATCGTACAGACCGTGCTTGCGAATCTGGTCGATATAGACCGCATCCGCTTCGCGCAAGATATCCAGCTTTTCACGAGTGATCTCACCGGGGCAGCGAATCGCCAGACCGGGACCGGGGAAGGGGTGGCGGCCGATAAAGCTCTGGGGCAGGCCCAACTCACGACCCAGCGCGCGGACTTCGTCCTTGAACAGCTCGCGCAGCGGCTCGACTAGTTTCAGGCCCATCTTTTCGGGCAGGCCGCCTACATTGTGGTGCGACTTGATCGTGACCGAGGGGCCGCCCGAGAAGGACACCGATTCAATCACGTCCGGATACAGCGTGCCTTGCGCCAGAAACTCTGCACCATCGATGGTGTCAGCGTGTTTCTGGAACACGTCTATGAACAGCTTTCCAATGATCTTGCGTTTGGTTTCGGGGTCGCTTTGACCTTCGAGTTCACCAAGGAACAGGTCACTTTCGTTCGCGTGGATCAGCTGGATGTTGTAATTGTCGCGGAACATTCCGACGACTTCTTCGGCTTCGTTCTTGCGCAGCAAGCCATGGTCCACGAATACACAGGTCAGCTGATCGCCGATTGCCTCGTGGATCAGGATCGCCGCGACCGAGCTGTCGACACCACCGGACAGACCGCAGATGACTTGTTTGTCGCCGACCTGCTCGCGGATCTTTTCGATCATCTGTTCGCGATAGGCACCCATGGTCCAGTCGCCCTTGAACCCGGCCAGCTTGACGAAATTCTCATACAGCTTTGCACCTTTGGGCGTATGGTGCACTTCGGGGTGGAACTGAACCGCATAGAAGTGACGGTCGCTGTCCGCGGTGATCGCATAAGGCGCGTTGGGCGAGGTTCCAAAGACATTGAAACCGGGCGCGATTTCGCTGACATGGTCGCCGTGGCTCATCCAGACTTGTTCATCGCCATCGGTGAACCAGCCGTCCAGAATATCCAGCTTTGCCTGCGGGGTAACAAAAGCACGCCCGAACTCGGCCGTACCGTGTCCGCTTTCAACCTTGCCGCCCAGTTGGTGCATCATCACCTGCTGGCCGTAGCAGATACCAAGGATTGGAACGCCGTAATCAAAGATCTCTTGCGGTACACGGGGCGAACCCTCACGCGTCACGCTGTCAGGACCGCCCGAGAATATCACGGCCTTGGGGGCCATTTCCCGCACAAAGTCCATCGTGACTTTTTGATAGGGGTGGATTTCGCAATAGACATTCAGCTCGCGCAGGCGGCGCGCAATAAGCTGCGTAACCTGGCTGCCGAAGTCGATGATCAGAAGGCGGTCATGGGTGTCTTGGGTCATGGTTGGCTATTAGGTCGCAAGCCTTGCATGTGCAAGCGCTATGACGTCATTTGTGCAATTGTGCCTCAGGATAATACAGAAAGAGCGCGAGATGCCCGAGATCATACTACGCCGCGCAAGTGCTGCTGATACCGAAGCCGTCACAATCTGCATTGCGGCAGCGTATGCGGATGCATTGCGCGATATTCCTGATCTGCCCGATGTCACGGACGGCGTTGGCGAAGACATCGCTGCGCATCATGCTTGGGTTGCCGCGAAGGATGAAGACATCGTCGGGTTTATTGTTTTTGACCGGGTCGATTCTGCGATGAAGATCTTTAACCTCGCCGTCTCGCCAAAGGCACAAGGGGCAGGGTTGGCGAGGCGGTTGATCGAATTAGTTGAACAAGAAGCCAAGGGAACAGGCATCACTAAGCTCAGGTTGCGAACACATAAATTGATGCAAGCGACAGTCTCCATGTACCTATACTTGGGGTGGCACCAGAAAGAGGTAAGCGGGAAGACCATCCTGATGGAGAAGGAACTTAAGTGATCAGAGCAAGTGCCTGACGGTTTTGGTTCCTGCGGATGTCGCTTTTCCCCCTATAGCGCCGTAAATTAGATGCTTTGCCCCAAATGCTTGCTGTAACAAACTGATCAAATCAATCAATAGACGGGATCTTCTCATGGCAGAGGCAAACACCCGGCGTCGGGCAAGAGGTGGCGGTGGCGCCGCCCGCCGGGCCGAACGTACCGCGGTTCGCATCGAAACGGCGAAATACATCGAACGGAATATTCCGAACTTCGAGGTTCTCAACGAAGAAGCGTTGGAAATCATCGAAACCAATGCGGAAACCATTCTGGCCGAAGTCGGCGTGAACTTTGTCGACAATCCTGCGGCGTTGCAGCGCTGGAAAGATGTTGGCGCCGATGTCGATGGTGAACGCGTCCGCATTCCGCGTGGTTTGGCACGTCAGCTGATCAAAACCGCGCCCAGCGAATTCACGCAGCATGCCCGTAACCCCGAGAAATCGGTTGTCATCGGTGGCCGCAATCTGGTTCTGGCCCCGGTGTACGGCCCGCCCTTTGTGCGGGACGCGCAAGGTGGCCGTCGCTATGCGAACATGGAAGATTTCAACAAGTTCGTGAAACTGGCCTATATGTCCAAGTGGCTGCACCATTCGGGCGGGACCGTGTGTGAGCCGACAGATATTCCGGTGAACAAGCGTCACCTGGACATGCTGATGGCGCACATGACCTTGTCGGACAAGCCGTTCATGGGCTCGGTCACCGATCCAAGCCGCGCGCAGGATTCGGTTGAAATGTGCGAGATTCTGTTTGGGAAAGAGTTCGTTCAGGAAAACACGGTGATGACCTCGCTGACCAACATCAACTCGCCGATGACCTTCGACGACGTGATGATGGGCGCGCTGGAAGTTTATGCGAAGAACAATCAGGCCTGCATCATCTCGCCCTTTATCGTGGGTGGTGCGATGGCGCCGGTTTCGATTGCGGGGACACTGACGCAGGTTCTGGCCGAAGTTCTGGCTGGCGTCGCGTACAGTCAGATCATCCGCCCGGGCGCACCTGCGATTTTTGGTGCCTTTGTGTCATCGATCGATATGAACTCTGGCGCGCCGACATTTGGTACGCCCGAGGCATCGATGGTTACCTACGGTGCGGGCCAGCTGGCGCGACGTCTGAACCTGCCGTTCCGCTCGGCCGGGTCGTTCTGCGGCTCGAAACTGCCTGATGCACAGGCAGCCTATGAGACCGCAAACTCGCTGAACATGGGGCTGATGGCTGGCGTGAACTTCATGCTGCATTCCTGCGGCTGGCTTGAAGGCGGTCTGGTGGCGGATTTCGAAAAATTTGTCATGGATGCCGACCAGTTGGGTGTTCTTCACGGCCTGGCCAAAGGCGTGGCCTATGATGAGAATGCGCAGGCGATGGATGCGATCCGCGAGGTTGGCCCCGGCGGTCACTACCTGGGCTGCGCCCATACGCAGGAGAATTTCAAAGAAGCGTTCTGGAAGTCCGATGTTCTGGATTACAAACCCTTTGAGACCTGGGAAGACGAAGGCGGGCGCGACACACGCCAATTGGCCACGTCGCGGGTCGAGCATCTGCTGGCCAATTACCAGCAACCGCAACTCGACCCCGCCGTCAACGAAGCATTGAACGCATACGTGGCGGAAAAGAAAGCATCCATGCCGGATGCCTTCACCTGATCATTGATATTGCGCGGCGCGACTGGCTTTGAACAGTTGCGCCTCGCCCAAAAGCGCGATCAGCAGGTCCAGATGGCGGACCAGCGAATAGGCGGCGTCTTCGGCCAGCCTTTGGGTGTTAACCTCTCGTTCCAATTCCAATAGACGAACCAGCGCAGACCCTGTGCCGGGAAGCGACCCGTATCCCAGAACACGCTGAAGATGCCGATCCCGATCATATTCCTGCGCTCCAATTTTTGCAGCCCGTGCCAACAGGCGTGGGCGGCGGAGCGTTGTAATCATGGTCATCAGGTCCTGCATTTCGGTGATCCCTTGGTTGAACAGAAGATAGCCATTTGTCACACAACCTAAGCGAGTGTTGCCTTGTGTGGGTTCCCTCCGAACTCTGACTTCATGAGTGTTTATGATTTTGAATCAAATCTGGTTGTTGTCTCTCCCGGTTAACGAACGAGTAACGAAAGCGGCTCTAGTTAGGATTGGTTAACACATTCACCGGGGGCGATTGAGAACCGATTGTTTTGTCGACGAGGGCAAGTGACTATGCAAGAAAACATGGCTTTCACCATTCCGGCGTGGGTGCCTGAAGGGGCGCAGAGATACCTGGCGCATACCGAAACCGGTCAATCGATCCGCGACATCGCGCGATCCGTGGGGTGCCATGCGTCAACCATACTCAGACAGATCCGACGTATTGAAATGCGCCGCGACGATCCATTGGTGGATGCTGCGCTGCAAGCACTGGCAGAGGTCCATTTCACGGATCAACAGGCGCGCGCTGGGTACCTAAAAGAGCCTTTGGGGGTTCAGGCCGACGATGCGGCGACCAAGGATGATGAGTTCAACCGCGAAGCTCTTCGAATTCTGCGCCGCCTTTGCGAAACCGGCGCGGTTCTGGCTGTGGCGGAAGAGATGGACAAGGCTGTGGTCGTTCGGGACACCGGCGACAGCGGGACCGCAAGAACTGCGGTCGTCGAATGTACGATTGCGCAAGCGCTGGCTCTGAATGATTGGATATCCTGCGATAATCCCGGACGTATTTCCCGGTATCGCATCTCTTCCTCTGGGCGGTCGGCCTTAAGCCAACTGATCGCCGAGGCCGAGAACAAAGCGCGCGCCAGAAACGAGTTCGGCATGGCCGAGGCGCAATCGCCGTTTCAGCCGCATGGCGAACAAAGACAGGACAGGTCGCCGCACGGTGCCAGACGTATTCGCTACAGTGCCGCCGAAAGCCCGCTGATCGCGTTGGCGCGCAGGCGGGACAAGGACGGAAAGCCCTTTCTCGACGAAACTCTAGTCGGCGCTGGCGAACGGCTGCGCGAAGACTTTGAACTGTCGCAGATCGGTCCGCAGGTTGCCCAAAACTGGGATCACTTTCTAACTGCCGGGGGGCGGGGAAGTTTTACCAATGGAACGTATGCAGGCCAGGGATCGTCAGACGCGCGCGCTCGGGTTGAACGTGCCCTGTCGGATCTGGGACCGGGGCTAAGCGATGTGGCACTTCGGTGCTGCTGTTACCTTGAGGGGCTGGAATTGGCCGAAAAACGCATGGGGTGGTCGGCGCGTTCCGGGAAGATCGTGTTGCGCATCGCCCTGCAACGTCTAAAGCGCCATTACGAAGATCAAGCAGAGAAAACTCGCCTGATTGGGTAGAAATTCCATAATTCGCAGTTGAGGTTTCAGGGGGTAGTGATAGGAATTGCCTATGAATTTTACCCTCAGACAGCTTCAGTATTTCAATGCGGTGGCGGATCAGCGCAATTTTGGCCGTGCAGCGCAGGTCTGCCATGTTTCGCAGCCCGCGCTGTCGGTTCAAATCAAAGCGTTGGAAGAGACTTTGGGCGGGCCGCTGTTCGAACGTCAGGCCCGCGACATCCTGCTGACGCCGTTGGGGCGCGATGTGCTGGACTACGCCCGTCAGGTGCTTGGCGCGGCAGACCGTCTGGACCAGTTCGCCAAGGATCATTCCGTTGGGCATCGGTCCTTGGCGATTGGGATCATTCCGACGATTGCGCCATATCTTTTGCCCGGAGTTCTTGCCGGGCTGCGCACAGCCGACGTCTCCTTGCGGGTGCAGATCCGCGAAGCACGGACCGAGCGCTTGCTGGCCATGCTGCGGGCCGGGGAAATCGATGCCGGTGTGATGGCCTTGCCGGCCGGTGGCAGCGAATTGTTCGAATTGCCGCTTTTTGAGGATCGTTTTCTGCTTGCCGGAAGCGCGGGGCGGCTTGGGACAGTACACTCGGACCCGGATGCCTTGCGCCCGGTGGATCTGCAGACCGCGCAGTTGATGTTGCTGGATGACGGACATTGCCTGACGGATCAGGCGCTTGAGGTCTGTGGTCAGGACAGAAGCAGCGGTTTGATCAATATGGGGGCGTCCTCATTGGCGACTCTGTCGCGACTGGTTGCCGAAGGGTTTGGTCTGACACTTATGCCTGAACTCGCGGCCCGCTCGGAAACCGAAGCTGTTCCGGGGCTCAAGCTCATGCGGTTCGGGGCACCGCAACCTGCGCGGACTGTGGGATTGGTCCGGCGCCTTTCGACAGGACATGAAGACTGGTTCGACAGTCTGGCGGAAGTTATCCGGCGTGTTGGCGAAGATATCGTAACCGCGACCCGTCATTAAAAAATGGCCCGCCAGAGGCGAGCCCTTGATACGTCAGCCTGACAATTCTTATGCCAGTGCCGGTTCGTTGGCTTCTTCCAGGTGCTTCATCAGGGTTTCCGGGGACGAAACGCCATAGGGGTCTTCGGGGCAGTTGTCCATCAGGCCGGGCTCTTCGAACCAAGCTTCGACTACACCATCGGTTACGATGGCAGCGTAGCGCCACGAACGCATGCCAAAGCCCAGGTTTTCCTTGTCGACCAGCATGCCCATTTTACGGGTAAATTCGCCCGAACCGTCAGGGATGACTTTGACGTTTTTCAGGCCCTGATCCTGTGCCCATTTGTTCATGACAAAGCTGTCATTCACGGACATGCAGTAGATTTCATCGATGCCCTTGGCGGTGAAGTCGGCATAGCCGTTTTCGAAACCGGGCAGTTGGAACGTCGAGCATGTGGGTGTGAACGCACCGGGCAGGGAAAACAGGATGACGCGCTTGCCTGCGAAGTAATCCGCGGTTGTCTTGTCTTCCCAACGGAACGGGTTGGGTCCTTCGATTGCTTCGTCGCGGACGCGGGTGTGGAAGGTAACGGAAGGCAGTTTTGCGCCGGTTTTCATCTACGGGCTCCTGTGATTCACATTAGAATTAATGGTGACTTAAAACAGTTCTAAACCGCCTTCAACGCCAGAAATGCTGCAATTGCGATATAACTTTAAGTGGCGGTAAACGAAATTAAATCTGCCTTGAGTGTTTGAAATGCGGGGCCGTATTCTGCGAGTGCAAACCTATCGTGCATGGCGGGTATGCCCGGGTGGCATAGTCTGCGCGGGCGTATTATGTTAGGGCAAAGCAAATTGACCCAAAGTCAGGAAAGCCAGCCGTGCGTGATCTGAAGATCCCAGAACAACGTCATCCCGAAAAAGCGCATCGTCCAGACAATGCGCAGCCTAAAAAGCCCAAGTGGATACGCGTCAAGGCACCCGGCGGTAAGGGTTATGCCGAGACGCATAAGATCATGCGCGAGAATAATCTGGTCACTGTCTGTGAAGAGGCAGGATGCCCAAATGTCGGCGAATGCTGGAGCCAGGGCCACGCCACCATGATGATCATGGGCGAGATCTGCACGCGCGGCTGTACCTTCTGTAACATTGCAACGGGTCGTCCGGACTCGTTGGATGCGTTTGAACCAGGACGCGTTGCGCATGCGGTCGAAAAGCTGGGGCTGAACCACGTCGTGATCACATCCGTAGACCGCGACGATCTGAAGGATGGCGGGGCCGATCATTTCGCGCAGACGATACGTGCGGTGCGGCACCGGTCTCCGAAGACGACGATTGAAATCCTGACACCTGATTTCCTGAAATGTGACTCTTCCGTTCTTGAGACTGTCGTCGAGGCCAAGCCGGATGTGTTCAACCACAATCTGGAAACCGTACCTGGCCTGTACCTCGAAGTGCGTCCTGGTGCGCGTTATTTCCACTCGTTGCGGCTGTTGCAGCGCGTCAAAGAGCTGGACCCGTCTATTTTCACCAAATCGGGAATCATGGTCGGCTTGGGTGAGAATGAGCAAGAAGTTCGGCAGGTCATGGATGACATGCGAGCCGCCGATATCGACTTTCTAACCATCGGTCAGTATCTGCAGCCCACGCCCAAACACCATGGTGTGGATCGGTTCGTGACGCCGGAAGAATTCGCATCCTATGAAAAGGCAGCTTATGGCAAAGGTTTTCTGATGGTGTCCGCGACACCTCTTACCCGGTCGTCCTATCACGCGGGGGATGACTTTGCCCGGTTGCGTGAGGCTCGCCAGAAAAAGCTGGAACAGGGGTGACACCCGAAGCGCACGCGCGGCTGACACGCCTGCGCCACGACCTGCATCAATATCCCGAACTTTCCGGGCAGGAGCGTGAGACCGCTGCCCGGATGACAAAGCTGTTGCAGGGATTCGGTGCGGACCATGTGCTTACCGGACTGGGGGGGCATGGCATTGCCGCGGTTTTTGACAGTGGGCAGGCTGGGCCGACCGTAGGTATCCGGTGCGAGTTGGACGGGCTGCCGATTCAAGAACTTGGCACGCACCCTTATGTGTCGAAGGTTCCGGGCAAAGGACATCTGTGTGGCCATGATGGGCACATGGCGATGGTGCTTGGCGTTGCCGAAGACCTGGCGCGCCACCGACCCCAAAAGGGTCGGGTGGTTTTGATCTTTCAACCGGCTGAGGAAACCGGGCAGGGCGCTATCGCGTTTCGCGCGGACCCCCAATTCGCGCAAATCGCGCTGGACTATGTGTTCTCTTTGCACAACCTGCCGGGGTTGGAACTTGGTGCAGTTGAGTTGTGTCAGGGTTCGGCCAATTGCGCCTCGCGCGGGATGAAAATTATCCTGACCGGCAAGACGTCCCATGCGGCTGCGCCTCAGGATGGGGTTTCACCTGCTCGGGCAATGTCTGAATTGATGTTGCAACTGGCAGGCTTGGGCGCGGGCGGCGCGTTGGATGCCGATTTTGCGCTGACAACTGTGACGCATGCCCGTTTGGGAGAGCCGACTTTCGGCGTCGCTCCGGGACAGGCCGAGATCTGGGTGACTTTGCGCACCGTTTCAGACACTCGGATGCAAACGCTGATGACCGAGGCCGAAGCGCTGGCGCGCCGCGCTGCATCCGCCGACAGTCTGGGGGTTGAGATCACCTATGACGATGTCTTCGAAGCCTGCGTCAATCACAGCGACGCGGTGAGCATCATCGCAACAGCCTGCACTGAGCGTGGAGTGCCGTGCCATTCAACAAAGACGCCGCAAAAGTTCTCAGAAGATTTCGGGCAATTCGGCAAAGGCGCAAAGGCGGCGATGTTCTGGCTGGGCGCGGGGCAGGGTCACCCGCAATTGCATAACCCCGACTATGATTTCCCGGACGCGTTGATACCCGTTGGAACCTGGGTTTTCCTGTCGGCTATCCGGCAGGTTTTAGGCGACGCCCAAGCCTGAACGGGGGTAACCCGGTTTAGTCTTCGACAAATCGAACTTTGCCAATGAATGGCAAGTTGCGATTGCGTTGCGCGTAGTCGATCCCGTAACCCACAACAAATTCGTCCGGAATTTCAAAGCCGATCCAATCGGAACGAAAATCGACCTCGCGTCGGCTGGGTTTGTCCAGCAGGGCAATGGACTTAAGTCGGCTTGGTTTGCGGCTGCGCAACAGTTTTGTGACGTGGTTCAGCGTGTGGCCGGTGTCGACGATATCTTCGACGGCCAAAACATCGCGCCCTTCAATCGCGCCACGTAAGTCCTTGAGAATGCGTACTTCCCGGCTGCTTTCCATCGCGTCTCCATACGAGGATACTTCGAGGAAATCGACTTCGATCGGCAGGTCCAGTTCGCGCACCAGATCCGCGATGAAGACGAAGCTGCCGCGCAGCAGACCGACCACGATCAGCTTGTCGGTATCTCCGAATTCTGCCGTGATTTCGCGGCATAATTCCTCGATTCGGGCTGCAATCGCCTTGGCCGAGATCATCGTATCTATCACATATGCGCGGTCGCTCATCGCTGCCCCCTTGATCTTTGGCGCGCAACATACGACATGACGCGCCATTGTCACCTGAAAAACCGGACGCCATGCCTACTCATTCGGAAACACGTCACCTTCCTTACACTGCGCAGCAGATGTACGAGCTGGTCGCGGACGTGGCAAAGTATCCCGAGTTTCTGCCGTGGTGCGCAGCCGCCCGCATTCGTCGGACCTATGCGGCGGGTGAGGCGCAGGTCATGGAAGCGGATCTGGTGATCTCGTTCAAAGTGTTCCGCGAACGGTTCGGCAGCCGGGTGACATTGTTTGCCGATCAGAGAAGAATCGACACTGAATATCTGGACGGCCCATTCAAATACATGAAATCCGACTGGCAATTCGCTGACGCCGACGATGGCGGATGCAACATCACGTTCCACGTGGATTTCGAATTCAAGAACGCGATCCTTCAGGGGATCATCGGCGTGGTCTTCAACGAGGCTATGCATCGGATCGTTCAGGCCTTTGAGACCCGCGCAAAGGACTTGTACAGCTAGGTCTTTACCCCGGGTTGGCGGTCGCTAGACTGCGCCCATGACCGATTTTACCACATCACTGGCAGCCTTCGCGGCGGGGCCTATCACGACGACTTTGCAGACGCGGGTCGTTACGTCTCTTTCTGTTTTGGACTGGATTGCTGTCGGGCGTGCCGGAGTTGATGAGCCTGTTTCCCGGACAGTGCGCGACCTCGTGCTTGGCGAAGGGGGTGCGGAACAAGCACGCCTTTTTGGTGGAGGTGCGGCACCCCTGCGCGGTGCTGCATTGGTAAACGGAACCGTGTCGCATGCCCTAGACTATGACGACACGCATTTCGCCCATATCGGCCATCCATCGGTTGCCGTCCTTCCGGCGGCGCTGGCGCTAAGCGAATGGGACGATCGTATTCTGGTCGATCTCCTTGAAGCCGCGCCGGTTGGGATGGAGACGTCCATTCGGATCGGCCTCTGGCTGGGGCGTGATCACTATCAGGCGGGCTTTCACCAAACGGCAACGTCCGGTGCGTTTGGTGCGGCTGTCGCTGCAGGGCGCATACTGGGGTTCGACGTCGAACAGATGCGCAAAGTTCTGGGCCTGACAGCGACTAGGGCTGCCGGTCTAAAGGCGCAATTCGGAACGATGGGAAAACCTTATAACGCGGGTCTTGCGGCCTCTGCCGGGGTTGAGGCAGCTTTGTTGGTGGCATCGGGATTCGAACCCAATTCAGACGCGCTGGAAGGGTCCTATGGATTCGGCGCGACACATAAAGGACAGTCTGACATTGCAGCCTCATTGGATGGGCTAGGTGCGGAATGGCTTTTTGAAAGCGTCAGTCACAAGTTTCATGCCTGTTGCCACGGATTGCACGCCGCGCTTGAGGCCGCGCGCGACCTGGATATCGCCGAACCGGAAGTGGCCGAGATCAAGATCAAGACGCATCCAAGGTGGATGAGCGTCTGCAACCAGACATCCCCGACAACTGGCCTTGGTGCCAAGTTCTCATATCGGACGGTGATTGCGATGCAGGCGCTTGGCTATGATACGGCCCTGCCAGGCAGCTATTCGGACAAGATATGCGCTGACCCGCGTCTAGTATCCTTGCGGGACCGAGTCTCTGTCGAAGCGGATAACAGTTTGTCAGAAACGCAGGCGCAGCTGACCTTGTTGCGCCGGGATGGGGCAAGGCGCGAGGCCACGCATGACCTGTTGGCCCCCATGACTTTGTCAGATCGTGAGGACCGGGTGCGCGGCAAGGCCAACAAGCTAATCGGAACAGATGACGCGGACGCGGTCTGGTCGATGCTGCGCACCGGAGGCCGCGTCCGCGATTTGTCTGCGTTGCTGGCGGGTTAAGTCACGCGCCAGTGCAACGGGAAACCCGGTTCAAACACTGTGACGGGTCCGTCATCGGATTCGATCTTGTCCGAGTAATCTACTGGTTCGCCCTTGGTCAGGGTGATGGTTTCCTCGTTCACCGGCAGGCGATAGAAAGCCGGGCCATTCAGCGAAACAAAGCCTTCCAGCTTGTCCAAAGCGCCTTCACGGTCAAACATTTCCGCCACCAGCGACATTGTATTGGTCGCCGTGAAACATCCCGCACACCCACAGGCCATTTCCTTGTTTGCGTCGGTGTGGGGTGCGCTGTCCGTACCCAGGAAATACCGCGCATCGCCCGAAGTCGCTGCCGCCAGCAGAGCCAGTCGATGTTCTTCGCGCTTGGCGACAGGCAGGCAATAGTAGTGCGGCTTGATTCCACCAACGAGGATGTGGTTGCGGTTGATGATCAGGTGGTGCGCCGTGATCGTTGCACCCAGATCTTTGTCATTGGATTTGACGTATTCGACACCGTTCGCGGTCGTGATGTGCTCCATCACCACGCGCAGTCCGGGTGTGGCCTTGCGGATCGGATCCAGAACACGGTCGATGAACACAGCTTCGCGGTCAAAAATGTCGATCTCGGCGTCGGTCACCTCACCATGCACGCACATGGGCAGGCCAATCTCGGCCATCTTTTCCAGCACCGGACGCACTTTGTCGAAATCCTGTACGCCCGAGGCAGAGTTGGTTGTTGCGCCCGCCGGGTACAGTTTGACCGCTTTGACCAGACCGCTTGCATGAGCTGCGGCCATGTCTTCGGGGTCGGTATCCTCGGTCAAGTACAGCGTCATCAACGGCTCGAACGTCATGCCCTCGGGCAGCGCGGCCAATATGCGGTCGCGATAGGCGGCGGCCTGATCGCCGCGCACGACGGGCGGCACAAGGTTCGGCATGATGATCGCGCGGGCAAAATGACGCGCGGTTTCGGGCAGGACGGCCTGCAACATCGCGCCATCGCGCAGGTGCAGATGCCAGTCGTCGGGGCGGCGGATCGTGAGGGTATCGGTCATGGCCTTCCGCTAGCACAGCGGACCCGGCGGTGAAAGACCTTCAATTCGGTCCCAGACCTTGTCAATCAGTCCGATCGTCGTAAGTCCCGGAAAGAACACGGCCTTGACGCGCGCGGGTGGTCATGAACTGTTGTGGCAAGGGAGAGATCGAAACATGACACAGCCAGATTCCATCGACGCCGTCCAATCCATGTTGGGTTCACAGGGCTATGTCTGCGGGCGTGCGCTGGCGACGGTGGTGTTTCTGTCCCTGAAACTGGGCCGACCACTGTTTCTGGAAGGTGAGGCTGGGGTGGGCAAGACCGAGATCGCCAAGGCCCTTGCCGCCGGTCTGAATCGGCGCCTGATCCGGCTGCAATGCTACGAAGGTCTGGATGCTTCTTCCGCTGTTTACGAATGGAACTTTCCGGCGCAGATGGTGGCGATCCGCACGGCCGAAGCCTCGGGCGGGGCGGATCGGGGCACATTGCAGACCGAGTTATTCTCGGACGAGTACCTGATCGAACGCCCGCTGCTGCAGGCGATGCGTCCGGATGAAAACGGCGCGCCGGTTCTGCTGATCGACGAGCTTGATCGCACAGACGAACCGTTCGAGGCGTTCCTGCTCGAAGCGCTCAGCGATTTTCAGGTCACGATTCCTGAACTGGGCACGGTCAAAGCACCGGAGCCGCCCATCGTTATCGTCACCTCGAACCGCACACGTGAGGTGCATGATGCACTAAAAAGACGCTGCCTCTATCATTGGGTCGACTACCCCGATTTCGACCGAGAGATCGAAATCCTGCACGCGCGCGCGCCGGAAGCTGCCGAAGCGCTTAGTCGTGAGGTCGTGGCCTTTGTTCAGCATCTACGCACCGAAGATCTATTCAAGAAACCGGGTGTGGCTGAGACGATAGATTGGGCCAAATGCCTGTTGGCTCTGGACGTCATCAACCTCAGCCCCGAAGTCATCGGAGATACTCTGGGTGCGATCTTGAAATACCAGGACGACATCCAGAAATTGCAGGGGTCCGAGGCGAAACGAATACTGGATCAAGCCAAAGCGTCGCTGGAACCAGCCTGATGGCTGAACAGCTTCCGATCGACATTCCGGATAACCCCAAGCTGGCGCAAAACATCACCCATTTCGCTCGCGCCTTGCGTAAGGCCGGGCTACCGATTGGGACGGGTCGAGTGGTGGATGCTATTCGCGCGGTGCAGGCGGCGGGGTTCACGGAAAAACAGGATTTCTACTGGACATTGCACGCCTGTTTCGTGAACCGCCCGGAACACCGCACTGTATTTGCGCAGGTCTTTCGCCTCTATTGGCGTGACCCCCGATATCTTGAGCACATGATGTCCATGATGCTGCCGGCCATTCGCGGCGTACAGGAAGAACGCAAGGCTGACGCGGCCGAAAAGCGCGCGGCCGAGGCGTTGTTGGACGGGGTTGAACGTGATCTGCCCGAGGTGGCTGAGCAGGAAGAAGAGTCCGAGTTAGAGATCGACGCCTCGCAAACGGCGTCCTCTGAGGAACGTCTGCGTAGTCTGGACTTTGAGCAGATGAGCACCGCCGAGATCGTGCAAGCCAAGCGCATGCTGTCGCGGCTTGCTCTGCCGGTGAAGCCAATAAAATCCAGACGTGGTCAGGCCAGCCATCTGGGGCATCGCATCGACCGGGCGCGGACATTGCGCGCCGCGATGCGTCAGGGTGGAGAGTTGCGCGATATTGCCAAGCTCAAGCCGAAACCTCGGTGGCCCAATCTTGTCGTGCTTTGCGATATCTCGGGGTCGATGAGCCAGTACAGCCGGATCGTCCTTCATTTCCTGCATGCGGTGTCGAACGCCAAAGGGGCGGGCTGGGCCAAGGTTCACGCATTCACTTTTGGGACGCGTCTGACGAATATCACACGTCATCTTCAGCAGCGCGACGTAGATGCCGCACTGGCCGCCGCCGGGGCTGAGGCTCAGGATTGGGAAGGGGGAACGCGGATTGGCGAGTGTCTGCACGCGTTCAACCGCGATTGGTCGCGGCGGGTCATGGGGCAGGGCGCTGTGGTCCTATTGATCTCGGACGGGCTGGATCGCGGAGACCCCGCGGCGTTGGGTAAAGAGATGGAGCGTCTGCACCTGTCCGCGCGCCGACTGATCTGGTTGAATCCATTGCTGCGGTGGGATGGGTTCGCGCCCAAAGCGCAGGGTGTTGCGGCCATGCTGCCCCATGTGGACAGTTTCCGTGCCGGCCATTCGATTGCGTCGCTGGAAGATCTGGCTGCCGTCATCTCAAAACCCGATGACGTGGGTGAGAAAGCGCGGTTGATGACCGCGCTTTCCGACTGAGTATCAGCTCAGCTGTTCTTCGTTACACTTGCGCGCCATTTCCATGGCCTTATAGGTGCCAGTCAGGTCAACAGTGAAGGCAAATTCCTTTTCCGGGAACACGACCATGACTTTCTGCTTGGCCAGGTCGTCCGCGAATTGAGGGTCATCTGACAAGACGTAACCACCCGAATAACCTTTGGTGATGTTACCCTTCATTCCGGTCGCTTCGCCGACATAGATATTGTCGCCCAACAGGACCGCCACGGCTTCTTTCTCGCCACGCTTGATATCGGTCTTGGCCTTGGTGAACACGCCAACATAGCCAACACCACGATCTTCGGTCAGGCCCATCTGAACGACGTTTTCAGCATCATCAACAGCTTCGATCAGGCAGGATTTCTTGTCCTCGTCGATAAATACTTTCCAACCTTCGACCTCGCCATAACGCAGGAACGTGTCTGCAGATGCAACGCTTGCGGTGAACAGGCCAAGTGCCATTCCGAGTGTAAAAATGCGTTTCAACTCTCTGTCTCCATTGTCAAAAATTAATATGCGCATACTGGAATGCAGCAGCTACGCATGTAGGCTAGAATCTGGTCCGGGTGCAATCAATGATTTGTGGGCTACTTGGTAATCTGGGCTTGTATACGCCGATACAATTCTGAGTTTAACAGACAGGCCGAACATCCGGTATTCGCCTTAAGGCTTACTTTTCATTGCGCCAAACCTGCCTATGTTGGATCAGAACACGCCGGGAGGGTGCAATGGACAGATTCGACAACAGCCCAGAGACGGCACTGAAGTGGCATGCTGAGGGTCATCCAACCGCGCTGGCAACTGTGGTTGAGACCTGGGGCAGCGCGCCGCGTCGCGTCGGTGCCCAGTTGGTGATCGCCGCAGACGGGCGGATCGAGGGGTCGGTTTCCGGCGGTTGTGTCGAAGGCGCGGTCATCGTCGAAGCGCTTGAAGCGATGGACGAAGGTGATGCGCGTCTGTTGGAATTTGGCGTTAGCGATGAGGACGCTTTTGCTGTGGGTCTGGCCTGTGGCGGAACGATCCGCGTTTTAGTGGAGCCTATCGGTTCGGTCCTGCCAGAGTCCATGTTGCGAGATCTGGTCAAAGCCCGCGCACAGCGGGAACCGGTGGCCTATGAAGTTAACACCGAAACCGGTCACCGGGCTTTGCGCCGCAACGCTTATCCGGTTCGAATGCGGATGGACCGTTCCGGGATCGAAGAGGACGGACAGACATTTGTTGCGGTCCACAACCCTCCGCTGCGATTGATAATAGTGGGGGCAGTGCATATTGCGCAGGCGCTGGTTCCGATGGCCCGGATCGCCGGGTATGATCCGGCCATCATCGACCCGCGCGACGCCTTTGCCTCTGGTGCCCGATTCCCGGGCGAAACCATCCTGACTGATTGGCCGGACGAGGCGGTGGCCAAGCTGGGCATGGATGCGCGAACCGCTGTTGTCTTGCTAACGCATGACCCCAAGTTGGACGACCCGGCTTTGGAATCCGCCTTGAAGGCGGGCGTGTTTTATATCGGAGCGTTAGGCTCGACGCGAACGCACGCCAAGCGGGTCGCGCGCATGAAAGAGGCTGGTTTTGCGGACGACCAGATTGCTCAGATCCACGGACCTATTGGATTGGACATCGGCGCGGCGGATCCGTCCGAGATCGCGGTAGCCATCCTCGCACAAATGACGGCCGTGCTGCGGGGCAAGGCGTGAAGTTCGGCCCGGTTCCTGTCTCCGAGGCCACTGGCGCGATCCTTGCGCATTCCGTTCAGGTTCAGGACACCAAACTGCGCAAGGGACTGCTGTTGACGGCCGAACATTGCGCTCAGCTAACTGCTGCAGGGTATGGCGACGTCACGGTTGCACAGCTCGAGCCCGGAGATTGCCACGAAGACGAGGCCGCTGAAGTGCTGGCCGCGGCGCTTGCACCTGAACCGCATGCCGCAGGTTTGCGGGTGACGCAGCCGTTTACCGGGCGTGTGAACCTGCTGGCCGACAGGCCGGGGGTTGTCGAATTGGACGTTGCGGCCCTGCAGGAGTTCAACTGCGTCAACCCGATGATCACAGTAGCGACGGTGCCGCAATTTCAACAGATGGGCCCGGGCGGGATGGTTGCCACGATCAAGGTGATTTCCTATGCGGTCTCAAAAGAGGACGTCGTGCAAGCCGCCGATCTGGCCAAAGCTTCGATTCGTCTGAAGGCCCCTGTACACAAATCGGCAGGATTGATCGTTACGGATATTCCGGGCGGTCCGCCAAACGAAAAAGGCATCGCAGCAATTCGCGGCCGTGTTGAGGCCCTTGGCATGGACCTAAGCGATGTACGGATCGTGTCACACAAAGCCGAACCGCTGTCGCACGCCATTTCAGCGGCGGTGGGCGACATCGTGATGATCCTGACCGGCTCTGCCACCTCTGATGCTTTTGATGTTGCGCCTCAGGCTGTGCGCGCTGCGGGTGGTCAGGTGGACAGGTTCGGCATGCCCGTTGATCCTGGTAATCTGCTGTTTCTTGGAACACTAGGCTCCAAGCCGGTGATTGGACTTCCCGGATGTGCCCGTTCGCCTGCGTTGAACGGAGCGGACTGGGTCTTGTCGCGCGTTGCGTGCGGGATCGAGACAACCGGCGCAGATATTGCGGCGATGGGCGTTGGCGGGCTGCTGAAAGAAATCCCAACAAGACCGCAACCGAGATCTGCGCGCAAACGGTGATGAGGCGCAAAATAGTTTTTCTTATTAGGCGGCTATGAAAGAAAAGACGACCCCGACGAACGTCGGATATTGATGCTAAATATTTTTGTTCTCAAACAAATTTTCCCGTGTTTAACTCGGGACCAAGAATAATACGAAATGGGAGGAATCTATGACACAGGTCTCAATGACCGTGAACGGAAAGTCCGTGAGCGGTGACGTCGAGGGCCGGACGTTGTTGTCCGGTTTTCTGCGTGAACACCTGTCGCTGACTGGCACTCATGTCGGATGCGATACCGCGCAGTGCGGCGCATGCGTCGTGCATGTGAACGGCGAGGCGGTCAAATCCTGTAACATGCTGGCGCTTGAGGCGGACGGGGCCGATGTCGGCACCATCGAAGGCCAGGCCAACGCGGATGGTTCGCTGAATGTGATCCAGCAAGCATTTCAGGACCACCATGGCCTGCAATGCGGTTTCTGCACGCCAGGCATGGTGATGAGCGCGGCCGCGCTGTTGAAAGAGAACCCGCGCCCGACTGAGGCCGAAGTGCGCAAGTATCTGGAAGGCAACCTGTGCCGTTGCACCGGATACCACAACATCGTCAAGGCGATCATGGCCGCATCGGGTCAAGACGTCAGCAGCATCGCTGCCGAATGATGCCGCTGCGGGCGTCCAAATATACGCCCGTGGGATGACATAGGGTGCACACGCATCCGTTTATGGGAGGAGAACAAGCAATGCCCAAAGACAGTGGCATCGGAGCCAGTTCCAAGCGACGCGAAGACGTACGCTTTCTGACCGGAGCGGGAAATTATACCGACGACATCAACGTACATGGCCAGGCTTATGTGCATTTCCTGCGGTCCGACATTGCGCATGGCCGCATCAAGAGTATCGACACCTCAGCCGCCGAAGCTATGCCGGGAGTGGTCAAGGTTTTCACCGGCAAAGATTTCGAAGGCGTGGGCGGGATGCCCTGCGGTTGGGAAGTGACCGACAAGCACGGCGCGCCGATGCAGGAGCCGCCGCACCCCATTTTGGCACAAGGTAAGGTGCGCCATGTGGGCGACCCGATTGCGGCCGTTGTGGCCGACAGTCTGGAGCAGGCCCGTGATGCGGCCGAGGCGATCGATCTGGATATCGAAGAACTGCCGGCTGTCATGAACATGAAAGCTGCTGCTCAGGATGGGTCGACGCTGGTTCATGACGATCTGAAGAACAACATCTGCTATGACTGGCAATTGGGTGAGACGGACGACGCCAAGGTCGATGAGGTCTTTGCCAATGCAGCCCACGTAACGACGTTGGATCTGGTCAACAACCGCCTGGTCGCAAACCCGATGGAACCGCGTGTGGCGGTGGGTGAGTACAAGCCTGGCACGGGCGATTACACGCTCTTTACCACTTCGCAGAACCCGCATGTGATCCGTCTGCTGATGTGCGCCTTTGTTCTGGGCCTGCCCGAGCATAAAGTGCGCGTCGTGGCGCCGGATGTGGGCGGCGGCTTTGGCACCAAGATCTTCCACTATGCAGAAGAAGCGTTCTGCACCTTTGCCGCCAAGGCCTGCAACCGTCCGGTCAAGTGGACATCCAGCCGGTCCGAGGCGTTCATGTCGGATGCCCATGGTCGCGACCATGTCAGCAAGATCGAATTGGCACTGGACGCAGACAACAACTTTATCGGTCTGCGCACGAACACCTATGCCAATCTGGGTGCGTATCTGTCGACTTTCTCCAGCTCGGTTCCGACCTGGCTGCACGGCACTCTGATGGCTGGCAACTACAAGACGCCGGTCATTCAGGTGAACGTGAAGGCGATGTTTACCAACACGGTGCCGGTGGACGCCTATCGCGGCGCTGGACGCCCTGAGGCGACCTACCAACTGGAGCGTGTCGTTGACAAAGCCGCACGCGAGTTGGGTGTTGATCCGATTGCCCTGCGCCGTCAAAACTTTATCACGCAGTTCCCCTATGACACTCCGGTCGCACTGACCTATGACACCGGGGATTACAACGGGACGATGGACAAGCTTGAGGTCGCTGCCGATCTGGCGGGATTTGCCGCGCGTCGGGCCGAAAGCGAAGCCAACGGCAAACTGCGTGGTCTGGGCATCAACTGCTATATCGAGGCCTGCGGTATCGCGCCCTCAAACATCGTCGGCATGCTGGGGGCCCGCGCGGGTCTGTATGATGCCGCAACTGTTCGGGTGAACGCCACCGGCTCGATCAGCGTCATGGTGGGCGCACACAGCCACGGGCAGGGGCACGAGACAGCCTTCCCGCAGGTTGTGGCCGACATGATCGGCATTGATGAGTCAATGGTCGAGATCGTGCATGGCGATACCTCGAAGATCCCGTTTGGCATGGGGACCTATGGCTCGCGTTCGCTGGCCGTTTGTGGTTCGGCCATGGTCAAAGCGACCGAGAAGGTGATCGAGAAAGCCAAGAAGATCGCAGCACACCTGCTGGAGGCGTCCGAGGCGGATATTGAACTGAAAGACGGTCAGTTTAGCGTCGCGGGCACCGACAAGTCGGTAGCCTGGGGCGATGTAACCCTGACGGCCTATGTACCGCACAACTATCCGCTGGAAGTCGAACCCGGGTTGGAGGAGACCGCGTTTTACGACCCGGCCAACTTCACTTACCCGGCCGGTGCATATGCGTGCGAGGTCGAGGTTGACCCCGAGACCGGTCAGGTGACCGTCGAGGCTTTCAACGCTGCAGATGACTTTGGCAACATCGTCAATCCGATGATTGTCGACGGTCAGGTCCATGGCGGCATTGGTCAGGGCATCGGCCAGGCTTTGCTTGAGAATTGTGCCTACGACGAGAACGGTCAGTTGCTGAGCGCGTCCTTCATGGATTACGCGATGCCGCGAGCGGATGACGTGCCATTCTATGGTGTGGATCATTCCAGCCAGACGCCCTGTACGCATAACCCATTGGGTGTGAAG
Organism: Ruegeria sp. CDSB113; assembly: GCF_059611045.1. Lineage (NCBI taxonomy): Bacteria > Pseudomonadati > Pseudomonadota > Alphaproteobacteria > Rhodobacterales > Roseobacteraceae > Ruegeria > Ruegeria sp. CDSB113. The sequence goes on from NZ_JBXWOU010000001.1 coordinate 443,748, forward strand.
GGCTGCGGTGAAGCCGGTGCAATTGGCTCGCCGCCGGCGGTGGTCAATGCGGTGTTGGATGCGCTGAACTCGGGCGGAAAAGCAGTCGATCACATCGATATGCCGGTGAGCCCGTCCCGTGTCTGGGCGGCGATGAACAGCTGATTGGTCGGGTAGGCTGGGGGCTCTGCCCCCAGACCCCCGGGATATTTACAGCCAGATGAAGGGCGGATCCGCGCCTTTCGGAAAGGAAAAGCGAAATGTACAATTTCGAGTTTGAAAAGCCCTCGACCGTTGCTGACGCCGTTTCGGCGTTGGGAGGCGAGGATGCACAGGCGTTGGGGGGTGGCCAGACGCTGATCCCAACGCTGAAACAGCGATTGGCAGCACCGTCAACACTGGTATCGCTTGGTGGGATTCCCGACATACAGGGCGTCTGTATCGAGGATGACGGATCGGTGGCCATTGGTGGCGCGACGACCCACGCGACGGTGGCGTCAGAGGCCGCCGGCAGCTATCCGGCACTGGCCGCACTGGCCGGGCAAATTGGCGATCCTGCGGTGCGCAATCGGGGAACAATCGGTGGCTCACTGGCCAACAATGATCCGGCCGCTTGCTATCCTGCGGGCGCTTTGGGATCAGGTGCGACGATCATCACCAATACGCGCCAAATCGCAGCGGATGATTTCTTCGAGGGTTTGTTCAGTACAGCCCTGGAAGAAGGTGAGATCATCACCACGGTCAATTTCCCGGTGCCACAAGCGGCCAGCTATCAGAAGTTCCTGCAACCCGCATCGCGCTTTGCGCTGGTCGGAGTGTATTTGGCACGTTTCGCCGACGGTGTTCGCGTTGCGGTAACAGGGGCCAGTGAGGATGGTGTGTTCCGCTGGTCCGAGGCAGAGGAAGCCCTGAACAAGGAGTTTCGGCAGGATGCCTTGACCGGGCTGAGCATCAATCCCGCGAATATGATTGCCGACTTGCACGGCAGCAAGGCGTACCGCGCGCATCTGGTCAGTGTCATGACCAAGCGGGCCATTGAAGCCTGCATGTAAGCTCAAAACTATCAAAAAAGCCCCGGACCTTATGGCCGGGGCTTTTTTATGTCCGCCTTATTCTGGGCGGCTGGGATGGTTGCCAGTATGCGCCTGTGTCTTCTCGGGACTGTTGGTAATTGTCCACGCGATCGCGCGCGACGTCTCCGCCCGCCTGAAACAGGTGACCCAGTAGGCATTCCAGAACCACCATGGCCCCGGCATAGTTCGAGAAGTGGTGCAGAGATCGCGTGCTGACGGGGAAAACCACGTCCGGCTCGATCCCGGGTGCGATCACTTCGCTGTCGGCAATCAGGATGAGCGGCAAGTTCATGCGTCGCGCCAATCGCATTGATTGGATGGTGTCGGCGGAATAGGGATGGACGGTGATTGCAATCAGGCAATCGTTGGGGCGTGCGTCTAACAGATCATCTGCCGCGGACCCCGTATGGCGAGGAATAAGTTGCAGGCCGGGGTGTGCCATGCGTCCGGCATATGAAAAATAGTAAGACAAGGCATAGCTGGCGCGGGTGGCGGTGACAAAGCACCTGTCAGCAGACGTCATAATTTCAACGGCGCGCTTGACGCGTTCAGGGTTCATTAACCTCAGGGATCGCATAACGACGTTCTGCGCATTCTGGGCAAATTTTGCCTGAGCGGCACTGAATGCGTCACCGTCTTGCATGTCGGCAAGCCAACTTTGGCTCAGATGATCCTCACCATCTGTGACCAACGCATCGCGGAACGGAGCGCGCAGGCCGTCGAAGCGGTCATATCCCATCCGATCCGCCAGCCGGACCAGAACGTTCGAGCTGACGCCGATCTTTGCTGCGGTTTCTCGAATTGAGTCCAGCCCAAAATCTCCGGGATGGTCGAGGATGTATTTTGCCGCCATCTGCAATCCGGGTGGCAACTGGTCGATCTGCTGTCGCAGAGCTTCGGTAAGCTGGCTCAAAGACTTGGTCATCCGCGAAAGAAAACAAATGTTCTGAAAGATGTAAATTGAAAACGCGCCTAAGGTCCTTAACTGGGTTAAAAGTTGAAAAGGGTGCTCTTATGTCCAAAACACTGCCGCAATCGCATACGCCCTATGTTCTGGTGGCGCCGAACGGTGCCCGGAGGGGGCATGCGGATCACGTTCAGCTTCCGGTGTCGGTGCAGGAGATCGTATCGACTGCACAAAGCTGTTTTCGGGCCGGTGCATATGGAATCCACCTGCATGTGCGCGATGAACAGGGGCAGCATTCTCTGGATGCCGGGCGTTATCTTGAGACGATGGCAGAGTTGCGACGTGCCGTGCCAGAGATGGATGTTCAGATCACGACCGAGGCGGCGGGTATCTTTGATGTCCCGGCCCAATTGCACTGTTTGCAGCACGTAAAGCCAAAATGGGCTTCGATCTCAGTTCGGGAAGTCGCGCGCGCGCCGGACCTCGTGGGTAAGGTTTACGGCCTGTGTGCCGAGCAGGGAACGCGTGTTCAGCATATACTCTATAACGATGAAGACGCAGCTCTGCTGGCTGACTGGCAAGCCCGCGGTATCGTCCGCGATGGGCAAACTGAGCGGCTGTTGGTTCTGGGGCGTTACACCTCGGGGCAGGAATCCGCACCAGAAGACCTTGATCACTTTCCGCAAACCCGCTCCAGTTGGATGGTCTGTGCATTCGGAAAGCAGGAACATACTTGCCTAAAAACGGCTGCGGACCGTGGCGGGGATGTGCGGGTTGGATTTGAAAACAGTTTGACCGACCAGGACGGAAGTGCCTGGGCGAACAACGCAGCGTCGGTTTCGGCGCTGGTCGCGGTTTTGAAAGGACCTCAGCAATGAGCCACGTTTTTCCTCGTCATACCAAATCGAACTTGCCAGTCGCCGTTGGTGGCAACGGGTGTTACCTGATCGACGATCAGGGGCAACGTTATCTGGATTGTGGTGACGCTGCGGTGTCGTGCCTCGGGCATTCGAACCCGGCGGTTATCGAAGCCGTGCAGCGGCAGGTCGAACAGATCGCTTTTGCACATACCGGTTTCATGACATCCGAACCTGCCGAAGCACTGGCCGATCTGTTGGTGGAACATGCTCCTGATGGTCTGGACCGTGTGTATTTCGTCTCAGGCGGGTCCGAGGCGACCGAGGCGGCGATGAAACTCGCGCGGCAGTACTTTCTTGAAATCGGCCAGCCCGAGCGTCGCCGGGTGATCGCGCGGCGGCAGAGCTATCACGGGAACACTTTGGGCGCGTTGTCGGCTGGAGGTAACGAATGGCGACGCGCGCAATTTGCACCGATGTTGATCGAGATGACACATATCGCGCCCTGCTTCGAATACGCTGAAAAGCCGGATACTGAGAGCAGTTTTGACTACGGCCAGCGCGTCGCGAATGAGTTGGAGGTCGAGATCCTGCGCTTGGGTCCTGAATCGGTTATGGCGTTCATGGCAGAACCCGTTGTGGGGGCAACGCTGGGTGCGGTTCCTGCCGTTGAGGGGTATTTTCAGCGTATTCGCCAGATATGTGACCAATATGGCGTTCTGTTGATTCTAGATGAAGTCATGTGTGGCATGGGGCGAACCGGGCATTTGTTTGCCTGCGATCATGATGGAATTTCGCCGGACATTCTGTGCATCGCCAAAGGGTTGGGTGCTGGATACCAACCGATTGGTGCGATGATGTGCACCGGGAAAATCTATGATGCAATCCGTGACGGGTCCGGGTTCTTTCAGCATGGTCACACCTATATCGGTCACCCGGTTGCGACAGCAGCGGCCCTGGCTGTTGTCACCGAACTGACCGCGCGCGCGTTGCCCGCGCGCGCCGGCGTGATGGGCGAAAAGCTACAAGAGGCGTTGCGGGCCGAATTCGGACAGCATCCGAATGTCGGGGATATCCGCGGCAGGGGGCTGTTTCGAGGGCTGGAGTTGGTGGCTGACCGCGAAACAAAAACGCCGTTTGATCCGTCCCACGGCGTTGCGAGCAAAATCAAGAAAGCCGCCTTGGCCGAGGGGCTGATCTGCTACCCCATGGCCGGTACACGGGATGGGCGGGTTGGGGATCATGTCCTGCTGGCTCCGCCGTTCATCATAGAAGACGCGCAGATAGACGAGCTTGTGGGCAAACTTCGTCGGGCGATCTCGACCTCGATCCCCGGCTGAAGCGCCGCTTGGCCTGTACCATAGAACCAACAAAAACCCTGTCAGAGCTGATCTGACAGGGTTTCAAATTCGATATGCACAGGGGTTTATTTCTGTGGCAGCGGACCGATCAGCATGATCATCTGACGGCCTTCCATCTTCGGCATGTTTTCAACCTTGCCGATCTCTTTGGTGTCGGCTGCAACACGTTCCAAAAGCTCACGACCCAAATTTTGGTGTGCCATTTCACGGCCGCGGAAACGCAGGGTCACTTTGACCTTGTCCCCGTTTTCAAGAAACTTGAACACGTTCCGCATTTTCACGTCGTAATCATGAGTGTCAGTGTTGGGTCGGAATTTGACCTCTTTGATCTCAATGATCTTCTGTTTTTTGCGGGCTTCGGCTTCGCGTTTCTGCGTCTCGTATTTGAACTTACCGAAGTCCATAATTTTGCAGACCGGCGGGTTTGCGTTGGGCGAAATTTCGACCAGATCAAGACCGGCATCAACTGCCATCTGCATGGCTTTGGCGGGATGAACCACCCCGACATTTTCACCTTCAGCGCCAATCAGACGGATTTCGGGGGCACGGATCTTATCATTGACGCGGGGGCCGGTGTCTCTTTGCGGCGGCGCGTTGTGAGGTCTGCGGGCTATGGGTTCATTCCTTTGATGATTGCAGAAATTCAAGGCCGGAATTTAGACTGGCCTGCACGCCGATTCAAGCGGCATAAGTGCAGGCCAGCCCGAAAAGTCGGGGTTTGTCAGAGTTTTTCGCCAGTCCGGGGCCAAATGCCCCGGATCAGGTGCATCAGGTTAACCAACAAAGGCTTTTTCGATGACAAATTCCTTGGGTTCGGAATTAGCACCTTCGCGCAGGTCGAACTCCTCCAGAATCTTTTTGATGTCCAAGTTGAAGGCCAAAGACCCGCAGACCATCGCGCGGTCGGTTTCCGGTTTGATGCCGCCTTCGATGCCCAGATCAGCAAAAACCGTGCCGTCTTTCAGCAATTCGGTGATGCGGCCCATTTTGGGGCTCTCTTCCCGTGTGGTGGTCGGATAATAGCGGATCTTGTCGGCAAAGCCTTCGCCCATCAGCTCGGCCAGCATCTCATCCTGGCGGATGCTTTCGATCAGCTGACGGCCATATTCCAATTCACCCACTTCGCGGCAGGTGTGGGTGATGATCACCTCGTCGTAATCCTCATAGGTCTGCGGCTCGCGCAGCAAGGACGCGAAGGGCGCAAAACCTGTTCCGGTGGCAAAGAACCACAGGCGTTTGCCGGGCAACAGCGCGTCATGCACCAGCGTGCCAACAGGCTTGGGCCGCAGGATGATCTGATCACCCGGTTTGATGTGTTGCAGTTTCGATGTCAGTGGGCCGTCCTGCACCTTGATCGAATAGAACTCCAGCTCTTCGTCCCAGGATGGCGACGCGATGGAATACGCGCGCAACAGCGGCTTGCCGTTGTCGCCCAGCAGGCCGATCATCACGAACTCGCCCGAGCGGAAGCGCAGTGAGGCGGGACGCGAGACCTTGAAGGAAAACAGGCTGTCGGTCCAATGTTTGACGTCTGTTACGGTCTGGGCGTCCGGAAGGACGGGGGCCTTGACGGCGGTTGCTTCGGTCACGGGTTTCATCTCTGTCATCGTTTCACTGCCGGTTGGGTAAACCGACATCTCCGTTTAATCTTTGATCCAAGTCAGGAAAAGGGGCTAAATGCCCCTTTACAGTCACAAGCTGGCGATTGGCGGGGTTAGCCGCGCAGGCGGGCCTGATAGCTATGATCTTTCCAGTTGGCGCGGGCCAGCCACTGATCTTCGGGCTGGCGATTGGCCAGTGCGTCGTCGATTTCGACCTCATCGAACCCGCTGCGGCGCGCCATGGCGTACTGGTCGGCCAGAACGTGGCCTCTGGCCCGCAGGCGGCCTGTGAAACCTTTCAGGCGCAGCACGCGCGCGATGGTAAAGCCGCGGCCATCCGCCGAAGACGGGAAGTCCACGCGGACCATGCGGGCGCTGCCCAGGCGGTCAACCAGTTCATCAGGATCAGTGCCCGAGGCCACGTCCAGCGCAACCACATCATTGGCAGCGTCCTCAAGCGTGACAAAGCCATCTGTCCAGTCGTCAGGGGCGAACCCCTCATCCGTAACGATTACGTTCATGTTTTCTCTCCAGCGCGCACCATCTTGCCGTCGACAAAATGGATGCCGCATTCTTCTTTGTTCTGATCGCGCCAGCGTCCGGCGCGGGGGTCTTCGCCTTCTTTGACCGGCGAGGTGCAAGGCGCACAACCGATCGAGGGGTAACCTTTGGCCACCAGCGGATGCCGGGGTAGGTTGTTTTCATCCATATAGGCGCGCACGTCTTCGGGCGCCCAGTGGGCCAGTGGGTTCACCTTGATCCGGCCAGTGCCGTCCTCGACCTCAAAGAAGTCAAGCGCGGCGCGTGTGCCAGACTGGAACCGCTTCCGACCCGAGATCCAGCCGTCATAGCCCGCCAAAGCACGCTGCAGCGGGAAGGTTTTGCGCAGGTTGCAGCAGGCATCCGTGTCGCTCAGGCGCAAGGCGCCGTATGGGTCTTCGCGCTGAACATCCTCATCATCTGCGCGGATGATGTGAACGTTCTTCAGGCCAAGCCGATCAGAAACGTCTTGCTGATATTCCAGCGTTTCGGTGAACAGCATCTGCGTGTCCACAAACAGGACCGGTGTGGCTTTGTCGACCACGGCTGCCATGTGCAACAACACCACCGATTCCGCCCCAAAGCTGGAGACCAAAGCAAGCTCTTCGATTGCCTCCAGCGCGCCATGCATGACGTCATGGGCACTGTGGTGGCGGAACTGGGTGTTCAGCGCTTCGACCTTTTCGGTCAGCTCTGCGCGGTCAACCCCCAGTTCCGTCTGGATCAGGTCAAGCGGCATTCGCTCGCGCCTCGGGGTAGAGGGCTGCCTTGAACGGTGCCATGCCTACGCGGCGATAGGTTTCAAGGAATGTCTCTTCGGCGCCGTCGCGCTGTTCCAGATAGGTTTCGACGATGCGTTCGACAGCAGGCACGATCTCATCATAGGCAAAGCCAGGTCCGGTGCGATCGCCAACTGCTGCAGTTTCGGTCGCGTCACCACCCAGAGTGATTTGGTAGTTCTCGACGCCAGCGCGATCCAGACCCAGGATGCCGATGTGACCCACGTGGTGGTGACCACATGCGTTGATGCAGCCCGAGATCTTGATCTTCAGGTGGCCGATATCATGCTCAAGCTTCAGATCATCGAAACGGGTCGCGATTTCCTGTGCAACCGGGATTGAACGGGCTGTTGCCAGCGCGCAGTAATCCATGCCGGGGCAGGCGATGATGTCGCTGATCAGGCCGATATTGGCGGTGGCCAGCTCGTGCTCTTTCAGACGAGCGTGGATCGCTGGCAGGTCCGACTTGTGGACATGCGGCAGGATTACGTTCTGCTCGTGGCTGATACGCAGCTCGTCATAAGCGAACTCTTCAGCCAGATCGGCCATTACGCGCATTTGCTCAGCAGTCGCATCGCCCGGAGTCTGACCGTGCTTCTTGATCGAGATCGTGACGATCGCGTGATCCGCGTTCTTGTGCGGCGCGATATTGGTGTCGACCCACGACCGGAAGACCGGATCGTTGGTGTAGGCGCTTTCAAACGACGCAACCGAGGCTTCACGGAAGGTTGGCGGCGCAAAGTGGCCCTTGATCTCTTCCAACAGGTTCATATCCGCGCCTTTGAACTGCGGGCGAACCCTCAGGAAGCGCTCGTTCACCTTGGCGCGGATCGCGTCGATGCCATGCTCATGCACGGTGATCTTGATGCGCGCCTTGTACTTGTTGTCGCGGCGGCCGATCTGGTTCCAGACCGAAACAGTGGCTTCGAGATACGCGAGCAGGTCGTCAAAGGCGACGAACTCGGACAGTTCTTTACCGATCATCGGCGTACGGCCCAGGCCACCACCCACGATAACGCGGGCACCCAGAACGCCGTCACGCTCAACCAGTTGCAAGCCGATGTCATGCGCCTTGATCACGGCACGGTCGTTTTCCGAACCGGTGATGGCGATCTTGAACTTGCGCGGCATGAACTGGAATTCCGGGTGGTCGGTCGACCACTGGCGCAGCAGTTCGGCATAGGGGCGCGGATCGGCGACCTCATCCGCCGCAGCACCGGCGAAATGGTCGGCGGTCACGTTGCGGATGGTATTGCCCGAAGTCTGAATGGCGTGCATGCCAACCTCGGCCAGCGCGTCCAGCATATCCGGCACATCGTTCAGTTTCGGCCAGTTGTACTGGATATTCTGACGGGTGGTGAAATGGCCGTAGCCTTTGTCCCACTTTTCAGCCAGCAGGGCCAGTTGACGCATCTGCGCGCTGGATAACGTGCCATATGGGATGGCGACACGCAGCATGTATGCGTGCAGCTGCAGATACAGGCCGTTCATCAGGCGCAGGGGTTTGAATTCATCCTCGGTCAGCGAGCCGTCAATGCGGCGCTCAACCTGCGCGCGGAACTGCGCGTTACGTTCTGCCAAAAATGCTGTGTCGAACTCGGAGTAGCGATACATGATTAGCTGTCCTTAGTTGCAGCCCCGAACCTTGGGGCCTTGAGAAGAGGAGAGAGAGACGGGCCAGAGGTCAGGCCCGGGGCTGCGGGGAGGATTCCTGTTTGCCGTGGGCATAGTTGGACGGACCAGTGCGGCGGAAGTCTTCCCGGAAATGGGTGGGCTCGGGGCCATCTTCGCCGGCAATGGCGTCGGCCAGATATGCCCCGACGATTTTGTTGGCCTGGCGCGAGGCATCCAGAAGACGCACCTGCGCGTGGGCTTCGTCGGTGATCAACTCCGCCTCGGTCAGCTCGCGCGACCACCGATCGTCTTCGGTCAGATAGATGACGTCACCTTCCAACAGGTCGTTGGCGGTCACCACTTTGGGGGTAAAAGCGCGGGCCATCAGGCGTGCTCCTTCTTAAATTCGGTCAGGGCCGCGGTCGCTTGGCGCGGGGCGAGGCCATAAAAGGTCAGGGTGGGGCCGTCCATATCGGCGGCGTTCAAATCGGTGGGCAACTGGTCCAGCGTTGTTTCCAGAATGCGCTGATCGGGGCGCGTGGCGTTTTCGATCAGCGTCACCGGTGTTTGGCGATCCGCACCGTGCATGATCAGGCGGCCCTGAATGAAACGAGCGGACTTTTTGCCCATGTAGATCGCTGCAACCGAGCCAGCGCGTGCCAGAGCGGTCCAGTCGTGATCGGCAAAGCCCTTCATGTCGTGGCCGGTCAGAAAACGGACCGAAGAATTGCGCCCACGCCGTGTCAGGCTTTGACCAATTCCGGCAACCGCCGCCGATGCAGCTGTGATGCCCGGTACGATCCGCCACGAGATACCAGCAGCCTCAACCGCTTCAATCTCTTCATCAAGACGGCCAAATACGGTTGGATCGCCGGATTTCAGGCGCACGACGCGCTGACCTTTCAGGGCGTGCTCGACCAGCAGGGCGTCAATGTCTTCCTGTTTCCAAGACGGGCCGAAACCGGCCTTGCCAACATCGACCAGAACAGCGGTCTTTGCGGCCAATGCCAGGACCGCATCACTGATGAGGCGGTCATGCAGAACAACATCCGCGCGCTCGAAGGCTTTCAGCGCCTTGAGCGTCAGCAATTCAGGATCGCCCGGACCCGCGCCGACAAAGTCGACATGTCCTGTGCCATCATATGATTGCGTAAGCTGCATTTCGTGTCCCGAGTGTGGTTTGACTTGTGTTGCAATATAGGAAATATTCCCACCAATGCGCCATATAGGCGAACAAATAAGGACAAATGTTCCACGCCCACGGCAAAACGGGACATTGGTTTCGAAACGAAGGGAAATTTGGAATGTCGGTGCGGATTGATGATACGGATCGGAAAATTTTGGTCGAGCTGCAGCGGGACGCCAGTCAATCGCTGGACGAAATAGCCGCTCGTGTCGGCAGTTCCAAGACCCCGGTCTGGAATCGGATACGCAAGCTGAAAGGGGCCGGTGTGATCGGGCAGCAGACCGTTTTGCTGGACGCCGAAGCGCTGGGATTTGAAGCCACGTTTTTTGTTCTGATCCGAACGTCGGAACATGAGGCTGACTGGCAGCATAAATTCCTGAAAGCCCTGCGGGACAGGCCCGAAGTGCAAGAGGCGCATCGGCTGGCCGGAGACATCGACTATATCCTGAAAGTGCGGGTCAAGAACGCCCGTGCCTATGACGAATTCTATCAGGCGCTGATTTCAGAAGTGCGCGTTCACAACGTGACCGCCTTGCTGTCGATGGAAGAGATCAAGTCCACCACCATGCTGCCTCTGAAAGCGCTGATCGAAAGCTAGATCTGCACCATCAATTTGGTCAGCCCGTGGAAATGGTAAGTGTTCGAATACTCGGGCTCTGCGCTCAGGCGCAGGTTCGGATATCTGTCAAAAAGCGTGGACAGTGCGATGCGCATTTCCATCCGTGCCAGCGGGGCACCAACGCAAAAGTGCAGGCCGCCACCGAAACTGGTGTTCGTGACGATGGCGCGGGTGGGATCAAACCTGCCCGGGTCGCTCCAGATTGCTGGATCCCGGTTCGCAGCGCCTAGCAGTAATGCGACCTCATCACCACGTTTGAAACTGTGCCCAAATGCGTCGATGTTTTCATAAGCATAGCGGGTGAACATGTGCAGCGGCGGGTCATAGCGTAATATCTCTTCTACCGTGCGGTCGATGCTGTCCGGCGCAAAGTATTGCGGTCCGATGCCATTTTGCAAAACGGTCTTCACGCCGTTTCCAAGTGAATGCACGGTTGCTTCATGCCCGGCATTCAAAAGCAGGATGCAGGTGGCGACCAGTTCTTCGCGTGAGAGCTTTTCGCCATCTTCCTCGGCCACGATCAACCGTGTGATCAGATCGTCCTGCGGATCGCTGCGGCGCTGCTCGATGTAGTCAATCAGAAAGTCGGTGAATGCTTGGGATGAGGCTGCGGCAGCGGTCTCAGTCTCGGGCGTACGGCTGGCTTGATACATTGCCACCATATCATGTGACCAGCGGAGTAGGCTGGGTGACATATCCTCGGGCACGCCCAGAAGGCGGCAGATTGTGATGACCGGAATTTGGGTGCAAAAGGTAGAGAGCAAATCGAACGGCTGGTCGGGAAATGCGTCAATCAAAGAATGGGTTAGGTCGTGAATCGAAGGTTCCAGCGCCGATATGGCACGCGACGTGAATGCCCGCATCACCAACGCGCGCAAGCGTGTGTGTCTTGGCGGTTCGGCTTCCAGCAACGAATGCGCCTCGACCGCCAGCCAAGGGGCAAGATGCGCCGGACCTGGGGTTCGCATTTCTTCGGGCACTTCCCGACCAAAGCGGCGGTCTTTCAGAAGGGCCGAGACCGCCCGGTGTGATACAGCCGCAACTTTCCCATAGTCCTCCCAATAGACCAGATCACCGCTCGCGCGGGCCTTATCATAGAGCGGGTAGGGGTTTTGCACGAATTCCGGATCGACCGGAGATTGAAATACCGTCTTCATGCGGCGCAGACTTGCCATGCGGCGCGCCGAATGCAAGACCCTATATCATGCAACGCGTTTGGGTAATTCTGGGATTTTTGTTTGCTGTCGGCCTGTTGGCCGCTGGTGTCTGGTCCTATGGCTACCGTCAAGCGCTGTCGCAGCTCAGCGAAAAGGCCGAGGCTGACCTTGAACTGGCTGCTGACCGGCTCAGCACTCAGATGCAGGTCTATCAGGAACTGGCCGTGCTGATGGCCACGCATCCGGTCCTGCGCGCCCTAGAGACACCAGTGCAACAACGGGCGGCGCGCGCGATATTGCTGGACGTCGCCGACAAAACCTCGGCCGTCAACATGATGTATCTTGATCGAAGCGGTCAGGTGCTGGCCTCGGCGCAGCCGGTTGTGTGGCCAAACATGGCGGACCATCCCGCGTTTCGGCGCGCATTGCAGGGCGCAATGGGCAGCGCGCATGGGGTAGTGGAAAGCAGCGGAGATCGCACCTATTCCTACGCCGCCCCAGCCTTTGGCGATGCTGGTCAGGTTGAAGGTGTATTGATCGTTGTGGCCGATGTGCAAGATGTGGAACAGACCTGGCGCGGCAGTACCGAGGCGGTGTTCTTCACCGACGGGGACGGTGTCGTCTTTATCTCAAACCGATCGGATCTGCTGTTTTGGCACCGGGATGAGGGTCAATTGGGCCTGACACCCCCAGACGGCGGATTGGTCGATTTTGCTTCGGTTCTGGTCGGTCCACACGAGGTCTGGCAGCTGAACTGGGGACGGTATCTGCCCAGCCGCGCATTACACCTGATGCTGGATTTGCCGGTGATCGACATGACGGCTGAGGTTCTGGTGGATGTGGCCCCCGCGCGGCGTTTGGCGGGGTTGCAGGCGGCAACCGTAGCTGCAATCTGTCTGGCCTTCGGCGCGCTGCTGTATCTGGCGACCGAACGCAGGCGCACATTGGCCGAGGCCAACACGATTCTGGAAAGCCGGGTCGCGCAACGGACGCATGCGTTGACAGCTGCAAACACTGCTCTGCGCCATGAAGTGCGTGAACGTGAAGACGCAGAAGCGGCTCTGAAACACGCTCAGGAAGAGCTGATCCAGGCAGGTAAACTCAGCGCGTTGGGCCAGATGTCGGCCGGTATTAGTCACGAACTGAACCAACCGCTGATGGCAATCCAGCAATTCGCAGACAATGGCGCGGCTTTTCTATCCCGCGGCCGGGATGAGAAAGCGTCGGAGAACCTGACGCGTATCTCTGCTATGGCGGCGCGCATGGCGCGTATCATCAAGAACCTGCGTGCCTTTTCGCGCAACGAAAGTGAACCGATGGGCAAGGTTAACCTGATTCAGGTGATCGATACGGCGGTCGAGTTGACCGAGGCGCGATTGCGGACCGAGGATGTCGGTATGGATTGGGCCCCGCCCAATAACCCGGTTTACGCATGGGGCGGCGAAGTGCGGTTGGTTCAGGTGTTCGTCAACCTGATTAACAATGCCGCCGACGCGATGAGTGGGCAAGACGACCGCCTCATTCGCATTGCGATCGACCGCGGCGACAAGCTGGCCGTGACTGTCCGCGATATCGGCCCGGGCATCGAAAACTCGGAAAAACTGTTCGAACCGTTCTATACGACCAAGGCTGTCGGATCCTCTGAGGGGATGGGGCTTGGGCTTTCGATCTCGTATGGTCTGGTGCAAAGCTTTGGGGGTAACATCCGGGGTGCAAATCTGGACACCGGGGCGCTGTTTACCGTCGAGCTTGAGCCTTTCACGGAGCACGAGGTCGCATGACGCGGAAAATTCTACTGGTTGATGACGACGCTGCCGTCCGCGAAGCTTTGGCGCAAACGCTTGAGCTGGCAGATTATGATCCGGTTACGGCGGGATCCTTTGTGGCAGCTAAAGACCATATTCGCGCCGACTTTCTGGGCGTGATCGTTTCGGACATCCGTATGCCGGGCCGGGATGGTTTTCATCTGCTGAACTACGCGCGTGAGGTTGATCCAGACTTGCCCGTTGTCCTGTTGACCGGTGAGGGCGACATCCCGATGGCGGTGCAGGCCATGGGACAGGGAGCTTTTGATTTTCTGGAAAAGCCATGTGCGGCGGCGGACCTGCTGCCCGTGTTGGAACGAGCCTTTGACGCGCGCGCGCAGGTGATCGAACAGCGTGCCCTCAAATCAGAGCTTGAGCGCGGCGATCCTGCAGCGCGGCTTTTGTTCGGCCTTTCCTCACAGGCCGAGGCCCTGCGTGAACGAGTCCGATCCGTCGCCCCCACCGGGGCAGAAGTTCTGGTAACCGGGCCACCGGGCAGCGGGATATCGAAAGTGGCCGAAGTCGTTCATCTGATGTCGCCGGTCGGGCAGGGGCCGTTCGTCAAGCGCCCGGCCTCAGGGCTGACGCCCGAGGGGTTGGTACGCGTGTGCGAAGATGCGGCCGGTGGGTCGTTGTTCTTGGATGAGGTTTCGGCCATGCCAGACGCCACGCAATACGCCGCGCTTGAAATGATAGAGCAGGGCACCGGTTCACGGATTGTCGCGGGAACAACCGCAGATCTGGCGGCGCTGTCAGTGCAGGGCAACTTCAATGCCGACCTGTTCTATCGCTTGGATGTCATGCGTGTGCGCATCCCGTCGCTGGCGGAACGACCCGAAGATATACCTGTGATCTTTCGCCATTATGTCGCGCAAGCGGCAGAACAGGCGGGCATTGCCGAGCCCGAGATAACCTCGGAGCAACTTGCGTCACTGATGGCCAGCGATTGGCCGGGTAACGCCAGATCACTGATGTCGGCGGCGATGCGGTTCGTGTTGGGGATGCCGGAAGAGGTTGCACGTGCCGCCGATCTGGGGCTGAACGAGCAAATGGCGCGCGTAGAGCGGTCGTTGCTGATTGCCGCGTTGGGTCGGCACAATGGCAAAGCCTCGGATGCGGCAAGAGCGTTGAAACTGCCGCGCAAGACATTTTACGACAAACTGACGCGCTATCAGATTCGCCCCGAGGATTATCGGCGCTAACGGGGGCTCCCGCCGCCTTTGACTGCATTATCATGCATTTAAAGGCGTTGGGCCGGGCAGCCTGCATTCGCAGGCTGAGGGTGGTCACCAGAGAATTAGGGGGTGAGTCGTTCGATCTGATTCGAAGTGCGTGCGGAAATCCGCACATCCGGGGGAATAGATGTGCGGATTTTCGCACAACAGGTAGTGTCACTGCCTTTTGATGGCGGGGAAGTGTCTTCTAAAACTATGAAATAAAACAAAAATATTTGATCTTTCCAGATTTCGAACAAAAAGTTGAGCGGTGTCCCTTGATTCGCTTCACTGCGCCACACGAGACGCCGATCTGGCGTTGACTGAAGGTTTCATGGAAGTCTGGGAGGAAAAGACAGATGAAATTCCTGACAACTGCCGCTACTGCGCTGGCGTTGAGTGTTACAGCAACCGCCGGTATGGCCGCGTGTGATGACGGCGAGATTGTCGTCAAGTTCGCGCATGTCACGAACAGTGACAAACACCCCAAGGGCATCGCGGCATCGCTGCTGGAGCAGCGCGTCAATGACGAGATGAATGGCGTGATGTGCATTGAGGTCTATCCGAACTCAACGCTCTATAATGACGACAAGGTGCTTGAGGCGATGCTGCAAGGCGACGTCCAGTTGGCCGCGCCGTCGCTGTCGAAATTCGAGAAGTTTACCAAGCAATTCCGTCTGTTCGACCTGCCGTTCATGTTCAAGAACATCGATGCCGTGGATGCATTCCAGGCTTCGGCGGATGGTCAGGCCATGAAGGACAGCATGCAGCGCCGCGGCCTGCAGGGGCTCGCGTTCTGGCACAATGGCATGAAGCAGATGTCGGCCAACAAACCGCTCGAGGCTCCGTCGGATGCCGAAGGCCTGAAATTCCGTGTTCAATCCTCGGACGTTCTGGTCGCCCAAATGGAAGCCATTGGCGGTAGCCCGCAGAAAATGGCGTTCTCGGAAGTTTACGGTGCGCTGCAGCAGGGCGTTGTGGATGGCCAAGAAAACACCTGGTCCAACATCTACGGCAAGAAGTTCTTCGAAGTGCAGGACGGCATCACCGAGACCAACCATGGCATCATCGACTATCTGGTCGTGACATCGGTTGACTGGCTGGACAGTCTTGATCCCGAAGTGCGCGATCAGTTCCTGACCATTCTGGGCGAAGTGACCGAGACACGGAACAAGGAAGCCTTCTCGGTGAACGAAGCAGCCAAGGCTTCAATCACTGATGCCGGCGGCATCATCCGCGAACTGAACCCCGAACAGCGTCAGGCCTGGGTCGATGCGATGAAGCCCGTTTGGGACCAGTTTTCCGATGACGTAGGTCAGGATAAGATCGACGCCGCTCAGGCCATCAACGCCGGGTTCTGATCCCGGTTGAGGCCGCGTGTCTTAAGACTGGGGAGTGGCGGACACGCAGGCCGGGCGGGCCGAAATTTGGCCCGTCACACCCAACTCTCATCACCAATAATGTGGGGACAGAAAAATGTCTGGTTCGAAACTCGGCCAAGGCGGGCTGATCGACCATATCGAAGAGACCCTGATTGCGGCGCTGTTAGGTCTGATGACGGTCGTGACCTTCGCCAATGTGATCGCGCGGTTTGTCTTCAATTCCAACATCTTATGGGCGCTAGAGCTGACAGTTTTCACCTTTGGCTGGCTGGTGTTGTTGGGCGCGTCTTATGCGGTCAAAAAGCACGCACATCTGGGTGTGGATGCGATCCTGAACATGCTGGCCCCGGCGCCGCGCCGTATTCTGGCGCTGATCTCGGTGGCGTGTTGTCTGGTGTTCTCACTTTTGCTGCTGAAAGGGTCGTATGACTACTGGGCCGTGTTTGCGGACCTGCCGCCCACATCCGGTCGCTGGTTCCCGACTGGGTTCAATTTCGATGCACGCAGCCAGAGTTTCTACGAAGTTGACGATATTCCGATGGTCGCGCCACTGCGCTTCCTTGAGGATCTGATCAACTACGGCGAGGGGTATGAAAAATTGCCCAAGGTGGTGCCGTATCTGGTGCTGCCGGTGTCGATGCTGCTTCTAGTGATCCGCTTTGCTCAAGTCGCAGTACAAATCTGGCGTGGTGAGACCGACCGTCTTGTTGCCAGCCACGAAGTCGAGGACGAGATCGAAGAAGTCCGGGCTCAGCAAGGAGAGCATGACTAATGGACGTCGTACTTCTATTCTCTATGGTCATCGGCCTGTTGCTGATCGGTGTGCCGATTGCGGTGGCCCTGGGCCTCAGCTCGACCTTGTTTCTGCTGATTTATTCCGACAGTTCGTTGGCTTCGGTCGCGGGAACCCTGTTCGAAGCCTTTGAAGGCCACTTTACGCTGCTGGCGATCCCGTTCTTCATTCTGGCCTCGTCCTTCATGACAACGGGCGGCGTGGCACGGCGGATCATCCGGTTCTCGATTGCCTGCGTCGGACACCTGCCGGGCGGTCTGGCCATCGCGGGCGTATTTGCCTGTATGATGTTCGCGGCGCTTTCAGGCTCTTCTCCGGCCACCGTGGTGGCCATCGGTTCCATTGTAATCGCCGGAATGCGGCAGGTTGGATACTCGAAAGAGTTCGCCGCCGGGGTGATCTGCAACGCGGGCACGCTGGGAATTCTGATCCCGCCATCCATTGTGATGGTGGTCTATGCTGCTGCGGTCGAAGTCTCGGTCGGTCGGATGTTCCTTGCGGGCGTAATTCCCGGCCTTTTGGCGGGGCTGATGCTGATGGTCACGATTTACGTCATGGCCAAGGTCAAGAACCTGCCGAAAGGTGACTGGAAAGGGTGGGGCGAAGTCTTTACCTCGGCGCGCGAAGCTGGTTGGGGCCTGTTCCTGATCGTGATTATTCTGGGTGGTATCTATGGCGGGATCTTTACCCCGACCGAGGCCGCTGCGGTTGCTGCCGTTTATGCCTTCTTCATCGCCAGCTTTGTCTACAAGGACATGGGGCCGCTAAGCACCGATGGGAATACGCAGAAAATCCCACTGTTGAAAAAGCCCTATGCTCTGGTCACCGCGTTCTTCCACCCCGATACCAAGCATACCTTGTTCGAGGCCGGCAAGCTGACTGTGACATTGCTGTTTGTCATCGCCAACGCGCTGATCCTTAAACACGTTCTGACCGATGAGCAGGTACCACAGCATATTGCCAATGCGATGCTGTCTGCAGGTCTGGGACCGGTTACTTTCCTGATCGTGGTCAACGTAATCCTGCTGATCGGTGGTCAGTTCATGGAACCTTCGGGACTGTTGGTCATCGTGGCACCTTTGGTGTTCCCGATCGCCATCGAGTTGGGCATCGACCCAATCCATTTGGGCATCATCATGGTGGTGAACATGGAGATTGGGATGATCACTCCGCCGGTCGGTCTGAACCTGTTCGTGACCTCGGGCGTTGCCGGAATGCCGATGATGAGCGTTGTGAAGGCGGCGCTGCCGTTCCTGGCCGTATTGTTCGTCTTCCTGATCATGGTGACGTACATACCGTGGATTTCGACTTACCTGCCCAACACCTTTATGGGGCCGGAAATCGTGACGAACTAGCGGGTCAGACCGCGACAAGACAAGGCTGGGTCTATACCAGACCCGGCCTTTTTTGTGCCGCTATTCTTAAAGTATTCAGCGCCCGGCGAGATCCCGCGATAGGTCCGGCGACGGTGTGACCTCCATACCCGGATGCTGTCATCTGGGGCAGGGATCACCGAAGGGCGCGACGCTTGCTGGGTTTTTTGTTTCGCACCCCTATGGAGATTATGATCTGCACGCCGCGCCCTCTTGAATACCGGGCAAGAGAATTTATGTAGGGGAAAGAGGACGACCTCGCCGATTTGGCTGATCATTCGGGACGACCCGAAGAGATATGAGGTGTCCAAATGCCCTGGATATTCTTGCTATTCGCCGGTCTGCTGGAAATTGTTTGGGCAGTGGCCATGAAGCAATCTGCTGGTTTTACGCGCCTGTGGCCAACGACGGTGATGGGCGCGTCGATGATCGGGTCGTTTGGATTACTGGCGTTGGCTATGCGGGATCTGCCCTTAGGCACGGCCTATACGATCTGGACCGGCATCGGCGCCGTCGGTGCCTTCATGATCGGCGTGATGTTTCTGGGTGAGGCGCTGACCGCGCCCCGCCTAGTCGCGGCGGCCCTGATTGTGGCCGGGCTGGTGACGATGAAATTGGCTTGACCTCAGGCCTTTTGCAGGGCGTCGATAATACCGGAAAAGTCTTCGGCCTTCAGGCTTGCGCCGCCCACCAGCGCCCCGTCTACGTTGGAGACGGCAAAGATTTCGGCTGCGTTGCCCGGTTTGACCGAACCGCCATAAAGCAACCGGACCGAGCGGCCAACGCCTTCGCCAAATCGACGCTCAAGCCGGGCGCGGATGAAGTCGTGCACTTCTCCGATCTCGTCCAGTGTGGGGACTTTGCCAGTGCCAATGGCCCAGATCGGTTCATAGGCGACAACCAGGTTCTCACCGGTCGACTGATCTGGGATCGAGCCGGACATCTGACCACCGATGATGTCCAGCGTGTTCGCAGCCTCGCGCTGTTCCAAACTTTCGCCGACGCAAATGATGGTTTTCAGGCCTGCGTCCATCGCGGAACGTGCTTTGGCGCGGACATCCTCATTCTGCTCGCCGTGATCTTCGCGCCGCTCTGAATGCCCAAGAATGACGGCGCTTGCCCCTGCATCAACCAGCATCTGAGCACTGACATCGCCGGTATGTGCGCCGGATTCGGCTGCATGGCAATCTTGACCGCCGACGGCAATTTCGGTGTCTTTCACCGCCTCTGCCGCGCGATGCAGCAGGGTTGCCGGTGGGCAAATCAAGACGTCCACCGATGCATCAGGAAACGATGTAGCCAGCGACTGAAGCTCGGGCAAAGCAGCCGCCGTTCCGTTCATTTTCCAGTTTCCAGCTGCCAGCTTGCGCCGCATAACGCGTACCCCCAAATAAGTCGTTGTTTGCTCATCGGATAGCACCACCAGCCGAGCCTGACAATTCCGGTTGCAAAGGTCCGACCACAACGGCAGGTTCCGCGTTATTGTGGAGGGCGGCATGATCGACGATCTGGATCTGAGAAAACTGGATGAACGCGAGGCTTCAGAGATGGCAATGCTGCTGCATGCCATTGGTGAAGTTGGGTTTCTAACGGTGTCCAACACCGGGTTGAACGCCGGTCAAGTCCGAAACGTGATCGAGGTGTATCGCGACTTCTTCCATTTGCCGGACGCCCAGAAAAAAACCGTTGATATGGCGATGACGGGTTCAAACCGAGGGTGGGGCGCGCCGCGATCAGAACAGGTCGACCCAAAGGCCAATCCGGATTTCAAGGAAGTGTTCGACTGTGGTTACGAATTGCCTGCGGGCAATTCTTATGCCGGAAAAGGGCTCAGTGTGTATGCTCCGAACCTGTGGCCGAATAATCCCGTGGATTTCCAGCATATTATCAGATCTTACTACAGTGACGCTTGCAATGTGGCGATGCGCGTTCTTCGGGCCATTGCGGTCGCTTTGGGCCGGGATGAACTCAGCTTTGACCGTGCCTTTGACACGCCAATGGCCCTATTGCGCGGGAACTACTATCCAGAACGCCCGGCATGGGCAGGTGATCGGGATTTTGGCATCGGGGCGCATACAGACTACGGGTGTCTGACATTGCTGGCCACGGACGGGGTCTCAGGGCTTGAGGTCCGCATGCCGGATAACAGCTGGCAACCTGTCTCTGCGGCGCCTGGTACATTCATCATCAACTTTGGAGAGATGCTGGAATTCTGGACCGCCGGAAAAGTCAAAGCCACCGAGCATCGCGTCATAGGCGGGACGCAGGAACGCATTTCGGTCCCGCTTTTCTTTAACCCGTCCTACGACACCAATGTTGCTCCGCCAAGCTCAGGCAAAACGATCAGCGCAGGTGACCATCTTACCCGGCGCTACAACGAAACCTATCTGCACCTGCAGGCGACTTAGTTTTGTGTGGAAAGCGTCTCGTCAAATTTGATGGATTCGCCGCAACCGCAAGCGTCCACGACATTCGGGTTGCGGAACTTGAACCCGGCTTCCAGAAGCGAGACCTCATAGTCGATTTCAGTTCCGAACAAGAACATCTGCGCCATTGGCGCGATCATGATGCGGGCACCGTCCTGTTCGACCACTTCGTCATTGGTATCGGCTTCATCCACGTAGTCCATGGTGTATTCCATGCCAGCGCAGCCGCCTTTCTTGACGCCAATGCGCAACCCGGCGTGACCGCCGGTCGCCATCAGGCGCGCGATCTGCTCGGCCGCTTTGGTCGTCATTGTCACGGCCTGTTTGCCGGGAATGCCAAACATGATGGTCTCCGTTGCGCTACGTTATCCCCAATCTAGGGCCGAGAGACGTCAGGCTCAAGACATAGCAGACCTGCTGACCTAAGTTTTACCGGCGGTGATGTCGCCAAACGACCAACTACCACAGCAAACTTGCGTCACTCTCGGTCTTCGCCTTAGCCTGACGGTTGTAACAAGATATTTGAGCGAAGGGCGAAGGAAGATGGTAAAGATCAGGCATTTCCACAGAAAAATCATCACGATACAAGCTATTGCTACGGTGTTTCTGACCGCAGGTCTGGCGCATGCAGCAACGGATGGCGCTCGGCATCCGGTGAATTGCGCAACCGCCGAGGGGGATCTTCGGGCTATCGCCGCAGAAAAGAAGCACGCAGAAGACCAGCAGGCAGAAAGTATCATTGCGATTACCCCAGCAGGTGCATTGCTGGGACTGGCCACGGGGACCGAGAAGAAAAGGCTCAGCATGTTGAATGGCGATTACGTCAAAGAGCTAGATCAACGCGCGGCTGAGATAAAATCGACCTGCGGCGTGGAATAGGCCGCTCGAGTCCTTTGACGAAAAAAGGGCTGCCCCGGTTCATGGACAGCCCATTTTGTTATCCTTCAATGCTTTACTCGGTAAAGCTGAGCGAAATTCTACATGAAGCCCAGTTCAAGACGCGCTTCGTCCGACATCATTTCCATGCCCCAGGGGGGCTCCCATGTCAGCTCGACGTCAACCTCTTTGACGCCAGCGACCGGTTCGATGGCTTCGACAATCCAGCCCGGCATTTCACCGGCGACCGGGCATCCGGGTGCGGTCAGTGTCATGATGACCTTCACCGCGTTTTCCTTGGTGATGTCAATCGTGTAGATCAGACCCAGATCGTAGATATTCACCGGAATCTCAGGGTCGAAGACGGATCTGCAAGCCTCGACCACGGAATCGTAGAGTGGATGATCGATGGTCGAAGGCGCGATCAGCGGCGTACCTTCGAACTGTTCACTTGGATGGGTCATTCGTGCCTCGGGGCTGTTACCTGAGAAATTATATAGGGAAAGGCTGGGGCAGCGTCCAGTGGTGCCGTGTGGCCCCCGGGACGCTGCGTCGATTTGGATCAATCGTTGATATCGTGGCGGAAGGTTTTCACCTGGCCATGGGGCAGGGCGAACATGCGCCGCAGGATCAGCCAGGCCACAAGCGAAAGACCCGCAAAGATCAAAAGCAAGACCGCCAGGCTCGGGGCAAAACCGGGGATCACAAGCAAAAGCCCTGTGACCGCCGCTCCAATCGCAAAGCCAAGAAAGATGAACCCCGGCAAGACGATCTCAAGTATGCCCAGAGCTAGCGCTCCGGCCAGCCAGAGCCACCATGTTAGCCAGAAGGGATCAGCCATTACTTTCCTCCTTTCAACATCTTGAAGGCATCGCCAAAGGCCTCAAGCGCATTGGCGGGAACCACGATGGTCTGCGACCCGGTGCCGTTACCCAGCGCGTTCAGGGATTCGACCTGCTTCAACGCGACCTGATACTGGGCAGCCTCGATACCATTGTCCTGAATGGCCTTGGCGACCACGCCGGTTGCATAAGCTTCGGCCTCGGCCTGAATACGGCGGGCTTTTGCGGTCTGCTCGGCCGCATAAAGTTCCGCGTCGGCATTCAATTCGACCGAACGTTTCTGACCTTCAGCCTCGGTCACCTGCGCGCGGCGGGCGCGTTCGGCGTTCAACTGCTGCAACATCGCATCGCGTGTGGCCTGATCCAGGTTTACGTCCAGAATCTCGGCGCGGGTGACTTCGATCCCCCAGTCGTCAACGGCAGTTTCGACGCTTTCCTGAATGCGTTCAATCAGTTGCGCGCGATTGGACTGCACCTCATCCAGATCCATTTTACCGATTTCGGCACGGACGATACCTGCAACGGTTGTTGCAATCGCTCCGTCGACGTCACGGATACGGTACACGGTCTTTTCCGGTTCAAGAATGCGGTAGAACACCGAGGTATCGATCTGAACCAGAACGTTGTCCTTGGTGATCGCGTCCTGCGTCGCATTCGGTAGCTGGCGTTCAAGAATGGATATCTTGTGACGCGCAACATCAAGAAAAGGAACGATAAAGTTGATTCCGGGGCCAAGCACCGAGTGCAGGCGGCCAAAGCGTTCAACCACGTATTTTTCGGACTGAGGCACAATTTTGATGCCTTTGAAAATAACGACGACAATCAGAACTGCCGCAAGCAGGTAAATGATGTTCGATGTTAGCAACCCAATGATCTGTTCTTCGGTCATATCTGTCCTCTGTATTATTGTGTACTATGGTATACACTTGGGGATTGACTCGCCCATTTTCAACTCTGGTATGGCGGGAATGGGGATAGATGCAAATCTCTGAAAACCACAATGTAGCGTGGAATATTTTGAATGTGGCTGCTTTGCATCCGGTTGTGATTGCGCTATCGGGCGGGGATGAAACTGATAATTGATACAGATCCGGGCATCGACGATGCGATGGCCATTGCCTATGCCGCCGCTGCACCAGAAATAGACCTGATCGGCCTGACCACGGTTTTCGGCAACACGCATGTGCACCAATCCAGCCGCAACGCGCGGTTCTTGCTCCATAAACTGGGACTGGACGCGCCAGTGGCTGAGGGGGCGCCGCTTCCAGTTGGTGCGACCACATACGACCCGTCCGAGCACGTGCACGGCCCCGAAGGATTCGGTGATTTGACTGACATCCCGCAGATTGGGGAAAATCACCCCCTGACAGCGGCCGAATTCCTTGTCGAGCAGGCGCGGGAACACAAGGGTGAGTTGGTCGTCTGCGCCATTGGTCCGTTGACCAATGTCGCCGATGCCATGCGATTGGACCCAGAGTTTGCAGGCAACATCAAGCGATTGGTGATCATGGGCGGTGCCGTGTTTTGCCCCGGGAACATCACGGAGCATGCCGAGGCCAACATCTATCACGATGCGCAGGCTGCGGATGCAGTGTTCGCGTCTCCGCCGGATACCGTTCTGGTCGGCTTGGATGTCACGCTGAAAACTCTGTACGAGACTGCGGATTTTGATGCATTGGCGGCGCGTTCCGCGGACATGGGCGGGTTCCTGCGCGACATTTCGAAATTCTACCTGAAGTTCTACAAGGATATCGGCGGATTGGAGGGGTGTGGCCTGCACGACTCGACGGCCGTGATTGCCTGTACGCATGAACCCATGTTCGATATAGTCGAAACCGGGCTTCAGGTTTTGGTGGATGGCCCGCAAATCGGGGCAACCCGACCGGATGCCAACAGACCAACGGTGCGCGTATGCCGGGATGTGGACGGGGCAGGGGTTGTCAGCCTGTTCACTGACCGCGTTGCGTCATTGCCCTGACGGCTTGCAATACCAGCGAAGATCGGGCAATTGCTGCCCGGTTCAGCGACCCTGAGGCATTCACATGACAGACCGTTTCTCATTTGACCTGAAGGCCACGGATGGCAAGGCCCGTACCGGAGTAATCAACACTCCGCGCGGGGAAGTTCGCACGCCGGCCTTTATGCCCGTTGGCACCGCGGCAACGGTCAAAGCGATGATGCCGGAAAGCGTACGTGCCACAGGGGCGGACATCCTGTTGGGCAACACATATCACCTAATGCTGCGCCCGACCGCCGAACGGATCGACCGTCTGGGCGGGTTGCACAAGTTCATGAATTGGGAACGGCCGATCTTGACGGATTCCGGTGGGTTCCAGGTCATGTCATTGGCCGGGTTGCGCAAGCTGACCGAAAAGGGTGTGACCTTCAAATCTCATATCGACGGCTCGCGCCACGAATTGACGCCTGAACGGTCGATGGAGATTCAGCGCCTGTTGGGGTCCGACATCGTCATGTGTTTCGACGAGTGCCCGGCGCTGCCCGCTGACCGGGATCGCATTGCCGAGTCGATGCGCCTGTCGATGCGGTGGGCCGAGCGGTCGCGTGACGCTTTCGGGGATCGTCCCGGTCACGCTTTATTCGGCATTCAGCAGGGCGGGCTTGAGCAGGATTTCCGCGAGGAATCGGCCGAGGCGCTGAAAGAGATCGATTTCGAAGGTTACGCCGTCGGTGGTCTTGCCGTGGGTGAGGGCCAAGAGGCGATGTTCGACGTGTTGGACTTCGCGCCGGATATGCTGCCGGTCGACAAACCTCGTTATCTGATGGGCGTTGGAAAACCTGATGATATCGTCGGCGCCGTTGCGCGCGGCATTGACATGATGGATTGTGTGTTGCCGTCCCGTTCGGGGCGCACAGGGCAGGTATTCACGCGCTACGGCGTGGTGAACATCAAAAATGCCCGCCATTCAGACGATCCGCGCCCGTTGGATGAACACTGCACGTGTCCCGCCTGTTCAAACTACTCCCGCGCTTATCTGCATCACGTGTTCCGTTCGAATGAAATGATTTCGGGTATGCTGCTGACCTGGCACAACCTGCATTATTTCCAAGAGATCATGCAGGGGATGCGTGACGCCATCGCCGCTGGAACGTTCGAGGCGTGGCAGGTCGAGTTCCATGCGCAGCGGGTGCAGGGGGATATTGAGCCTGTTTGATAGGCGCTTGGCGTTTTGGTGATCAAAATCGCCGAATAGTCCATCAGGTGCCTTGCAGTCCCGAACACCTCAGGTCATTCTCACCATGAGAGATGGCGGTAAGGTTGAAATAGGGCGTTAACTGCCCCACCTTTATCGTCCAAGACAGGAGACGGCCGGGCGTTGCCTCGATGAGGGACCAGAGCCGTCTTGCCAATGATAAGGATAGAGCATGCAAGAGCCCCTGAACTCCTCATACCCAGTGCTGCCGCTGCGCGATATCGTGGTCTTCCCGCATATGATCGTGCCGCTGTTCGTTGGTCGGGAAAAATCCGTCCGGGCGCTGGAAGAAGTGATGCAGGACGACAAGCAGATTCTGTTGTCCAGCCAGATCGACCCGAGCGACGATGACCCAACCGAGGACGGCATCTACCGGTCTGGTGTGCTGGCCAATGTACTGCAATTGCTGAAATTGCCGGACGGCACCGTGAAGGTGCTGGTCGAGGGCCAAGCCCGCGTGATGATCACGGAATTCCTGGAAAACGAAGAGTTCTTTGAGGCTCGCGCCGAGTATCTGACCGAGATTCCGGGGGACGTAACCACGACCGAAGCGTTGCTGCGCACGGTTACGGATGAATTCGAGCGTTACGCAAAAGTGCGCAAGAACATCCCTGAAGAAGCGTTGACCGCGGTTGGGGAATCCACCGAACCGGCAAAGCTGGCTGACCTTGTGTCGGGTCATTTGGGGATTGAAGTCGAACAAAAGCAAGACCTGCTGGAAACCCTCAGCGTTAGCGAGCGGCTTGAGAAGGTTTATGGCCTGATGCAGGGCGAGATGTCGGTTCTGCAGGTCGAGAAAAAGATCAAGACCCGCGTTAAAACCCAGATGGAGAAGACGCAGCGCGAGTACTATCTGAATGAGCAGATGAAAGCCATTCAGAAGGAACTTGGCGATGGCGAGGATGGCAGCAATGAAGTTGCCGAACTGGAAGCTAAAATCGAAGAGACCAAGCTGTCGAAAGAGGCCCGTGAAAAAGCCGAAGGCGAGCTGAAAAAGCTGCGTAACATGAGCCCGATGTCGGCTGAGGCCACCGTCGTACGCAACTATCTGGACTGGATTCTGGCCTTGCCGTGGGGCACGAAATCCCGCGTGAAAAAGGATCTGGGCCGCGCGCAGGACATTCTGGATGCCGATCACTATGGCCTTGAGAAGGTCAAGGAACGGATCGTCGAATATCTGGCTGTTCAGCAGCGTTCGAAGAAGCTGAAAGGCCCGATCATGTGCCTTGTCGGCCCTCCGGGTGTGGGTAAAACCTCGCTTGGTAAGTCGGTTGCACGTGCGACGGGGCGTGAGTTCATCCGCATCTCTCTGGGTGGTGTACGCGACGAGTCCGAGATCCGTGGCCACCGTCGGACCTATATCGGTTCGATGCCCGGCAAGATCATCCAGGCGCTGAAAAAGGCGAAGACCACGAACCCGCTTATCCTGCTCGACGAGATCGACAAGATGGGACAGGACTTCCGTGGTGACCCGGCTTCGGCGATGCTCGAGGTGTTGGACCCGGAACAGAACAGCACGTTCATGGACCACTATCTTGAGGTCGAATACGACCTGTCGAACGTGATGTTCCTGACCACGTCCAACAGCTACAACATGCCAGGGCCTTTGCTGGACCGGATGGAGATCATTCCGCTGGCCGGTTACACCGAGGACGAAAAAAGCGAGATCGCTAAGCAGCATCTGATCAGCAAGCAGGTGAAGAACCACGGCCTGAAGGCCAAAGAGTTCGAACTGACCGATGACGCGCTGCATTCGATCATCCGCACGTACACGCGGGAAGCTGGCGTTCGGAACCTAGAACGTGAAATCGCCAAGGTGGCACGGAAGTCGCTGACCAAGATCATCAAGAAAGAGGCTGAATCGGTCACCGTGACGCCAGACAATCTGGATGAGTTCCTGGGTGTGCCCAAGTTCCGATATGGTCTGGCCGAGCAGGACGATCAGGTTGGTGTTGTCACCGGTCTGGCGTGGACATCGGTCGGTGGTGATCTGTTGCATATCGAGGCGCTGAAACTGCCGGGCAAGGGACGGATGAAGACCACCGGCAAGCTGGGCGATGTGATGAAGGAATCCATCGATGCGGCGTCGTCTTATGTGCGGTCAATTTCGCCTCAGATTGGGGTGAAACCGCCCAAGTTCGACAAGATAGACATCCACGTGCACGTGCCGGATGGTGCGACTCCGAAAGACGGGCCTTCAGCTGGTCTGGCCATGGTGACCTCGATCGTATCCGTGCTGACCGGTATTCCGGTTCGCAAGGACATCGCGATGACGGGTGAGGTTTCGTTGCGTGGCAACGCGATGCCGATTGGTGGTTTGAAAGAGAAACTGCTGGCGGCTCTGCGCGGTGGCATCAAGACGGTGTTGATCCCGGAAGAGAACGAAAAGGACCTGGCCGAGATCCCGGACAACGTGAAAGAAGGCCTGAAGATCATTCCGGTCGAGCACGTGTCCGAGGTCCTCAAACAGGCACTTGTGCGTGAGCCGGAAGCGATTGAGTGGGATGAGGCCGCCGAAGAGGCTGCCGCAGCCGCCGCGAAGGCCACTGAAAGCGCAAGCCCGTCTGCCACGACGCACTAAGCGATAGGCAATAGACAAAGAAAAGGCGGGTTTTCCCCGCCTTTTTCCTTTTCAGAAGCCGATAACAGGTTTCTTCGGGTCCAGAACCTCTTCCTCGGCGATGTAAGTCTGAAACTTTTTGGCGGACAGCGAGGATCGGACCGCTAGACCGAAAATGACGATTGAAAACAGGACGCACAGCAAAATATCCCAACCAAAGGGGATTTGCTTTAGCGCACCTTCCCCGAACTGTCCCAGGAACGAGATCAGGCCGATCCCTCCGAAATAGGGAACCAGCCACAGGGCTTCGGTCACGTCCATTTCGTCCAGCCGATTATGGAACCGTGCCAGAAGAAGAACAAACCCTACGATTAACGCGATGCCAAGCCGCCAAACGGTGTCCCATCCGCTCCAATAAACGATGAGCGTGGCGACAGCAAAGGCCGTGATGGCTACCACTTTGACAAAGGGGATGCGAATGGAACGTGGGTGGTCCGGCATCAGGCGGCGCAAGCACACAACGGCGATTGGCCCAACGGCAAAAGATACGACTATGGCCGCACCATTCAGGGCAATAACGGTGGTGAACGGGACAGTAAGAAGGAACAGAATTCCGATCACAAAGTTCAGAGCCAAGGCCCACAAGGGCACCCCAAAAGAAGACAGTATTTGCAAACGCTTTGGCAGGAACCCGTTCTGTGACAACGCCAGCGCGATACGCGCGTTCGAGCCGGTGGACACCAAACCGTTTCCAAAAGGGCCAATGACCGAGCCTATGTTCAACACGCTCAGGAACCAGACGATCCCAACCGATAGGATGACCCCGTCCAACGGCCCCTGACCGCTAAAATTCAGGCTTGCCCAGCCGTTCTTCAGCATCACCGGGTCAAGTGCGCCGATAAACGCGATCTGTAATCCGACGTAAATGGCTGCACACAGAATGATGGACAGCACCAGTGCCGCAGGAATGGCCACTTTGGGGTTTCGAACCTCACCGGCCATATCGACCACATGGCGGAAACCGATAAAGGAAAAGATGACGCCTCCGGTTGAAACGGCCGCCATTATGCCCTGCAAGCCGTACGGCGCAAAACCACCCGGTTGGGTGAAATTTCCGGTGTCAAATCGACTTGCGATCAGCAGAACCGACAGCACGATAGGAATGGCAATTTTGGCCCATGTCAGCGTCGCGTTGACTTGCGTGAAGAATTTTACCCCCAACGCATTAATGACAACGAACAACAACATGAAAAACAACGCCACGGCGATACCTGCGCCGGTCAAACCGCCCGTATCGGCTGTGTGCAGCCAGGGAGCATAAGGCCCGAGGTATTTTAGCATCGCCTCGACCTCAATCGGGGCGGTGGTGTTGTACCCAATCCAGGCCGTCCACCCCATTGCCATCGAAACGATGTTGCCGTGCGAAAACTGGGGGACGCGGGCGATCCCTCCGGGAATGGGCAGCATGGCCGAAATCTCGGCGAAGGTTATCGCAAGAACGAACATGGCCACCGCGCCAATGATCCACGAAAGGATAGCGGCAGGACCTGCGTGTTGAACTGCGAGGAGGGGACCGAACAACCAGCCGGAACCGATAATTCCACCGACCGAAATGAAGGTCAGGCCGACAAGGCCAATATCCCGTTTCAATTTGGCCATGCGAAACCCCGTGCTTCAGCGCCGATTGATCACACGGCAGATGCAGGAACGATACGCAGCTGAAATGCAAGCTGGCAAGCATTGTAATTTCAAGGCCTTAGAGGGCGTTGATTCTGTGGAAGGGGAATGGTGGGTGATAAGAGATTTGAACTCCTGACATCTTCGATGTGAACGAAGCGCTCTACCACTGAGCTAATCACCCGTAGGCGGTGCTGTTACAGCGACTCGGATCGGTTGGCAAGATGGCCGGTAGTGAATTCGATCCAGCCCATGAAAAGCTGGTTTTCCGGCCTCGGGGGCAGGTGGCTCAATCGGAAAAAATCAGGTTCTTTGAAAAAACTTCAAAACGCCGCTTGACGATGTCGGGGCGTAGCCATAATACACCCAAACGTTCAGCGATGAACAGACAGCGGGCGGTTGTAGCTCAGATGGTTAGAGTACCGGCCTGTCACGCCGGGGGTCGCGGGTTCGAGCCCCGTCAACCGCGCCACTGCTGTCAGCCTGGATCCGGGTTAAGGGATCACGAAAATAGATGCGCGGTTGTAGCTCAGTTGGTTAGAGTACCGGCCTGTCACGCCGGGGGTCGCGGGTTCGAGCCCCGTCAACCGCGCCATTTTCCACAAAGTCAGCGGTAAATTCTTAAATTGTGCCACGCGTCGGCGTGTCAATTGCGATGCTGCCTTGTCGGATCGGCGAATAGATGACAGTTCTTGCTTTGTTCTAACTTTTCTGTTGGAGTTCCAGCGTCGTTCACCTATTTCTAAGACACTTGTGTGTTGGGGGCCAAAAATGGCTGAGCTGAAGAATATCGAAGTGCGCGGTGCGCGCGAACATAACCTCAAAGGTATCGACGTGGACATCCCACGTGATCAGCTTGTGGTGATCACCGGGCTGTCAGGGTCTGGTAAGTCGTCTTTGGCCTTTGACACGATCTATGCTGAGGGCCAGCGGCGTTACGTTGAAAGCCTGTCGGCCTATGCCCGCCAGTTTTTGGACATGATGGAAAAGCCGGATGTGGACCACATCAGCGGCCTGTCACCAGCCATCTCGATTGAACAGAAGACTACGTCCAAGAACCCGCGTTCTACCGTCGGAACGGTCACCGAGATATATGACTATATGCGCTTGTTGTTTGCCCGGTCCGGAACGCCGTACAGCCCGGCCACCGGGCAGCCGATTGAGGCGCAACAGGTTCAGGACATGGTCGACCGCATCATGAAGATGGAGGAAGGGACACGCGGATACTTGCTCGCCCCCATCGTGCGCGACCGAAAAGGTGAGTACAAAAAAGAATTCCTCGAACTGCGCAAGCAGGGCTTCCAGCGCGTAAAGGTCGACGGAGAATTCTACGAATTGGATGAACCGCCGACGCTGGACAAGAAATATCGCCATGACATTGATGTCGTCGTCGACCGATTGGTCGTGCGCGAAGGGATGGAGACCCGGCTTGCCGACAGTTTGCGCACCGCGTTAGACTTGGCCGACGGTATCGCCGTTCTGGAAACCGCACCTCGTGAGGGCGACCCGGAACGGATTACGTTCAGCGAAAACTTTGCTTGTCCCGTCAGCGGTTTCACCATTCCTGAAATCGAACCGCGTTTGTTTTCGTTCAACGCGCCATTCGGGGCGTGCCCGGATTGTGATGGTCTTGGTGTCGAGCTGTTCTTTGACGAACGCCTTGTGGTGCCGGACCAGACCCTGAAACTGTACGATGGGGCGTTGGCGCCCTGGCGCAAGGGAAAGTCGCCGTACTTCCTGCAGACCATCGAAGCGATTGCCCGACACTATGAGTTCGACAAGAACACGCCGTGGAAGGACCTGCCACCAAAGGTGCAGGAAGTGTTCCTGCGCGGTTCCGGCGACGAAGAAATCCAATTCCGCTATGACGAAGGCGGGCGGGTCTATCAGGTCACCCGCAGCTTTGAGGGAGTGATCCCGAATATGCAGCGCCGCTATCGCGAGACCGACAGCGCATGGATCCGTGAAGAGTTTGAGCGGTATCAGAACAACCGTCCCTGTGGTGCCTGTGAAGGCTATCGCCTCCGTCCCGAGGCGCTGGCGGTTAAGATTGCAGGTATGCATGTTGGGCAGGTTGTTCAGATGTCGATCCGCGAGGCCTTGGCCTGGATCGAAGACGCCCCAAATCACATGAGTGCGCAGAAAAACGAAATCGCGCGTGCCATTCTCAAGGAAATCCGCGAACGGCTTGGATTTCTGAATAACGTTGGTTTGGAATACCTTACGCTGTCCCGCTCAAGTGGTACCTTGTCTGGTGGCGAAAGCCAGCGCATTCGTCTGGCCAGCCAGATCGGATCGGGTTTGACAGGGGTCTTGTACGTTCTGGATGAACCGTCCATCGGTCTGCACCAGCGTGATAATGACCGCTTGCTAGGGACGCTCAAGAACTTGCGTGATCAGGGTAATACCGTGATTGTCGTCGAGCACGACGAGGAAGCGATCCGCGAGGCGGATTATGTTTTTGACATCGGTCCGGGGGCTGGAGTGCATGGTGGTCAGGTTGTCAGTAAGGGCACACCTGACCAGATCGCGGCTGATGCAGCCTCTGTGACCGGGCAATACTTGTCGGGAACCCGCGAGATCTCGGTCCCGGCTGAGCGACGCAAAGGGAACAAAAAGAAGGTTACGGTCGTCAAAGCGACCGGGAACAACCTGAAAAACGTGACTGCCGAGTTTCCGCTGGGCAAGTTTGTCTGTGTCACAGGTGTCTCCGGCGGCGGAAAATCGACGCTTACGATTGAGACGCTGTTTAAAACTGCCTCCATGCGTCTGAACGGCGCACGGCAAACGCCGGCGCCCTGCGAAACCATCAAAGGGTTGGAGCATCTGGACAAGGTCATCGACATTGACCAGCGCCCTATCGGGCGAACTCCGCGTTCGAATCCAGCGACTTACACCGGCGCCTTCACACCGATCCGCGATTGGTTTGCCGGTTTGCCCGAGGCGAAGGCGCGCGGCTACAAACCGGGACGGTTCAGCTTTAACGTCAAGGGCGGCCGGTGCGAGGCCTGTCAGGGTGACGGCGTCATCAAGATTGAGATGCACTTCCTGCCCGACGTCTACGTCACCTGCGAAACCTGTAAGGGCGCGCGGTACAACCGTGAAACGCTGGAGATCAAGTTTAAAGGCAAGTCCATCGCCGATGTCCTTGATATGACTGTCGAGGACGCGCAGGAGTTCTTTAAGGCCGTGCCGTCGATCCGCGATAAAATGGATGCACTGGCCCGTGTCGGGCTTGGCTACATCAAGGTTGGACAGCAGGCGACAACGCTTTCGGGTGGTGAGGCGCAGCGCGTGAAGCTTTCAAAGGAATTGTCCAAACGCTCGACCGGGCGGACTTTGTATATTCTGGACGAACCAACCACTGGCCTACATTTCGAAGACGTGCGCAAGTTGTTGGAAGTGCTGCATGAACTGGTCGATCAGGGCAATACGGTCGTTGTGATTGAACACAATCTGGATGTCGTCAAAACCGCCGACCACATCATTGATATCGGCCCGGAAGGCGGCGATGGCGGTGGTGAAATCGTGGCAACCGGGACACCCGAGAATGTGGCCGAGGTCGACCGCAGCCATACAGGCAGGTATCTCAAACCGATGTTGGATGGCGCGCGTGTCGCTGCGGAATAGGACCGATCTTCAGTAAAGAATATCAGCCACTGCGCCGATCAAGTTCAGCACCTTTTGCGTTTCGGGGTCGACACGATAAACGTAATCGCCCGCGCGAATGTAGGATCCGCCGCGATTCAGACCATAACGGTAGGGATCGTTGATCCAGCGGTAGTCGCGCGTGATATAGTCGCCCTTTTTGTACAGGTTTTTCACCTGACCCGGCGGAACACAGGGCACTGCTTTTTTTGCCAAGCCTGGCGGGCAATGACCCGCCTTACTCTTTCCGTTCCCTGCCATTGCTGTAGCCGGACTCAACGAAAGCGCGACAATGGTCAAAATAACAGACAGAATTCGCGACATCATGTTTCCTTTCGCGTTAAAGCGCGGTTAGGAAACAGATGGCCGCTGTTTGTCCGCCGGTCAACTCGATGGGCAGGAAGCTGCCACCCTGCGGCAGCTAGCCCCTATTACGCTTTTCAAACCGTGGCAGCATGGCGGAAAAATCCTTGCCCAGCCCGTCTTCGGATTCGACGAATTTCTCATAAAGTGCTGTTGCAACCTGTCCCATGGGCGTGTCTGCGTCCGAGCTTTCTGCCGCTTGCTGGCTGAGCCGCAGATCTTTTAGCATCAGCTCGGCCGCAAAGCCGGGTTGATAGTCGTTGTCCGCCGGGCTGGCAGGTCCAACGCCCGGGGCGGGGCAGTAGGCGTTCATCGTCCAGCTATAGCCCGAGGACGTGCTGACCACATCAAACATCTTTTGCCGGTCCAGCCCAAGCTTGTCGGCCAGCGCAAAGGCCTCGCAAGTGGCGATCATGGTCACGCCCAGGATCATATTGTTGCAAATCTTGGCCGCTTGACCGGCACCGGATTCGCCGCAATGCACGGCTTTCTGACCCATAATGTCGAACAGCGGCGATGCCTTTTCAAACGCCGCGTCGCTACCGCCAGCCATGAAGGTCAGTGTACCCGCTGCCGCACCGCCGATGCCACCCGACACCGGGGCGTCGACTGCGAGAACGTCCGCTTCCTTGGCCTGCTCAGCGACGGCGCGAGCGCTATCAACATCGACCGTCGAACAGTCGATCCAGACCGCTCCGGGCGCCATGGCGGGAATAATCTCATTTGCCACTGCCCGCAGGATCTGTCCGTTAGGCAGCATGGTCACGACGATATCGGCACCGGTCGCGGCCTCAGGGCCGGAGCTGGCCATGGTGACACCCGGCACGGTGACATCCGCCATGTCAAAGCCGCTGACATCATGCCCCGCTTTGGCAAGGTTGGCCGCCATCGGATTGCCCATGTTGCCCAGGCCGATAAACCCGATTTTCATTCCTTAATCCTCCTCAAAAGTCAGCGTGTCTGCGCCCAAAGGTTGTAGCATCTTTGAAACAGCGACTGCCGGTACGTCTTGGTGCTGATGGCGCCAGATCGGGTTGCGATCCTTGTCGATGATCTGCGCCCGGATACCTTCCAGAAAGTCTCCGTGTTCCATCGCGCGATAGGTAAATCGGTACTCCAGTTCCAATGCCTTGCGTATGGTCAGGTTTGGAGTGCGTAGACGGTGCAGCATTTCGACCGTGCAGGCCATGGAGAGTGGCGAATTGCGCCCAATCAACTTCAGCGCGTCAGCGGCGGTGTCATTGTTCGAGTTGCGGAGGCTGTTCTGTATATCTCCAAGAGTTTCGCCCCCGAAATCCGCCTCAATCGCATCTTGCATTGCGACCAACGAGCCTTCGGGCGGCGTTTCGGAATGGCTTTCAAGAATGCTGGCGTCGCCGGATGCTTCAAGCATGTCGATCAGATCCGGCCACTGCTGGATTGGAATGAAATGATCTGCGAACCCGGCCAGAATGGCATCGGCTGGCCCCATGCGATGCCCGGTTGTGCCGAGGTATTCACCAAGCCGTCCGGGTGCGAGTGCCAGCATCAGCGTGCTGCCGACATCCGGAACCAAACCGATTGAGCATTCGGGCAGGGCGATTTGCGACGTTTCACCCACGATGCGATGGCTGCCATGGCACCCGATGCCGACGCCACCACCCATCGTGAAACCCTGAAGAAAGCTGACTACTGGCTTTGGGTATTCGAAGATCAGAGCATTCAAGCGGTACTCATCGCGCCAGAACTTTCGGCCGTATTCAAAATCGCCCTTGGTGCCGGTCTCATAAAGCTCGGCAATGTCACCGCCCGCGCAAAAGGCCTTGTCGCCCTCGGCATCCAGAATGACCAGATCGACCGCGTCATCCTCACGCCAGTTGCGCAAAGCGGTGTCGATGGCCAGGCACATATCATAGCTGAGCGCATTCAGCGCCTTGGTCCGGGTCAGGGTGATACGACCGGCACGACCTGCTGTGCGAATATAGATGTCTGACATAAAGTCCTCAGCGCTGCGAGAGCATCTGGCGGGCAACGATGACCCTCATGATCTCGTTCGTGCCTTCCAATATCTGATGCACGCGCAGATCGCGCACAAGTTTTTCGATGCCATAGTCGGCCAGATAACCATAGCCGCCGTGCAATTGCAGGCATTGATCCACCACTTTCGATCCCGTTTCGGTCACGAATTTCTTGGCCATAGCGCAGAACTTTGTTGCATCCGGCGCGCCTTGATCCAGTTTCCACGCCGCCTGACGCAGGAATGTCCGGGCGGCCTGCAATTCGATCTCCATATCTGCCAGACGGAACTGAAGGGCCTGAAACTGGTCGATGGACTGCCCGAAAGCCTTCCGCTCGGACATGTATTGCAGTGTCATGTTCAACCCGGTTTGTGCGGCACCTAGAGAACAGGACGCGATGTTCAGACGCCCGCCATCCAACCCCTTCATCGCGTATTTGAAACCGTCGCCCTCGACACCAACAAGGTTGTCGGAGGGGATCTTGCAATCGTCGAACTGTACCTGAGCTGTAGGCTGGCTTTTCCACCCCATCTTTTGTTCAAGCGCGCCAAAGCTAAGGCCGGGAGTGCCATCCTCGACATAGACCGTCGAAATGCCCTTGGGGCCATCCTGACCAGTGCGCACCATGCAGACATAGGCATCCGAGTACCCGCCGCCCGAGATAAACGCCTTGGTGCCGTTCAGGGTATAGCCTTCGTTCGTGCGTTCAGCGCGGGTTTTCAAAGCGGCTGCGTCAGAACCTGAGCCGGGCTCGGTCAGGCAATAGCTGAGCACGGTGTTCAAGCTCAGAACATCGGGCATGATGCGGGATTTCAGCTCGTCACTCGCAAAGCTGTCCAGCATCTTGGCGCACATGTTGTGGATCGACAGAAAGGCCGCGACCGAGGGGCAGGCCATCGACAAAGCTTCGAACACAAGCGTGGCGTCCAGACGAGACAGGCCAGAACCGCCGCTGTCTTCCGAGACATAAAGGCCGCCGAAACCCAGTTCACCAATGCGCGGCCAAAGGTCTTTGGGGATGGTGCCGTCGGCCTCCCACTGGCGGGCATATGGGGCGATATTTTCCTGCCCGAAATCATGGGCCATGTCGAAGATTGCGTTCTGCTCTTCGGTTGTTGCGAAATCCATGGATTTCCTCCCACGCTGCCCGTTGAATTGAACGAGTGTTTATTTCCCAATCCTTACAGAAATTTTGCACGGCCGGCAATCACGGGCACATTCTTGTGCGGGAAAACATGCCAAGGTTCAGAGGTCTTGATGGAATTCGTCAATCAAGTGTTGAACCACAGCCTTGCCGGGGTCATCGCCTTTTGCCGCTGCCTCGGCATGTATCCGGCGCTGGCGAGTGGCCGAGGTGCCGTTCTGGGCAATCTGCTGTAGCTTTGCCAGCTCGGTCATGGTGCCCAGAGCTTCGGCATCTTCGGCCAGCAGACCCATCAGTTCGCCCATAAGTTCCGGCATGGGTTTGATTGAGCGATCTCCGAAGTCAATCATCCCTTCGCCAACGCCATAGCGTTGCGCACGCCAGCGGTTTTCGCCAATGAGGAACCGATCGTATTGTCGCCACCTTAGGTTTCGGTCTTTCAAGCGACATAGCATGCGCGTCAATGCTTGAACCATCGCGGCCAGAGACAGTGCATGTTCCATGCGGGGCTGCACATCCATGATCCGGGTTTCCAGTGTCGGGTACTGGTGCGACGGTCGCAGATCCCACCAAATTTTCGTGGTGTCTTCGATCACGCCCAGTTCGACCAGAACGCCCGTAGTACGTTCATATTCGGACCAGCCGGAAAAGATCGGCGGGAGTCCGGTCCGGGGCAGATTGTCGAACACCGTTAACCTGTACGAAGACAGACCGGTGTCCTCACCGTTCCAATAGGGCGATGACGTCGACAAGGCCAAGAGATGCGGCAGAAAGTAGGACAGCTGCGGAATCAGGTCGGCGCGCAAGGCTGAATCGGCCACCCCGATATGGACATGCATGCCACAGATCAGCATACGCCGCGCGACACCGCCCAACGCGTGTTGGAGCGCGTCATATCGGTCTTTGCGCGTGTGTTGCTGTTTTTTCCAGTCGGCAAAGGGGTGGCAGGATACAGCGATTGGGGCAAGGTTGTGCTCGGCGGCGCGTTTCGAAACACAGGACCGCAAGCGTTTCAGATCCTCGCGCGCAGAGCTGATGGTCACATGCGGTCGCGTACCGACCTCGATCTGGCATTGCAGGAATTCGGGGCTGACCTGTCCCTCAAAATCGGCCTGGCAGGCTTCCATCAACGCGGCAGGCGCTTCGGTGAGTTCCAGACTGTCTCGATCAACCAACAGATACTCTTCTTCGATGCCCAGCGTAAATTCCTGCTGCATTCCGGCCCTCGCAACTATGTTCCAACCAGTGAATACGGAAATTGTCTTTTTGCCAAGTGTTTGCCAGCTGGGTTCTTGCGAAGCCCCCATGCGCACAGGTAAGGAGGCGTCTAGACTGTCACCAAACCCGGAGCCCCCCGTGAAACCAAGGAAATTCCCCCGGCTGAACGCCGCGCTTGACCGGTTTGGTGTGAAACTCATCGACAAAGTGACCGAACGCGACGAGCGCGCGCGCCTTGAGGCGTTCGAACGGGCAGGGGGTTTGACCCGGCCTGCCTATGCTCTGTCACCGGGGATGGAGGGGTTCGACATTGCCCAGCTGGTGTCGGAATACCAAGAACATTCCGCTTCGCTGAAAGCTCTGAAAGACCCGGAACGCAACAAGACCGGATACCATATCAACAACGGCTACTACGACAGTCCGGATGCGGACGCGCTGTATCTGATGATCCGCCGGTTCAAACCCAAGCGTGTGATCGAGGTGGGTTGCGGCAACTCGACCCGTGTGACGCGACAGGCGATAATTGACGGCGGATTGCAGACCAACGTCACCGCAATCGACCCGTATCCACGGGCAGATATCGCGCATGTGGTGGATGAGTTCGAACAAAAACGTTTGGAGGAGGTCGACCCGACGCTCTTTGAACAGCTCGAAGCTGGCGACGTGTTGTTCATCGATTCCAGCCACGTTGTCCGCATGAGCAATGACGTCGCGCACCTGTTCTGCCGCATCATTCCGGCGCTCAAACCCGGTGTGGTCATTCATGTGCACGATGTTTTTCTGCCCTACGAATATCCCAAACGGTTCTTCTATGATTGCCCGGGCTGGGGTGAGCAGTACATGCTGCATGCACTCCTGCAATCTGGTGCATATTCAATGCTTTGGCCCGGCTACTACCTACAGCAGGATCGCCCCGATGCGGTAGAATCCTTGCCATTTTTGAAGGACGGTCGTGCTCAATGTATATGGGTGCAGGTCAAAGAAAATTGATCAGTTAGTGATCCGGCGCGACTAAGCGCCCGTACCCCTTTCCATAACCAAGCTGGAGAGGAGATGACAGCCATGTTTCGTCGTACGTTTATGGGCGCCGCCGCCGCAATTGCACTGACACTGCCTGTAAAAGCACAGGCTGCAGATATCGTGGATACCGCAGTATCAGCCGGTTCCTTCAACACATTGGTCGCCGCCGTTCAGGCCGCGGGTCTTGTCGACACGTTGAAAAGTGACGGACCGTTCACAGTGTTCGCACCGACTGATGAAGCTTTTGCGGCACTGCCCGAAGGTACGGTGGAAACATTGCTGTTGCCGGAGAACAAAGACCAACTGGTCGAAATTCTGACCTATCACGTGGTTCCCGCCAAGGTGATGTCCGGTGACATTGCTGGCAAGCGCGTCAAGGTTCTGACCGTTCAGGGCGATCGCCTGAGCGTAAATGCCAAGAACGGCGTGAAAGTGAACGGTGCCGAAGTCATTCAGGCCGATATTGAGACCAGCAATGGCGTGATCCACGTTGTCGACGCTGTGATCCTGCCGGAATAATAAACTTTGATTCCATTAAAAAGCCCCGGTTTTTATGGCCGGGGCTTTGTCGTCAGACCAGTCTGACCTGGGTTCCGACCTGGACAAGAGGAAATAATTCCTCGACGTGTTGATTGTACAGGCCGATGCACCCGGACGAGCTTTGGCGCCCGATTTTCCGCGTATCGTGGGTGCCGTGTACAAGATAGGCTGGCCAGCCCAGATACATTGCACGGGTGCCCAACGGGTTGCCTGGTTCACCACCTTCCATACGCACTGGCAAAAGCGGATCACGCTCGCGCATCGACGCGGTCGGTGTCCAGCTTGGATTCTCGGCTTTGCGCACAACCTTGGTATAACCGCGCTTCGTCAGCTCTTCGCTCATCGGTACCGAACTGGGGTACAGTTTGTAGGTGCCATCGGGGCCCCAATAGTGCACCGCGCGGCTGGTGATATCGGCCAGCAAAGCCCCTGCGCCCAGCTGGTCAAAATGGTCCTGCCAGTTCTGTTGCGAGAAGGACGAGACATTGCGGCGCACCGGCAATTGCGTGCTGATCGCCTCTTCTGTTGTTGGGAAAGCATCTGAGCTTTGGGCGCGCAGAAGCGTCGGCGTCGCTAGGACGGACGCAGCACCCAGCAAGGCGGTACGACGATTAATACGGGAACTGGACACGGATGCCTCCTGAAGGAATGCTCTATGGTTTCCGGCAATTTAGTAACTGCTTTCCCTCAGGGCCAGATGCTTGGCTTAAATTTTCCGTGAGATTTACACATTTGACGCAGTTTATTGCCTGTCCGGACGGGGGAATACTCGGTGTCCGGACAGGTTTTTGCTGTTTGCGGGACACCGCTTGGGGTATTTTTTCGGGCATGTCTGCTCCAATTCCAAGGGACAGGCCCACAGATGTTCGGAGACCGCACGATATGACCAAGAAATCGGAAACCTTGGAAATTCGTGTATCTTATGAGTTGAAAAGCAAGTTGGCAGATCTGAGCGAACAGCGCGGATCGTCGATGAGCGAGCTCGTGCGTGGTGTGATCGACCGCGAGCTGGCAGGGCCTTCACCAGACACAGTTGGAGAAGATGAAATGCCCATTCGAACGCTCAGCCGTTTTGCCCCTAAGACGCTCTATCTGCTGCCGGTCTTGTTACTGGCTGGTTTTTATTGGGGGTCTGCCCAAACACCTGCACAAGCTACGCCGATGGCGCGGATCTTCTTTGCCGAGTTGGATCGCGACGGGGACGGGGTGATTACTGAACCGGAATTCTACCAATTCCTGACGGAAGAAGAGGGCCTCATCGTCGGGGATGATTGTGATGTGACAGAAGAATCCTGCACACCAGAGGCTATTGCAGCTGAGGAGATCGACCGAGCGGATTCCATCGCAGACGGTCACGTCGAATATTCTGAATTTGAAATCTTCTATCTGGCAGAG
Organism: Ruegeria sp. CDSB113; assembly: GCF_059611045.1. NCBI lineage: Bacteria > Pseudomonadati > Pseudomonadota > Alphaproteobacteria > Rhodobacterales > Roseobacteraceae > Ruegeria > Ruegeria sp. CDSB113. Next base: position 484,906 of record NZ_JBXWOU010000001.1, read on the forward strand.
CGGGCGGTGGAGTTTCTCGAATATGATGCCGACGAAAATGGCGTGGTGTCCCCGGATGAATTTGTGGCCATGGAAGTGCGGGATCTCATCGAGTTCCCCGATCCGGAAATGGATGAGCCGCTGTCGGCCGAATGCCTGACCATGGTTGAAAGCGACAAGATTGAAGGCATCGCCAAAGCTTGTATCCCCGCACACGAGCTGCGGATGGTCATGGCCGAGTTTGACGCGGATTTTGATGGCAGAGTCACATTGCGCGAATTTTTACAGAATTGACCCCTCGCCGCGCAACGAAAAAGGCCGCCCAACGGGGCGGCCTTTTGAATTTGTTTGGGTGGGAAATCAGTCCATCGCTTTGAAGTTGAATTCGCCACCTTCTTTGATGCCCGACGGCCAACGGGCCGTAACGGTTTTCGTGCGGGTGTAGAACTTGAAGCTGTCCGGACCGTGCTGGTTTAGGTCTCCAAACATGGATTTCTTCCAGCCGCCAAAGGTGTGGTAGGCCAGCGGAACTGGGATCGGAACGTTGATACCGACCATGCCGATATTCACACGGCTGGCAAAGTCGCGCGCGGTGTCGCCATCGCGCGTGAAGATCGCAGTGCCGTTGCCGTACTCGTGATCCATCGCCAGTTTCAGCGCTTCTTCATAAGAGCCTGCGCGCACGGTCGACAGAACTGGGCCAAAGATCTCTTGCTTGTAGATGTCCATCTCGGGCGTCACGTTATCGAACAGGTGCGGGCCGACAAAGAAGCCGTCCTCATAGCCTTGCAAGCTGAAGTCGCGGTTATCAACAACCAGCTTCGCGCCTTGTTCTACGCCCGAGTTGATCAGGCCGAGGATACGCTCTTTAGCAGCACCGGTTACAACTGGGCCCATGTCGACGTCATCGCCGGCGGTGTAAGGGCCGACCTTCAGCTTTTCGACACGTGGAATCAGCTTTTCGATCAGAGCGTCGGCGGTTTCCTCGCCAACGGGCACTGCAACCGAGATGGCCATGCAACGCTCGCCCGCCGCGCCGAAACCGGCACCGACCAGAGCGTCGGCCGCCTGGTCCAGATCCGCGTCAGGCATGACGATCATGTGGTTTTTGGCGCCGCCAAAACACTGCGCGCGCTTACCGTTCGCGGTTGCGCGGGAATAGATGTACTGCGCGATCGGGGTCGACCCAACGAAGGACACGCCCTGAATGGTGTCGCTGTCCAGCAAAGTATCCACGGCTTCTTTGTCGCCGTTGACGACCTGGAAGACGCCCTTGGGCAGGCCAGCTTCGACAAACAACGCGGCCAGCATCAGCGGCACAGATGGATCACGCTCGGACGGTTTCAGAACCACCGCGTTGCCGCAGGCCAAGGCAGGGCCCACGTGCCACAGCGGCATCATGGCCGGGAAGTTGAACGGCATAATGGATGCAACAACACCCAGCGGCTGCCGCATGGAGTACATGTCGATGCCAGGTCCTGCGCTGTCGGTGAACTCACCCTTCAGCATCTGCGGTGCGGCGATGCAGTATTCGATCACTTCCAGACCGCGCTGCAAGTCGCCCTTGGCGTCTGGGATGGTTTTGCCATGCTCGCGGCTGAGCGCCTCGGCCAACTCGTCCATGTCGCGGTTCATCAAGTGAACCATGGCCATCATGACACGTGCACGTTTCTGTGGATTGGTTGCACCCCAGGCAAGCTGCGCAGCGGCTGCGCTTTCGATTGCCGCCGTGGTTTCGGCAGCACTTGCCATCGGGCACTTGTACTGAACCTCGCCAGTGGCGGGGTTAAAGACGTCGTCAAATCGTCCTGAGGTTCCGGCGACATTCTCGCCGTTGATGAAATGGGACAGCTCGGTCATTGCAGATCTCCTCCGATGCGTTTGTGCGCACAATAGGCTTGCATAAATAGCTTGAACAGAGGCAATGTCCCAAAGATGTTTTGCAAAAATGCAAAGGGCAGGCGGTGACACCAAACTGGGATGATATGCGGGTCTTTCTGGCCGTCGCGCGAGAAGAAAGCCTTTCGGCTGCCGGGCGTCAGCTGAAGATCGACCCAGCCACCGTCGGGCGGCGGATTGCTCGGTTGGAAGCCTCATTGGAAGCCCCCCTGTTTACCAAGTCGCAACAAGGCTACCTTTTGACCGCTGCGGGCCAACGCCTGATGGAACACGGACTGAAAGCCGAAGAGGCGATGCGCGCGGCGGCTGGCGCGATGGCGGGAACGTCAAAAACGCTCAGCGGACAAATACGGATTGGCGCGCCGGACGGGTCGGCCAACTATCTTTTGCCGCAAGTCTGCGCGAAAATCAGCGATGCAAACCCCGATCTGGATATTCAGATTCTGGCCCTGCCGCGCGTGATCAACCTGTCCCGGCGCGAGGCTGATATGGCGGTGACCGTCAGTGCACCAACAGCTGGGAGCCTTCTGGTCCAGAAAATCACCGATTACAAACTGCACCTTGTTGCGACGCGCGACTATCTGGCCTCTTACCCGGCAATCCGTTCGATCCAGGACCTGAGTGGCCATCGCATGATTGGCTACATTCCGGATATGATCTTTGACCGCGAGTTGGATTATCTAGTGGATATCGGTGTTGACCGTGTCGCGCTTGCATCGAATTCGGTGTCGGTTCAGCTGCGGCAGGCCACGCTTGGAACGGGGGTTTGTGTGGCACATGACTTCACCTTGCCGTTTCATCCCAACCTGCAGAAAATCCTGACGGATCAGGTGAGTTTGACCCGGAGTTTTCACCTGGTGCGACATCAGGGCGATCAGCGAAATGAAAGGTTGAACCGCTTCGCGCAGGCCTTGTCGCAGGGTATTCGGGAAGAGGTTGAGCGGCTTGAGGCCCAAGTGTCACCTTGACAGGTTTAAACATTCCGGCAACGTTTTGGAAAACAGGACATTATTTCGGAGGTAACGCTTATGCTCGTTCAGGCCATTCTGAAATCCAAGGGCAGCGGAGGGGTCGTCACTGTCTTGCCGTCGATCACGGTGTCTGATGCTTCGAAAATCCTTTCGGACAAGCGGATCGGTACTGTGGTCGTGTCGGAAGATGGCGGTGAGACGGCGGCAGGAATTCTGTCGGAACGTGACATCGTAAGAGAACTGGCCGCAACCGGAAGCGGATGCCTCACGCAACCTGTCAGTGCGTATATGACCCGGGATCTGGTGACGGCCACGAAACAAGATACAGTTCAGGATATCATGACGCGCATGACCGAAGGGCGCTTTCGCCACATGCCCGTTGTCGAAGATGGCAAGCTGGTGGGGATCGTGACGCTGGGCGACGTGGTAAAGGCGCAGTTGGCAGAACTGGCTATGGAAAAAGACGCGCTGCAAGGCATGATCATGGGGCATTGAGGCCCTTGAACCCCAAAGCTGCCTCTTGCACCTGCGGCGAAGTTATGTTTGCTTGCGCAGAAATTTTATTGCGCAGGAGGCCGCGATGAGGGTTGGATTATATCCCGGAACATTCGATCCAATCACCCTGGGTCATATCGACATCATTCGCCGTGCGGCAGCTTTGGTGGACAAATTGGTCATTGGCGTCGCGATCAACCGCGACAAGGGCCCTTTGTTCTCGCTAGAGGAACGCGTTGCGATGATCGAGGCGGAATGCGCCCATCTGACCGAGCAAACAGGAACCGAAATCGTTGCGCATCCCTTTGAAAACCTGCTGATCGACTGCGCCCGTGATGTTGGGGCGCAGATCATTGTCCGCGGGCTGCGGGCTGTTGCGGATTTTGAATATGAATTCCAGATGGTCGGGATGAACCGGGCGTTGGACGACACGGTCGAGACGGTCTTCCTGATGGCCGAGGCGCGGCATCAGGCCATTGCCTCCAAATTGGTTAAGGAAATCGCCCGGTTGGACGGGGACGTGTCGAAATTCGTCACGCCCCGCGTTAATGCCGCGCTGTGTGACCGTTTAGGCTAGGGCACCCATCGCTGCGGCGGTGTCCAGCATCCGGTTCGAGAAACCCCATTCGTTGTCATACCACGCCAGCACACGCACCAGTGTGCCGTCGGTCACCTTGGTTTCCGGCAGCGAAACGGTCGAGCTGTGTGGGTCGTGGTTGAAATCCACCGAGATCAGCGGGCGGTTCTCTGCCGCCAGGACCCCGGGGATTCTGGCTGCGGCTTCGGTAAACAGCGCGTTGACTTCTTCCTCGGTTGTCGGGCGTGAGACTTCGGCGACCAGATCAACCACGGACACGTTCGGTGTGGGGACGCGAATGGCCTGACCCGTCAGTTTGCCGGCCAGTTGCGGCAGGACGAGGCCAACGGCAGAGGCCGCGCCCGTAGTGGTCGGGATCATCGACAATGCCGCCGCGCGTGACAGATAAGGGTCTTTACCGGCGGTGTCGTGAACCGGTTGGCTGGCTGTGTAGGCGTGAACCGTGGTCATGTTGCCGTGGACAATGCCTAGCCCTGCGTCCAGCGCTGCGGCCACCGGTGACAGGCAGTTGGTGGTACAAGACGCATTGGACACCACGTTATCTTCGGCTGTAAGTTCGTGATCGTTGACGCCAAACACGATCGTTTTCACAGCGCCATCGCCGCGGGCAGGGGCCGAGATCAAAACCTTCTTCGATCCGTTCGTGAAATGGCGGGATGCAGCTTCGCGTGTGCGGAATACGCCAGTACATTCCAGAACGACGTCCACATCGGACCAATCCAGTTTTTCCGGCTCACGCTCGCTGCTCAGGCGGATTGGACCGTTTCCAACGTCCAGGCCTGCCTCGGTCAAAGTGACCGGTTTGCCGTACCGGCCATGGACGCTGTCGAATTCGAACAGATGCGCGTTCATTTCCGGCTTTGCCAGGTCGTTTATCGCAACGATTTCAACATCCGTGCGCCCGGATTCCATGACCGCCCGCAGCACGCCGCGTCCGATCCGTCCAAATCCGTTGATTGCCAGCTTGAGTGTCATGTCCTGCTCCGTCCGAAATGCGGCTAATGTGAAGTTAGCGCTAACAAAGCCAGTTCAGAGGAAAAGTCAAGCAAAACCTCTGTCACCGCCAGAAGGCGAGCCAGTCCAGAAAGGTGTAGAGTTTCTTGCCAAGGAACACGAATTGTTCGGTTCCAAAGAGGGCATAGCTGATAACGAACAAGCCCAGAATGAGCAGGGCAAGCCAGATGGCGATTTGATTTGTCATGCTTGCCCCGGACGAAAACGCCCGCCCAGTTAACCTGAGCGGGCGAAAAGGTTCAAGATTTCAAAGCAACCTTAGTTAAGGCGACCCATGGCAACTGCAACGTCTGCCATGCGGACCGAGAACGCCCATTCGTTGTCGTACCAAGCCAGAACGCGAACCATGCGGTCGCCGACAACGCGGGTCTGATCGGGTGCGAAGATCGAGCTTTCTTCGGTGTTGTTGAAATCGGTCGAAACAAGCGGTGCGGGTTCATAGCCCAGAACACGCTGCATCGACCCCAGCGAGGCTTCGCGTACGATGGCGTTCACTTCTTCTACCGTTACATCACGAGCAGCGCGGAATGTCAGGTCAACCGCAGAAACATTCGGGGTCGGGACACGGATGGCCGAACCATCCAGGCGGCCCTTCAGATTGGGCAGAACTTCACCCAGTGCTTTCGCGGCACCTGTCGATGTCGGGATCATCGACATTGCGGCAGCACGGGCGCGGTACAAATCGCTGTGACGGCGGTCCAGGGTCGGCTGGTCGCCGGTATAGGCGTGGATCGTGGTCATGATGCCGTTCTCGATGCCGATACCCTCGTCCAACACCTTGGCAAGCGGGGCAAGGCAGTTCGTGGTGCACGAGCCGTTCGAGACCATTTTGTCATCGGTCACAAGACTGTTGTGGTTTACACCATAGACGATGGTCTTATCGACGTTTTTACCCGGGGCAGACAGCAGGACCCTTTGTGCACCGCGATCCAGGTGCGTTTTGGCTTTCAGACCGTCATTGAATTTACCGGTGCATTCCAGAACGACATCGCAGCCATCCCAGTCCAGTTCGTTCATGTCATAGGTCGAGAACATCTCCATCGGGCCGCGGCCCAGATCCATGGTTTTGCCATCGATTGCGACATCGCGGGGGAAACGTCCGTGGACACTGTCATACTTTAGCAGGTGCGCTGTGGTTTCCAGCGGGCCGGTTGCGTTGACCTTGATCACTTCGATGTCGTTGCGGGCGGATGCCGCGATATGCGACAACGTGCAGCGGCCAATGCGGCCAAAACCATTGATACCGACCTTGATGGTCATGTGCTGTCTCCAAATGCGCTTGCGTTGGACGCCATATAGCTGTCAATGCGCTTTCTCAAAAGACCAAAAGTGACATATTTTTAACGTGTTAGCGCAAACCTGCGCCGGTTGCGCTAACGCTTGCGCTAGCCGTCGGATCGGGTAGGCTCCGGTTGCGGCAGGTGAAGTGAAAGGAAACACCATGAGCGGTCTGTTGGCCCTGTTGGATGACGTTGCAGGTATTGCAAAGGTTGCGGCCTCGTCCGTGGACGATGTGGTCGCGGCGGCCGGAAAGGCGGGCGCAAAGACCGCCGGTGTGATCATCGACGATGCCGCCGTAACCCCGAAATACGTTCAGGGATTCGCCCCGGCGCGCGAGTTGCCCATTATTTGGCGCATCGCGCGTGGTTCCATATTCAACAAGATTATCCTGCTGCTGCCGGTTGCTTTGCTACTGGCGAATTTTGCTCCGTGGCTGATTACACCATTGCTGATGCTCGGTGGCTCATATCTATGCTTTGAAGGGGCCGAGAAAATATTTCATGTCCTATTCCCTCATGGCAGTCACGTTATCGACGAAGACATGGCCATTCGCGACCCCGGCCACCTGGAAGAGCAAAAGGTCAAAGGCGCGATCAAGACGGATTTTATCCTTTCGGCTGAAATCATGACGATTGCGCTGGCCGCGATTGAGGCCCCAAACCTGTGGATGCAGGCCGCGACCTTGGCGGTTGTGGGGATCGGTGTCACCGTGGCGGTCTACGGATCAGTTGCCCTGATCGTGAAGATGGACGATGTCGGGCTGTACCTCGCGCAAAACGCACCGACACCGATTGGGCGAGGGCTGGGGCGCGGGTTGGTCAAAGCCATGCCCGTGGTGATGAAAGTCCTGTCCATTGTCGGCACCGCCGCAATGCTGTGGGTCGGCGGTTCCATTATCATTCACGGGATGGAGGTTCTGGGCTTTGGCTGGCTGGGACATCACATCCACGACTGGGCCTATGCCATCGGGCATTCTGTGTCTGAGCAGTGGACCGGTGTTGTTGAATGGATCTCCAAGGCGACGATGGACGGTGTGTTCGGTCTGGCCTGGGGGTTTGTTCTGATCCCGGTGGCGACAAAGGTGATCGGGCCGTTGTTCAAAAAGAATGCGAACCAATGAAATGACGCGTTAACGCCTGCAAACAGTGATTGATGGGCCCATCATCCGAAAGGTGGGATCTCGCGATTCTAACGCTAGATCCTCAACCTTTTCTGCTCTGAGTGTCGCTGCCGACGAAATACCATTCAATCAGGACGAGCTTTACGGTTTCGTGCATTTTCGCGTCGATACGGCTCTCAAGGCGCAAAATCGCAGTCTTTGGTTTGGCGGGAGATTGTACAACGCTTTGACTCGCCAATCGCCATCGTACATTCCACTTTCAGGTACGCACCTGTGTCAAGCGCTGTCCTGCATTGGCCTGCAACCACCTGAACAGGTTGTTGTGCAGGGGCGGTACGAGTTGCGATTGGATTATGCCTTGAAAGCCTATGATGCATTGAAGTTGAAGGCAGAGGCCGTGCTCAAATAAAAAGGGCGGCCAAAGCCGCCCTTTTTTTGTATCTGGCTGATGAGCCGAGCGTTTAATGACCCAGCAGTTCCTTGACCTTGGCCACTGTCGCCTCTGCGGTGATGCCGAAATGCTTGTACAGTTCACCGGCGGGGGCCGACGCACCAAAACTGGACATGCCGATGAATCCGGCTTTGGCTTCGCGACCACGTTCACCCAGCAACCAGCGATCCCAGCCACCGGCGCGAACTGCGGCCTCGATTCCGACGCGGACGGGGCCGCCCGGCAGGACGCGCTTGCGATAGGCCTCATCTTGCTGCGCAAACAGCTCCATCGAGGGCATGGAGACGACGCGGGTGCCGATGCTTTCAGCCTCGAGCATCGCTTTGGCTTCCATCGCCAGCGACACTTCGGACCCGGTGGCGATCAGAATGGCCTGACGCTTGCCTTCGGCATCGGCCAGAACATATGCGCCTTGCGCGGTCAGGTTCTTGGCCTTGTGTTCTTTGCGCACCGTCGGCACGCCCTGACGGGTCAGCGACAGAACCGAAGGGCTGTCCTTGAACGTCAGCGCCAGTTCCCACGCCTCAGCCGTTTCAACCACATCGGCGGGACGGAACACATAGGTGTTCGGCGTCGCGCGCGAGATGGCCAGATGCTCAACCGGCTGGTGGGTCGGGCCGTCTTCGCCGAGACCAATCGAGTCGTGGGTCATCACGAAGACCGTCGGCACCTTCATCAAGGCGGCCAAACGCATGGAAGGGCGAGCATAGTCAGTGAACGCCATGAACGTGCCGCCATAGGGGCGGATACCGCCGTGCAACGCCATACCATTCATCGCGGCGGCCATGCCGTGTTCGCGGATTCCGTAGTGGATATAGCGACCCTTGCGGTTTTCCGGCAGGAACACGCCCAAATCCGCAGATTTGGTGTTGTTTGACCCGGTCAGGTCGGCGGAACCGCCAACGGTCTCGGTCATGATCGGGTTCACTACGTTCAGAACCTTTTCCGAAGACGCGCGGGTGGCGAGTTTCGGCTGATCTTCCGACATCTGCTTTTTGAACGAACGGATGGCACCGGCGAGTTTCTTGGGTGCATCAAACGCATAGGCGCGGTTGAACTCGGCCTGTTTGCGTTCGGAAATCTGCGCGAAACGCTCTTCCCATTCGGCGCGCTCAGTCGCGCCACGGGCACCGATGGCCTCCCAAGCCGACTTGATGTCAGCAGGGACCACAAAGGCATCATGGGGCCAGCCATAGCCATCCTTGGCAGCTTTCAGCTGATCCTGATCGGTCAATGCGCCGTGACCTTTGGAGGTATCCTGTGCGGCGTGACCCAGCGCGATATGGCTTTCGCAGGCGATCATGGATGGTTTGTTCGATGATTTGGCTTGCACAATGGCCGCATCAATCGCGATCGGATCATGGCCATCGATTTCAATCACGTTCCAGCCCGAAGCCTTGAAACGGCGCACTTGATCGGTGCGATCGGCAATATCCACGGTGCCGTCGATCGTGATGTTGTTGTTGTCCCAGAAAACGATCAGCTTGCTCAGCTCATGACGGCCAGCCAGTGTGATGGCCTCTTGGCTGACGCCTTCCATCAGGCAACCGTCGCCCGCGATCACATAAGTATAGTGATCGACGACCTTTTTGCCGTAATGCGCACGCTGGATTTCTTCGGCCATGGCGAAACCAACTGCGTTGGAAATGCCCTGACCCAGTGGTCCGGTGGTGGTTTCGATACCGTTCACCAAGAAGTTTTCCGGGTGACCCGCAGTTTTTGCACCCAGCTGGCGGAAGTTCTTGATCTCATCCAGTGTCACGTCCGCATGACCAGTGAGATACAACAGAGAATAGACCAACATCGAACCGTGACCAGCTGACAGGATGAACCGGTCGCGATCAGGCCAGTTCGGGGCCGAGGCGTCGAATTTCAGGTGCTTTTCAAACAGCACGGTCGCAACATCGGCCATGCCCATCGGCATACCGGAATGGCCGGAATTGGCGGCGGCGACGGCGTCAAGGGTCAGGGTGCGGATGGCCGCAGCCTTGTTCCAGTGTTCAGGATTGGCATTGCGCAGCGCAGTCAGGTCCACGGGCGTTGTTCCTTTGGATTACAGGCAGATGGGGCGCTCAATACCATCCACCCCCCAAAGTGCAAGTGGAACTGGGGCTTGCGTTGCGTTCGTGGTTCAAGAATGCTGTCCAAGTGATTGAAAGCAAACAGTGGGTATTTTCCGTTTCATTCGGTTAGACTAGGCCAATACCCGGCCTGTATTGATTCGGATGGGCCGCGAAAAAGTGAACCTTGGTAAAGAGGTGGCAGGGGCATGAGCCAGATCGAAGAATTACAGCGCCGTATCGTTGCCGCGATGGAGAGGATTGGAACCGGGGTCGACGCCCTGCGTGACGCGACGCCTGCAAGTGGCGGTGATGACAGCGCTTTGCACACGGCATTGGAAGACGAGCGCGTCGCCAATGCGCAGCTGGAAGAGCGGCTGAAATCCCTCAAGGAACGGCACGAGAATGAAGTCGACGCGATGCGCGCCGACATGGATGCGCTGAAAGCAACGCCAGCCGAAGATCCTGAAAACAGCGCGTTGCGTCAGCAACTGTCAGAGGCCACTGCCAAATTAGCGGCGGTCGAAGCGGCCAGGGCTGAGTTGGCAGAGGCCAAAGCTGCATTGGAAAACCAGGACGAACTGGTTGTTCTCAAGACAGAAAACGATGAACTTAAAGCGGTTGTGAGCAAAACGCAGTCGCTTGAAGATGAGAATAAAAAACTACGGTCCGAATTGGCCGACAGCGAGCGTGTTGCGGAGTTAAGCGCAGAGCTTGAGATGCTGCGAGCGGAACGTGCCAGCCACGGCGCGGCCATGTCGCGTTTGGATGATGATCTTCAACGTATGCGCAAGGCGAATGAGCAATTGCGCAATTCGGTTGATGAGTTGCGGGCGGCCAGCAAGGACGGTCTGGCCGATGCCGAGCTGTTGAACCGCGCGACCGTGGCCGAGCTTGAGGCGACGAAGGCTGCACAGGCGACGGACGCTGCCGAAGCTCAGGCTGTACTGGCCCGGCTGGAACCGTTGCTGTCGCAGGCAAAGCTGGCTGAGGGAGAGGTAGAGTAATGCCCGAATTGACCATTCATATCGGTGGCCGCGGTTTTGATGTTTCGTGTCAGGACGGTGAAGAGCCATTTCTGCAGTCTGCGGCGAAAATGCTGGATGACGAAGCGCAGGTTTTGTCTGATCAGATTGGTCGGATGCCCGAAGCACGCATGCTGTTGATGGCCGGGCTGATGCTGGCCGACAAGACCGCCGCTACAGATGACAAGCTCAAACGGGCAGAGGCAAAGCTGGCCGAGGTTGAATCCGAATTGCAAAGCCTGCGCAACCGGCCCGAGCCCGAGCCTGAAAGGATTGAAGTGGCGGTCGTCCCGCCTTCGGTCACGGACACACTGGCCGAACTGGCCGCACGCGCCGAGGCCTTGGCCTCGGTGGTTGAGGAGAATACGGCGAAATGAATGCGTTTAAAACGGTAGCGTTGGCCGGTTTAATCGGTCTACCGGGGGGCTTGGCCTGGGCAGACATGGATATCCTGCCGGTTACCTTCACCTGCCAGAATGGCGTTGAGTTGCAGGTTGCATATTTCAATGCGTCCGACGGCTCTGGCGCGGCGGCGATGATGGTAGACAACCAATTGGTTGCCCTGCAGCAGGTGCCCAGCGGATCAGGTATTCGCTATGAATCCGAAGGCGAGACCGGGTCTTATATCCTTCGGTCAAAAGGGTGGGATGCAACCGTCAGCTTTCTGGCGGCCAGTGGGGCCACCAGTGAGCAGGTTGTTCTGGAGAATTGCAGCAGTCGCTGATCAGGCGTTTGCTTCGCGAATTTTGTCAGCCGCTTCTTTGTTGAATTCAACACCGTTTTCGTCAAACAGCGTGTCCAATTCGCCTGACAGGGTCATCTCGGTGATGATGTCGCAACCGCCGACGAATTCACCTTTGACATACAGCTGTGGCACGGTCGGCCAGTCAGAATAATCCTTGATGCCCTGACGAACTTCTTCGTTGGCCAGAACATTCACATCGGCATATTCAACGCCCATGTAGTTCAGCACGCCGGCCACGCGGGACGAGAAACCACATTGGGGCATCTCTTTGGTGCCTTTCATGTAGAGCACCACATCGTTGGCTTTGACGGTTTCGTCGATCTGAGTCTTAACGTCGGTCATCTTGCTTGTCCTTTTCACCCGCGTCGGGGGCGGTCGTTTCATCCTGTGACGGGTCCGGGACCCATCCTTCTTCCTCTAGTCGCCGATGCTCGGCTTGTGCCAGGGCCAGCGGATCCAGCCCGTATCTTTCAATGCCGCCGACCTTGCTGATCTTGTCCGGGTCCGGGCGCATGTCGGCCAGCTTACGCTTTCTGTTGCGCTTCACATAGGCTTCGAAAAGCGCCGCGGCAACTATCAATGCTGCAATGATGCCTATCCAGAAGAGCCAGCCGTTCATTTTTTGGGAGCCATTGTCTTTGCGTATTGCTGCGGATCACGCGGAACAACTATCGCACTCACCGCGCCCCCCCTGCCTCCGTCCATCGTTGAGGCGACCACGCTGGCATTCTGACTGGGGGTCGCCCCTTTGCGTCCACGCGTGATGGGTTTTCGTGCGGAGCGGCTACGCCTGACAATGGCGACGACGTAAATACCCACGATGCCGACAAACACGGCGCCCCAAATAGAATATGCCCAAAAAGCCGTGCTCACTCAGGCACTTTCGTCGTCAGCGCCAGAGCGTGTAACTCTCCGTCCGCGCCGTCCATCTTGCCCTTCAGGGCCGAATAGACTGCACGCTGCTGCTGCACCCGGTTTTTCCCGCGAAAGCTCTCGTCCACGACCATTGCGGACATATGCACGCCATCACTGCCGCCAACCTGAATTTCCGCATCCGGAAAGGTTTCGCGCAGTAGGGCTTCGATTTCGTGGGCGCTCATCGGCATGTAGGTTTCTCCTGAAGGTCTTTCTCAAGATGTAGAGCGCCCAGACGGGGCGTGCAAGGGGAGGATAGAGGCCCTGAAACAACAAAACCTGCGCCGGGACGGGCGCAGGTTTCATGTTGCAAAGATTGCTTTGGTGTTAGGCGACAGCCTCAGCAAAGCTGGTGCGGAACGTGGTAGCCAAATCCTCTAACGCGGCCTCAGAGCTGCCAACCCGAATGTTGTCGCCAGTGAACCGGCCTACGGACACCAGAGGGACACCTGCCTGGCCAGCAGCGATCATCAGTGCCTCGGCCTGATCAAAGTTGCACGCAACCAGATAACGGGCCTGATCTTCGCCGAACAGGAACTCAGTCGAGGCTTCATCGAGGTGAACGCCGACGCCTGCGGATTCCGCCAACTCAAAGGCTGCCAGCGCCAGACCACCGTCACCCAGATCCGTGCAGGCCTTGATCATCTCGCGGTTGGCCCGGATGAACTCGCCGTTGCGTTTTTCAGAATCCAGATCGACATGCGGCGCGTCGCCGTCTTCGCGGTTGAACACTTCGGCCAGCAGGGCGGATTGGCCAAGATGGCCATTGGTTTCGCCGATCACCAGCGCAACATGGCCCTCGCGAACCTCGTTGCCGATGATCTCGTCCGTGTGGTTCAGCAAGCCTACTGCGCCAATGGTCGGGGTCGGCAGGATCGCCTGACCATCGGTTTCGTTATACAACGAGACGTTGCCCGACACGATTGGCATATCCAGCGCGGCTACTGCTTCGCCGATGCCTTGGATCGCGCCGACGAACTGGCCCATGATCTCGGGCTTTTCGGGGTTTCCGAAGTTCAGGTTGTCGGTGGTCGCCAAGGGGTTGGCCCCAACGGCGGTCAGGTTGCGGTAGGCCTCGGCCACAGCTTGCTTGCCGCCCTCAACGGGGTTTGCCCGTACATAGCGCGGGGTTACGTCGCTGGTGAAGGCAAGCGCCTTGTCAGTGCCGTGCACGCGGACCATGCCTGCGCCCAGACCCGGCGTGCGGGCGGTGTCGGCCATGACCATGGTGTCGTACTGTTCGTACACCCACTGCTTGCCTGCGTAGTTTGGCGAAGCGAGCAGGGCGCGCAGGCCGTCGATCGGGTCAATTTGCGGGACTTCGGCCAGCTCTTCGGCTTCCGGCGTCGGCTCCCACGGGCGGTCGTATTCTGGCGCAGTCGAGGACAGCTTGGACAGGACCAGATCGGCTTTGACTTCGCCGTTGTGAAGGATCAGGAAGCGGTCTTCCGCGATGGTTTCGCCGACGATGGCGAAATCCAGGTCCCATTTTTCGAACACAGCGCGGGCTTCGGCTTCAAGCTCGGGTTTCAATACCATCAGCATGCGTTCTTGCGATTCAGACAGCATCATTTCATAGGCTGTCATATCTTCTTCGCGCTGGGGAACGTTTTCCAGATCCAGACGCACACCCAGACCGCCCTTGTCGCCCATCTCAACGGCAGAGCAGGTCAGGCCCGCTGCACCCATATCCTGGATCGAAATCACGGCACCGGTCTGCATCAACTCCAGCGTCGCCTCCATCAGGCGCTTCTCGGTGAACGGGTCGCCGACCTGAACAGTGGGGCGCTTTTCTTCGATTGTGTCATCGAACTCGGCCGAGGCCATGGTTGCGCCGCCAACGCCGTCACGTCCGGTTTTTGCACCCAGATACACAACAGGCATGCCGACGCCAGAGGCCGCCGAATAGAAAATCTTGTCGCTGTCGGCCAGACCTGCGGCAAAGGCGTTCACTAGACAGTTGCCGTTGTAGGCAGGATGGAACCGAACTTCGCCACCCACGCAAGGGACACCAAAGCAGTTGCCGTAGCCGCCAATCCCTTCGACCACACCGTTGACCAGCTGGCGGGTCTTGTGGTGGCCGGGCTCGCCAAATGACAGCGCGTTCATCGACGCGATGGGACGCGCGCCCATGGTGAAGACGTCGCGCAGAATGCCGCCAACACCTGTGGCCGCACCCTGATAGGGTTCGATATACGAGGGGTGGTTATGGCTTTCCATCTTGAACACCACCGCCTGACCGTCGCCGATATCCACCACGCCTGCATTTTCGCCCGGTCCGCAGATTACCTGGGGCCCAGAGGTGGGCAGGGTGCGCAGCCATTTCTTGGACGATTTGTAGGAACAGTGCTCGTTCCACATGGCCGAAAAGATGCCGAGTTCGGTAAAAGTCGGCTCGCGCCCGATGATCTCCAGGATCATATCGTATTCGTCGGGCTTCAGCCCGTGTGCGGCAATCAGATCCGGGGTGATGGCGGGCTCTTGCATCGTGTGTCCTTGTCCAAGTTGGCCGGGATTGCGGGCCTTTTAGGGCAAGGTGCCGCTTGTGGAAAGGGTCAAGTCAGCGCAGGCCAATTGTGAAAGTAAAAAACGGAACCGGCGATTGGGCCGGTTCCGTCTGTTGTTTGGACCTTGCGGATGTCATCAGCGGATGATCCGATGTCGTTAAGCTGGGTTCTGCGCCTTTCTGGACGCATCCGCAGCCGCAGCGCCAACTGCTGCTTTTTGTTCTTCGGTCAGGTTTTCAGCTTCGTCCAGTCCCGGGATAGCGACACGAACTTCGCGACGGGCAAAGTCGATGCCGTTTTCCTTAAAGGCAGCCTTAACCCGGTTGAAGATCTCTTTGCGCAGGGTGAACTGCTTGCCCGGTTTGGCCATGAACTTGCCGCGGATGATCATGCCGACATCGTCAAAGTCGAACACGCCCTGAGATTTGAAGGGCTGCAAGAAGCCGTCCTTGTGAACTTCGTCCTCCATCATCTCGGCACCGATCTTCTTGAAGATTTTCTTCACCTTGTTCGGGTCTGTATCGAAGGGCACGGTGAATTTCAGCTTCATGATGACCCAGTCGCGGCTGAAGTTGGTGATCTTCTGAATCTCACCATATGGGATGGTATGAACCAGGCCGCGGTGGTGGCGCAGTTGCATGGAGCGGATCGAGATCTTTTCTACCGTTCCCATGGTGCCGCCGATATCGACATATTCACCAACCCGGAACGCATCGTCGATTAGGAAGAAGATCCCGCCGACAATGTCCGAAACCAGCTTTTGCGCACCAAAGCCGATGGCCAGGCCAAGAATACCGGCACCAGCCAGAAGCGGCGTGATATCCAGACCCAGCGCGCCAAGCGCGAGCAGGACAAAGATAACCGCAATCGCGACCTGAGCGGTCACGCGCAGCAGGGGCAGAACCGTCGCCAGACGTGATCCGCCAGAACCGCCGCCTTCGCCTGCTTCCTGATCGGGGCTTTCTTCAGCCGCAGTTTGTTCCTTGGCCAGCCGCCGGTTGATCCACAGCGAAACGACTTCGTTCAGGATGTAGCCAACAGCAATGATGATGAAGAACTGTATTAGCTTGCTGCCAGACTCATCTCCACCGCCCGCGATTTCACTGAGGTCGAGATCCCAAGCCCGGGCGATCATCAGGATGACAAGAATACCGGCCAACACCCGACCGATGCGAATATAGCTGCGTTTGGTAGACTTGTATGCTTGCTCAGCCACCGGCCCTCCGCCCAGCATCGGCGGTTGCAGATGGCGAACCAGTCCACGTATCAGTGTATCCAAGGCAGGTGCGATCAGCAGCCAAGCCATGGTGGTGAAATGCGCCCCCTTGACCAGCAGCGCCAAGGACGAAGGATTGCGTTGCGCTACGATAAACTCGACAAGCAGCCAGATTACCGCCGACACGCCGATTGCGAAGTAGGGGTAGTAGTGGGCGACTTCCTCATCAAATTTGGAGTGATCAGGGTCGGTACCCAACATCATCTGAGACAGACCTTCGCGCGCGGTCCAGGCGATGACGCCGATATAGATATGGATCGCTGCGTTCAGCCAGAAACCAATGCGTGTTTCGCCGCTGGTAATGCCGTTCAGCCTGTTGAAATGAAGCAGGAACAGCGTGAAACCGACCAAAATAAGCAGGCCGATCAGGTTGCGGTGAAGGTATTTCGCCCAGTGATCATCGATGTTCACCAGCCGGTAGTGAGGTTTGCTGGGTGCAAGTACGAACCGCGAGGCCGCTGCGCCCAAGCGCGGAATCCAGATCAGGTAGAAAACGAAGGGTGCCGCGTAGGTGATTTGTTCCGGAGTCAGAAGCCCACGCCCGACCGCGCGGATGACGACATAGAACACGACCAATCCTGCGATCTCGCGGCAAAAACGGCGAAACAGGTACCTGACGGCGCCCCAAAGGTCATTTTCATCTCCGACTTCAGCATGTTCGTGCCACCGCCGAGTAAGGAATTCGAACAGCTTTTCCGCGAGGAAGCCGACGACAAGTACGCTGAGGATTAGGCCCAACAGGGTAAACGCGCCGGTTGTACCAAAGGTTGCCGAAAAGTTTTTGAAAGCGTCGGCTTGCGCGCTGAAGATGTTCGGGACCGTGACGATAACCTGAGTCCACGACGCCACCATTTCGGCCCAGATCTCATTGATTTCCGTGATTGGGTCTTCGCGTTCTTCCGCTTCGGCGGCGTTTTTTTCCGCGACCGCGTCCAGACGCTCCAGCAAGATCGCGCGGACCTGGTCGTCGGACATACGTGCGACCATGTCATCGACTTGTTCGGGCGTCAGATCCTCGGGAATTGTGACGGTAGTCGGTGCACTAGGGGTACTAGTGACCTGGGCAAGTGCTGGCCCAGATAATAGCGCAATGGAGAAGAACGCCATTAACAGGCGAGTGAGGTGAAACATCGAATCTGTCCTCGACCATAAGTCTTGATGATTTTTTCGTGATCATAGGCTTAAGTGCAGGATTTTCCCAGATGTTTCACCCATTCAGATATGAAATTAGTGTTGCGGGCAAAAAAAAGGCCGAGCACTAAGCTCGGCCGTAGTCCAACAGGGAGGTGAAGATGATGAGCGTTACAGCATCACCGCCTTCGATTGCTCATTTAGGGGGCGGTTTGTGTACTATCAAGGTTTTATAGACTGATCGCAGATCATTGCCGCTATGCTACTGGCGCATAGCTACAGTTTTCCCATCTGCTTCAACTGCTTGCGCTGCGCAATGATCTCATCCTGAACAAAGTCGCGGAACGCCGCGACGCGTTTGGAATGGCGCAGTTCCTCGGGGTAGGCGAGATAAACCGGGACATCGGCGGTTTCGATATCCGACAGGATCGACTGCAGATGCGGAAAGTCATGGGTCACGTAATCCGGCAACACACCGATGCCGAGGTTGTGCAAAACACCCTGTAAAACGCCAAAATAGTTGTTCACCGTCAACAGCGAGGTCGGATTGTAGGTCATCAGGTGTCGGACCATCATCGCGCTTGCGCCAACCTGCGGGGCCGAGGGTGTCTGGCAGATCAACCTGTGTTTCGAGATGTCTTCGGGACTTTCCGGGCTGCCGCGTTCTTCCAGGTATTCCGGCGTAGCATAAAGCTGCATCTGCACGGTCATCAGGCGTTTTCGCACCAGATCGGCCTGGCTGGGCTCTTTCATGCGAATGGCTACATCAGCCTCGCGCATCGGCAGGTCGAGAACACGCTCCTCCAGCATCAGGTCGATGTTCAGGTCGGGGTATTGCTCGTATAGTTTCGGGAGACGTGGCGCCAGCCATAGTGTACCGAAGCCAAACGTGGTGGTGACGCGCAGAACTCCGAACACTTCTTCTTCGCTGTCGCGAATGCGTGCAGCGGCGGCGTCCAGACGTTTCGACATGGCCGAAGTTGCGTCGAACAACAACTCACCCTGTTCGGTTAGAATCAGCCCCCGGGCGTGGCGATGAAAAAGCGTCGAATCAAGCGACTCTTCAAGCGCGCGGATCTGCCGGCTGACCGCGGATTGGGACAGATTCAGCTTGTCCCCCGCATGAGTCAGGCTGCCCGCATCCGCAACCGCGTGAAATATCCTTAACTTGTCCCAATCCATCGCCGCAACTTTCGTTATCCTTCCGAAGCCCTATATGAAATAGGTAACAAGTTCTACATTCAAACTGTTGAAACGTTACAATAACAGACTGGTAGGTCCTATACAGGTCAGCTTTTTTGACCTAAAATGCGTATGAATGAAGCACACTGATCTGACGAGGGGAGGCGTCCGATGAGTCAGCCACAAATATCGCTAAACGACCGGTTCGATCTTGAGAAAAACCCTGTTCTTTTGAACGGCACACAGGCGCTGGTGCGTCTTATGCTGATGCAGAAGGCACGGGACAATGAGGCAGGTCTGAATACTGCGGGTCTTGTGACCGGATACCGCGGCTCGCCCCTTGGGGCTGTAGATCAACAGATGATGCGAGCCCAGAAACATCTGGCTGAAAGCGATGTGACCTTTCAGTTCGGGCTGAACGAAGATCTGGCGGCCACGGCATTGTGGGGCAGTCAGCAGGCCGGCCTGCGCGGCGACGGCAAGTTCGACGGAGTCTTTGGACTTTGGTACGGCAAGGGGCCGGGCGTGGACCGTTCCGGCGACGTGATGCGCCACGCGAACATGGCTGGGACCGCCAAACATGGCGGCGTTCTGATGGCAATGGGCGATGACCATACCGGCGAAAGCTCGACCGTTTTGCATCAGTCCGAGTGGTCTTTGGTCGACATGTATATGCCCGTGGTTAGCCCCGCTGGTGTGCAGGAAATCTTGGACTATGGCATCTACGGGTTCGCACTCAGCCGGTTTGCGGGCGTCTGGGTCGGCCTGAAGACGATGAAAGACACGATCGAGGTTACTTCGGTGGTGGATGGCAGCCCGGATCGCATGAATGTTGTGGTTCCCGAATTCGACATGCCTGAAGGCGGTTTGAACATTCGGTTGGGTGATACACCGCACCTGCAGGAAGCACGGGTCATCGACTATAAGCGGTTCGCGGCCGAGACGTTCTCGCGTGCCAACAAGATGGACAAGCGTGTCTGGGGCAAGCCGGGTGCGAAAATCGGGTTTGTAGCGGCCGGCAAGAACTGGCTGGACCTGACGCACGCCATGTCACTGCTGAATATCGATGAGGCCGAGGCCGAGCGCCTGGGCATTACGACTTACAAGATTGGTCAGACATTCCCGCTGGATATGGCAGGCTTCCATGACTGGGCCGAGGGCTTGGACCTGATTGTAATCGTTGAAGAAAAACGAAAGCTGATCGAGGTTCAGGTCAAAGAGGCCATCTTTGACGACCGCCGCGGGCGTCGCGTCTACGGCTGGTACAAGGGTGGGGCCGGGACCTTGCATCGTGAAGAGCTGTTCCCGACACGCGGCGCACTGGATCCGATCATGATCGCCGAGAAGCTGGGCGATATCCTGATCGAGGAAGGGCGCGATACGGACGGGGTGCGCGCCGGGATGGCCAAGCTTTCCGAGGCGCGCCGGGCGGATAACGCGGAAGAAATTGCAACGCGTTTGCCGTATTTCTGTTCAGGCTGCCCGCACAACAGTTCGACCAAACTGCCCGACGGCAGCCGGGCCTATGCGGGGATCGGCTGTCATTACATGGTGCAGTGGATGGATCGGGAAACCACCGGGTTCACCCAGATGGGCGGAGAGGGTGCGAACTGGATCGGCGAAGCGCCGTTCTCGACGACCGATCACGTGTTTCAGAATCTGGGCGACGGGACATACAACCACTCGGGCGTTCAATCGATCCGGGCGGCGCTGTCGGCAGGCACCAACATCACCTTCAAAATCCTGTTCAATGATGCCGTCGCCATGACGGGCGGACAGGACAACGAAGGCGACCTGAGCGCAGAGCGGATCGTTGCCGAGGTCAAGGCCATGGGCGTGCAGCACGTGGCGGTGGTCTACGACGAAAAAGAAGATGTGAACTTCAAGGCGATGCCGTCGGGCGTGGAAACCTTTGAACGTGCCGAACTGATGAACGTGCAGAAGAAATTCCGCGAGATCGAAGGTGTTTCGGTCATCGTCTACGTTCAGACCTGTGCTGCAGAAAAGCGTCGTCGTCGCAAACGGGGCACTTTCCCCGACCCGGACAAGCGCGTGTTCATCAACTCGGACATTTGCGAAGGATGCGGCGATTGCGGTGTTCAGTCGAACTGTGTCTCGATCGTTCCGAAAGAGACCGAGTTGGGGCGCAAGCGCGCTATCGACCAGTCCAGCTGCAACAAGGATTTCTCTTGTCTGAAAGGGTTTTGCCCGTCTTTCGTGACGTTGGAGGGGGCCAAGATCCGCAAAGAAGCCACGACCGAGATCGATTTGCCGGACTTGCCGATGCCCGTTCTGCCGACGATCAATGGTACGCATAACGTGGTCATTACCGGCATTGGCGGGACAGGCGTGGTCACTCTAGGCGCCGTGATGGCGCAAGCGGCTCAGATCGACGGCAAAGGCGCCGGTATGATGGAGATGGCGGGTCTGGCCCAAAAGGGTGGCGCGGTACACATCCACTGCCGTTTGGCCAACCGACCCGAGGATATCAGCGCCATTCGCGTGGCCACAGGCGAGGCGCATGCGCTGATCGGGGGCGACCTTGTTGTGTCCGCTGGGGCCAAAACCCTGGGTCTGACCCGCACGGGTCAAACCGGTGCCGTGGTTAACAGCCATGAAACCGTGACGGGCGACTTTACCCGCGACACAAACTTTCAGATCCCCGGCGATCGACTAGAGCTTGCGCTGCAGGCACGGTTGAAAGAGGGCCTGTCGTTATTTGACGCCACTGATCTGGCGCGCGCGGTTATGGGCGACTCGATCTATTCGAACATGATGGTCTTGGGAGCGGCCTGGCAACGTGGTCTGCTACCGATCAGCCATGAAGCGATGTTACAGGCGATCGAGTTGAACGGGACCGCGGTTGAGCGCAACAAACGCGCCTTCGATATCGGCCGTTGGGCCGTTCTGCATCCGCAGGACGTCGCCGCGATTTTGAGCCCTCAGGTGACCGAGCTGCCAAAAACTTTAGAACAGCTGATTGATTTCCGTGCGCAGCATCTAACCGACTACCAAAGCGCCCGTCTGGCAAAGCGTTACCGTAAGCTTGTCGATAGCTTCGAGGATGAATCCGTCAAAGAGGCCGTCGCAAGTGGGTATCATAAGCTGTTGTCTTACAAGGACGAATACGAAGTTGCGCGTCTGTTGCTGCGCAGTCGGGAACAGGCTGCGGCCGAGTTTGACGGCGACTTCAAGATGACCCTGCACCTTGCGCCACCAATTCTGGGCGGAACCGACGCCGAGGGCAGGCCGCGCAAACGCGCCTTCGGTGAATGGATGTTGGGTCCGCTAAAGCTCTTGACCAAACTGAAGAGCCTGCGTGGTACTCCTCTGGACATCTTCGGCTACAGCACCGAGCGACGGATGGAGCGCGCCTTGATCCGGCAATATGAACACGATCTCAAAGAGATAACGCCCTTGGTTACACCACAAACTCACGATACGGTTGTTGCTTTGGCCAAGTTGCCACTAGAGATAAAGGGTTTTGGGCCGGTTCTGCGTGAAAACGAGGTTAAGGCCGCAAAAAGGCGAGAGGAATTGTTGGCGACCATTCGTAACGGAGGGCCGGAATTGCGTGCCGCCGCCGAATAATCCGTCACAAGCCTGTCACGATAGCTAGGCAAAATTGTTACTTGCCATTATCTAGCGGATGCCAAGTACCGGAGTCTGAAATGCCCTCGCGCCGCCACGTTGCTCGTGACATCTCTTATGCCTATTCCGCTGAAACCAAAAGCGGACGTATGGTCATCAAGTTGATGGAGAACACAACGGGTCGCATGCGTCTGATCAAGCGTGCCGATGGCTATGAAAAGGAGGTGGCCGAGGGGCGCGATTTCTGGTCGGTCATGGTCGAGCGGTATGGGCTTACGCTGGATGTGGTTGGCGGATCGTTGTCGAACATCCCCCGAACCGGGCCGCTAATCCTGATTGCCAATCATCCCTATGGCATTTTGGACGGAATGATGATGGGTCACATTTTGTCCGAAACGCGCGGCGATTTTCGCATTCTGGCAAACCATGTGTTTCGCAAGGCTGAAGACTTGGACAACATTGTCTTGCCGATATCGTTTGAAGAAACGAAAGAGGCGATGAAGCAGAATATTGAAACGCGCAAAACCGCGCTGGACTACCTCGGTGATGGCGGTGCCATAGGGATTTTTCCGGGTGGCACGGTCAGCACTGGCCTAAAACCGTTCTCTCATCCGATGGATCCGGGCTGGCGCGGGTTTACCGCGAGAATGGTGGCCAAATCTAACGCGACTGTCGTGCCAGTTTTCTTTGACGGTCACACCTCGCGCCTGTTCCAGGTTGCCAGCCATCTGCACAACACTTTGCGCATGGGATTGCTGATCAAAGAGTTCAAGAAACGCGTCGATACACCGGTTAAAGTGGTCATCGGAGAGCCGATTTCCCGCGACGTTTTGGACCCGTTAGCCACCGACAAACGCAAGATGATGGATTTCTTGCGCAAAGCCACGTATGAGCTGTCCCCAAAGCCGCTGAAGTCCTATGACTACGGCTATGAATTTGAGGAACGGCATCGCGCCTAAAGGGGCAAATGGCAGTAGGCATCTTTGATTCCGGGTTGGGCGGTCTGACCGTCTTGAACGCCGCGCAGAAACGTCTGCCGGACGTGGATTTTCTGTATTTCGCGGACAGCGCGCACGCGCCCTATGGGGTGCGGGACGCCGAAAACATCTATGGCCTGACACGTAAGGCTGTAAACGATCTGTGGAACCGGGGCTGTGATCTTGTGATTCTAGCCTGCAATACTGCCAGTGCGGCTGCATTGCGCCGGATGCAGGAAGAAGGTGTGCCCGAGGGCAAACGCGTGCTTGGCGTGTTTGTGCCGCTGATCGAGGCGTTGACGGAACGGCAGTGGGGTGACAACAGCCCGCCGCGGGAAGTCGCGGTCAAACACGTGGCCTTGTTCGCAACGCCCGCCACAGTGTCCAGTCGCGCCTTTCAACGGGAATTGGCGTTTCGGGCCATCGGTGTAGATGTCGAGGCTCAGGCCTGCGGTGGTGTGGTCGACGCGATTGAAGACGGTGACTTGATTCTGGCCGAGGCGCTGGTGCGGTCCCATGTGGACGCGCTGAAACGCAAAATGCCGGAACCGCAAGCGGCGATTCTGGGTTGCACCCATTACCCACTGATGGCGGAAACCTTCCAGCGGGCCCTAGGTTCGGATGTGCAGGTGTACAGTCAGGGTGATCTTGTGGCCGAAAGCCTTGCGGATTACCTGCAACGACACCCAAAAATGCAAGGTAACGGCGAGGGTGGATTTTTGACCACCGGCAAGCCCGCGTTTGTCAGTGACAGGGCGACGCAATTCCTCCGACGACAAATCACCTTCGAGGCTGCCTGACTTAGGTCAAGGACGCAGCCTGTTTGATCCCGTAGTTCAACGACCGTCACACCGGCGATCGTATCCTGTGACACACTGAAACAAGAGGTCTCACATGACCCATAGAATCGCAATTTTGGGCGCATCTGGTTATACCGGCGCTGAACTGGTGCGGCTGATCGCCGAGCACCCGAATATGGACATCGTCGCGCTGGCAGCCGAGCGTAAGGCTGGTCAGTCGATGGCGCAGGTCTTTCCGCATCTGCGGCACATGGACTTGCCGGATCTGTGCAAAATCTCCGAGATCGACTTTTCGCGAGTCGACCTGTGTTTTTGCGCGCTGCCGCATAAAACCAGCCAAGAGGTCATTCGGGACTTGCCCAAGACCCTGAAGATCGTCGATCTGTCTGCGGATTTCAGGCTGCGCGACCCAGAAGAGTACGAGAAGTGGTACGGAAACCCGCATGTGGCAATGGAGCAGCAGGAAGAGGCTGTCTATGGCCTGACCGAGTTCTATCGGGATGAGATCCGCAATGCGCGCCTTGTGGCCGGAACCGGCTGCAATGCGGCGACTGGTCAGTATGTGCTGCGCCCGCTGATTTCGGCCGGCGTCATTGATCTGGACGATATTGTGTTGGATCTGAAATGCGCTGTGTCCGGGGCAGGGCGGTCGCTGAAGGAAAACCTGCTGCATGCAGAGCTTAGCGAAGGTTACAACGCCTATGCGGTTGGCGGCACGCATCGACATCTGGGTGAGTTTGATCAGGAATTCTCGGCTCTGGCCGGGCGGACCGTGCATGTGCAATTCACGCCACACCTGATCCCGGCCAACCGGGGTATTCTGGCAACGACTTATGTCAAGGGTGATCCGAGCAGCGTATATGAGGCGCTGGCAAAGGCTTACGTAGACGAACCCTTTATCCAGATGCTGCCCTTTGGCGAGGCACCCTCGACCCACCACGTGCGGGGATCGAACTTCTGCCATATCGGCGTGGTCGCCGACCGGATCGAACGCCGTGCCATCGTGATTGGCGCGTTGGATAACCTGACAAAAGGTAGCAGCGGCCAAGCCTTGCAGAACGCCAACCTGATGTTAGGTGAGGATGAAACCCGGGGCCTGATGATGGCCCCCTTGTTCCCGTGAGGACGGTATGAAAACGCTCAAGAAACGTCGTCGAATTCAGGTTATTGTGCTGGCAGCTGTCGCTTTGGCGCTGTCGACGGCGTTGATTGGGTATGCCATGCGGGACGGCATCAATTTCTTCCGTTCACCCAGCCAGGTGATCGCCGAGCCCCCCAAGCCGACCGAAGTGTTTCGGATTGGCGGGCTGGTCGAAGAAGGCTCGATCGTGCGGGGGCAGGGCAAGACGGTACGCTTCGTAGTGACCGATGGTGGCGATAGTGTTCCCGTAGCCTTTACCGGCGTTCTGCCGGACCTGTTCACAGAAAATCAGGGAATGATCGGCACCGGATCTTACGTAAACGGTGTTTTCGAAGCCACTGAAATTCTTGCGAAACACGATGAAACCTATATGCCGAAAGAGGTCGTCGATGCCCTGAAAGAACAGGGCGTCTACAAAGAGGTCGACGGAGGCTGATCCGGGACCGATACCTAACTTCAAACAGGGGGGCGTTGCGTGCACATGGCACACAGCGCCCTTTTTCATTGCCACGGGTTAACTAATTTGCCCGAGCCTTTGCGCAATCACAGGCGGAGGGTGCGATGCAAACGGTTCGGAAAATTGCGACTGAGATCGTCGGGCGAGAGGGCGGTTTCGTAGATGACCCGGATGATCCGGGCGGCGCAACAAACTATGGTGTGACCGTTCATACCATGCGGCGTCTGGGTCTGGATTTGTCTGGTGATGGAGTGGTGAACCAAACGGATGTGCGAAGGCTCAGCAAAGAACAGGCCATCGACATTTTCGTCCGGCATTATTTTGAGCTTCCGCGCTTGAGACTGTTGCCCGAGATGGTCCAACCCTCGGTGTTTGACATGTACGTCAATGCAGGTTCGCAGGCAGTCCGCATTCTGCAGCGATTGTTGCGCGAAATGGGATTCGACGTAGCCGTTGACGGTGTTGTCGGTCCACAGACAGCTCGGGCATGCCAAAGCGCGGCCAAGTCCGACCCGGTAACGTTCGCAGATGCCTATGGGGTCGCGCGCCGCAACTATTATTTCCGTCTTGCGGATCGGAGGCCCGCGTCCCGAAAATACGCGCGTAGCAGGGCGGGCGGTAAAGGAGGTTGGATCCGACGGGCGGAAGAGTTTGTTTCGCCGCCCTACCACCTAACGGATGCAGAGTTTCAAAAGAGGGTTTCACGATGGGATTGATCTCGGGCATTTTGGGTTTTCTGTTTGGAAACGAGCGCAACATCATACGCGAAACCGCCGAGGTCTTTCGGGAAAATGCAGAAAACGGCGCCCAGAGGGGTTTGCAAGTCCGACAGCAGGCCGTCGGTCAATTTGGGGCAGAATTTCAGAGCGCTGGAAAAGCTCCGTTTGATCGGTTTATCGACGGTCTTAACCGCCTGCCGAGGCCCGCGATGGCGCTGGGAACGCTTGGTCTTTTCGTGGCGGCCATGGTCGATCCGATCTGGTTTTCGGCGCGTATGCAGGGGGTCGCCTTGGTACCCGAGCCATTGTGGTGGTTGCTGGGGGTGATCGTATCCTTCTATTTTGGCGCGCGCCATCAGGCAAAAGTGCAAGAATTGCAACGCGAAATTTCGGCCACAATGATGCGCACTCCGCAGGTGCTTGAGAACCTAAGGGCGCTGGCGGCGATGCGTAGCGACGGCGTGGGTGTGGCCAAGCCCGGACCAGACGCGGCACTGACAGCAGACATAATAGAACCCGACGAAAACCCAGCGTTAGAGTCATGGCGGCGTAAAAGGACCGGCTGACCCGCGACACTATGTTCGCGGCAAGGGGGCGAAAGTGATTGGTGCTTGTCACGCAACAGGATTATATCCGGGGCATGATTACAGAACTTGGCCATTTCGCCCTGATCCTCGCTTTCCTCGTCGCAATCGTGCAGTCGATCGTTCCCTTGATCGGCGCAGCCAAACGCTGGGTCGGCTGGATGGGGGTCGCGGAACCCGCCGCAATCGTCCAATTCTTGCTGGTTTCCTTCTCGTTCGGTGCCTTGGTCTGGGCGTTTGTAACTTCGGATTTTTCCCTGCGTGTGGTCGTCGAGAACAGCCATTCGGCCAAGCCAATGCTGTACAAGATCAGCGGGACATGGGGAAACCACGAGGGCTCGATGCTGTTGTGGGTTCTTATCGTGTCATTGTTCGGAGCAATGGCTGCTTTTTTTGGGGGTGGCTTGCCACCGACATTGAAAGCGCGGGTTCTGTCGGTTCAATCGATGATTGCGGTGGCGTTTTTTGCGTTCATCCTGTTCACCTCGAACCCTTTTGATCGGCTGATCGTCGCCCCGTTTGATGGTCGAGACCTGAACCCGTTGTTGCAGGATCCCGGCTTGGCCTTCCATCCGCCGTTCCTGTATCTGGGTTATGTGGGGCTTAGCATGGCATTCAGTTTTGCTGTGGCGGCCCTTATCGAAGGGCGCGTTGATGCCGCATGGGGCCGCTGGGTGCGTCCGTGGACACTCGCTGCGTGGATATTCCTGACCATTGGCATCGCTCTGGGATCATGGTGGGCCTATTACGAGCTGGGTTGGGGTGGTTTCTGGTTCTGGGACCCGGTGGAAAACGCCTCGTTCATGCCATGGCTTTTGGCCGCTGCCCTGTTGCATTCCGCCATCGTCGTGGAAAAACGCGAAGCGTTGAAAAGCTGGACCATCCTGTTGGCCATCATCGCGTTTGGCTTTTCGCTGATCGGGACATTTATCGTGCGGTCGGGCTTGCTGACTTCTGTGCATGCCTTTGCAAATGACCCGGAACGCGGCGTCTTTATCCTGATCATTCTGGTGCTCTTCATCGGTGGCGCGCTGACCCTGTTCGCGGCCCGTGCGCAAGCGATGGAGGCCAAGGGTGTGTTCAGCGTCGTTAGCCGCGAAAGCGCGTTGATTCTAAATAACATCCTGCTGGCAGTCAGCTGTTTCGTAGTATTCTTCGGAACGATGTGGCCGATGGTGGCTGAGATGGCGTTTGACCGTAAGCTCTCGGTCGGGGCGCCATTCTTCAATGCGGCCTTTACTCCCTTTATGGTCGCCTTGGGTATCGCATTGCCAATAGGGTCCATGTTGCCATGGAAGCGGGGCAAATTGGGAAAGACGGCCTATTCTCTGCGCTATGTGTTCATCTTGTCGGTCGCATTGGCCCTGTTGGTTTGGGTTATGCAGACCGGACGCAGCGCCCTTGGGCCAATCGGTCTGTTTCTGGGGGCCTGGATCACCTTAGGTGCGGCCGTTGACTTGTGGAGCCGCACCGGTCGCAAGGGCAGCATCCAACGTCTGGTCCGCTTGCCGGGCGCGGACTGGGGTAAAGCGGTGGCTCATACCGGGCTTGGCGTGACTATCTTTGCCATTGCCGGTCTGACCGCGTGGGAAGTTGAAGATATCCGCGTTGCGCAGCCCGGTCAGCCGTTTGAAGTAGGGCAGTTCACACTGACACTTGAAAACGTCCGCGAAGTTAAGGGACCGAACTATTTCTCAACCACTGCGGATGTTCAGGTTGAAAAGAACGGGCGGTCTATGGGCACGCTGCATCCCGAGAAACGCAATTACCCCGTTGCCCGGATGCCTACTACCGAGGCGGCAATCGACTATCGCTTTTGGGGTGACCTCTATGTCGTGATAGGGGACCAGCAAGCCGATGGTGGCTGGGTCATGCGGACTTACATCAAACCTCTGGCCAACTGGATCTGGGGCGGATGTATCCTGATGGCATTGGGCGGGCTTCTGAGCTTGACTGACCGCAGGTTCCGGGTGGCAGCGGGTGCGCGCAAAGCACCCTCGGGTGGAGTACCGGCGGAATGAAGCGTCTGATCCTGATTTTCGCCCTGATCGCATCGCCCTTGTTTGCGGTGCAGCCAGACGAGGTATTGGAGGACCCGGTCCTGGAGCAACGCGCGCGTGACCTGAGCACCGGCCTGCGCTGCCTTGTCTGCCGCAACGAAAGCATCGACGAAAGCAATGCCGAACTTGCCCGCGACCTACGTTTGTTGCTGCGCGAACGGCTGGTCGCGGGCGATACGGATGAAGAAGCCGTCGATTTTATCGTGGATCGTTACGGTGAATACGTTCTGTTGAAGCCGACGGTTACGGGGGCGAACCTGGTGCTTTGGCTGGCCGGTCCGATCATGCTGTTGATCGCCGCCGTGATAGGCTGGAGTTTTTTACGCAACCGATCGCAGGCGGTGGGCACGGAAGTCAAGGACAGCCTCAGCGAAGCTGAGAAAGAACGCCTGCGCCAGATTCTTGACGACTGACCCACCGTATTTCTTTCCCTTCGTCTTGAATTGAGTCAGGGTTCCCCAATGCCGTGAGCATGGGGAGAGGACTACATGGACTATGAGGCTATACTGCTGGAAATCACTGACAATCTGGCAGTGGTAACCCTGAACCGGCCCGACAAGATGAACGCGCTGACCGCACAGATGCGGGCCGAGGTCACCCATGCGATGACACATGCGGCCCGGCATGCGCGGGCAATCGTGCTGACAGGGGCTGGGGGCGCCTTCTGCTCAGGTCAGGATCTGGGCGATTCTTCCAGCACTGGCCGGATTGATCTGGAACGCACACTGCGCGACGAATATGATCCCATGCTGGAATCCATCTACAACTGTCCGGTCCCAACTATCGCAGCCGTCAATGGACCAGCAGCCGGGGCCGGGGCGAACATTGCGCTCAGCGCCGATGTGGTGATTGCGACTGAAAGCGCGTATTTCCTGCAGGCGTTTTCCCGTATCGGCTTGATGCCGGATGCGGGCGGCACATGGTTCCTGCCACGCCAGATGGGGTTCGCCAAGGCCATGGGCGCGGCGCTGTTTGCAGACAAGATCAGCGCTAAACAGGCAGACGAATGGGGCATGATCTGGGAAGCGGTCGCTGACGACGATTTCGACGCGCATTGGCGCAAGCGGGCTGCCTATCTGGCCAACGGACCGACTACCGCGTTTGGCGCGATCAAACAGGCAATCCGCGGAACTTACGACAACACTCTGCCGCAGCAACTGGAGATGGAGGCGCATTTGCAGGGTGATTGCGGCCGGTCGCGCGACTTTGCCGAAGGGGTAGTGGCCTTCATGGAAAAACGCCCCCCGAAATTCGAGGGGCGCTGAAAGATTTAAGCGCGGCGGCGGCGGCGATTGCGCCGTTCAGGCACTGCCGCATCGTCTCCGGTACCGTCCGAAGCTGATGAGAACGGGCCTAAAGCATCCGTGATCTGATCCAGCGTCGGGCGCGTACCGCGGCTGGTTGTATCCAGTGCCTCGCGCATTTTGCGCAGGTGATCTGGCATGGTGCCACAGCACCCGCCGATGATCGTGGCACCCGCATCCCGTGCCATCGCAGCGTACTGCCCCATCAATTCAGGTGTGCCGTCATAGTGGATGTGGCCATCGACATATTTTGGAATGCCAGCGTTGCCTTTGGAAATCACCGGACGTTCTGTTCCCTGCGCCGCAAATCCAAGCACCGTACGCAGGATGTCTGAGGCACCGGTGCCGCAGTTGGCCCCAAATGCGATCGGCGGATTGGGCAGGGTCTCGACCAGTTGGGCCAGATCAGCAGAGGTCACACCCATCATGGTACGTCCGGCAGTGTCAAAGCTCATGGTGCCACACCAGGGCATGTCGGCCAGCGCAAAAGCTTCTGCTGCCGCTCTGAATTCTTCGGGTGCGCTGATGGTTTCGACCCATAGAACGTCCGCGCCACCTTCTTTCAGCGCTTCGGCTTGTTCGTGAAACATCTCGACTGCGCCGGCATGTGACAGGCTGCCAATCGGCTCCATGATCTCACCGGTCGGACCAACCGAGCCAGCGACAACAACGGTGCGTCCGGACTTGTCTGCCACTTCACGGCCCAGTTCGGCACCGATCCGGTTCAACTCACCAACCCGGTTCTGGGCGTCGTGCAGTTTCAGGCGCGCGGATGTGCCGCCAAAGGTGTTGGTCAGAAACAGGTCGCTGCCTGCGTCAACTGAGCCTTGGTACAAAGCGCGGATTTTGTCTGGTGCTTCGACATTCCACAGCTCGGGCGCGTCACCTGATTGCAGGCCCATATTGAACAAGTTCGTGCCCGTGGCACCGTCGGCCAGCAAAGCATCTTTTGTTTCCAGAAGTTTATTGAGCGCATTTGTCATGGGGGTATTCCCAAATGGCCGAATGGGGCCGTTAAAAATAGAGACGCCCCGTGTCTCATGACCGGGGCATCAAATCAAATTCATAAAACTCATGAAGATCATGAGCCGAGTGTTTTTTTATTCGGTTTCGCTCAGGACCTGCGCTTTGGCTTGGGGCAAAAGCTCGGCCATTTTTGCGCGGATTTCCTCATCGGACGACAGCGAGCCCAAATCACCGGCGACCTTGCGCACGACATCTTCGTGCCCGGCCTCTTCGAAATCGGCGATTACTACGGTTTTGGCATAGGCTTCGGCGTCCTCGCCGGACTTGCCCATCTTTTCAGCGGCCCAGAGGCCCAGCAATCTGTTGCAGCGCGCCTGTGCTTTGAACTGCATTTCTTCGTCATGAGCGAATTTTGCTTCAAAAGCGTTTTCGCGTTCGTCAAAAGTGGTCATTGTTTGCGGACCTCATAGCTTACATCTTCTTAATTGATGATATGACTATAGCTGAGCGCCTGTGCAAGGGAATTGCGCTGCGTCAAAGCCTCTCGGTCTGCTGAACTTGCGGGAAAGGGGGGCTTGGACTATGAGGGCGCCAACGCGAAGGGACTCATTCCCTCGCCCCGGACTGGAAAGGTCGCTCATGGCGCGTCGCAAAAAGATTTACGAAGGTAAGGCCAAAATTCTGTATGAAGGCCCGGAACCCGGCACCATTGTGCAGTATTTCAAGGATGATGCCACCGCGTTCAATGCGGAGAAGAAAGATGTCATTGACGGTAAGGGCGTGCTGAACAACCGCCTGAGCGAGTTCTTCATGACCGGCCTCAACCAGATTGGCGTTCCGACCCATTTCATCCGTCGCTTGAACATGCGCGAGCAATTGGTGCGCAATTGCGAGATTGTTCCGCTTGAAATCATCGTTCGCAACTATGCCGCGGGAACAATGTCAAAACGTTTGGGCATTGCCGAAGGGACGCAACTGCCGCGCCCGATTGTCGAATATTGCTATAAAGACGACGCGTTGGGTGATCCGCTGGTTACTGAGGAACACATCGCTGCCTTTGGCTGGGCCAGCCAACAGGACATGGACGATATCCTGAGCCTCGCGCTGCGCGTCAATGACTTTATGAGCGGCATGATGCTGGCTGTCGGCATTCGTCTGGTCGATTTCAAGATCGAGATTGGCCGTGTTTATGACGGGGATTTCCAGCGTTTGATCGTGGCCGATGAAATCAGCCCCGACAGTTGCCGTCTGTGGGATATCGAAACCGGTCAAAAACTGGACAAAGACGTATTCCGCCGCGATCTGGGCAGTCTGACGGACGCCTATTCCGAAGTCGCACGCCGGCTGGGCGTTTTACCCAAAAGTAACGTCGCTAAGCCTACGCTGATCAACTGATCATCCTGTGGGTCAGTAGTATAGCAAAAGCGCTGCCGGGACATCCGCAGCGCTTTTTCTTTGTGCGGTTAAATTGACAGACAGATCAATTTTCTCACATTGTCGAGCTAAATAACTTAACGGTGTCTCAAGCAATGGCCGAACTTTTTGATCAGGCAGTATTTTTTAAATTCCTCGCGGCCCTGCTGGCGATATTTAATCCGCTATACGGCATACCGATCTTTCTGAGCATGACCGAAGGGTATTCCCCGGCCGAGCGTAAACGCGTGGCCTTAGTGGTGACAGGCACCGTTGTGGTGGTTGCCCTGATTTCCGTCGTGATCGGCGAAGAAATCCTGGCTGTTTTTGGGATCGATATTGCGTCCTTCCGGATCGCCGGTGGCCTGATCATTCTGGGCGTCGGCATGTCGATGCTGAATGCGTCCGACCGCTCGCAAGGGGATCAGCAGGCGATGGAAGAAGGGGCCAAGAAGAAAAGCAACATCGCCGTGGTGCCCCTGGCCATTCCGTTAACAATTGGTCCGGGTACGATTGCAACCACGATTGTCTTTGCCCATACGCTTTCCGACGGGGCCGAGATTGTGACGCTTGGGTCAGCCGTCCTGATCGCTTGTGCCATCGTTGGGCTGGGGCTTTTGTTTGCCGATCCGATCTCGCGGTTTTTTGGACCCACGATGATCAATGTAATAACGCGGGTGATGGCAATCATTCTGGTGGCTGTCGCCGTTGAGATGGTTCTGACCGGTACGTTCGACGCAATCGACAAACATTACCCTGGGCTATCGGGCGGCAGCTGAAGAAAACCAACTGCGTCAAACTGCGTGCTGACAAGGGTTGTCGAACGCCTTTCAGCACGTTATCCCCCGCGCAACGGAACGGGCCGACAACATCGGCCCTTAGCTGGAGTTGCGAGAATGAAAGCACGTGTGCATGTGATGCTCAAGAACGGGGTCCTCGACCCGCAGGGTGAGGCGGTGCGTCACGCATTGGGTGCCATGGGCTTTGATCAGGTCGAAGGCGTACGGCAGGGCAAGGTGATCGACCTTGAGCTGGCTGAAGGCGCGACCGAGGCGGACATCACCGAGATGTGCGAAAAGCTGTTGGCCAACACGGTCATCGAACGCTACGAAGTCGAACTGGTCTGAACCTTATCACCGGAGGCCCCGCCATGCGCGCAGCTGTCATCGTATTCCCAGGGTCCAACTGTGACCGGGATCTTGCCGTCGCTTTTGAACAGGCGGGTTTTCAGGTCGATATGGTCTGGCACAAGGATGCCGCGCTGCCCGAAGGCGTGGATATCGTCGGTGTTCCGGGCGGCTTTTCCTACGGCGACTACCTGCGCTGTGGCGCTATCGCGGCGCAGTCACCGATCTGCAAGGCCGTGGTCGATCATACCAAACGTGGCGGTTATGCCGTTGGTGTCTGCAACGGGTTCCAGATCCTGACAGAAACCGGCGTCCTGCCAGGCGCTTTGCTGCGCAATGCCGGTCTGAAATATATCTGCCGCACGGTTGGCCTGAAGGTGGAAACCAGCGACAGCGCGTTCACCGAAGGGTACAATGCGGGCGATGTGATCGGTATTCCGATCGCGCACCATGATGGTAACTATTTTGCGGATGACGCCACATTGTCCAAACTGCAGGATCAGGATCAGGTCGCGTTCACCTATACCGAGAATCCGAACGGCTCGGTCGGGGATATTGCCGGTATCCTGTCTGAAAACCGCCGGGTGCTGGGAATGATGCCACACCCTGAACGTGCGGCGGATGACGGCCATGGCGGAACGGACGGAACGGCATTGTTCCGCGCATTATCCGGCGTTCTTGCCCCGGCGTGACTTGAGCTTACGATCCAGCCCGCGTAACTTTCCGGGATGAGTTCCGAAGTTCGCTCTGGCTGGTCCTTTCTGACAAAACCGTTTCGTGGTGCGCCATTGGGTTGGCGGCTGCGCTTGGCGGTTATCTTTCTTTTAATCGCAACGGTTACCACGGTTTATGTAACCAACCGTCTTCTGACGGACCGGTTTACCGAATCCACGCGAAACCGGGCCGAAGTGCGGCTGGCACTGTACTCGGGCAACTTGCTGAGCGAACTGCGCCGAAACGCAATTGTTCCGCAGCTTTTAGCGCGTGACCCCACGTTGATTTCCGCGCTGCGATCCAGTGACTATTCGCTGTCCACACAGCGCCTGATTTCGTTTGTCGAAGAGATCGGCGCGGCCTCGCTGATGTTGCTGGACGGTGATGGACGTACTGTTGCGGCCACTGATCGCGCGCGCTTGGGCGAGCCACACCGGAGTTCGCCGTATTTCATTGATGCGGTGCGGGCGAATTCGACGATCTTCACGGTTATTGAAAAGGAATCGGGCGGCTACAGCTTTGTCTATTCAAGACGAATGGAGGCCAATGCCGAGGTTCTGGGCGTTATCGTGGTCGAAGTTGACCTGCAGAAATTCGAACGCGCTTGGGCCGGTATTTCCGACGCTGTGATGGTGACGGACAGCACCGGAACAATCATCCTATCGACTGAACCGCAATGGAGGGGGCTTGAAGAAAGCGCCGCATTGCTTCGCCAGCCTGCGCAAGGTGCCATCCAGCGTGCAATTCGTGCCACGACAGACTGGACCGCGTTGCCGCCAGACGCCTACCTGCAGGGCGAAGCAGTGATGCGGATGGAGACGCGCATTCCATTCCGAGGTTGGAAAATGACCTCGTTCACCACCTACGAGTCGATTCGGGAAAAAGTGAACAGTGTTATCGCGCTTGAGATCATGGGTTTTGCGATTCTTCTGGCACTGGCCTTCTACGCGCTTAGCCGTCGAGCCACGTTCCGCATGGCGTTGTTCCAGCGCGAGTCGGCAGAGCTTCGCGCATTGAACTCAAGGCTAAAGCGGGAAATTGCTGAGCGGGAACGGGTTGAAAAAACACTGGAAGTTGCCGAGCAGACGTTGGCGCAAAGCTCAAAACTGGCCGCTTTGGGCGAGATGTCGGCGGCCGTGAGTCACGAGCTAAATCAACCTCTGGCTGCAATGAAGACCTACCTGGCTGGCGCGCGTCTTTTGCTGCGTCGGAATAGGCCGGAAGAGGCGCTGGCAAGCTTTGGTCGGATCGATGGTCTGATCGAAAGGATGGGGGCGATTACCCGTCAGCTCAAATCCTATGCGCGGAAGGGTGCGGATACGTTTTCCCCAGTAAACCTTAGTGAAGCACTGGCATCGTCCCTGTCCATGATGGAGCCGCAACTGCGCCAGCGTCACGTCAAGATCACCCAGATACTGCCCGACGAACCGGTGTCGGTCATGGGCGACCGGATGCGGATCGAGCAGGTGATGGTGAACCTCTTGCGCAATGCGCTGGACGCCACCAAATCAGTATCCGAACCGGATGTCGAAATCATACTGGCAGCGGGCGATACGGCGGTGCTCACAGTGCGCGATAACGGCTATGGAATCGAGAACATCGAAAACCTGTTCGAACCGTTCTATACTACGAAACAGCCCGGCGACGGGGTCGGTCTGGGGCTTGCCATCTCATCCGGGATCGTGAACGACCATGGTGGACGGCTGACAGCACGAAACAGCCCGCAAGGCGGGGCCGTGTTCGAGATGCAGTTGCCGATACTGGGAAGCGACGGCCTAGAGGCCGCGGAATAACGAGGAATGACTATGGCACAGGCCATGAAGATCGCCATTGTGGATGACGAACAGGACATGCGCCAGTCGATCAGCCAATGGCTGGCACTGTCGGGATATGACACGGAAACCTTTGCCAGCGCAGAGGACGCGCTGAAAGTGTTGGGACCGGAATATCCGGGTATCGTGATCTCGGATATCAAAATGCCCGGCATGGACGGCATCCAGCTTCTAAAAAAGCTGATGGGGGCTGACAGCACGTTGCCGGTCATCATGATTACTGGTCATGGCGATGTGCCAATGGCAGTTGAAGCGATGCGCGTCGGGGCGTTTGATTTCCTTGAAAAGCCTTTCAACCCTGATCGCATGTCGGAACTGGCCAAACGCGCCAGCAACGCGCGTCGCCTGACCTTGGACAACCGTGCCCTGCGGCGTGAGCTGTCGGGCGGAACCCAGATCATGAACAAACTGATCGGGGCCAGCCCGGTCATGGAACGCCTGCGTGAAGATATCCTCGATCTGGGGCAGGCCGATGGCCATGTACTGATCGATGGTGAGACCGGCACTGGCAAGACACTTGTGGCCCATGCGCTGCACGCGGTCGGCAGCCGTGCTGGTAAGAAGTTTGTACTGGTGTCCTGTGCCGCGCTTGAGGAAGAGGCGCTGTCGAAACGCCTGTTTGGCCCAATGATGCCGGAAGATGCGCAGTTGCCTGCGATCGAAGAGGCGCGGGGCGGCACACTTGTGCTGGAAGACGTGGAAGCACTGAGCGATACGCTGCAGGCCCGCCTGTTGAGCGTGATGAATGATCAGGGCACCCCGGCTGAAACGCGGATCATTGCGATTTCCAACCTTCAGGAAGCAGGAAAAACCAGCGAAGACGTTCTGCGCCCGGACCTGTTCTATCGCCTTGCGGCGCTGCGGATCACGATGCCGCCATTGCGTCAGCGTGGCGAGGACATCCTGACGCTGTTCACCCGTCTGAGCGAGCAGTTTTCTGAAGAGTACGGCTGCGAAGCGCCGCAGGTGAGTGCCCAAGAAGCGGCGCAGCTGTTACAGGCGCCATGGCCGGGAAATGTGCGGCAGTTGATCAACATCGCGGAACGGGCTGTTCTACAATCGCGACGTGGATCGGGGACGATTGCGTCGCTGTTGATGTCCGATCACGAAGAAATGCAGCCGGTCATGACGACCGAAGGCAAACCGCTTAAGGAGTATGTTGAGGCGTTCGAACGGATGTTGATCGACAATACAATGCGGCGGCACAAGGGATCGATTGCGTCTGTGATGGACGAACTTTGCCTGCCACGCCGGACCTTGAACGAGAAAATGGCGAAATACGGGCTGCAGCGCTCGGACTATTTGTGAGAAAGAGAGGGGGGCAGCCCCCTCTTGAGCCTGCGGCTCAAATTACCCCCGGAATATTTCTGGCCAGATGAAGTGATCCCGGGGCTTTGTATTGTTCTTCTCGCAGTTTGCCCATTGTGTTTTCCACAGGACTGCTTTTATTGTATCTGGACGGGCAGGGCTAATTTGCGCCCAAAAGTCCCGAATCTTTGAGTTTCGCTGCTCTGCCGTTGATGGTGATCAATCCCGCAAGGCAAAGCAGACCGATTATGCCCCATAGGGGCAGATGAACGCCTGAGCCCGCATCAGCGGGCGAAAGGAATAAATGGGCAGGCGGCGGTTAGATCTGCGCCTGTCGGAGAAGAACCGCGATGACGCGCGCGCAACGATTGAGTATACGGGCAGGGGGCCACAGCGCCAGACCCTGCCGCGCGCCGTCCGAAATCGCCCTGACAAGACACCACCCCAAAAGCGCCTGTCCCCCCGGACGGGTAAGGACAACGCGTTTGGCGCGGTGCACCAAGGACACATGGCTAAGAAAATGCTTATCGATGCCACCCACGCGGAGGAAACCCGCGTCGTGGTGGTTGACGGAAACAAGGTCGAGGAATTCGATTTTGAATCCGAAAACAAACGCCAGCTTGCTGGCAACATCTATCTTGCAAAAGTAACCCGGGTCGAACCGTCACTTCAGGCGGCCTTTGTGGATTATGGCGGGAACCGGCATGGGTTCCTGGCGTTTTCGGAAATCCATCCGGATTACTATCAGATCCCCGTGGCCGATCGCGAAGCGCTGATGGAAGAAGAACGCGCCTATGCTGAGGCAATGAAAGCGCGTGACGAAGCCGAAGAGGCCAAGCCGAAGAAACGCCGGTCACGGTCGCGGTCGAAGGCTGCGGACGTTAAGTCTGACGATGCGGTTGAGTCGATTGAAGTATCGAACGAACCCACCGGCATGGAAACCATTGATCTGGACGAAAGCGAAGACGGCGCTGATGGCCCGGACCTTGAGGGCACATCCCCGGCAGATCGCGTTGCTGAAACACCGGTAGAAGAGCCTGGTGATGATGTGGCGGCGTCTGAAACCGACGCTGATGGTGCAGCAGAAGGTGCGTCGTCGGAAGACAGTAGCGAGGCAGCGAATAGCTCTGATGCGCCTGCAATCGAGGCGACGGAAGCCAAAGATGAGGAAGCCGCTGACAAGTCCGATGACGCGGTTAGCGAAGCAGAAGCACAAGATGCACCCGAACCTTCGGAGGACACGACCGAAGAAAACGAGGGCAAATCTGAAGAAGAAGCGCGAGCCGATGCCACCGCGAAGGACGATTCGATTGAATCCGTCGCCGACGAGGATGACAGCGAAGACATTCGCCCCGTTCGCAAGCCGCGGCCACGTCGCTATAAGATTCAAGAAGTTATCAAGGTCCGTCAGGTCTTGCTGGTGCAGGTCGTCAAGGAAGAACGTGGCAACAAGGGCGCTGCCCTGACCACCTACTTGTCACTGGCAGGTCGGTATTGCGTTCTGATGCCGAACACGGCTCGTGGTGGCGGGATCAGCCGCAAGATCACCAATGCGCCGGACCGTAAAAAGCTCAAGGAAATTGCTGCGGAAATTGACGTTCCAACCGGTGCGGGTCTGATTATCCGGACAGCCGGTGCTAAGCGGACGAAATCTGAGATCAAGCGCGATTATGAATACCTGCAACGCATGTGGGAGCAGATCCGCGAGCTGACGCTGAAATCGATTGCGCCCGCGAAAATCTATGAAGAAGGCGATCTGATCAAACGGTCGATACG
Organism: Ruegeria sp. CDSB113; assembly: GCF_059611045.1. Taxonomy (NCBI): domain Bacteria; kingdom Pseudomonadati; phylum Pseudomonadota; class Alphaproteobacteria; order Rhodobacterales; family Roseobacteraceae; genus Ruegeria; species Ruegeria sp. CDSB113. Next base: position 524,324 of record NZ_JBXWOU010000001.1, read on the forward strand.
CGATCTCTATAATCGCGAAATTGATGAGGTTCTGGTCGAGGGTGAAGGCGGCTATCGCATCGCCAAGGACTTCATGAAGATGATCATGCCGTCGCACGCGAAGAACGTGAAACGGTACGAGGATGCGCTGCCGCTGTTTGCACGCTATCAGGTCGAAAGCTATCTGGCGGGGATGTTCAACCCGACTGTTCAGCTGAAATCGGGTGGGTATATCGTGATCGGCGTGACCGAAGCGCTGGTCGCGATTGATGTGAACTCGGGTCGGGCGACCAAAGAGGGCTCGATCGAGGAAACCGCGCTTAAGACCAACCTTGAGGCCGCAGAAGAGGTGGCTCGTCAGCTGCGTCTGCGCGACCTGGCCGGTCTGATCGTCATCGACTTTATCGACATGGACGAGCGCAAGAACAACCTCGCCGTCGAAAAGCGTATGAAGGAGCGGCTGAAAACCGACCGTGCGCGTATTCAGGTTGGCCGTATCTCGGGCTTTGGCCTTATGGAGATGAGCCGCCAGCGTCTGCGTCCCGGTATGTTGGAGGCGACCACCCAGCCATGCCCGGCTTGCCACGGAACCGGTCTGATCCGGTCGGACGACAATATGGCGCTGTCGATCCTGCGGCAGATCGAGGAAGAGGGTACACGCCGCCGCTCAGGCGAGGTGCTTGTTCGTTGCCCTGTCAGTATCGCCAACTTCCTGATGAACCAGAAGCGCGAGCATATCGCTCAGATTGAGGCCCGTTATGGCCTGTCTGTACGTGTTGAAGGCGACGTACATCTGGTCAGCCCGGATTTCTCGATGGAGAAATTCAAGACGGCAAGCCGGATCGTTCCCGAAGCCAGCGCGCCCGTTGTTTCCGTGGATGCGTCCCTGATGGATCTTGTCGACGCCAGCGAGGAAGAGCCGGTCGAAGAGGAAGCCACCGTTCAGGCCGAAGAGGATGCCAAGCCCAAGCGCAAGCGTCGTCGTCGCCGTCGGAAAAAGAGCAATGGTTCTGACGAAACTCCTGAGGTGAACGCGGAAGAGGGTGACGCAGCGGCGTCCGAGGAATCGGATGAAACCAAAACCGAAGCGGCGGATGACGCAAAACCTGAGGGTGAAGCCTCTGAGCCTGCCGAAGAAGAAAAAGCGGCCAAGCCCAAACGTCGCCGTGCACCGCGCCGCAAGAAGAAGGACGCGGAACCTGTTGAAGCTACGGAAGAAGTCGCCGCTGAAGCTGTTGTGAGCAAGGATGCCCAGGCCGCAAGCCCTGAAGCGCCGGCCGAGGAAACTGGTGTGACAGAAGCACCTGTTGAAGCTCCTGTCGAAACCGCCGAAAAGGTTGAACAGGCCGAAGCGGTGGCAGAACTGCCCACGCCCGAAGCGGAAAGCGCCGTTGAAAAACAGGTTGAACCTGCAGAGGCTGAACAACCCGAACCTGTGGCTGAGGTGATCGCAGAAGACCCGCAGGAGCCCGCAGAAATCATGGTTGAAGAAGCCCCTGAGCCGGTTCTGGAGGTCGTGGCCGAAGAGCCGGAGCAGCCCGCCAAACCCAAACGGCGTGGCTGGTGGTCACTAGGTCAGTAACAAGGAAAGGCGGGCCAGGTGCCCGCCTTTTTCTTTTTGGCCGATCTTAGTGAGATTTCTGGATCAAATAGATCTGATGGCCGTCCGCGTCTTCCTGCGACAGCAATTGGTGCCCGCTCTCGACGCAGAAATGCGGGACATCAATTATGGCGGCAGGATCATCTGCCAGCACGCGCAAAACGGCCCCGGCAGGCATGGATTTTAAACGCTTGCGCGCTTTCAGGACGGGCAGAGGGCACAACAGACCCAGCGCATCGAGTGTTTCTGACGGATTTGACATAAGGTTCAGATATTTCCACTTTGGCGGGGTGTCCAGCGTGCAACCACGAGGATGTGACCGATTGGCCCCGTGACGTTAGCCGCCTCATACCATATGTGCTTGGACATGTTCGGAATAGATATCATAGACGCGGGCCTGCTGCCTGCCATGTTCATCGCGATGCTGGGCGGGCTGATCAGCTTTCTGTCGCCCTGCGTTCTGCCCATCGTTCCGCCGTACCTGGCTTATATGAGCGGTGTGACGATCAACGAAATGCAGGATGAGGCGAAAGCACGCCGCAAGGCAACCTTGGCCGCTCTGTTCTTTGTTCTGGGTCTGTCTACGGTGTTTTTGTTGCTGGGTTTCACCGCTTCTGCCTTCGGGGTGTTTGTCCTGCAGAACCAGGTGTTGTTCGCAAAGATCTCTGGCGCAGTGGTCATCGTCTTTGGCCTGCATTTTCTGAACGTCTTCCGTATCCCGTTTCTGGACCGCGAAGCGCGGATTGAGACTGGTGATTCCGGTGGATCAGTGTTTGGGGCTTATATCCTTGGTCTGGCCTTTGCGTTTGGCTGGACACCGTGCATTGGGCCGCAGCTGGGCGCGATCTTGTCGCTGGCCGCGTCCGAGGCCTCGGTCGCACGGGGAACCCTGTTGTTGGGCGTCTATGCGGCGGGCCTGGGTATTCCGTTCCTGCTGGCTGCGATGTTCCTGAACCGGTCGATGTCGGTGATGAATCGGATCAAGCCTTACATGGGTACGATCGAAAAGGTGATGGGGGGCTTGTTGCTATTCGTGGGCATCATGCTGATCACTGGCCTGTTCACTGAATTCAGCTGGTGGCTGTTAGAGACATTCCCGGCGCTGGCGAATTTCGGATGATCTGCTGATCTGACTTACCTTGACGCTTAGCCTGCGTTAACCTGCGCTGCAGAAGGTAAGGCCATGAGCAGTCAGAATAATCAACCTCGGGTGTGTAAACGCCGGGTATTCTATATTCCCGGCTATGACCCGATACCGCCGCGGCGGTATCGTGAGCTTTATCGTACCGAAGGCTCGCTGCAGGCGGAGATATCCGGTTATGAGATTTCGGTGTCCGCCAAGTCAGACGATGGACCATATGGATGGCACGTTACTTCCCGGCAGGATGATGATGAAGTTCAGGCCGATGTGAGTGTTTTGGTCTGGTCGGATCTGGTGCGTGACAGCATGTCCAATTCGATCCCGGCGACCTATCTGCAATTGGTGCAGACCGCATGGATCTATATGTCCTCCGGAACGCTGTGGCGCCTGATGCAGCTGCGTAAAGGACCGGTGATTGCCGCACTGTACCCGGTAGGAATGTTGCTGGCTCAACTGCTGTTGGCGATCTTGCTAGCCGGGGCCATGACATGGGTTTTGACGCCGTTTATCGGCTGGATGGGCGTAATCCTTGCAGTTGGTGCCGCCTACGGTTTGATGCGCTGGTTTCGCCAGCAAGACGGCCAGCTTTTTGCTTATTACCTGATGCATGATTATGCCTATTCCGCAAAACTCAAAGGGGCGACGCCAGTTGAATTACGCAATCGCCTGCGTGCATTCGGTGCTTTGATCCAAGAGGCGCTGAATTCAGACGCAGACGAGGTGCTGGTCGTCGGGCATAGCTCAGGGGCCCATCTGGGTGTCAGTGTTCTGGCCGATGTTATCCGAGACAGCAGGCAGCGCGACGACAGCCCCGCGTTTTCGTTCCTGACATTGGGGCAGGTCGTGCCCATGGTATCATTTCTACCCGAGGCGCAGGGTTTGAGGGCGGACTTGCAATTCTTGTCCACGCAGGAAGGCCTGACCTGGGTCGACGTCTCGGCCCCCGGTGATGGCTGTTCTTTTGCGCTGTGCGATCCGGTTTCCGTCAGCGGTGTCGCAACCGCCGAAAAGAAATGGCCGCTGGTTCTGTCTGCGGCCTTCACACAGACCCTGTCCCCCGAACGCTGGAAGAACTTGCGATGGAAATTCTTCCGCCTGCATTTCCAGTATCTCTGCGCCTTCGACAAGCCCGATCGGTATGACTATTTTCGCATCACTGCCGGGCCTCAAACCTTAGGTCAGAGGTTTGAGGGACGGGCACCGTCGAAATCACGGATGGATAAGCCGGTCTCAAAATACATCTCGGTGAAGGTATGACGCCGCCCAAGCCAACTTCGCGCCCCGATAAAGTATCGCTTTGGCGGTATCTGAGGTTGTTTCGCAAGGATATTCTGTCAGCCCAACCCCATAAGCTGTACCGCGCCTGGATGGCCGAATTTCGCACGCCGTTCTTTCGATCATATTTGGTAAATCAGCCAGAATTGATCGACACAGTTCTGAAAAAACGCCCTGATGATTTTCCCAAATCAAACCGCATAAGTGAAGGGCTGCGTCCGTTGCTGGGGGACTCTGTCTTCCTGACCAATGGGGACACCTGGAAGAGGCAGCGCAGGATCATTGATCCCGCGTTCGAGGGCGGTCGTTTGAAAGATACCTTTCCGGCGATGCATGCGGCTGGTCAAGCAGCGGTAGACCGGTTGCGTCCGCAGTCAGGCGGTGTCGTTGAGTTTGAAGAGGTCACCAGCCATATCGCGGCGGATGTCATCTTTCGCACCTTGTTTTCGGTGCCCATCGAACACGAAATTGCCGCTCAGGTTTTTGACAAGTTTCGCAGCTATCAGCGTGAACAACCCATTCTGAACATTGCGGCCTTTGTCCCTCTGCCAAAGTGGTTGCCGCGGCTGCATTCAAGACGCACCAAGAAGAATGCAAAGGATATCAGGGCGCTAATCCAGCGACTTACGGCGGATCGGGCTGAACTGATCGCTCGTGGTGGCGCGCCGGATGATCTAGCAACCAAGATCATGACCACGCGTGATCCCGAAACCGGGCGTGGGTTTGACACGCAGGAAATGGTCGATCAGGTGGCGATCTTTTTTCTTGCCGGGCACGAAACCAGCGCATCCGCTCTGGCCTGGACGCTGTACCTGATGGCCATGTATCCCGAATGGCAGGACAGTCTGGCCGAGGAAGCTGCGGCGCTCGACACGCCCGATTTTTCTGTAATGTCGCGGCTAAAGCTTAGCCGGGATGTGTTCCGCGAAGCGCTGCGGCTTTATCCGCCCGTGCCGATGATGGTTCGTGAAGCGAAATGCCCCGAACGTTTCCGCAACAGGGCTGTCGCCGAAGGATCGCAAATCGTGATCAGCCCGTGGCATCTACATCGGCAGGAAAGGCTCTGGAAACGTCCCGACGAGTTTGATCCGACCCGGTGGGGAACTGAGAGTGGAAAGACCTGTCAGCGCAAGGCGTACATTCCATTCTCGACAGGGTCCCGTGTATGTCCCGGTGCCGGGTTCGCCATGATCGAGGGGCCGCTTCTGTTATCCATGCTGTTGCGACACTACCGGTTCGAGTTGGTCGCGGGACAAACGCCGGTTCCTGTCGCGCATTTGACTGTCCGATCGAAAGACGGAATTTGGTTGCGGTTGGTTGAGCGCTAACAAACTACCATCCTTTCACGCCTTGCTGTATGCGGTTTTAAATCGCGGAATCATATTGAACGGGAAAGTCTTATGTCATCAGCAGAACAGCGCACACAAATGTCCGACGGCGCAGGATTCATCGCAGCATTGGATCAAAGCGGTGGCTCGACCCCCAAGGCGCTGGCGCTTTATGGCGTGGACGCATCTGAATACAGCTCGGACGAAGAGATGTTCGGTGAAATCCAGAAAATGCGTGCGCGGATTATTCTGGCGGATGATTTCACCAAGGACAAAGTGATCGGCGCGATCCTGTTCGAACGCACTCTGGGCGAGCAAATTGATGGTCAGAAGGTCGCCGACTATTTGTGGTCAGTGAAAGGCATTGTACCTTTCCTCAAGATTGACAAAGGCTTGGAAGACGAAGCGAATGGCGTTCAGATGATGAAACCCATCCCGGGTCTGGCCGCAACATTGGCCAAAGCCGATGGTGTTTTCGGGACCAAGGAGCGCTCGGTCATTCATGAGGCAAACGCCGAAGGCATCGCGGCGGTTGTTGCACAGCAGTTCGACGTTGCGCGTAAAGTCGTGGCTTCCGGAATGGTTCCGATTGTTGAGCCTGAGGTGAACATCAACTCCGCCACCAAAGCCGAAGCCGAAGACATCCTGAAGGCTGAAATCCTGAAAAACCTTGATCAGTTGGCTGACGGACAGGACATCATGCTCAAGCTGACGATCCCTAACCAAGCTAACCTCTATGATGAATTGGCCGATCATCCGCGTGTTCTGCGCGTGGTTGCGCTGTCGGGTGGTTATTCGACGGAACAGGCCTGCGATCTGCTGGGCCAGAACGGTAAGATGATCGCGTCCTTCTCGCGCGCGTTGACCGAAGGATTGTCAAAAAAGCAATCGGATGCCGAGTTCAACGCGGCCTTGGGCGGAAACATCGACAAGATTTTCCGCGCGTCAATCTAAACACTATTGGGGTTTGGTGAATTCGCGGCGCAACTGCGCCGCTTTTTCACGCATGACGCAGGCTTCGGCGTGATCATTCACCAGCCCCATTGCCTGCATGAAGGCAAACACTGTCGTCGGCCCGACAAACTTCCAGCCCCGTTTTTTCAGGTCTTTCGACATCGCCACAGATTCCGGCGACGTTGAAGCTGTTTGCGGGGCAGGCGGTGTATCCGCCTCGTATCGCCACACATATGCGGCCAGAGACCCTTCGGCAGCGATTAACTCTTGCGCACGGCGTGCGTTGTTAATCACGGCCTCGATCTTTCCGCGATGTCGCACAATTCCTGCATCTTGTAACAAACGCTGTGTATCTGCATCATCAAACGCGGCTACTGCGTTGATATCAAAAGATTTGAAGGCTTTCCTAAAATTCTCGCGCTTAGACAGGATGGTGCGCCAGCTTAGACCGGACTGAAAGCTTTCGAGGCATAGCTTTTCGAACAGGCGTTGGTCGTCACCAACCGGATACCCCCATTCCTGATCGTGATAGTAAAAGAACTCGGGCGCGGCCTGACACCACGCGCAGCGTGGTTTTCCGTCTGGCCCTAGAACTGTATCAACCACCGGCCTGTACTCCTTTTGTTCCCCCTTACTGTAAGCGGTTTCAGGATGTCAGAGCAAGACTGATTTACTTGGATTGATACCAGTTTAGAATGAAAACCCTTATGGCCGATGCAAGTCCGATGTCCGGGTCACGCTCGATATCAATTTCGGCCGCCAGAGCGTTGATCGGTAGGTTTTTTTCCTTGGCAATGGTCCGGAACGCCTGCCAGAATTCATCTTCCAGCGATACGGATGTCCGATGGCCTTTCAGCGTCAGGGATCGTTTGACCGGGCGTCCGCTCATTTGTCCAACTTACGGCCTTCATGGTCTTGGTTCAGCTTGTGCTGCTGTTTTTTCGCCAGATCCTTTTCGGCCTTGTTGCGCCCAAAAGTAATGGCGTTTTGATCAGCGCGGGCCTTGTTTTCGGTCCGCGCTTTTTCTTTTCGATATTTGTTCAGATTGACCGGTTCCGTCATTGCGCAAGTCTCACTTTGGTCAGACTATCGAACAATTCCGCGCTGCTGTCATCTGAAAGGCATTCGACACTCACGGTGTCCAGAAAATCGGCCTGCGACGAGGGTGAGACCGGTGGTTGATCGGACAATGTCTCAAGGATCTTCCCGCCCAGATCCAACAGTGCAGGGCGTACCTCGGTTGTCAGGTCCGCATAGTTTTCGGGAACAGAGGTATGGTCTTCGGTCCACCGTTCAATCCAACAGGATTGAATCTCTTTCGCGGCTTCGATCTGCACTTCGAAAAAATGCTGCGCGCTGTCCGGGTCAACGCCCGCAAGCGCTGCTTGTTCCAAGGTTTTGTCAATTACGACTTTCTCACGCTCAAGGTCTTCGACCGGGCGGTCATTGGCGTGTTTGAACGCAGCAACGTCCTGCATCCATTCCAGCCGAGAGTCGATCAGGTCGAACAGGTCAGCCTGAGCTGAGGTCGCTGTGCCCGCAATAAGCAGGCACAGGCAGGTTGGTTTGCGCCACGCGATCATTTGGGGCCGATCATGTGCTCGGGCCGGACAACCGCATCGAATGTCTCCTCATCAACAAAGCCCAGCGCAATGGCCTCTTCCTTGAGGGTCGTGCCGTTCTTATGCGCCGTTTTGGCGACAGTAGTGGCGTTGTCGTAACCGATGGTCGGGGCCAGCGCCGTGACCAGCATCAGCGATTCCTTCATCAGCTTGTCGATGCGCGGTTCATTGGCCTTGATACCCAGCAGCATACGCTCGGTAAAGCTGTCGGTGGCATCACCCAGCAGCTGAATGGATTGCAGCAGATTGTACGACATCATCGGATTGTAGACGTTCAACTGGAAATGACCCTGCGAGCCAGCAAACTTCATCGCCGCATCGTTCCCGATTACATGCGCGGCCACCTGAGTCAGCGCTTCGGCCTGCGTCGGGTTCACCTTGCCGGGCATGATTGACGAACCCGGCTCATTCTCAGGCAGGATCAGCTCACCCAAACCAGACCGCGGGCCAGAGCCCAGGAACCGGATGTCATTCGCGATTTTGTAGCAAGAGCCAGCAATGGTCGCCAGCGCGCCTGACAGGAACACCATGGCGTCATGTGCAGCGAGGGCTTCGAACTTGTTCGGTGCCGTTACGAAGGGCAGGTTAGTGATGTCAGCCATGTTCTTGGCGACGGCCTCATCCCAGCCATCATGCGTGTTCAGGCCGGTGCCGACAGCGGTACCGCCTTGCGCCAGTTCATAGATGCCGGGCATTGCAGCCTCGACGCGAGCGATCCCTTGGCGGATCTGGTGCGCATAGCCGCCGAATTCCTGTTCCAGGGTCAAAGGGGTCGCATCCTGAGTGTGTGTGCGGCCGATCTTGATGATACCGGCAAACTCTTTGGCTTTCGCTTCCAGCGCGGATGCAAATTTCTCAAGCCCGGGCAGCAATACGTCGCGCACGCTCATGGCGGTGGCAATATGCATTGCTGTCGGGAAAGTGTCGTTCGACGACTGCCCCATGTTGCAGTGGTCGTTGGGGTGCACCGGTTCTTTTGAACCGATCACACCACCCATGATCTCAATCGCGCGGTTTGCGATGACCTCATTCGAGTTCATGTTCGACTGAGTGCCCGAACCGGTTTGCCAAACGACCAGCGGGAAGTTGTCGTCAAACTTACCCTCAATCACTTCACCCGCGGCCTGGATAACAGCGTCGGCGATCTTGGCATCCAGCTTGCCGATGGCTTTGTTCTCCATCGCGCAGGCCTTTTTTATAACGCCCAGCGCCCGTACGATAGCGACGGGTTGCTTTTCCCAGCCGATCGGAAAATTCATGATCGAGCGTTGAGTCTGTGCACCCCAATATTTGTCGGCGGGAACTTCCAACGGGCCAAAGCTGTCGGATTCGGTGCGGGTCTGGGACATCGGTCACTCCGTCTAGTATGCAGTCGTATGCCGTTTACCCGTGACGGCGTCATCGCGCAATCGGCCAGTTGCGCGCACCATAAGCGTAAGCCGACCAAAGGTATAGGCGTTGGGGTGGGGCATTTTTCTTTGATACACAGGTGCTAGGACCATTGTGTGCGCCTGTGACTGGGGTAGAATAGCAAGATCAAAACGCTGGAGGGTCAGGTGCTGCAATTTAACGGGGTTAATCCGCTGCGGCTTATCGCATTCGCGGTGGGTGCCGTATTCTGGCTTGTCTTTGCCAATCTTCAGGCCCAGGCCGGGGACATCACGCCCTTTATCGGGGATTACGTCGGTTCAGCCAATTTGGTTGACGATGACGGTACCGAAACCCCACGCGATATGAGCGTTTCGATCCATCAAACCAAAGAGGGATTTAACGTCAGCTGGAAGACCACGACCTATAAGCCGGATGGCCGGGTCAAAGATCAATCCTTCTCGATCGATTTCAAGCAATCTGACAGGTCCGACGTGTATTCAGCGGCGATGAAACGCAATGTGTTTGGTCACGAGGTGCCCCTGGACCCAATGCAAGGCGAACCGTTCGTGTGGGGCCGGATCGAGGGCGAGACTCTGACGGTGTTCTCGTTGTTCATTGATGAAAACGGTGGCTATGAATTGCAGCAGTTCGATCGCACGCTGGCCGAGGGTGGGCTGAACCTGTCCTTTTCGCGGTTCCGTAACGGGATTAAATCCCGCTCGGTCGATACGTTCCTCAAAAAACAGTAAACCCCGCGAGAGGCGGGGTTTGTAAGTCTGAGCTTACTTTCTGAAACTGTCCAGTGAAACGACATCTGCGTCTTGCTGGACCGGAGTTTCCTCAACCTCAATCGATTCTTCAACGATATGGGTTGCGACCTCTTCTTCGTCTTCCGGACTTTCGAAACGCAGCCCGAATTCAACCGACGGGTCCACGAAAGTTTTGATCGCATCATACGGAATATAAAGCGGTTCGGGCGCGTCACCGAAATTCAGGGTGATCGCGAAACCATTGTCGCCGACCTCGAGGTTTTCGAACCAGTGCTGCATGACGACCGTCATTTCTTCGGGGTAGCGTTCGCGCAGCCAATCGGCCAGTTCAACACCGTCCTGCCGGGTATCGAAGGTGATGAAGAAATGATGCGCCCCAGGCAGACCATTTTCAGAAACGTTGGTCAGAACCTTCTGAATGAGGCCGCGCATCGCGGTGTGCATCAGGGTTCCATAATCGATGTCCTGCGACATGTGTGATCCTCAAAAGTGGTTACCACAAGCATAGGGGATTCGTTCGGAAACGAAAGACCGGGAGTTGGTGGATTGTTCAAAGAAAATGAAAACCGATTCCGGCCACGGCCATCAGAGCCAAGGTCATTCCCATGCCGAATTTTAGCTTGAATATCAACACCCCGGCCATGAACGTCAAAAGCAGCGCTTTTATGTTCAGTGTCGCAAGTTCGGGCCATGGGATGGTTAGGGGTCCCCATGCCAATTCCGGGATTGTTCTGAAAAGAACGTTAAGAGCAAACCACACGGAAAGGTTGAGAATCACGCCGACGACCGCTGCTGTTATCCCGTGCAAGGCTGCGGAAAGCCGTGGGCGGGCGGCCAATTGGTCAAGATAGGGCGCGGCAAGGAAGATCCACAGGAAACACGGAACAAACGTGGCCCAAAGTGCCACCGCGCCAGCGGCAAGTGCCAAAGGGATGCCGCCCGAAATCTGCCCCGTTAGCATCGCAACAAATTGCGTCACCAGTATCAAAGGACCCGGCGTTGTTTCCGCAAGCCCCAGCGCATCAATCATCTGATCTGTGCTGATCCACTGATACTTGTCGACGACGGTTTGGGTCATATACGCTAGAACCGCATAGGCGCCGCCGAACGTAACAACGGCCAGACGGGCGAAGAACCACCCGAGATCGCTCAACAATTTCTGACCGGTCACGCTCAGAAGAACCAAAGGGCCAAGCCATAGGGTCAGCCAGATGGCGCAGGTGTGCAGTGGGCGCGTCGCACTGGGGGCAGGGGGTGCTTGGGCGGTGCTGGCCTCACCCTTGAAACTCAGATACCCCCAAAGCGCCGCAGCCAGAATGATCAAGGGAAAAGGCAGGTTAAAGGCAAAGATAGCAACAAAGCCCAATCCTGCTATTGCCCGGTGTTCCACATCGGTCAGGGCTTTGCGCGTCAGGTTTCTAAGCGCCTGAAGGACAATGATGATTACCGTGGCCTTCACACCAAGGAAAGCGGCCTGAACCAGAGGCAGGTCCCCAAAAGCTGCGTAAAGCCCGACCAAAACGGCGATGATCAGCGCGCCAGGGATGACGAATAGGCCTCCGGCGATCAACCCTCCGGTCACACCGCGCAGCCGCCAGCCGGCATATGTGGCAAGTTGCATCGCCTCGGGCCCGGGCAATAGCATGCAAAGGGACAACGCCCGCAGATACGATTGTTCGTCCAGCCACGGGCGTTTTTCCACTAATTCCTGATGCATCAGTGAGATTTGCGCAGCAGGCCCCCCAAAGGACAAAAGCCCGATGCGTCCAAAGATACGAACCAGCTCCGATAGGGTCGGGGTCATGATTTGCGATCCATTGGCCAGTCGTGTTGCTCTTCAAACCCGTCGCGCGCCCAGCGATACAGCGCATCGTACAGGTGCATTCCTGCAGCAAGGTTTTCGTGATCGTCACGGTATTGCCGGGACAACCCGACAGAGACCGCAAGCAACCCGGCGGCTTCTGGTGCGAGGTCATGGCGATTGGTGTCTGCGGCCCTAACGATCGTTGCAAGCCGATCCAGCGCGGGCGTGTGCAGTGCGAATTCGTCCAGCATAGTGTCAAAGGTGCATTTGTCTTGGCGGTGGCTCCAATGAGCGCCTTCGATGTCAAAAGGGATCGCGTCAAAAATTGCAGCGGTGTCGTCGACTTCCGACGGGGCAACAAACAGGAACCGGGCATTTGGGTCCACAAACCGCCGGATCAGCCAAGGGCAGGCGATGCGATCGATCTTTGGTCGGTGTCGAGTTACCCAAAGGGATCCTTTGGACTGCAGTATCGAAAACGCTTTCGCAGGCACACGCGGAGCGTCCGGCATGTCTCGCCACGCAAACATGCCGCCCTCCAGATACTCGGCCTGAACACCTTCGCCCCGCAACAAAGAAACGACGGCCTGGCTGAGTTTCTTGCCTTTCTGGCAAATTACGACTGCAGGTCGGTCACCGATCAGGTTGACCAGCCCTTCGATATCTTTCGCAGGATTGCGTATTGAGCCGGGGATAAGATACGGGTCAGCCTCAAAATCCACATCCATACAGATGTCGATCAGAATGGGGGATTGCGGCGTACCTATCAGTCTTAACAATTGCTTTGGGGTGATCGAGTTTGGCGCGGGCACAGCATGTCTCCTGGTTTTGTCGGATACATGCGAAACTTGGGCTGACGCCTCACGGGGTGTTCGCAATCTTACCCCATGGCACTTGCTACCGCGTAAGCGCCGAGGGGGTCAAGATTGCTTATTTGGTCAGGCCCAATCCAGCCTTTGACCGGTCATACACACAGGCAAAGTGTCCTGCGGGAACTGGCCGAGCTGTTCGAAGAGTGAGATGAAATCGAACTGGTTATACGCCTCAACCATTCGGCCGTTTTTGATCCGTCCCATGACGCTGCCGGTGGCCTGAAGCGGGGCACCATTATCGGCGCGCGTCGTGCGCAGGTGAATGATGGCGGATACCCAATCGCCGTTTTCGATGATTTTGGGCATATCGACCTGAATGTCCCCAAGGATATGGCGAAAGGCCATGACCAGATCCCGGAAATCATCCGCACCGACCTGCATTTCCGGAATAAGCCCTTCGGCCATTGCTTCGGGGGCAAAATACTGGTCAATCGCGTCTGTATTGCCGTTTTCCCAAACCTCGGAATACCACTCTCTGAGTAAATCTGCGTGCGACATCCCAGCTCTCCTTATTCTGCTGGGGTCAGCATGAGACCAAATAGTGAAAAAACTCTGAACATGAACATGCTCAGCGAAAAACTCAGACTTTAAGTTGAAAGTGCAGGTTTCTGTTGCCAGGTACCTGCGAACCCCGCCTTACGCGGCTAGGCGCAAGGGCTTAAGTTTCGGTCTTGCTACTGCTTACGCAGCAACTGCAACCGGAGCACGATTGTCATTTGCAATTGTACTTTTCGGGCCGATACGGTGGCACCCCGCCGAGACAAAGCTAACCCCTTTAGACGTTCGTCGATCCTATTTCGGCCCCATGATCCCCAAATGAAGGATGTTGGTGGAGCCGCCGGGTACCGCCCCCGGGTCCGATCCGCTTATTACGAGCGCGTTTATGTCCATAGTCCCGAAGGACATACCCTATATAGGTGAGCCTGCAGCCGGATGCAAACCGGGAATCTTACCGGGCGTTTGAAATAATTACAGATGGTTAGGCGGCCCTGTTGATGTTGGCCAGTATCAACCAAAGTGCAAGGACCAGTTCGATTCCACCAAAAGTAGCCGCCTTGACCAACGGTGGGTTGTCCAGAAAGACTGAAACAAACCGACCCAATGCCGCGCCCGCGTAGACAACACCCAGCATTGCGTAGGCCATCGGGTTGTTGAGGAGCAAAACGGCCACGCCAGTGACGACGAAAAGCCCACCGACTGAAGCACGCATCTCGCTCAGCCCCATGTTGCTGTTGGTGGTGCTCAGATCCAGCGCGCCCAAGGTAAAGCTGGGCGCCAGAAACCCGAATAGGCCGAACCCAATGGTCATGAGAGCTGCAATCACGTTCAAAGCGGTGGACATTTCATTTTCCTTACGCCGGATTACGTCGCTGCTGCGCTACGTCTTGCGCCAATTGTCTTGTGTAGCTCTCAAGCTCAACTAGCGTCGTGTCCACTTTGGTCGAGTCGCGACCTTCCAGCGCGTCGGCGATTTGATTGTGGAAGGCAATAATTGCTTCCCGGGACCGCGCTGTGAAAGTGATCATGTTCATCAATGGCTGCATCGCTTCGACCGCGCCGGCGAGTTGATAAGACAGCACGGGATTGCCTGCACCATCCACCAGCGCTCGGTGAAACGCCACGTCCGAGGCGCAGAATGCCTCATCCGTCAGGCCCGGTTGGGATTGGCGGTGAACTTCGGCCCGCATGGTGGCCAACTGATCCGCTGTACGGCGTTGCGCGGACAAGGCGGCGCAGGCACGTTCGAGCGCGAAGCGCGCTTCGCAGGCGGTGTCGAAACTGACCGCATTCATCGACAGCAACAAAGTCGATGTCGTGATCTGTTGGGAATACGCGCCCTCAAAACTCAACCGGTTCACAAATGCACCACCGCTTGCGCCGCGTTGCGTGCGGATCAGGGATTGCGCCGCAAGACGCTTCAAAGCCTCGCGCACGGTTGGGCGAGATACCTGGAATTGCTCGGACAATTCCGCCTCGGAGGGCAAACGTTCATCCACGATCAATTCGCCCGAGATGATCGCGTCACGAATGGCCTGAGCGATCTGAGCCGACAGATCAGCAGGTTTTTTGGGGTCGATTTTCATATTCCGGGGACCGTCGGTGAATTTTTATTTGTCTGACATTTAAAAGTCTGACATTTGAAAAGCAAGGACTGAGTCGGGAGGAGCGCGTGAGTCGCACAGTTCTACGCACCGCATTTTGGCTGGGGTTTTATGCCCTGATCCTGTCTGCGTGGTGGGTCATGTTCACCATGAGCCGCGACATGGATCTGGATTGGATCGGTCGCCCCGGCCCAATGGGTCAAGCCATGGCGGCCATGGACCCGCGCATGGACATGTATATGCCCATGGCCGAGTTTGGCCCGCTGTTCTGGATGTGGGCTATCATGATGGCGGCGATGATGCTGCCGACGCTCGTGCCGACGTTACGCAGCTATGACGATCTGATCCGCAGCGCCAATGGTTCGCGGGCGGGTTGGTTGGGTGTTCTATCCGGGTATCTAGTCGTCTGGGTTGGCTTTGCAGCTTTGATCACCGGTGTTCAGTTGGCGCTGTTGTTTGGTCGGGTCGTTGACATGCTGGGCATCGGCAAATCCGGGTATTTCGCAGGCGGCCTAATGATTGCCGTCGGCGCATTTCAGTTCACCCGCGCGAAAGAGGTCTGCCACGGCGTCTGCCATGCTCCCATGACCTATTTTCTGGGGCACTGGAAAACCGGGTTCACTGGCGGATTGCGCATGGGGCTGGGATTGGGCGCATTCTGTGTGGGCTGCTGCTGGGGCTTCATGGCGCTTGGTTTTGTTGGCGGTGTCATGAGCCTGTTGTGGATGGGTCTCGCGACCCTGTTCATGGTTTTGGAGAAACTACCCCAGATCGGGCACGCAGTGACCCGACCGATGGGATTTGCATTGATTGCGGGCGGTCTTGTTCTGCTCGTCTATCCAATAAGCTACGGAGGATAAGCCTATGGCTAAGAACAGAAAACCCGAGGCCGACAAGCTGCCGATCAGTCAGCGCATTGACAGCCGTATGCCCAATCCCAAGCGGCGCGAGATGAGCCCGACAAATTGGGCAATCAAAGGCGAATTGATCCTGAACTGCTCATGCGATGTGTTCTGCCCCTGCGTGGTTTCATTGGGCGCACATCCTCCGACTGAGGGGCATTGCCACGCGTGGATGGGAATTATCGTTGATGAGGGCCACTATGAAGGCGAAGACCTGTCCGGTCTGAACGTCGGACTGCTGGTCGATATTCCGGGTCGAATGGGCGAAGGGCAGTGGAAAGTGGCCGCTTATGTCGATGAGCGTGCCAGCGGCAAGGCCTACAACGGGCTGTTGCAAATCTTCAGCGGTCAGGCAGGCGGGACCACCGGTTTGTTTACCATGCTGGTCAGCGAGATTATCGGGGCCGAGCGCGCGCCAGTCCAGATTGAGCGCGACGGCACCAAGCGCCGCATCGCGATTGGCCGCAAAATTCAGGGTGAGATTGAGATGCTGGGCGGCAAAGACCCGGAACATCCGGTCATGGTGTCGAACTCGAAGTATTGGATGGGGCCAGACATCATCGTTGCGCGTGGTACGAAGTCCAAAGTGCGCGACTACGGCCGTGTCTGGGATTTTGGCGGAAAATCTGCCGAAATCTGCCCAATTGACTGGCATGGGCCAAAGTGATGATCACCGCCGCCTATGCGCAAGAGATGGCCCGATATAATCACTGGCAAAACAGCCAGTTGAAGGGCTTTCTTACCGCACTTTCGAATGAGGAACTGACCCGCGAGCGCGGAGCGTTTTTTGGTTCGATCCTGGGCACGGCAAATCATTTGCTTTGGGGGGACTGGATATGGATGTCGCGGTTTGACAAGGGGCAAGGTCCCGGCGGCGGTATCCCGGAAAGCCCGTCACTGTGCATCGATCTGGCAGAATGGTTGCCCCTGCGCGATCAGATTGACCAGCGGACAACCCAATGGGCCGCGTCCTTGAATGACGAGGACCTGCGCGGCCCGTTCACATGGTTCTCGGCCGCCAAAGAAGCCGATGTCACGAAACCGTATGCGCAATGCGTCATTCATTTCTTCAACCACCAAACACATCACCGGGGCCAGCTGCATCAAATGCTGACCGAAACAGGTTCTGCTGCACCGGTGAGCGATCTGGTTTTTCTGCCTGAGGAGGCTTAAGTGGCTCAGATCTCACTCTCGCGTCGCCTGCGCCGAACACCTTTTTCTGATGGTGTCGAAGCTGCTGGGGTTAAAGGATATACGGTTTATAACCGTATGTTATTGGCCACTGTTTTCGAATCCGTTGAGGCGGATTATCGGCACTTAAAAAACCATGTGCAGGTTTGGGATGTATCGTGCGAACGGCAGGTAGAACTGCGTGGGCCGGATGCCGCGCGGCTGATGCAGATGCTAACGCCACGGGATCTGCGGCGGATGTTGCCCGGTCAGTGCTTTTACGTTCCCATTGTCGATGAAACAGGCGGAATGCTGAATGATCCTGTGGCGGTGAAGCTTTCGGAAGATCGGTGGTGGATTTCGATTGCCGACAGTGACTTGCTGCTTTGGGTCAAGGGCATTGCCAACGGATACCGTCTGGATGTGCTGGTCGACGAACCCGATGTGTCTCCGCTGGCGATACAGGGGCCGAAGGCGGATGACCTGCTGGCCCGTGTTTTTGGCGACCGGGTGCGTGACATTCGTTTCTTTAAATTCGACAAGTTCGAGTTCGAGGGACGTGAACTCGCAATCGCACGGTCTGGTTATTCCAAACAAGGTGGTTTCGAAATCTATGTCGAGGGTTCGGACATCGGTATGTCCTTGTGGAATGCGCTGTTTGCGGCGGGCGAAGACCTGCACGTCCGGGCGGGCTGTCCCAATCTAATCGAACGGATTGAGGGTGGGTTACTGTCATACGGCAACGACATGACCGACGACAACACGCCGCATGAATGCGGTTTGGGTAAGTTCTGTAACACCCATACGGCGATCGGTTGTATTGGCCGAGACGCTCTGCTGCGCGTGGCCAAGGAGGGTCCGGTTCAACAAATCCGTCCGATCGCAATCGACGGCGAAGCTGTACCATCATGCGACCGCCCTTGGCCGGTAGTGGCTGCAGGCAAGCGGATTGGCCAGATTACGTCGGCCGCTTGGTCCCCGGATTTCGACACCAATGTGTCAATCGGTATGGTCAAGCTGAGCCATTGGGAACCCGGCACACGGATCGAAGTTGAAGCCCCCGATGGGATGCGTGGTGCGACCGTGCGGGACAAGTTCTGGATTTGAACGACATATCTCGGATCAGCACTGGCTGGTGACTGATTTAAAAGAAAGGAAAGTTAAATGTTCAATGCGTTGGTAATGGATAAGGACGAAGACAGCGGACTGGCAAGCGCTTCGGTCAAACAGCTTTCCGTTGGGGATCTGCCCCATGGCGAAGTGACAATCGCTGTTGAGTACTCGACCGTAAACTACAAGGACGGCCTTTGTATGTCGCCGAAGGGCGGCGGGCTGGTGCGCAGCTATCCGCACGTACCCGGCGTCGATTACAGTGGCACGGTCGAGGCGTCCTCGGACGATCGCTATAAACTCGGCGACAAGGTCGTTCTGACCGGCTGGCGTGTGGGTGAAGCGCATTGGGGCGGGTATTCCCAAAAAGCTAACGCTCTGGCCGACTGGTTGGTTCCCTTGCCGGAAGGTCTGGACACACGTCAAGCCATGGCAGTGGGCACGGCCGGTTTCACAGCGATGTTGGCGGTTATGGCACTTGAGGATCAAGGCATGCAGCCGGGTCATGGTCCAGTGCTTGTTACCGGGGCCGCTGGTGGTGTTGGTTCGGTTGCGACCGCCATTCTGGCCAATTTGGGCTATGAGGTGGCTGCCGTGACAGGCCGGCCAGAGGCGGGTGAATATCTGAAATCACTCGGCGCCACCACGATTGTCCCACGCGAGGATCTTAATGAAACCGTGAAACGCCCGTTGGAAAGCGAGTCCTGGGCCGGGTGCATTGACGCAGTGGGGGGCGAGATGTTGGCCCGTGTACTGGGTCAGATGAAATACGGTGCCTCAGTCGCAGCCGTTGGTCTGGCCGGAGGGGCAGGGCTGCCCGCAAGCGTCATTCCGTTCCTGTTGCGCGGTGTCAACCTGCTAGGCATCGATAGTGTGATGCAGCCCTATGACAACCGGGTTCGCGCATGGCAACGCGTCGCAACCGACCTGCCGATGGACAAGCTTGAGGCAATGGTTCATCCCGCGACCCTGAGCGATCTGCCTCAATTGGGGGCGGATATCCTAAAAGGGCAGGTCAAAGGCCGTGTTGTTGTCGATGTAAACGCCTGATTCCTATGCACATGATCCGGCCGGCCGACATCAATGTTGGCCGGTTCAGTTGCCATTGAAAGAACCCGAAAATACCAGAAACACCTCTGGTCATTGGCTCAATTCCAGATCATCATTGCTATACATCCCAATTGCGATGGACTATGAGCCATGCAAAACAGCACCTGAAGACGGGGAGTGAGCAGCATGTCTGACGATTTTGAACTGGACACCGACGATCTGAAGCGCCGTATGGATGGCGCTATGGGCAACCTTAGAACTGAATTCGCTTCGCTGCGAACGGGCCGTGCGTCGGCGTCAATGCTGGAACCGGTCATGGTTGATGCCTATGGGTCGATGACCCCAATCAATCAAGTCGGTACCGTGAACGTCCCCGAACCGCGTATGGTGACGGTGAATGTTTGGGACAAGGGCCTGGTTGGAAAAGTTGAAAAAGCGATCCGTGAAAGCGGTCTGGGCATCAACCCACAGCTGAACGGCACCATCATCATGCTGCCGATCCCCGAATTGAACGAAGAACGCCGCCGCGAGCTTGGCAAGGTTGCCGGGCAATATGCCGAGCACGCCCGCGTTTCGATCCGTAACGTCCGTCGCGATGGCATGGATCAGATCAAGAAAGCCAAGGCTGACGGCATGTCAGAAGACGATCAGAAGTTCTGGGAAAGTGAAGTCCAGGACCTGACCGACCAGATGATCAAGAACGTAGACGCCGCGCTTGAAACCAAGCAGGCCGAGATCATGCAGGTCTGAGCTCGCATCATGCCTGACACAACTCAACCCTCACCCGCTATCGGGCCACGCCACGTAGCCATCATCATGGATGGGAACGGGCGTTGGGCCCAGGCGCGCAACCGGCCCAGGCTGTTTGGGCATCAGGCCGGTGCCCGGCGGGTACGAGAAGTGGTTGAAGCCTGTCCGGAATTGGGTATCAAGTATCTGACCGTCTTTGCCTTCTCGACCGAGAACTGGAAACGTACCCAGGTGGAAGTCGCCGGTTTGATGAGCCTGTTCCGACGGTACATCATCAAGGAAGCGCGCAACCTGACCAAAGCCGGTGTGCGAGTACGCTTTATCGGCGATCGGGTTCGTCTGGATTCCAAGCTGACGGAACTGATGGACACTTTGGAGGTTGCAACCCAGCACAACGATCTGGTGCACTTGACCATTGCGTTGAATTATGGCGGGCGGGATGAGGTTGCTCGGGCGACCAAACGGCTGGCGCGTGACGTGGCCGAAGGCCATTTGCGCCCTGAGGACGTGGATGAGGAAACTCTGCCCAAGTATCTGGATACGCACGTTCTTCCCGATCCGGATCTGGTGATCCGAACCAGTGGCGAAGCGCGTATATCCAACTTTCTTTTGTGGCAATCCGCCTATTCGGAATACGAATTCATCGACACGCTTTGGCCCGACTTCACCTCCGCCGAACTTGAACGGCTGTGCCGAAACTTTGGAAGCCGTGACCGGCGGTTCGGAGCGGTTCCGGCATGAGCGAGGGCCGATGGTCTGACCTAACCGCCCGTGTTCTGTCTGCCGCGGTGCTTGTGTGCATCGGTTCGGTCGAAGTGTGGCTGGGCGGGCTGTGGTTCGAAGCCTTTATCGCAATCGCCTGCGGATTGATGACCTGGGAACTGGTGCGGATGATCGATCCGAACCGCAATGGTGTCGCGATCCAGTTGGGCATTCTCACCGGTGTTGCGGTCGTGCTCAGCTATCATCTTCCGCCGCTTTATACGCTGCCATTCCTGCTTGCGCCGGCCTTGGTCGGGGCAGGGCAGATCAGTCGATCCAAGGGGATCTACGCGCTTTTCGCTTTCTGGATTGCTGCATCGGGTCTGGGCTTCATCTCAATCCGCGAGAACATGGGGTTCGGCTGGATGGTCTGGCTTATCTCGGTGGTCGTGGCAACGGATGTAGCGGGATACTTTGTCGGCAAAACCTTTGGCGGCCCTAAGTTCTGGCCAAAGGTCAGCCCAAAGAAAACATGGTCGGGCACGGCAGGCGGGTGGGCTGCAGCAGCTGTGGTTGGCACGATCTTTGCTGTACATGCCGGTTTTGGCGTCATGTTTGTGGTGATTTCGGTGCTTGCGTCGATGGCCAGTCAGGCCGGGGACATTGTCGAAAGCGCGACAAAGCGCAAATTTGCGGTCAAGGACAGCTCGAACCTGATACCAGGTCATGGCGGATTTCTGGATCGCTTTGACGGCATGATGGGTGCGGCCTTGTTCGTTTTGATAGCCGGGATTGTCTATTCCCCCGGAGCGATGTGATGCGCAAAATCTCAATCTTCGGCGCGACCGGATCAATTGGGCAGAACACGATTGATCTGATTGATCGCGACCCCACCGCGTATGACGTCGTCGCTCTGACGGGCGGGGCGAATATCGAAAAACTGGCGGAAGATGCCCGGCGTTTGAACGCCGATGTGGCAGTTACGGCCTATGAAGACCGGCTGGATGATCTGCGCACGGCCCTTGCGGGCTCGGGCGTCAAAGTGGCCGCTGGTCAAAATGCGCTGACGGAAGCTGCGGCACGGCCCGCCGATTGGGTTATGTCGGCCATTGTGGGCGCCGCCGGTCTGGAGCCGGGCCTAGAGGTACTCAGGCAAGGCGGCACGCTGGCGTTAGCCAATAAGGAAACGCTGGTCTGCGCCGGCGCGTTGGTACTTGAGACGGCCAAAGCAAACAACGCGCGGCTTTTGCCGGTCGATAGCGAACACTCAGCCGTATTTCAGGCGCTTGTCGGCGAGGATATGGCCGCGGTCGAACGTATCATTATCACAGCAAGTGGCGGCGCCTTTCGCGATTGGCCGTTAAGCAGACTGGCACATGCGACAGTCGAGCAAGCCTCGAGCCACCCGAACTGGGATATGGGGCAGCGGATCACAATCGACAGCGCGTCAATGTTCAACAAAGCGCTTGAGCTGATTGAAACCAAAGAATTCTTCGGCGTGTCCCCGGATCAGATCGAAGTGCTGGTGCACCCGGAATCCATCGTTCACGCCTTAGTCGGGTTCCAGGACGGCGCTGTCATGGCCCATATGGGCGCCCCGGATATGCGCCATGCCATCGGGTACGCTCTCCACTGGCCCGACCGGAAGGATTTGCCGGTCGAACGGTTGGACCTTGGCAAACTTGGGCAGCTTAGGTTCAGTGAACCTGATGAGGCGCGTTATCCCGCGCTGCGCTTGGCGCGTGCCGTGATGGAACGCGGCGGCCTGTCAGGCGCCGTGTTCAACGCCGCCAAAGAACGGGCGTTGGATCGGTTCGTCGCGCGCGAAATCGGTTTCCTTCAGATGGCCGACATAGTCGAGGCCGTTCTGGACAGATTCGAGGCCGCAGGTGGCCTTATTGATGCCCCTTTAACTCTTGATAACGTGCTGCAAACGGACCATTTGGCACGTACATGGGTAGATGACATCGTCATCCAACGAGCAGGATAAAATTTTGGACGTACTTTCTCTGATCCCTCAGTTTGGCAATTTGCTGTACACGATCATTGCCTTTGTCATCGCACTTTCGGTGATCGTCGCGGTGCACGAGTACGGCCATTACATCGTTGGACGCTGGTCCGGTATCCATGCCGAGGTGTTCTCGGTCGGGTTTGGCCCGGTTCTCTGGAGCCGCATCGACAAGCGCGGCACGCGATGGCAGATCGCCGCGCTGCCTTTTGGTGGGTATGTCAAATTCCTGGGCGACGCGAATGCGGCGTCGGGCAAAGACGAAGCTGCGATGGAGGAAATTACCGAGCAAAGTCCGGAGGATCTGCGTCGCACAATGCATGGGGCACCTCTTTGGGCCCGGTCGGCTACGGTTGCCGCAGGTCCGGTTTTTAATTTCATCATGTCGATCCTGGTGTTTGGCTTGATTTTCCTGACCCAGGGCGTGACCAAAGACCCACTGACGGTCGGGACCTTGCACCCTTTGCCCGGCACTGTTCAGCAATTGCAGGACGGTGACGAAATCGTCGCCATTGGCGGTGTCGCAGTGCCCGATTTTGACGAGGCGGGCGCGTGGGCTGACTTTGTTGACGCGTTGCCGGTGGAACCGGTTCTGGATTATACGGTCATCCGCGATGATCAGACCATGGATGTGACCGGTCCCTGGCTGTTTCCGCCCCTGATTCAGCAGGTTACGCCTCGTAGTGCGGCCATGGATATCGACCTTAAGCGTGGTGATGTCATTACGTCGGTCAACGGGGACCCGATCTTTGCATTTGATCAGTTGAAAGAGCATGTCGAAGGGTCCGACGGGAAAGTTCTGTTGCTGAATGTCTGGCGCGACGGGGCAGATCTTGAGTTCGCACTTGCCCCGCGCCGCACGGACGAACCGCAGTCAGAAGGCGGCTTTGTCACACATTGGCGCATCGGTATCGTTGGCGGCATGATGCTGGAACCCGCGACCGAGGCGGCCGGAGTTCTTGAATCCATTTCGGGCGGTGCACGTCAAACTCTGCGCATTATAGACGGGTCGCTGTCCGGTATCTGGCACATGGTTACGGGGGCCATAAGCACCTGCAACATGTCCGGCCCAATTGGTATTGCCGAAACCTCCGGGGCGATGGCCAGCCAAGGTGCGCAAAGCTTCATCTTCTTTATCGCTGTTTTGTCTACGGCTGTCGGGCTGCTGAACCTGTTTCCGATCCCGGCATTGGATGGCGGGCATCTGGTGTTCTACGCCTATGAGGCCGTGGCAGGTAAACCACCAAGCGATGGTGTACTGAAGGTTCTGATGGGGGTAGGGATATCGTTAATCCTGGGTCTGATGGTCTTTTCCGTGTCCAACGATCTGTTCTGCTGATTGTGGCCGCGTGCGCCAACAAAAGCCGCATTTTCGCCCCAATCCGCGCTTAGGTTATCTGCGTCTAATTTTTTTTGTGTCAGAGGCTCAAATGACAAAGACGCTGCGGAAATCTTATCAGAGTTTTGGATTCCTGTTCATGCTGAACTGGGACGTTCTGCTGTTTTTCGGCGCGACCGCGCTGGCGATTGGTGGCTGGGCTGTCGTTGTCAGCATGTGATTCTCACCACAATTTGAATACAACTTGCAGCGGCCCACTGGGTCGCTTTGTGTTTTCGTCTTTTGACAAGGAAACTTAATCTCGCTACTCAACAATAAAGTCCTAAAATTCTGGGTAGAGAAAAAAATGACTGATAGGCGAGGCGCAGGCACATCCTGCGGGGGGCAGAAGCCAACAAACAAGATTTTGTGGCAGACGCTACGTATTTTTTCCTTTGTAATTATAGCTAGCTTAACCTTCTTACCGGAGGTTGCGCGCGCTCAAAGCTACACCATCAATTCGTTCGATGTTGAGGG
Organism: Ruegeria sp. CDSB113; assembly: GCF_059611045.1. NCBI lineage: Bacteria > Pseudomonadati > Pseudomonadota > Alphaproteobacteria > Rhodobacterales > Roseobacteraceae > Ruegeria > Ruegeria sp. CDSB113. The sequence continues at coordinate 548,689 of NZ_JBXWOU010000001.1, forward strand.
CAACAGGCGGATCGAAAGTTCGACAATTATTGCCCGGACAGGAATCCAACCCGGCCAGACAGTGACTGCCGGACAGTTGAACGATGCGTTTCAGCGTTTGCTTGACAGTGGTGTTTTTGAGACAGTTGAGCTGACGCCGCGTGGGAGCACGCTGGTGATCGAGGTCGAAGAATATCCGACGATCAACCAGATCAGCATCGAAGGCAATCGTCGCGTAAAAGACGATCTTTTACTTGAGGCCATCAATTCTCAGCCCCGCCGGGTTTTCACACCACAGCTTGCTGAAGCCGACGCAGATCAGATCGCCGAAATCTATTCAGCGCAGGGCCGCGTTTCCGCAACTGTCATCCCGCGCATCATTCGCCGCAGCGACAACCGTGTCGATCTTGTCTTTGAAATCGCCGAAGGCACCACGATCGAGGTCGAGCGTGTCAGTTTCGTCGGCAATCGGGCATACTCGGATCGCCGCTTGCGCCGAATTCTTGAGACAAAACAGGCCAACATTCTGCGTACTTTCCTGCGCGGCGACACGTTTATCGCTGACCGGATCGAGTTCGATAAGCAAGTCATCCGCGACTTTTATCTGTCGCGTGGATACGTGGATTTCCGCGTGAACAGCGCAAACGTCGAATTCACCCGCGAACGTGACGCGTTCTTCCTGGTGATGAACATCACCGAGGGGCAGAAGTTCTCGTTCGGTAAGATTTCGACCGTCAGTGAAATCCCCGGGGTGGATCCCGCCGCATATCAAGCGGCGTTGAAAATCCGTCCGGGTGTGACCTATTCCCCGTCTCTGATTGAAAGCTCGATCGCGCGTCAGGAACGGTTGGGTTTGAAACAGGGTGTTGATTTCCTGCGGGTCGAACCGCGGGTCACACGTAACCCCCGCGATCTGACGCTGGACGTTCAGTTTGTTCTGACCAGAGGTCCGCGGATCTTTGTTGAACGTATCGACATCGAAGGCAACACAACGACATTGGACCGCGTGATCCGTCGCCAGTTCGATACGGTCGAAGGTGATCCGTTCAACCCGCGCGAAATCCGCCAGAGTGCTGAACGTATCCGTGCCCTTGGGTTCTTTGCCGTGGCAGATGTTGAGCCGCGCGAAGGGTCCACGCCCAGCCAGGTGATTGTGGATGTGGACGTCGAAGAACAGCCCACCGGCTCGCTGAGCCTCGGTGGTAGTTACTCGATTTCCGACGGTTTCGGGATTGCAATTGGCCTGAATGAATCCAACTTCCTGGGTCGCGGTCAAAACCTTGGCTTGACCCTTTCGACGGCGCAGGATTCCGAGCAATACATCATTAACTTCACCGAACCATATTTGCTGGGTCGCCGGTTGCAGTTTGATCTTGGTCTTGGCCTTGCATCGACGAATTCGAGCTTTGCAAGCTACGATACCAAGCGCGTTTTCTTCGAGCCGCAGCTGAGCTACGCAATCAGCGAGTTGTCTTCGCTCCGTCTCCGTTATGGTTGGAACCGCAGCGAGATGACGCAGCAAGATGATGAAGCGAACGGTGCTGTTATCGCTTCGGAGATTGAGCAGGGTAAGCGGACATCCAGCACGCTGGGTGTATCCTACCTCTATGATAGCCGACGCGGTGGTCTCAACCCGAATGCGGGCGTTTTGTTTGAGGTGGGCGTTGATGCAGCCGGTCTTGGCGGCGACAACGAGTTCTACAAGACCACAGCGCGCGGCATCGCGCAGACACGTGTCCTGAACGAGGAAGTTGTTCTGCGGGCATCGATGGAAGTGGGTGCACTGCATTGGCAGGGCGACGACTTCAGCCGTGTGCTCGACCGCTTCTTGATTGGTCCGAACACGTTCCGTGGCTTTGAACCTGCGGGTCTGGGTCCGCGAGACCTGTCGAACGGCCAGGACGATGCGATCGGTGGTAACTACTACTGGGTTGCCCGCTTTGAATCAGACTTCCCGCTTGGCCTGCCCGAAGAACTGGGGCTGCGCGGCGGTGTGTTCTACGATGTTGGTAACGTCTACAACATCAACAACGTGAACACTGCTGGTGCCGACATCGTGGGCGCGGACGGGTCTGTCCGCCATGTGATCGGTGTATCGGTTCTGTGGGAAACACCTTTTGGGCCGCTGCGGTTCAACTTCTCGAAAGCCTTGAAGAAAGAAGATTTCGACAAGGAGCAGAACTTTGACCTGACCGTTCAGGCACGGTTCTGATCGCCAGATGTTGAAGCGGATATGTAATGAAGTGCAGGGCCCAATTCGGGCCCTGTGCGTTTTTCTGGTGCTGGCCTGCGTGTCGACCGCTCAGGCGCAGCAACTAGGCGTTCCTCAGGCGAATGTTCTGACACTGTCCAGCGACCGGTTGTTTTCCGAGTCGCAATTCGGTCGCCGCGTCATGCGCGAGATCGAAATCGAAGGCACATTGCTGGCTGACGAGAATGAACGGATCGTCGCTGAGCTGAGCAAGGAAGAAAAAGACCTGACCGAAAAGCGCGCAGAACTGCCAACCGAGGAGTTTCGCCCTCTGGCCGAGGCCTTCGACAATAAGGTTCAGTCGCACCGCGAAAGTCAGCGCGCCAAACTGGACGCGCTTGCGCGCCAAAGCGAGGAAGCGCGCCAGACTTTTCTGGTTCTTGTGCAACCGATCCTGATCGAGTTGTTGCGCGAATCCGGGGCATCGGTGGTTATCGAGCGGTCCAATGTCTTTCTCAGCTCGGACCGAACCGATGTGACGGACACGGCGATTGCGCGGATCAATGAACAGATTGGCGATGGCAGCCAACTTGAAGACGAAAGCAAAGAATAGGTTTGCTTGCCCTTAAGGCGCGGTGTTGCTAACCACGCGTCAAAGAGAAATCCAGAACGGGACGACTGCACTATGACCACGGAAACCAAAAGCGCAGACATTCAGCTGATCCAGCGGATATTGCCTCACCGCTATCCGTTTCTGCTGGTCGACAAGGTCGTCGATATCTCGGGCTTTCAATCGGCTGTTGGCATCAAGAACGTCACCATGAACGAGCCGCATTTCCAAGGGCATTTTCCGGGAACCCCGATCATGCCGGGCGTGACCATTGTCGAGGCGATGGCACAAACCGCAGGGGTCATGCTGGGCGTGGGCATGGATGTGATCGACAGCGAGCTGCTGATCTATTTCATGAACATCGACAAATGCAAATTCCGTCGCAAGGTGATCCCGGGCGACGTGCTTGAGATGCATGTCGAAACGGTTCGCGGTAAAAAGGGTGGCAAGATTTTCAAATTTGCCGGTCGCGCCACGGTCGAAGGAGAGGTCGCGGCCGAGGCCGAGTTTTCGGCCTATGTCGACTGGGATATGGAAAAGACCACATGAGCGGCATCCATCCAAGCGCAATCATCGAAGACGGCGCGCAGATTGGTGAAGGCTGCGTCGTAGGTCCGTTTTGCTATGTGGGTCCCCAAGTCAAGTTGGCCGATCGGGTTGAGCTGAAGTCGCATGTTGTCGTGACCGGCGATACTTCGGTTGGTGAAGAGACCGTGATCTTCAACTTTTCGGTCATTGGAGAGATCCCGCAGGATTTGAAGTTCGGCGGAGAAAACACGAGTCTTGAGATCGGTAAACGTAACCGTATTCGTGAACACGTCACCGTAAACACCGGGACCGATGGCGGCGGCGGTGTCACGCGGATCGGCGATGATTGTCTGCTAATGGCAGGCGTTCACGTTGCCCACGATGTTCAAATCGGAAATCGTGTCATCATGGTCAACCATGCCGGCGCAGCGGGTCATTGCATCATTGAGGATGACGTGATTGTCGGTGGTATCTCTGGATTGCACCAGTGGGTCCGCGTCGGGCGTGGCGCGATTATTGGCGCTTTGACCATGGTTCCGAATGACGTGATCCCATATGGCCTGGTTCAGGCGCCGCGTGGCGAACTTGATGGTCTAAACCTCGTCGGCCTCAAACGGCGCGGTGTCTCACGCGAGGATATTGCCGCATTGCGGGCGGCCTTCCGCGAATTGTCCACGGGCGATGGTACGTTCATGGAGCGGGCACATCGGGTCGGCGCAGATAACGAAAGCGAATACGTTCAGCGGATCGTCGATTTTGTCACCGGACATTCGGATCGGTCTTTCCTTACACCGGGGAAATAAATCATGCTGGCGCTGATTGCGGGAACAGGCGTTTTGCCGGGTGAAGTGGTCGCGCAACTGTCCGACCGCCCGGTGGTCTGTGCGATGGAGGGGTTCCGTCCTGACACTCTGACCCCGGATGTCGAGTTTCCCCTGGAACAGGTTGGAACCTTTCTCGCCGACATCAAGGCGCGGGGCGTAACCCAGATTTGCATGGCAGGTGCCGTAGGCCGACCGCCCATTAATCCTGCAAGGATCGATGCTGCAACAATGCCTTTGGTCCCAATCCTGCAACAAGCCATCATGTCCGGCGATGATGCGGCGCTGCGCGCGGTCATCAGCATTTTTGAGGATGCAGGTCTGGAGGTTAAGGCAGCCCACGAAATCGCGCCGAACCTTCTTCCAAAACTGGGATGTCTGACGCAGTCACAACCGTCCGAGGCTGATTTGGCTGATGCCGATCGCGCCTCGGGGGTCGTGCGGGCGATGGGTGCTGCGGATGTGGGGCAGGCCTGCGTGGTTTCAAAACGGCAGGCGCTGGCAATTGAGGGCATCTTCGGCACGGCATGGATGTTGCAGTCTCTGACTCAGCGCCCCGATGCGGGCGGCGGCATTCTGTTCAAAGCACCAAAACCGGATCAGGACACGCGCGCTGATTTGCCTGCGATTGGGCCGGATACTGTGTCTGGTGCAGTTGCGGCGGGGCTGTCGGGAATTGTGATCGAAAAGGGCGGTGTTCTTGTACTTGAGAAAGACCGTGTGATTGCGGAATGTGATCGGCTTGGCCTGTTCCTGTACGTTCGCGAGCGGACGAACTGATGCGGGTTTTCGTTGTCGCCGGTGAACCTTCGGGGGACCGGCTTGGCGGCGCGCTGATGGAAGGCCTGCAGTCTCTGGTTCCCGAGGTTGAATTCCAGGGCGTCGGCGGTCCATTGATGCAGGCGCAGGGGTTGGACAGCCTTTTTCCCATGTCCGAATTGTCGGTCATGGGACTGGTTGAGGTTCTCCCCAAGTTCTTTCACCTCAAACGCCGGATTTCTGAGACAGCGGAGGCTGTTCTGGATAGCAATCCAGACGTTCTGATCACCATCGACAGTCCCGATTTCTCATTGCGGGTTGCCAAGCTGGTCAAAGCGCAAAGTACTATTCGCACAGTTCATTATGTTGCCCCCAGCGTCTGGGCCTGGCGTCCGGGGCGTGCGGACAAGATGGCCAAGGTCATCGATCATGTGCTGGCCCTGTTGCCGTTCGAGCCGCCCTATATGCAACGCGCGGGGATGGAATGTGACTTTGTCGGGCATCCGGTTGTCAGCGAACTAGTGGCGACCAAACAAGACATTCAGGCTTTTCGCGAGGCGTACGGCCTAGGCCAAGCGCCCATCGTTCTGGCCTTGCCCGGTTCGCGGCGGGGTGAGGTTGATCGTCTGGCTCCGGTCTTTGGTCAGGCGTTAAGCCTGTTTCTGAAACAGCGCCCTGACACGCGCGTTGTCGTGCCGGCTGTGGCCCATATGGTTGATGCGGTCACCGAACATGTTCAGGACTGGCCAGGGTCGCCCGTCGTAGTTGATCCGCGGGACTTGCCCTCGGACCAGGCTCAGGCGCAGAAAAGGGCGGCCTTTGCTGCGGCCGACCTTGCGTTGGCGGCGTCTGGGACAGTTTCATTGGAACTGGCGGCACAGGCCACGCCAATGGTGATAGCCTACAATCTGAACTGGCTGACGACACTGATCGCAAAGCGCATGGTGAATTTGGACACAGCGACGCTTGTCAATCTGGTGTCTGAAACGCGCGCGGTTCCTGAATGCCTGCTGGATGATTGCGAGCCAGATAGGATCGCCTCGGCACTCTCAGACGTGGCCGCCGGTCCGGATGCGCAGCGCAGCGCGATGGACGTGACCATGGTCCGTCTGGGGCGGGGTGGTGAAGCGCCGGGTCTGCGCGCCGCCCGAGCGGTTTTGAACAGGCTGCCCAATCGCCATGATTGAACACATCCTGTTCGCATTTTCCGCTGCGATCGTGACCATATCAACTAACCTGGACAATCTGGTCATCCTGTTTGGCCTGATCATGGTGATGGAGACACGCCGGGCCGTCTTTGGCTTTGCCGCGGCGCAAATGATAATTCTGAGCCTGTCGCTTGTGATTGCCAGCGGGTTGGATCACAGCCGATTTCTGAACTGGGTCGGTTATCTTGGGATTATCCCGTTATCTCTGGGCCTTTATGGCATACGGCAACAACGGAAAGGGTCGGGCGGGCGTCAACTGCCCGATACTGGGGCCATCACCTCGGTCGTCGCGCTGTTTTTGACGCTATCGATTGATACGCTTGCGGCTATGACTCCGCTGTTCGCGGATTCGACGCCAGCGTTTCGTTTGACGGCCTTAATCGGGGCCGGATGTGCACTGGCAACGCTGATCGGAATTGCAAGTTGGGGCGCACCACGCGCACAGGTTTTAGGGCCGCGTTTTGCCCGCCTTGACAGGATTGCACCTTACATCATGGTGGCAGTCGGACTGTATATTCTGGTGAACAGCCCGACCGACGTCTTGTGATCCGGACGCCTCAGTAACCGCGCCAGATCCAGCCGCCGCCGTAAATGCGACTGCTTTCATTGGAATAGAACACACAGGCCTGACCGGGCGAAATGCCTTCCTCGGGTGTCAGCAATTCGACTTCGGCAGTCGTTTCCGACAAAGGTCGGACAATCGCCTCACGCGGCGGTCGGGTCGACCGCACCTTGACCGACAGATGCCATTCGTCGCGCGACGTAAAAGGCTCATCCCCTAGCCAGTTGATCTCGCGTACCGGAACGGTCCGGGTCGCCAGCAGCTCTTTCGGGCCAACCACAACCTGCTTTTTGTCTACGTCCAGCTTCACCACATACAAAGGCTCGCTCAGCCCGCCTATACCCAGACCGCGGCGCTGGCCGATAGTGTAGTGGATGACGCCATTGTGCTGCGCAAGCACCCGACCGTCGGAATGAACGATCTCACCTGGTTCCGCCGCACCGGGGCGCAACTTTTCGATCACGCTGGCATAGTTCCCATCGGGCACAAAGCAGATGTCCTGACTGTCGGGCTTGTCCGCCACCGACAGACCATATTGCGCGGCCATTTCTCGGGTCGCATCCTTCGAGGGCAGGTGGCCCAGAGGGAATCGGAGAAAGTCCAATTGTTCGGGCGTGGTCGAAAACAGGAAATATGATTGATCCCGGTTCGCATCCTCGGCGCTGTGCAGTTCTGGCCCGTTCGCGCCCATCTTGCGCTGGATATAGTGACCAGTGGCCATGCAGTCGGCTTCAAGGTCCTTGGCGGTTTCCAAAAGGTCCTTGAACTTCACACGCTCATTGCATCGGATACACGGGACCGGAGTCGCCCCGGCTAGATAGCTGTCGGCGAATTCGTCGATCACAGCATCTTTGAAGATGTTCTCGTAATCCAGAACGTAATGCGGAAAGCCGCGTTCCTCGGCCACACGCCGCGCGTCATGGATATCAATCCCCGCGCAGCACGCGCCTTTCTTGGCCAAGGCCGCGCCGTGGTCATACAGCTGCAGCGTCACGCCAACCACGTCATAGCCCTGATCGGCCAGATAAGCGGCAACAACTGAGCTGTCGACGCCGCCGGACATGGCAACAACCACCCGCGTCTCTGACGGGGGTTTGGCAAAGCCAAGCGAGTTCAGCGGTGTCTCGGTATCGAGGGCCATGGCGATTCCAGTGTGGGTTAAGAAAGACCGGCAGAATATAGGAAAATTCTACACACTCTCAAGGGGCGGTTTCACGCGGCATTAAGTAGGCTGTTGTCAGCTTTGTCGCAGCTGAAAGAGGTTCAAGAGATGTATTTGCACAAAGTCGAAGGGCCAAGGTCCGTAACCCTGCCGGATGGAACGGTTTTATCGCGTAACGATCTGCCACCTGCAGAGACGACCAGATGGGTCGCTTCTCGAAAGGTCATTGTGGTGCGCGGCGTTCTATACGGGCTGATTTCGTTGTCGGAGGCCAAAAAACGCTATGGGCTAAGCGATGAAGAATTCAATTCCTGGGTATCTGCGGTGGCTGAACACGGCGCGGATGCTCTGAAAGTCACTGCATTAAAAAAATATCGACAACCTAAGGATGAGTATGAATAAATGATTCAACGGTAACGTCAGGTTAACCATTTTTGATCAGTCTCAATTTCAATTGGTAATTTGACCTTAATTGGAGCAGTAAATGCGTATACTTCTTGTCGAGGATGATCCGACCACATCGAAAAGCATTGAGCTGATGCTGACGCACGCCAATCTTAACGTCTATGCGACGGATCTGGGCGAGGAAGGCATCGATCTGGCCAAACTGTACGATTATGACCTGATCCTTTTGGACCTGAACCTGCCGGACATGAACGGTCACGAAGTATTGCGTCAGCTGCGCATTGCGCGTGTTGAAACTCCCATCCTGATCCTGTCGGGCGCGGACGATACCGAAAGCAAAATCAAGGGCTTTGGTTTTGGCGCAGACGACTACATGACCAAACCCTTCCACCGAGAAGAACTGGTTGCCCGAATTCACGCAATCATTCGCCGGTCAAAAGGGCATTCCCAGTCCATCATTCATACGGGCCGGGTCGCGGTGAACCTGGATGCCAAAACCGTTGAGGTTGAAGGCAAGGCCGTTCATTTGACCGGCAAGGAATACCAAATGCTTGAACTGCTAAGCCTCCGCAAAGGCACCACGCTAACCAAAGAGATGTTCCTGAACCATCTCTACGGCGGTATGGACGAGCCTGAGCTGAAAATTATCGACGTTTTCATCTGTAAACTGCGCAAAAAGCTCAGCAATGCGACCGGTGGCGAGAACTATATCGAAACCGTCTGGGGCAGGGGTTACGTGCTGCGCGATCCCCAAAGCAACAGTCTGGACGAACGTCGGATCGCCGTTGGTGCCTGACTTCAAATGAAATCTGGTCGCCGTAGGTTCAGGGCGACCCCCTCACTCATGGAACAGCACATCTGGACCTAGCCATGGCCTCGCCCTATCACTGGGTTCAAAGACTAAGTGACAGGGCGAGGCCATGAGCGATTCAATTGCGGTAACAGAGCTGACGGAAGATCAAGCACGTGCCGAGCTGGCGCGGCTTGCGGAATTGATTGCGCGGGCCAACACGCTGTATCACGCTGAGGACGCCCCCGAGATCTCGGACGCGGACTACGATGCGCTAAAGAGGCGAAACGCGGACATCGAGGCGCATTTCCCTAAGTTGAAACGGCCCGACAGCCCCACAGATCAAGTGGGCGCAAGACCGGCGGAGGGATTTTCAAAACTCGTACACGCTGTCAGAATGATGTCCCTGGGCAATGCGTTCAACGATGAGGACGTTTCGGATTTTGACAGGTCAATCCGCAAATATCTGGGATTGGGCGACTCGGCGGAGCTGGCTTTTACTGCTGAACCCAAGATTGACGGTCTGTCCCTATCGCTAAGGTATGAACAGGGGAAGCTCGTGCAGGCGGCGACCCGCGGCGATGGCGAGATTGGTGAAAACGTGACTGCGAACGCGCGGACGATCTCGGACATTCCGCACAGCGTCGAAAACGCTCCGGAGGTTCTGGAGGTGCGCGGTGAAGTTTACATGTCGCATGAAGACTTCGACAAGCTGAACGCGCGACAGACAGAACTGGGCGAAAAGGTATTTTCAAATCCACGAAACGCTGCCGCAGGGTCGTTGAGGCAGCTTGACGCGAAAATCACACGCTCCCGTCCGCTGCGGTTTTTCGCCTATGCATGGGGTGAGTTGTCAGCTCCCTTGGCCGATACACAAATGGGTGCCATTGAACGGTTGGCGAAATTCGGTTTCTCAACCAACCCACTGACAGCGTTGTGCGAAACGACAGATCAGATGATTGAACACTACCGCAGCATCGAAGCGCAACGCGCCACGCTTGGTTATGATATCGATGGCGTTGTCTACAAGGTGAACGACTTGGCGCTGCAGGCCCGGTTGGGGTTCAGATCCACGACCCCCAGATGGGCCATCGCGCATAAGTTTCCCGCTGAACTGGCATGGACAAGGCTGGAGGCAATCGACATTCAGGTGGGTCGCACGGGTGCGCTCAGCCCGGTTGCCCGGCTGCACCCGGTAACTGTTGGTGGCGTCGTCGTGTCCAATGCCACGCTGCATAACGAGGACTATGTCGCTGGTCGCGACGCAAAGGGCGGCACGATCCGGGATGGGAAAGATATTAGGGTCGGCGATTGGGTGCAGGTTTATCGCGCGGGCGACGTGATTCCAAAAGTGGCGGATGTCGATGTTTCGAAACGTCCAGATGACGCGCAACCTTATGATTTTCCCACAACCTGCCCGGAATGCGGCAGTGATGCGGTTCGGGAAGAAGGCGATGCCGTCAGACGCTGCACCGGTGGGATTATTTGCCCAGCGCAGGCCGTTGAAAAACTGAAACATTTCGTATCTCGGAAAGCGTTCGATATCGAAGGGTTGGGTGCGAAGCAGATTGAAATGTTCTATGATGACCCGGACTTACCGATCCGAACTCCGGTGGACATCTTCACGCTGCAGAGCAGAGATGCGGCCAATCTAAACAAGCTCGCCAACCGCAAGGGCTGGGGCGCGCAAAGTGCCGGGAACCTTTGGGCTGCAATTGATGAAAAACGCCAAATCCCATTCGGACGCCTTCTTTTTGCATTGGGCATTCGACATGTCGGGGAGGCCGCATCGAATCTGATCGCGAACCACTATGGCGCCTGGACAGAATTTGAGCACGCCGTAACCGCAGCTGCTGATTTCGAAGGCCCTGAGTGGGACGAGCTTTTGGGCATAGATGGCGTAGGTGATGTCATGGCGCGCGCGTTGGTTTCTGCGTTTGCTCAGGACGCAGAACGCGCCAGCATCGACGCTTTGGTCGCGCAATTGGACGTGCAGGACGCCAAACGACCCGACACATCGGGCAGTCCGGTGGCTGGCAAGACGGTTGTCTTTACAGGGTCACTTGAAAAGATGACCCGCGCCGAGGCCAAAGCCCGCGCCGAAGCCCTGGGGGCCAAGGTCTCTGGTTCTGTCAGCAAGAAGACCGATTTGCTGGTGGCAGGCCCGGGCGCGGGATCCAAGGCCAAGAAGGCAGCAGAACTTGGTATCGAGACGCTGGACGAAGATGAATGGCTGCACCTGATCGGCACCGCATGAGCGGCCGCCCTGAAATCCTGTTTCCCCTTTTCGCGGGGCTCGAGACTCTGGAGGGCGTTGGCCCCAAGACTGCGCAGACAATGGTGCAGGCGGGGATCGAGTCGCCGCGTGATGTGCTGTTCGGCTTGCCCTACGCTGTCGTGGACCGCAGGCGGCGCGATACAATCCAGGGGGCTGATCTGCCAACGACATTGACGGTTGAGGTCACGGTCGGCACCCACCGACCGTCGCGAAGCAAGGGCGGGGCCTACCGCGTTCATGTCGAAGACACGCAGACCGAGTTTCAGTTGGTCTTTTTCCACGCGCGCGGCGACTATTTGAAAAAAGTTTTACCGCAAGGCAGCCGTCGTGTGATCTCTGGCAAGCTCGAACTGTTCGATGGCATGGCGCAGATGGTCCATCCAGATCACATGCTGCCCGTGGAAAGCGCGAATGACATACCAGAATTCGAGCCGGTTTATCACCTGACACAGGGCATCACCCAAAAAACGGCGTACAAGGCAGCACGTAGCGCATTGACCCGCGCACCAAAGCTGGCTGAGTGGATTGACCCTGCGCAAGTGTCAAAACAGGGCTGGGCGGATTGGGCCACGGCTGTATCCGCGGCGCACAATCCACAGGGGGCGGATGATGTGGCCGCGCATGCGCCAGCCCGGGAACGCCTTGCCTATGATGAGCTTTTTGCCCATCAGGTGACGCTGGCTCTGGCGCGACAACGCGAGCGAAAGGCCCGGGGCATCGTGAGCGTCGGCACTGGTGCTCTGCAAGCTAAAGTTCTTGCTAATCTGCCTTACAAACCCACCGGGGCCCAGGCGCGGGCGATCAAGGAAATAACCGCCGACATGGGCTCGGACGCACGGATGAACCGATTGCTGCAAGGCGATGTGGGCGCAGGGAAGACCTTGGTCGCCTTCATGGCACTTCTGGTCGCGGTCGAGGCTGGTGGACAGGGTGTCATGATGGCGCCGACCGAGATTCTGGCCAGGCAGCATTTGGAAGGCCTGCGCCCGCTTGCCGAAGAGGCCGGAGTCGTTCTGGAAATCCTGACGGGACGGGACAAGGGCGCCGAACGGCGTGCAAAGTTGGCCGCCCTAAAACAGGGCGATATTCACATCCTTGTCGGCACCCACGCAGTGTTTCAAAGCGATGTGGAGTTCCACGCCCTGCGACTTGCCATTGTGGACGAACAGCACCGGTTTGGGGTCCGACAAAGGATGGAGCTGTCCGAAAAAGGGCAGGGCGCGGATGTTCTGGTGATGACCGCGACACCGATTCCGCGCAGCCTGGCTTTGGCGCAATATGGGGACATGGACGTCTCTGTTCTGGATGAAAAACCACCGGGGCGGAAACCGATCAAAACGGCGATTATCAGCACCGAGCGTATGGATGACGTCGTGGCGCATTTGCGTCGGGCTATCGATGAAGGACGTCAGTGCTATTGGGTCTGTCCGCTGGTCGATGAATCCGAAGTCTCGGACCTGACGGCAGCGGAAGAGCGGTTCAAACGGCTGCGTGCCATACTGGGCGAGGGTATTGTCGGCCTGGTCCATGGCCAGATGCCCGCGTCCGACAAGGATGCCGCAATGGCCGCGTTTCAAGAGGGCCGAACAAAAGTACTTGTTGCCACGACTGTAATCGAGGTTGGCGTGAATGTTCCGAACGCCTCGATCATGGTGATCGAACGGGCTGAGATATTCGGGTTGGCTCAACTACACCAGCTGCGCGGCCGCGTGGGACGGGGTGAGGCGGACTCGACCTGCTTGTTGATGTATCAACCCCCGCTCAGTGAAGGTGGGCGCAAACGGCTGGAAGTTCTGCGTGAGACCGAAGACGGGTTCCGGATATCAGAGACTGACCTGCAGATGCGCGGCGCAGGTGACCTGATCGGTACGGCCCAATCCGGGTTGCCTAAATTCCGGATTGCGGACCTGGAACGCCAGGCCGGATTGATGGCTGTAGCACAGACGGACGCACGCAATTTGCTTAGCAAAGACCCGACCTTGGCCACGGAACGTGGGCAGGCGGTGCGTGTTCTACTTTGGCTTATGAAACAGGATCAGGCAATCCGTTTAATTTCAGTGGGTTAGTAATTTTGTTCTATAAAGTTCACAAATGTTCTCAAAAAGTTCTTTACTGACTCGACGAAATATGAGAACAAAAGGTCAACAAAGGATTAAAACCCGACCGGAGGTGAGACCATGCTGACCCAGATCAAGACCGCCATAAGCCGTTCGCATTCCACGCTATTGCAGGATGCGGCAGGTGCGGTGTCATTGGTGGTGATGCTGGTGGTTGCCCTTCACCTTCCCGGAGCGTTCTGACCCTTTCTGCCTGCGATCTCGTGCCGAAAACTCCGCGCTGTCGTCCCCATTTCTGTCAAGGGTGACCTGCCTGTCCAAATTCCCTTGTAAGGGCCATGCCTCGGCCCTGCGCGGAAATACGGATCCCACGCGAGACACGCATTGCCTACCGCCGCCCTTTCCGCCCGGAAGGAGCGGCGGTTTTTTTTACAACTGTCCGGTTTTGAAGATTTCGAGCATCGCCGACAGCACGGAATTCACTGCAACCGATGCCAGGATCATCCCCATGATGCGGCTGATAATGGCAGCACCGGAATGGCCAATCAGTCGTATGATCGGCTCGGCCAGCAGCATCAAAACAAAGGCGATGGCCACGACAGATAGCATAACCAACGCCGTGATGCCTTGATCCGCCACGCTGAACCGGTTGTTGTCAGTCAGGATAACCACGGCCAGCATCGCACCCGGCGACGCCAGTGAGGGCACTGCCAACGGAAAGATCGCGGGGTTGGCCTTGTGAAATTCGTCTTCCTGATCGTCTTCCGCTGCGCGTTGCTCGACCTCTTGTTTGCTTTCGCCAAAGATCATCGTTAGGGCGAACAGAAACAGGATGATCCCTCCGGCCACTTGGAATGAGTTCAGTCCGATATCCAGCGCCTCGATCAGCAGCTGTCCAAAGACAAGGAAGAACAGCAAAACCCCGGCACTTATTAACGCCGCCAACAGGGCTGTTTTGCGACGCGCCGCGGCCCCAAGCCCGGCTGTAACGGCGATAAATACGGGAATTGTTCCAATCGGATCAATAACGACCCACAGGGTAACAAAATGTTCCAGCAAACTATTCAAACCAAATTCTCCCCAAAACTATGGCGGAGGTTAGATGGGTTTGAATTGAATTACCATCTTCAGGCGCAGTTGGCCTGCTCAGCCTGTTCCATAGCTTCAGCGGTCGCATCCAACGCCAGCAGAATCGAAGCGTGCCGGTTCTTGTAATCACGCGCAGGCATGAGAACTTCCAGCCCGTCAAATGGTGCGTCCGGAGCAGGGCCGTCTTTCTTCAGCATAGCCGACAGCTGATCTCGCGCAGTTTCGATTTGCGCGCGCGTGGTTCCAATTACAGCGGATCCAACGACCGAGGCCGAGGCCTGCCCCAGGGCGCAGGCCTTAACGTCCTGACCAAAGTCGGACACGTGACCGTCCTCAACCTTGACGTCCACGGTCACGGTCGACCCGCACAATGGCGAGCGTTTCTTTACGGTCGCATCAGGGTTTTCCAGTCGTTCCAGATGCGGAATGTCCGCAGCCAGGGCCAGAATGCGCCCAGAATACAGCTTTATCAGGTCGTTCTCGCCAGACATGGCTTTCCCTCGTTGCGTGTTCCCCATACATAGTGGCCATCCACCGGGATGCAAAAGGTTTTTACAATGTCCGAGACCGTCACTTTCGATCCGTTGAGCCTGAAGTTTAACGACGCTGGTCTGATCCCGGCGATCGCACAAGATGAAGCCTCTGGCGAGGTGCTGATGATGGCGTGGATGAACGCAGAAGCGGTTGAAAAAACTCTTGAAACGCGCCGCGTGACGTATTGGTCGCGTTCACGCCAGTCGTTCTGGATCAAGGGCGAAACCTCAGGGCATGTTCAGGAACTGATCGATTTCCGCGTCGATTGTGATCGCGACTGCCTGCTGGTCCTGGTGCGACAGACCGGCGCGGCGTGTCATACGAACCGGCGCACCTGTTTCTACACCGCAGTGCGGGATGGTGAGGAGGTCGAGCTAATGCGGCCGATGGACTAGCGTCGTTCACAGCCCGACCATGGCCCGAACCTGTTCCGCGGTAACTCCATCACCACGATACTTGGCGATGGCGCGCGCGTCGTCGCGTTTGGCCAAGCGTTTGCCTGCATCATCTCGGATCAGTTTGTGATGGTGATAGACGGGTGTCGGCAAACCGAGCAAAGCCTGCAGCAGAACATGAATACGCGTCGCCTCGATCAGGTCCTGACCGCGCACGACATGAGTTACGCCTTGCGCTGCGTCATCCAGAACGACGGATAGATGGTAGGACGTTCCCATATCGCGCCGGGACAATACCACGTCTCCGATTGTGTCCCGCAACTCATCAGCAGTGAAAGTGACGGGGCCCGTTTCCCCTTCCGGTCCTGCGCCTGTTTCTTCGAAAATCGCCGCTTTTGCAAATGGTTGAGTGGCAGTCCTAAACAGATCTGGAACTACACGTGCAGCCATTTCAATGTCCAGTCGAAGGGGCAAATATTGTGGAATCGGCCCCGATCGCTCTGAAACATGCCTGCACGTGCCCGGATAAATGATCCCATCCGGCCCATGCAGAGGAACTCCTTCCTGCGGTGCTCCGGCGGCGGCGGCAATGTCCCGACGGTTGCAGGTGCACGGGTACAACAGACCTTGTGACCACAACGTTTTCAGCGCGTCTTCATAAGTTGACACACGAGACGATTGCCGCATCACGGGTTCTGGCCAGGTCAACCCGAGCCAAGTCAAATCGTCATAAATCTGCTCTTCCCAATTTGCCCGGCAGCGGGAGCGGTCGATATCTTCGATCCGCAACAAAAATTGACCGCCTTCAGCGGCGGCCATATCACTGGCAAGAAGTGCAGAATAGGCATGGCCAAGATGAAGCGGTCCTGTAGGAGATGGGGCAAATCTGGTAATGAATGTCACGTCTTCTCAACAACATATACGTCAGATTTAAGGTCCATCCCGGGAAGATGCGGCCCGTATTCCCGAAACAACAACCGCGCAGCGCCCATGTCCAGCCAATCGTTCAAACGGGTGGTGAAGGACGGGTCGTCAAGTGTGTGATCGTTGAAGGAAAAGGCCAGTAAGCCACCTTTGGGTAGCGCCTTCATCAACAGGTCGAACGTCTCTGGCGGTGCGGCGCCGGTTCCGATCACGCCAATCGCTGTGATTGCCTTATAGGCATCTTGCTCCAGTGGTTCCGGATTGGTGATCTCAAACGTCGTGAGGTTTCTATAAACCTCCTTGGCGGCTGCCCCTTCAAGCATCTTTGGCGTGGGATCCACACCATCGATTACCTGAAATCCCGTATCGTGCAGGGCTTTGCCGGACAGACCTGTGCCACAACCGTAATCCAGAACAGGCGTCTGCGGTTCGGGCATCTGGGACCAAAGCGCCTCGGCCACGCGGCCAGGCGTGGCGTAGCCATGTGACCCAACTTCGGCGTCGTATGACGAGGCCCATTTCTGATAGTGCGTACGGGTCGCCTCGGGCGTATCAAGCCCGTAGGCGTCTTTGAGGTATTTGTCGCTCATACCCGTATGTTAGGCCGGTAGGGTGCAATGCGTCCAGTCAGCAATGCGCCAGCCAGTCTGTCCATTCCGTCTTGGCCCGGTCGGTGTAAGCCTTGTACCGGTCCTTACGGCCCCGGCGACCACCTTTGAGGCCATCAACCGGGCGAAACAGACCAAAGTTGACGTTCATGGGTTGAAAGGTCTTGGCTTCGGCCCCGCCGGTGATGTGGTGTATCAACGCGCCCATGGCGCTGTCCTGCGGGATCTCAGGCAGGGAACGCCCCAGGATCTCGGCAGCAGCCAGCCGCCCAGCCAACAAGCCCATTGCAGCGCTTTCCACATACCCCTCGACTCCGGTGATCTGGCCGGCAAACCGAATATTCGGCTTTGATTTCAGCCGCATCTGCGCATCCAGCAATGTCGGAGAGTTGATGAACGTGTTGCGATGAATCCCGCCTAGGCGCGCGAAACTGGCATTCTCAAGACCGGGGATCATGCGGAATACGTCAGTTTGTGCACCATATTTCATTTTGGTCTGAAAGCCGACGATGTTGAACAACGTACCCAGTGCGTTGTCTCGGCGCAGTTGCACAACGGCATGAGGTTTGACGTCAGGCTGATGCGGATTGGTCAGGCCGACCGGTTTCATCGGACCGTGGCGCAGCGTCTCGCGGCCCCGTTCCGCCATAACCTCGATGGGTAGGCAGCCGTCAAAATACCCGGCAGTTTCACCTTCGTGAAATTCGGTTTTGTCAGCGGATAGCAGGGCGTCAATGAAGGCCTCGTATTGATCGCGGTCCATGGGACAGTTCAGGTAGGCCGTCCGCTCTTCTTCGGTTTCGCCCTTGTCATAACGTGACTGCATCCACGCCTGGCTCATATCGATGCTGTCGGCATAGACAATGGGCGCGATCGCGTCGAAGAACGCCAGAGCCTCAGCACCTGTCTGAGCCCTGATCGACTCGCCCAGCGACGAGGATGTCAGCGGACCCGTCGCAATGATCCAGTGGCCGTCGTCGGGCAGGGCGGTGACTTCTTCGCCCGTCACTTCAACCCGTGGATGGGCCTGCAGCTTGGCGGTCACTGCTTCGGCAAACGGATCACGATCCACGGCCAATGCGCCACCGGCGGGCAGGCGATGCGTATCGGCGGTGCCCATGATGATGCCGTTGGCTTCGCGCATTTCCCAATGCAGCAGACCGACGGCATTCTGTTCGTCGTCATCCGAGCGGAAGGAGTTCGAACACACCATCTCGGCCAGATTGCCGGTCTGGTGCGCAAAAGTGCCCACTTTGGGCCGCATTTCGTGGATTACAACGTCCACACCCATTTCCGCTGCTTGCCAGGCCGCCTCGGACCCTGCCATGCCGCCGCCAACTATATGCAATTTCTGTGTCATGAGGTGCCACATAGGGCACAGCATCGCGCAACGCAACACACGCAAGATTTCGCGTTGATTAGCTAGTAATTTAAGGAGGGTACTTGGGGTCGCCGCAGCGGGAATGTCAGCGCCGGTGAGAGAAACCAGCTTGGAGGGACCTTCCGCCTACAGCGACCCAAAAGCGTATTTGGGCCTAAGCCATGTCTCAGCTTTGCCACAGTGTGGCCCTTTTGAAAAGGACTAAATTGCGAACAGTCGCGAAAATTACCTTAAATAATCTCGTTATTGTTCCCAATTTGGCGGTCTTTTTTCGATAAATGCAGATATTCCTTCTTCGGTATCCCGATGCATCATATTCTGCGCCATTACCTCTCCGGTATAGGCGTAGGCCTGTTCGATCGGCATATCCAATTGCTTGTAATAGGCCTGTTTGCCCACTTTGACCGCTGATCCAAGCTTGTCCGCCAGTTGTTCGGCCAGCGCCATCGTTTCATGTTCCAACAACATTTCGGGTACTGCACGATTGACCAGGCCCAGCTCTGTCGCGCGTTCTGCGGAGATGAACGCGCCTGTCGTCAACATCTCAAATGCCTGTTTCCGGGGGATATTCCGGCTGAGGGCCACCATTGGGGTCGAGCAAAACAACCCGATATTGACCCCGTTTACACCAAAGCGCGTGCCTTCGGCTGCAATCGCAAGATCACAAGTGGCCACCAGTTGGCAGCCGGCGGCCGTGGCGATGCCGTGGACTTGCGCGATCACGGGTTGGGGTAGGGATTGAATTGACAGCATCATCTTGGCACACTGCGCAAACAGGTCTTGGAAATAGGCTTTTCCCCCGTCCTCGCTCTGACGTCCGGCAGTCATCTGTTTCAGATCGTGACCTGCGCAAAACGCTTTACCTTCGCCGGACAGGATTACGGCGCGAATGCTCGAGTCGTTGCTTAAGGCGTCGAATTCAGCCTGAAGTGCGGCCAGCATCTCCTCGCTCAGGGCATTCAGGCGCTCTGGTGCGTTCATTTTCAACCGGGCAACACCATTCATGTCGTTACGTTCCAGAATTCCCATCTTGCTCTCCGATCTGATGTCGGGCCAACTCTAGGACGGCAATTCGAGGAGGGGAAGTATGTCGTTGGTTTTGAACCGCGAACAACTGTCAGATTATCTGGTCGAGGTTTTTCCACAGGTCGAGAAGGATTTTGTCATCGACAGCCTGGATGAAAACTCAATCACCATGCGGCTAAAGGTTGGGGACAGACATCTGCGTCCAGGGGGGACGGTTTCAGGCCCGTCGATGTTCGGTCTGGCCGATGTCAGCGTCTATGCAATGATCCTTGCATTGAAAGGACGTCAGTCGCTGGCTGTAACGACAGGGTGTTCGATGGATTTCATGCGAAAACCTGACGGAACCAATGACATGATCGCGCGGTGCAGCTTGCTGAAATTGGGCAAGACGCTTGCGGTGGGCGATGTACTGATGTTCTCGGAAGGCTCTGTCAAACCCGTGGCGCGGGCAACGATGACCTATTCATTGCCACCTGCAGGGTCTGCAGCAGCGGCGTTTGGATGAAAAAGGGCCGGGTATGAAACCCGGCCTAGGAAAAGGTCCCGATAGGGACTGGGGATATTTAATACTGCCAAAAATAGCGTTTGATCTCGCGGTCGGCCGCGGGGCGGGTCAGGCCGACATCTTTAAGCATGCGATCATCCAGCTTTGACAGGTTAATTCTGCTGCGGCGCTGTCGTTCCCACTGTGTGACAGTCGCCGCAAACCGCACGGCCAGCGCGGCGATCATCGGCAGCCGAGGGCTATCGTTCAGCAGCATGAGGGCGGGGTTGTGCATATGGCGTGTCATCTTGGGTATCCTTTCAAATTGTATTGACACAAAGTACTAATGTTCGGTACATGTGTGTGATACATTCGGGATTGTGTCAAAAGCAAAGGAAGAATTGTAATGGATACAATTTGGCCAGAGGCGTTACCAAAATCCAAAGGTCCCAAGTACACACTGGTCGCCGACACAATACGAAAAGCGATTGAGAACAAAGCGCTGGAGGTAGGATCCAAGCTGCCTCCGGTCCGAGAACTTGCGTATCGGTTACAAATCACGCCTGGCACGGTTGCCCGGGCATATACGATTCTAACGGAGGAAGGCTTGCTACAAGCCGAGGTCGGGCGTGGTACATTTGTCGCCCCTCCGAAATCACCTTTGCTGGACGATGTGTGGGCAAGACAACTCCACCTGCGCGACGACAAGTACAACGCCGATGTCAGCCTGTTCAGCCCCAGATTACCGGATGTGGGGCAGGTGGCATTGATCAGGGAATGTCTTAAGAAAGTGTCCCAAGCCGATCCGCGTTTGCTGATGAATTACCCGACGCGCGATGCGTACCAACCCATGCGGCAGGCGGTCGTTGAATGGCTCTCAGATCTGCCGCTTGGCGCAGTGACCCATGATGATGTGGTTCTGACGCATGGTGGGCAAAATGGTCTTTGCCTTGTGTTTCAGACGATCCTGCGCGGCCCCAAGCCGGTCGTTCTGGTTGAGGATCTGTCATATGCCGGTTTCCGTCGGGCAGGTGAGTTGATGCGGGCCGAGGTTGTCGGCGTGAAGATGGACAAGTGGGGCATTGACCCTCAGGCCATGGATCACATTTTGCGTCAGACCCAGGCGCAAGCGGTTTGCGTCTCGCCCGAGGTGCAAAACCCAACCGGTACACATACGCCGCTGGAACGTCGAAAAGAGGTTGTGGAAATCGCCCGCCGCCATGATTTGCAGATCATTGAAGACGATTGCTATCGAATGGGGGACGCGCGCGAGCCCAGTTATCGCGCCTTGGCACCTGAACGGGGGTGGCATGTCTCGTCGATCTCAAAGATCCTGACGCCAGCCTTGCGCGTCGGGTTCGCCATCGCCCCGCGCGAACGCAGCGTCGAACTTCGGCGCTCAGCCGAATACGGCTATTTCGGTTTGGCACAACCGCTTGCAGAGCTGACCCGGCTGTTGCTGTCTGATCCACGGACACGGCAGATCGCCAGGGACGTCCGCGCCCGGATGGGCGATTATGTCCGGGTGACGGTCAACGCATTAGGCGGTTTTGATCTGAACTGGGCGCCGGATGTTCCGTTTGTTTGGCTGAACTTACCGTCGGGTTGGCGTGCCGCGGCATTCAGCCGAGCAGCCGAGCGGGAAGGTATTCAACTTAGATCCGCAGACGAGTTCGCGCTGCGGGACGGGCGTGCCCCCAACGCCGTACGCATTGCGATGAATGGGCACGTTTCATTGGAGCGGTTCGAGGCCGCGATGCAGCGCCTGCGTGCACTTCTGGATAATCCGCCGGAACAGATCAGCGTCTAAGCCCTAGCTCAATGGGGCGGGGTCGCCAAAGAACCCGGCCAGATGTGAAATTTTGCCTTGTTCATCCAATCGCACGAAATCGTGGCCAGTCACCATTACGGTGTCGTCGGGTCCAACCATATGCCAGGTAAAGTGGACGACATCGTGATGATTGTTAGGGGTGCTGGTCAGCTCAACCCGCCCACCAGAGCTTTGGAGGACTTCCCCGATATGATCGCACAGGTTTGACCGTCCGTTCACTTCTGCCGTCGGGTCTACATAGACGCCATCCGTGGCGAAACACTTGGTTAATAGGTCAAGGCGTTGACCTTGGTCCGCCTGTTGCCAGGCCGCCCCGTAATCGGCGATGGTTTGCTGCCAATCCATTCTCTGGCCACTCCCTTTTTTGATCGCTGGTCTACGACAGTATATCTGGGCGGGGATATTTGCGGAAATTGATGGCGATTTCATGGGGTAAAATAATACCGATTTCATAATATGCTGTAATTGCTAGATTATTTTTGATTTCATGTTCTTGACGCGCCACAAGGGTACATCTAAATACGCAACATCGAATTCGGGCCGCTCCGCATGTGAGCGGTCTTTCACATCAAACAGGACTATCCTGCCATGAAAACCTTTTCTGCAACACCTGCAGACATCGACAAGAAATGGATCCTGATCGACGCCGAGGGCGTTGTTCTGGGTCGTCTTGCTTCGATCGTCGCCATGCGTCTGCGTGGCAAGCACAAAGCGTCGTTCACCCCGAACATGGACATGGGCGACAATGTCATCGTGATTAACGCTGACAAAATCCAGATGACCGGCAAGAAGCGCGAAGAAAACTTCTACTGGCACACTGGCCACCCGGGCGGCATCAAGTCGCGCACCAAGCAGCAGATTCTTGAAGGCAAGCACCCCGAGCGTGTTGTGACCCAAGCGGTCAAGCGCATGCTGCCGGGCAACCGCCTGTCGCGTCAGGTTATGACCAACCTGCGCGTCTATGCCGGTGCCGAGCATCCCCATGAGGCGCAAGCGCCCGAAGTTCTGGATGTTGCATCCATGAACAAGAAAAACACCCGGAGCTAATGACCATGGCTGATCAGATCAATACTCTCGAAGAGCTGAGCGCCGTCGCAGGCGTTGAGGTTGTGGCCGAAGAAGTCATCGTGCGTGAACCCGTACGTGACGAACTGGGTCGCTCTTATGCCACCGGCAAGCGTAAAGACGCTGTTGCCCGCGTTTGGATCAAGCCGGGTTCCGGCAAGGTCACCGTGAACGGTAAAGACCAGGACGTGTATTTCGCACGCCCCGTTCTGCAGCTGATCCTGCGCCAGCCGTTCCAGGTTGCTGGCGTTGAAGGTGAGTTCGACGTTGTTGCAACCGTCAAAGGCGGTGGCCTGACCGGTCAGGCCGGTGCGGTCAAGCACGGCATCTCGAAAGCGCTGCAGCTGTACGATCCGTCCCTGCGTGGCGCGCTGAAAGCCGCTGGCTTCCTGACCCGCGACAGCCGTGTTGTTGAACGTAAGAAATACGGTAAGCGCAAAGCGCGTCGTTCGTTCCAGTTCTCGAAGCGTTAATTCGCCACCGAGTACACAAAATCAAAAGGGCTCGCATGTGCGAGCCCTTTTTCGTTTGAGATGCGTGTTGGGCGTTATTCTTCGTACACCATCTTCCAGGCACCGCTTTCCACAACATTCACATAGACCGAGTCGGCCCCCTGGTGATCATCAGGCCCAAAAGTCATGTGGTTGCCCACCAGTTCATCCTGATAATCCAGCGTTTCCATCGCGGCAATAAAGCTTTCATGCGTCAGATCGGGGCCGGCAGCCTCAAGCGCTTTGACCATCGTTTCGGCCGCAGAATATCCCAGCATGGCAAACCCGACAGGATCTTCACCGGTTGCCGTCCGGTATTCGTCGATGAACGCGGCAGGAGCAGAATCTTCGGCGCGGGACCACAGATCTTGCCAAGATGCGGCGGCGTAAAACCCGTCTGTCACTCCGCCCGGCACCTGCGCAACGACGGTCAGGAAGCTGGCCGAGGTGCCAAGGAATTTCATATCCGTCAGGCCCATCTTTTTGGCCGTGCCGACAACGGTAATTGCCTGACGCACACCCAAAGCGATTGTGACGATATCGCATCCCTCTTCCTTGAGCTTGCTCAGCGAGCCCACGAAATCCGTTTCATCGGGTTTGTGCGTGGTCTCGGCGACGAAAGCGATCCCGGCTTCTTCGGCACCGGCCTTGGTACCTTCGACGATTTCGGCACCAAAATCGGTTGGCAAGTACATCGAACATACAGACTGCCCGCCGAACTCGCCCGCCAGATACTTCACGCCAACACGGCTTTGGTCAAAGTAGGTCGAAAAGGCCGTGAACTTGTTGTCCATCGGTTCCTGCAGCATTTGCCGTGCGGCGGACAGTGGGGCGACATTAGGAATACCTTTTGGATCCAACAACTTGAACCCCGCGACATTCATCGGCGTTCCCAGCGACTGTAGCATCGCGAACACCTTGTCGCGGTTCAGCAGCTTGTTATAGCCCTGCATCGCACGCGGCATCTGATATCCGTTGTCCTCGACCACATAGCGGATCGTGCGCCCATGCACGCCGCCATTGGCGTTCACGCGATCGAACACCACATTCGCACCTTTGGTGGCCGGAACACCGACGGCCGCGAAGATACCGCTCAGATCGTTGACCGAACCGATGACGATCTCATCATCCGTGACACCCTGTGTCTGTGCATTGGCAAGGGTCGCCGAAGCCGTCAAGGCGGTGGCCGCCGCCAGCCGCATGATCACATTCTTCATCTTTCTCCTCCCTTTGGGTTATCTCTTTTTTTAATTGTACATGTCTTCAATAAGATGGCCGTGTTTCTTTTCGACAAAACTGCGTTTCAGCTTCATTGTTGCGGTCAGTTCATCGTCATCTGCGGTCAGAAGTACATCAATCAGGCGAAAGTCCTTGATCTGTTCGACCCGCGCGAAATCCTTGTTCACGGCATCGATTTCCGCCTGAATCTGATCTTTGACTTCGGATGCGGCACATAAGGACGCAAAATTCGAGAATGGAACCTTCCGGTCTTGTGCAAATTTCTCAACGTTTTCCTGATCAATCATGATTAGCGCGGTCAGATACTTACGCTTGTCGCCGATGATCACCGCATCCGCGATATAGTGGCTGAATTTCATTCGGCTTTCGATCTCGGCAGGGGTGATATTCTTGCCACCGGCAGTGATGATGATGTCTTTCATGCGTCCCGAAATAGTGACGTAGCCGTCGTCATCAATATGCCCCAGATCGCCGGTTCGCAGCCAGCCATCGGCGGTGAACGTCTCGGCAGTCTTGGCATTATTGCGCCAATATCCCTGAAAGATATTAAGGCCTTTCAGCTGAATTTCACCGTCTTCGGAAATGCGGATGTCGTTGCCTGGAACAGCGCGTCCGATGGTTCCGACCTTATTGCTTTCAATGGTGTTTAGCGTCGCGAGACCCGAGGTTTCGGTCATCCCGAACCCCTCGACCAACGGCACGCCAATGGCCCAGTACCATTTCAGCAGATCGGTCGAAATCGGGGCCGCGCCAGAACCGCCGCGCCGCATTTTGTCCATACCCAGCATGCGACGCAGGTTGCGCAGAACCAGCCGGTCCCACAGCCAGAATTGCGCGGCGACGCCGACTGGGACGGGTTTGCCGGATAGAATGTACTCGGCCCGCGCAAGCCCTGCCTTCAGGGCCATGCCAAAGGCTGCGCGACCCGTGGGCGTTGCATCCTGCGTCATGATCTGAACGTAGGAATAGATCTTTTCCCAAACTCGCGGAACGGCCGTAAAGGTCGAGGGTGAGATCTCTTGCAGGTTCGCAAACACCGTCTCGGGGCTTTCGGCAAAATTGACGACGCATTTGGCGGCAAGCGGGAAATAGATGGATACGTCACGCTCTAGAATATGGCACAGCGGTAGAAAGCATAGCTGTTCGTCCGTCTCTAAGGCAGGCAACGCATGTGCCCCACATTCTATTGCCGCAAGGATGTTCTCATGGCTCAGCATCGCGCCCTTCGGCATTCCCGTGGTGCCCGAGGTGTAGATCAGAAGTGCTGTATCCTGTGGCGACGCCAGCGAGATTTCGGCCTCGAAACGATCGGGTTCTTCAGCTTCGGCTTGTTGGCCCAACGTATACAGCCCGTCGATCATCATGCAGCGCGCGTGATCCAGATCGTGCAGCCCCTCATCGTCAAGAATGATGACATTCAGCAGCCCGGGAACCTCGTCTTCGACCTGCAGAAATTTGTCCAACTGCTCTTCATTCTCGACGATCAGAAAGCGGCTGTCGCTGTCATTAATCAGATATTTCAGCTGGTTGGCCGAGTCGGTGGTGTAGACACCAGACGCGATGCCACCAACGGCCTGAATGCCCATATCGAACCAAGCCCATTCCTTGCGGTCCTCTGACAGGATCGACACAACCTCGCCGCGCTGCAACCCCAGTTTGCGTAGGGCAAGACCGATCCATTTGGCGTGCTGCCAATAGTCAACCCAGGAATACGACCTCCAGATGCCAAGGTCTTTTTCGCGGTGCGCCGTACGATCGCCAAGCTCAGCGCAGCGTTTCCGAAATAGCTCGCAGATTGTCGTGCACTCATCGACACAGACCGGGCGCTGGCCGGGGTTTGCGTTCAGGCGAACGCCGTTGACTGTGATCTGAGGGGGCAGGGTGCTGATGTTCAACGGTCTCACCTCCACGTCTTTTTCCGCTTCCAACGGCGGTTTTCCCGCGCGCCTTCTTCCTGTACGCCCAGATAGAAATTCTGGATGTCCTCGGATTGCATCAGAACATCCGCTGCGCCGTCCATGACGATGCGTCCGACCTCCATTACATAGCCATGGTGGGCCAGTTCCAGGGCGGCGTTGGCGTTCTGCTCGACCAGCATCATGGTCATGCTCTGTTCGTCATTCAGTCGCTTGAGGATGCCGAAGATTTCCTGAACCAGCAGCGGCGACAGACCAAGCGACGGTTCATCCAACAGCATGATCTTTGGGCTGGCCATCAACCCACGGCCAATCGCCAACATCTGCTGCTGTCCGCCGGACAAGGTTCCTGCCTCTTGATTGCGACGTTCCTTGAGGATCGGAAAGTATGAGAACACCAGATCCCGATCGTGATCGATCTGACCCTTGTCCTTCAGGGTATAGGCCCCGAGGCTGAGGTTTTCGTCGACCGTCAGCAGTGGAAACACTTCACGCCCTTCGGGCACGTGAACGATGCCTTTCTGCACGACCTTGTGTGGCTCGGACCCCTGAATTTCGACGCCTTCAAACGTGATCTTGCCCTTTTCCGGATCCATCACGCCAGAAACGGTTTTCATCAGCGTGGTCTTGCCCGAGCCATTGGCGCCAAGGATCGAGACAATTTGGCCCGGATGAACATCCAGAGAAACGCCGCGGATCGCCATGATCGGACCATAGAAACTTTCGATGTTTCGGATTGTCAGGATCGGCTCGCTCATGAGTCTTTCCCCAAATAGGCCTCGACCACCGCCGGGTGCGACTGAACCTCAGCTGGTGTTCCCAGCGCCAGTTTTGCGCCGTCCGCCATTGCCAGAACGCGATCCGAGACGCCGGAAACCAGCCCCATATCATGCTCGACCATCAGAACCGTGATCCCCATTTGCCGCCGGATGTCGTCGATCCACCAGCGCATGTCGGTTGTTTCTTCAACCGAAAGCCCGGATGCAGGTTCATCCAGCAACAGCAGCTTGGGATCGGTGGCCAGTGCGCGCGCCACCTCGACCACTTTGCGCACGCCGTAGGGCAAGCCCGAGATCATTTTGTCGCGGAACGCCTGCAGGTCGAGGAAGTCGATAATCTCTTCGACCTTTTCGCGGTTCTCCAGTTCCTGTCGTCGTGCGGAGGGCAGAAACAACACCTCGGACAGCATGTTGGTTTTGCGGTGACGGTGTCGTCCGACAAGCAGGTTCTGCAGGACGGTCGCGTGTTCGAACAGTTCAATGTTCTGAAAGGTCCGCGCCACACCATATGCGGCGACGCCGGACGGTTTGGCCTTAAGCAAGTCGTGACCGTTATACCGGATCGACCCGGCATAAGGGTCGTAGAAACGCGAAATCAGATTGAAGACCGTGGATTTTCCTGCTCCATTTGGTCCAACGATGGCGAAAACCTCGCCTTCCTCGACCTCAAAGGACAGATCGTTGACCGCCGTCAGCCCACCGAATTTCAGGGTGACGTTTTCGAACTCAAGCAAGCTCATCTCAGGCGCTCCGTCTTGAGGTAGGATTTCTGACGCTTGAACATGTCCTTGCGATAGAAGGGAAACAGCTCGAACCACGTCCGGATTTTCAGCCAGCGCCCGTACAGGCCCATCGGCTCAAACAGGATGAAGGCGATCAGGATCATACCGAAGATACCGAATTCCAATCCCGGGATGGCGACGGTATTGCCACCAAACACTGCGCCCACATACTCCTTTGATATCGACAGGAACTGGGGCAGAAATCCGATCACAATGGCACCAAGGAATGCGCCATGGATGGATCCCAGACCACCGATCACGATCATCATCAGCAGCTGGATTGAGATCAGGACGCTGAACGTCTCATTGTTGAATGCGCCCGAGAACATACCCATCAACGCGCCTGCCCATCCGCTGACAGCGCAGGACAGTGCGAACGAGATCATCTTGGTCCGTGCAATGTCCACGCCCATGGCCTGTGCCGACACTTCAGAATCCCGAACAGCGATAAAGCTGCGCCCCAAGGGCGCGCGCAACAAGTTGATGTAGCCAAGTGTGACCAACACCGCCACGCTTAGGACTAGCCAAAAAAATTGAACCGGAGTACCCCAGCGGTCGACCAGAAACCCGAATATTTCGACACCGCCCAGATATTTCCCAGCGACGCCCCCCGTTATCGGTTCGGCCAGAACTATGACGTCATCCATCAGGATGGACAGGGCCATTGTGAAGATCGCGAGATATATCCCGTGCAGTCGCAGGGCAGGGATGGCAACCGTCACTCCGGCCAATCCGGTCAGAATACCAGCCAAGGGAAAGGCAATCAGGAACGGCACGCCAGCTTCAAGAAGAATGACGTTGGCGTAGCAACCAAAGGCCAAAAACGCGGCATGACCCAGACTGACTTGCCCTGTGTGACCCGTCAGGATCATCAACCCCAGGCCCGCGATGGCCCAGATCAGCACGTTTGTCAGCTCACCCAGGTAGAAGTCGTCCAGCCACGACGGAGCGGTTGCGACAACCGCCAGCAAGATTAGGTACAGGCAAAGCTGATATGCGTCCTTCCAGGGTCGGATATCCTGCATGTAGTTGGTTTTGAACACAATCCGCATGGCTTAGACCTTCTTCACCCGAACTTGACTGAACAGCCCATTCGGGCGAAAGATCAGCACCGCCAGCAGCAGCGCATAAGGCGCGATCTGACTGTACCCTGCCGCGATGTAGCGGCTGGCAAAGGGCTCGATCACACCAACGATCAGCCCGCCAGCCAATGCCCCCGGAAGGCTGCCAAAACCACCGATTACGGCTGCGGCGAAGGCCTTGATGCCGAGCAAACCGGTGGTCGGATCGACAGACCCCTTGGCCGCGAACAAGATGCCTGCAATCCCCGCGACAACGCCCGCCAGAGCCCAGATAAAGCCCTGCACACGCTTTACGGGTATTCCCATGTAATATGCCGCCAACTGGTTCTGCGACGCGCCTTGCATCGCGAGGCCCAGCTTGGTCCGACTGAAGAAAACATACAGCCCCCAGGTCAACAGGATGGTAACGACGATGACGGCGACGTCCTCCATCCCCAGCACCAGCCCGCCAAAGCGGACCTCTTTGCCGGCCAACGGGTTTTGAAGCGTCTGCGGCTCGTGCCCCCAGATCAATCCGGCTGCGAACCGGATTACGAAACCCAAAGCGATGGTCAGGATAACAACTGCCGTTTGGCTTTCTCCGAACAAACGCCGGATAATCAGGCGATCAAGCAAGTAGCCCAAGGCCCCCATGATTCCCAGTGAAATCGGCAAGGCCATCCAGAAAGGCAGCCCCATATACTCCGTATTCGTAAGCCCGATCGTCACGAAGGCGCCCAACATCATGAAGTCGCCCTGCGCGAAATTCACCGCCTCGGTGGCCTTGTAAATCAGCACAAAGCCAAGCGCGATCAGGCCGTAGACACAGCCATTCGCCAGCCCGCTGATCAGCAGCTGCGCGTTATCCAAGTTTGTCCTCCCATGCCGGTTGGCCCGGCGTTCCTTACGCCCCAGACATCCTCCTTCGTCCGGGGCTTTGTTCTACTATGGCGTGATAATCACCTTCCCGTCACTCTTTTTCAGAGCATTCGCCAGATTTGCCACCATATCACGCAAGCCAAGCCGTTCAGAAACATCCGTTTTCCAGCGTCCGTCAGCAAACCGGGCCTGTACCTCACCAACGACTCTCATCTGGTCCGCCGGAGGCGTTGACGTCATCCACTTGGTCAACCAGAACCCCTCGATCCGCTTGCCCATAAAGATCAACTGACCGGTCTGTGTCAGCTTTGGCAATTCGGGGCTGAGCTTGCCGTAGATGACCCACCGCGCACCGTTGGGCATCGAACAGAAAATCTGCTCGGACATCTGATCCGTCACGGCATCCAGAAAGACACGTGGTTTCAGTTCCATGCTGAGCGCTGCGAATTTCTGCATCATGTCCGGGTCGGACGTGACCAAGACCTCATGAGCGCCAAGTTCCTTCAAGGATTCCACTGCCTCGGCCCGACGCACGATTGCGATTGGTTTCAGTCCCAAATCGCGACCCAATGAGCACATGAGTTTGCCCAACTGGCTGGTGGCCGCCGAAACGACAAAGGCATCGCCCGCACCCCGCGCGATATCCACCATGGCCATCGCAGTCATGGGATTGATGACCTGGGCGGAACCATCTTCGTCCGAGATTTCGGGTCGCAGTGGGATACACATCAACGCCTGCGTCACGATATACTCCGCCCACGCACCGGAACCAGCCGCCACAAAGGCAACCCGTTGACCCTGCAACGCTTCGGCACCGGTGCCGGTGGCCACCACGTCACCACAGCCTTCGAACCCGGCGGGCGTGCCTTTGACACGCGGCTGTCCGTATTCTCCTTTGATAAAGTGGAGGTCGGATGGATTCACCGACGCCGTCCGTAATTTGATCAGCACCTGACCGGGGCCGGGTTCGGGCACGGGAAGCTCGGCCTCGGCCAGCCAATCGGCGGCATCCTCGATAAACGGACCGGTGGCCGATCCGGAATAGCCGTCATGGGTTTGAATGACGGCGAACATGTTTGGGGGCAGGGTAGTCATTATGTCTCCTATCTCCTGTGCGGACACAGCACAGAACGGGTCTGTTGCAAGTGGTGTTGCGTTGGATTTAGGGGCAGCCAATCAAACGGGTGCTGGGACGTCAATCAGAGTTGCGTCTGACGTAACGGGAATGCGCGCCCGGTAAAGAAAAAGGGCCGCTCAAAATAGAACGGCCCCCAGAAATTATTGTTGTCCAGTCAAAAGCGTGCGCAGCTCTTCGATCTTCTGAGCAATCAACTGAGGGGATGCCTTGATTTCATCCAGGATACCCAAAGCTTTTGTTTTCAGGTCCTGTGACAACTGGCTATCCTGAACCGAAGCTACCATGGCGTCATAGTCAAAATTCTGGACGGAAAGCGTACCTTCTTCGATCCAGGAATTCAGCAAGTCTTGCCCTTGATTGGCTAGGGACGCGACCTGATCTCCGGCCTGGTCGGCCAGATCGGTGGCCGCTTGTCCGGCTTGTTCGGCCGCTTCGGTGGCTTGGTCAGCAATGGAAGATGCGGCTTCGCTCGCCTGTTCGGTGGCGGCATCTACGGCATCATTTACGGCCGCGCCAGCGTCCTGGGCTGCCGATTGCAGGCTTTCGGCGGGCGTGGGTTCGGGTTGGTTGAGGTAATAGTAAGCTCCGGCGCCAAGTCCGGCGACGATAACAGCTAATATGAGAGTGCGCGACATGGGGTTCTCCTTGAAATATGTGTCGCTTAGATGAGGGTAAATTATCGGTGATCAAAGGGGAATTCCCAGAAATTCATTTCAATTCGGGGGTTTGAGCCAGCCTGCGCCGATTTGATGGAACCAGGTGGCAATAACACGCCGTCATGAGGACAGCATGACCCATGAGCTTGATTACTTGCCTAAAACCGAGGTGGATTTGAACCCTTAAGTGCTGAGGTCAGACGGGCAACAATGCGTCTGAGCAAGTAACTACACCTCGAAAGAGTTACTGAACCTTAGAGAACCACATTGCCTTCCTATGGGCGATCATCGACAATAAATTGCAGCACTTTTTTGGAGCACCAGCGATAAACTGGGGAAAAGGTCACACCAAACGATCTTGCGAGTATGAAACCCAGAAACGGAAGGACACTATTCACGATCAACCCGAACCTTTCGCAGAAGGTGCGCATGGCGACGATCAGGTTGGTGCACATTGTGGGTGTGAGGAAGCCGTTTTTTCGAGTTGTTCAAAGCAATAGGCCGGGTCTTCACATCATCAACGCCTTGCTGACCAGCGCTTGCTTGTTCGGGTATCGCGAGACGTCTACGCCACGTGCGATCAAAGCATCGCTGAGTTCCTTCTCACTTAAGCCCTCTATCGCTTCGGTTGTCATTTTCATGAGGTTGATCCGACGTTTGAACGGACCGTTCGTTTCACCAAAGATGTGGCGATCCTGAAACCTGAATTCATCGGCATATTTGGTCATGATGTAGGCCAGGAAAGTGTTGATGCTGGTCCGTACACGCGGATCAGCGGCCATCAGATCCAAGGATGAATCAAGCGTTTCACGCATGAGGGCGACCCATCGCTCCGCCCCTTTGTCATTCATCAGCGCCATCGCATTGTGCGTGTGATGAAAACTTAACCTGAATTCCGCGCCGTGATAATACGGACCACCACCCATGACATCGATCCACATCGACGCCTGTGTCGCTACGTGATGGCTTAGCCCGCCAACCCGTTCAAAGACAGATGTAAACCAGGGCTCATCCGCAAAGACCCGTTCGTAGAACCTGCGTACGATGTCGACAATGTGGTCCTGTCCGAGGACCGAGTAGAGTTGCCAAAATTGGATGGGCTTCGTGATGTCTCCGGGTGCGGTCAGCGAGACCACCTCTGGCATCCGATGCGCGTCAGGTGGCAGTACTCCGTTTTCGATCGCCGATTTGATATAGGTGTTCTGTATTTTCTCGCTCATGTAGCCGTGGCGCGTTGGGTATTTGGGGTGGTCAACACAGGTCATTGGATGAGCTCCTTGAGGCGTCTTGTCGGTTGCTTCATGGGAATTGTGCCTACAGGTCAGCAATGTGCTGGGGCAGGTCAGCTGCTATCGCGAAAGGCCAAATGCTTTGCGGTACTTTGGGATAAAGAGCTCTTTTCCCTTCATCTTGCGGGTGATCCAGTCACCAACAGTCGCAAAGAGCCAACTGTTGCCAACCTTTGGCCCCAGTGGAACGAGGATCGGTGCTTTCTTCCAAGGCGCATAGGGCTTTTGATCTTCGACCGATTGTCCCTTCAACACCTGTTTCAATGTCCTGATCAACCAAGGGTTCTGCCTTGAGATCGCGACAATCGTCATACCGTCACCGATTTCGGCGATGTCGCCCGCGATGAAGACATTCGAAAAATCTGACGGGCGCATCCACTTGTCGGTTTTGACCCGGCCGGATGGTACAGCGTTCACCCCAGGCAAAGTCTGGATCAAGGCCGTATTTGGCTGTGATCCGACGACCGGAAACACCAGATCAGCGGTGACAACCCAGCCATCGGTCAGTTTCACTGATCCCGCGTAGGGCATATCCATGCGCTGTAGATCCTCAACTCTTTGACCAAGCACGACAGATACCCCGGCGCGTTCAAGTTTGCGTTTGATCTGGTTGCCAAACTTAGCGGGATACATCGGGAAAAGGGTATCGTCCGACGAAATTAAAGTGATGTCCTTGTCCGGTCGTGCCGCAGCAATTTCACCCGCCAGTTCTGTGCCAACGGCACCAGCCCCGACGATTGCCACTGATTTCGCGCCTGCCAATTGCGCGCTGACGTCCGCGCTGGCCTGGCGAAAATCATCAATGCTGTCGCCCGATGGTTTGAACGGTGCTGCATAGGACGAACCTGTAGCCACGACGATAAAATCCGCCGGATAGACGTTGCCATCTTCCAGGATTACTTCGGTTTGAGACACCGATACAGCGCGGCCACGCACGACCCGCCCAGTCTTTAGCAGGCGATCATACGGCAGGACGATCTGATCCAGCAAAGCAGGGTCCAAAAGCGCCCGGATTGTCGCCGGCGGCTGCACAAAAGCTTCGCGCTGCTCGATCAATGTGACATCGGCATGCGGTTCCAATTCTTTAGCAACCTCAAAGCCGACATATCCGCCACCAACAATCACTACCTTCTTCTTGGTCATCCCGATCCTCATTGCATTTTTGTGTTCCGGGCATTAGTTAGAAATACATGATCAAAACGACAAGTACGGTCATTTAGGATACTGTCATGACACCTCTCGAATCGAAAGAGAATTGCTTTATCGAGCCGTTGATCGAAGCGATTTCGGGTAAGTGGAAACTTTTGATTGTCTATTGGCTGGCGCAGGAAACCTCGCGGTTCAATCAGCTTCAGCGAAACCTTGGCAGCATAACGCACCGGACACTGACCCGCCAGCTAAGCGAGCTGCAAGAAGCGGGCTTTGTGTCACGCAAGGACTTTAAAACTATCCCGCCCCATGTGGAATACAGCCTGACGCCTTTAGGGCAAAGCCTGATACCTCTGCTGCAGGCCATGCATGACTGGGCGGCGAGCAACGCGGATCTGCTACGCGATCCGAAATGATGGCACTGCAGTAAGCCGAGCCACAATAGCAGGCGTACTGGTGCCAGCGCAATGAATGAAGCGGCGCGTGCACCCCGATACCAGACGGGGGACTTATACCAGAACCAAAAGCAGATAGGCGGCAAGGGCCACTACAATGGAGAACAGAACCACGGGTGGTGGTTTATCAGTATCCTTGAGTTCTTGCTGAAACGAACCGGCGTAGTACGCCAGATAAAGCGCGGCAACCAGCAGGAACAAAGCTATTACTTTTGCGACAATCGAAATCATTAATCTTTCCTCTAAAGTTGCAATATGACTCCTTTCGCGTAAAAAATCTCTTTATAAAATCGCGATATTTTTCATCATGTTATGTACATGTTGGGTAGATACGAGTGCTGGCTCACCAATGAATGATGTTTCCAAGTTCGTGAGAATACCTTTTGGGCCGCCAATTCCGGACTTGTAAGCGCAGCAATTGGCGATCCCGTATCCGGGCAAAACATGCGAGTTGGGAGTCCAAAAAACAAAGAGCGCCCAAGGGCGCTCGTCGTTTAGAAACAGTTTGGGTGTCTTTTAGCCGCCCCAGCTTCGAACCTCGCCGCAATCCATATGGACGAAGTTCGAGCGGTGATACTTGCCAACACCGCCAGCGCGGCAGGACATGGCTGCTTTGGCCATTTGGGACACGGAACGGGACGACAGGCGCAAGTCAGCAGCCTGGCCTTTCATGTGCAGCGAGTTCTTGGCCACACGGCGCGAACGAGACCGCAGCATTGCATTGGTTTGGGGGGAGCGGTAGCCGGACAAAAGAGTGTAGGGCTCATTCACGTCCAGAAGATTATGAGAGGCTGCCATGATGTCGATGGTGCGCAGATCCATGGATTTGGCCTGGTCAGTGCGCCAGTCGCGCATGAAGTGATTCACTTCCTTGACGGCGTCCTTGATGTATTTGCCGTCGACCCAATAGATCATATCAAGCCGTTCGCCCGTGCGGCCCGAATACATACGGATACGACGGATATCGCCGCCACCGCGCAAAAAACCTGCTGCATTGGAATAAGTCGGTGCTGCTACAACTGCTGTTGCAGCGAATGCGCCCAATAGGGCACGCCGGGTCAAGCCCGATGTACTGCTCGTGGTCATTTCATTTCGTCCCGTACTGTTCCTGCCTGCACACGATGTTACGCGCGCGATCTTAATTTTTTCCCATCCCAGATGCGGGATTTATGACACAGTACGAAAAGCCAGCCAAGAAATCTTTCACATTCACCTTTTCAAGGGGGAATTTTCGGCGACTTTTTGCGCAGGTGATGCAAATCGGTATAGTATTGAGGCAATTAGGCGTTGGCGCAACGCAGCCGATGCAAACGCGCATCAGGCTCGGATGGATGCTTTGGATTGATGTATTTGTGAATGGACAAAACGTCCAGCTGAAAACCATATTCGTTCGGAACGCGCCTCAGAACGCGCAAAGTATTGAATAATCAAGGTCATCCCATGCGAGCACTTTATCGGTTGCCTAAAAGTCTTATCTTCGCCGCTTGCATTACGGCGTCAGCCTCTGTGGCAAGTGCCCAGTCTGCACCCGGAACGGCATTTCAAATGGCTGTGGCCGAGTTTGCGCCTGCAGGTTCAGGTCTGGCAGAGTTTTATCGCGCCAACGCGTTTGCACCAATCTGGGTCGGCGACACGCCTGAGCATGAAGCGCGCAGGGCACGGTTGATCAAGGCGTTATCTTCCACAAACCTGCATGGCCTGCCGGAAGGGGCCTATGACGTACAGTCGATCGTATCAAAAATGCAGGACGCCAGATCGCTGCGGGATTTGGGTTCGGTTGAAGTCGAACTGAGCAAGGCGTTTGTCAGCTACGCAAGTGATCTGTTTTCGGGCGCATTGCGTCCTGCGCAGATTGACGACGGGCTAGTCCGCAAAGTGTCGCGTCGGTCGGCCAATGACCATTTGCAGGGCCTGCTTACTGCGGCGGGTGACGCGTATTTCGATCTGCTTGCACCGCAATCCACTCAATACCGCGCATTGATGAAGCAGAAGATCGCGCTTGAGGCATTGGTCAACCAAGGCGGTTGGGGTGCTGGCGTGCCTGTGGATAAACTGGAATATGGAGACACCGGACCTAATGTAATTAAGCTGCGTAACCGTCTGATTACAATGGGGTATCTCAGCCCAACTGCAAGCCCCGAATTCGATGAAGCAATGCTGGCTGCTGTCAAAGATTTCCAGCAGGCGCATGGCCTGGCCACCGATGGTGTCGCCGGTGAGGGCACGATCACCGAACTTAACCGCACCGCGTCCGAGCGTTTGAAGGCCGTTTATGTTGCACTAGAACGCGAACGCTGGTTGCCGCGTGAACGGGGTGAGCGGCACATTCTGGTCAACCAGGCCGACTTTTCGGCCAAGATCGTGGACGATGGTCGCGTTACCTTTGAGACCCGCGCCGTGATTGGCAAGAACGTGCATGACCGTCGCAGCCCGGAGTTCTCGGACGAGATGGAGCATATGGTCATCAACCCCAGTTGGTATGTGCCGCGCTCGATCATCACCAAGGAATATCTGCCAAAACTGCAGTCAAATCCAAACGCCGTAGGCCACATCCAGATCACGGATCGCAGCGGTCGTCTGGTTAATCGGGGCGCGGTTGATTTCACCCAGTTCAACACCAGAAACTTCCCGTTTGCCATGCGTCAACCTCCCAGCAAAAGCAACGCACTGGGGTTAGTGAAGTTCATGTTCCCCAATAAGTACAACATCTATCTGCATGATACGCCACAGAAATCTCTGTTTGCACGTGAGACGCGGGCGTTCTCGCACGGATGTATCCGTTTGGCGCAACCTTTTGAGTTTGCCTATGCGCTTTTGGCCAAACAGGAAGAGGACCCAAAGGCGTTTTTCCACCGGGTATTGGCGTCCGGCAAGGAAACGACCGTCCCGCTGGAACAGCATGTTCCGGTTCATCTGATCTATCGCACCGCCTATATCGGTCCGAAAGGTGAGGTTCAGTATCGCCGCGATGTCTATGACCGGGACCGGAAAATCTGGGACGCTCTGCAGAAAGCAGGGGTAGCCCTGCCGGACGTTCAGGGGTAATCACCGGGGGCAGGTCCTTAATTCGGGAAGCCCGTCATGCAGTACACTATTCAGCAAATCGCCGAAGCCTTGGGCGCGGACTGTCAGGGTGATCTTGGCCTTGTCATAGAGCGCGCCGCAGAACCGGTCGATGCCGGGCCGTCTGATCTGGCAATGGCGATGTCGCCGAAATACGCGGACGCGATTAGCACGGGTGCCGCCCGCGCCGCCGTCTTGTGGGAAGGCGCGGATTGGCAGGCTTTGGGGCTGGAGGCCGCTATTTTTGTGCCACGTCCACGGATGGCGATGGCAGGTATCACGGCAATGCTGGATCGCGGGCAAGGAGTTCAGCCGGGCATTCACCCGTCGGCCGTAATCGACCCAACGGCGGAGATAGGCGAGGGTGCCTCGATCGGTCCATTGGCAGTTGTTGGTGCCGGTGCGCGTATCGGTAGAAATGCGGTCATCGGTCCACATTGCGTGATCGGTTTGGATGCCGTTCTGGGCGACGACACGTTTCTGCGCGAGATGGTGAGCATCGGTGCCCGCGCTCAAATCGGTAACCGTTTCATTGCCCAACCCGGCGCTAGAATAGGCAGTGACGGTTTCAGCTTTGTGACGCCCGAGGTATCAGGCGTGGAAAACGCCCGCAAATCCATGGGCGATCAGGGTGAAGCCCGGGCGCAAAGCTGGCTCCGCATTCATTCTTTGGGTGCCGTCGAGATTGGCGATGATGTCGAAGTTGGTGCGAATTGCACCGTAGACAATGGGACCATCAGGAACACACGCATCGGCGATGGCTCAAAGCTCGATAACCAGGTTCATATCGGGCACAACACACGTGTTGGGCAGGATTGCTTGCTATGCGGGCAATCCGGTGTTTCCGGGTCAGTCGACATTGGAAATAACGTTGTTTTGGGCGGACAGACCGGCGTGTCGGACAATATCTTTATCGGCGATGGTGTGATTGCGGGCGGGGGCACAAAAATCCTGTCCAACGTTCCCAAAGGGCGTGTGGTTATGGGGTATCCGGCCATCAAAATGGAAACGCATACAGACATTTACAAAGCACAGCGCCGGCTGCCGAGATTGGCACGTGACGTTGAGGCGCTAAAAAAGGCTGTTTCCAAACAGCCTCCGAGCGATTAAATCAACCACAACATGATAAATAGAGGATCGAAATGAGCATCAGCGACCGCGTCATCGCAATCATTGCAGAGCAGGCCGTGCTGGAGCCGTCGGATGTGACACCCGAAAGCACGCTCGAAGATCTGGGTATCGACAGCCTTGGACTGGTCGAGAGCATATTCGCCATCGAGGAAGAGTTCGATATCTCAATTCCGTTCAATGCCAACGAACCGAGCGCCAGCGACTTTGACATCTCGAACGTCGCGGCCATCATCACCGGCATCCAAAAGCTGGTGTCGGAAAAGGTCTGACATAATCCTATGAAACGCGTCGTTATCACCGGGGCCGGTACAATCAATTCACTGGGCCATTCGGTGCCGGATACGTTAGAGGCCATGCGCGAAGGGCGCTGCGGTATCTCTGCGCTTGAATTTCGCGATGTTGAAAGGCTGGCCATTCAGATCGGCGGTCAGGTCCGTGGGTTCGAGGCCGAAGGGCGGTTTAACCGCCAGCAAATGACCCTGTATGACCGGTTCACCCAATTCACGCTGACGGCTGCGAAAGAGGCGATTGATCAGTCCGGGATCGAATTTCACGGAGATCTTGCCGCCCGTTCGGGTGTGGTTCTCGGCACGGCTGGTGGCGGTGTTTCTACATGGGATGACAATTACCGCTCTGTTTATGAGGACGGCAAAAACCGGGTGCACCCGTTTGTCGTGCCAAAACTGATGAACAACGCGGCGGCCAGTCACGTTTCGATGGAGCATAACCTTAAGGGCCCCAGCTTTACGGTGTCGACGGCCTGTGCCTCGTCCAACCACGCAATGGCGCTGGCATTCCAGATGGTACGCAGCGGTGCTGCTCCGGCGATGCTGACCGGTGGGTCGGAGTCGATGTTGTGTTTTGGTGGCGTCAAAGCCTGGGAAGGGCTGCGCGTCATGTCCAAGGACGCCTGTCGCCCGTTCAGCGCGAATCGCAATGGCATGGTGCAGGGCGAAGGCGCAGGTGTCTTCGTGTTCGAAGAATACGAGCACGCCCGCGCCCGTGGGGCTGATATCCTGTGTGAGGTCGTGGGTTTTGCGATGTCGTCAGATGCGTCGGACATTGTCATGCCCAGCAAACAGGGCGCCGCACGCGCTATGTCGGGCGCGCTTGCGGATGCAGGGTTAAGCGCGGACAGCGTCGGATATATCAACGCACATGGGACCGGAACCGCGGCCAATGACAAGACAGAATGCGCGGCCGTGGCCGGTGTCTTTGGTCCTCATGCGGACGAGCTGATGATTTCTTCGACCAAGTCGATGCACGGCCATCTTATCGGTGGCACCGGCGCGGTCGAACTGCTGGCCTGTATCATGGCACTGCGGGATGGCGTGATCGCTCCGACCATCGGCTATGAAGAGCCGGACCCCGAATGCGCGCTGGATGTTGTGCCAAACGAAGCCCGCGAGGCGAAAGTGGACGTAGCACTGAGCAACGCCTTTGCTTTTGGCGGGCTGAATGCCGTTATTGCCCTGAAACGTATTTAACTTCTGATATCAAACAAAGAAGCCGCCGGTAAATCCCGGCGGCTTCTTTGTTGAGCGAAACCTCAGTTCTGAAGAACTTTCAAGCCTTCAAAACCTGCTGTGAAGCCCGATAGCGATACTTCCAGTTGCAGCAGTTGGTTTGGTGCGAGAACCGACACAAGCGACAAAGTCGCTTTGGTTCCGACCTTCATTGCGTCCACGTCGCCCTCGGTAAAGCCCATCTGCGCGACACAACCAACGGGGTTACAGTGGTGGTAGTCGTAGCGCTTGCCCGGAGCACCATCGATCGAAAACGCCAGCTGCGCCTGTAGCATCGTTTCCAGCGGGACAACCACAGTTGCTCCGGCAACCGCAGCCACGCCTTCGGGCAGTTTTTCC
Organism: Ruegeria sp. CDSB113; assembly: GCF_059611045.1. NCBI lineage: Bacteria > Pseudomonadati > Pseudomonadota > Alphaproteobacteria > Rhodobacterales > Roseobacteraceae > Ruegeria > Ruegeria sp. CDSB113. Next base: position 589,269 of record NZ_JBXWOU010000001.1, read on the forward strand.
AAAGTGATTTCCGCGATCGGCTGGCCTTGCTCGCCGGTCAGAATCTGACGCATCGCGCAGGGGTCCTCGTCGGCATCGGTCTTGATGCACAGGATCGCCCAGTCGCCTTTTTCTTCCTTGACGTATTGTTCGCCGTTACGCGGACCGGTTTCACCCAGGTCCAGATCGCTGCCGACCTCGGTTTGCGAGGTCTGGGGTTGCTGTTCGGTTTCCTGCGTCGTTTCCTGTGCGTACGCGGCCCCGCACCATAAGGCAGCGGTCACCAGGCTGACGGATAGGGTGTTCTTGATCATGATTGCCTCGGTCGTATGTTGGACTTTTTCATTCGTCTATCACCCTTGCCGGACACTGTCAGGGGCTAAGGTGGGTCATTACAACATGTGAACGGTTTTTCGCCGGGTTATCGGAAATCTGACGCGACGACAAAAAGAACAAAGGGAGCCGGTGGAGCGGCTCCCTTCTAATAATTTTCTCCCCGTCGGACTGGCCGACTTATTTATGCGCAGACGTTACGAAAGGCAGGGGCATCGGTCAACTGAAAACCTGAAATTTTAATGTAACGGCCATGATTTGTGAAAAAAACCGCGCCCGAGGGCGCGGTCAGTCGACAGGGAGGAAATATGCCGCCCCGTAACCTTAGCCACGAGTGCAGCAATTAGACTTTCGCAGTTAAAGGTTAACTTTGTATGCTGGCCGCAGATCGGTGGAAATAAGGCCTTACATTCATGGACCAAAACATATTCTTGGGCGGCGGTGGCAACGACTACGGCCAGCCGCAGTCGCTGACGCTGAAATATGCCAACCGCCACGGCATGATCGCAGGGGCGACGGGAACAGGTAAAACGGTGACACTGCAAATTCTGGCCGAGGGGTTTTCCCAGGCCGGTGTTCCGGTATTCCTGTCTGACGTCAAAGGGGACCTGTCCGGTCTGGCCAAGGCGGGGAGCGAAGGCAACAAGCTTCACCAGGCATTTCAGGATCGCGCCCAGCGGATCGGATTTGCCGATTATACGTATGGCGCGTGCCCGGTTACGTTCTGGGATCTGTTCGGGCAACAGGGACATCCCGTTCGTACAACAGTAACCGAGATGGGACCTCTGCTGCTGTCGCGCCTGATGGATCTGAGCGAAGCACAAGAGGGCATTCTGAACATCGCGTTCCGGGTGGCAGACGAAGAAGGCTTACCGCTACTAGACCTCAAAGACCTTCAGTCCTTGCTGGTCTGGATTGGGGAAAATAGGGCTCAGTTGTCTTTGCGCTATGGCAATGTCTCAACCGCTTCGATCGGGGCCATTCAACGCCGCCTGCTGGTACTGGAAAACCAGGGCGGCACCAAACTGTTTGGTGAACCCGCGCTGGAATTGGCCGATCTTATGCGCGTTGATGAAAACGGGCAGGGCGTCGTGAACATCCTTGCTGCCGACAAGCTGATGGGGTCACCGCGTCTGTACGCAACATTCCTGCTGTGGCTGCTAAGCGAGCTGTTCGAAGAACTGCCCGAAGTTGGCGACCCGGACAAACCCAAACTGGTGTTCTTCTTCGACGAAGCGCATTTGCTGTTCGATGATGCGCCCAAGGTTCTGGTGGACAAGGTCGAACAGGTCGCCCGCCTCATTCGCTCCAAGGGGGTGGGTGTCTATTTCGTCTCGCAGAATCCGGCGGACGTTCCGGAAGACATTCTTGGCCAGCTGGGCAACCGGGTGCAGCATGCCTTGCGCGCATTCACGGCGCGGGATCGCAAGAACCTGCGACTTGCAGCAGAAACCTATCGTGAAAACCCGGCCTTCGATACCGAAGAGGCGATCCGTGAAGTTGGTGTCGGTGAGGCCGTGACCTCGATGTTGCAGAAAAAAGGCGTGCCAGGGATCGTAGAACGCACTCTGATCCGCCCGCCTGGAACGCAACTGGGTCCAATCACCAAGGCCGAGCGGAAAGCGCTTATGGATGCGTCAGCGATGAAAGTGAAATACGGGCAGTTGAAGGACCGGAAATCTGCCTTTGAAATCCTTCAATCCCGCGCAGATGCAGCAGCGCAAGCAGCGGCAGAGGCCGAGGAACAGTTGGAAACCCAATCCACGGCCGAGCGTGAATTTGCGACAGCAAGACGCTATTCCGGCAGCCGGGTCGGGCGGTCATCCTCTCGCGTAATGCGTAAGAAAGACACGTTCGCAACCGCGATGAGCGAGGCCGTGATCAAGGAACTGAAAGGAACAACCGGACGCCGCATTGTTCGCGGCATTCTGGGCGGTTTGTTCAAAGCCAGATAAGGGTTGTGCCGGGCAGAAACCTTCTACCCGGCGCGCGTTCTGTTACTTCAGACGGCGCTGACCTTCTTGGCGGCAGTAAGCATCCGCCTCGGGAACCGACATCTTGGTTGCCGGGAAGTTGATCGCCCGATCCCAGGTCACACGGTCCTGACGATATAGCTGGCAGGTGACTTCGCCCTTGGGCGTCTGCACCTTGACCGGGGTGGATTCCAGATCTTCGGGTGAGGGAATACAACCGGCCAGCGTTACGAACAGCGGGACGATTAGGGCTATTTTAGTGAAGGAAGTATTCATGTGCACTCTTCTTATACTCGTATGTTTCCCGATTGATCGCGGGTCAAGCGTCAATTTAGCGTAAATAATGGCCAAAAAGACGGCTGCATCAAGGCGGTACTGGGATTCGTCTAATCCGTATACCCCACAAAATCAAGAAACCGCACCAGTCAGTTGGGTGTTTCAAGAATTGATGGATTGTGATCTTACTTTTCCGGAATCAGACCCCTTGGACTGAACCTGAGAACAATCAGCAGGATAAGGCCCATGGTGAACAGCCGCATATGCGCAGCGCTGTCGATCAAATGAGATTTGAGCGCGCTGCCATCCGGCATGCTGGATGTGATCAGGCTCATGAACCACAACCCCATTGGTTCGACCTGAACCCACAGGAACCAGATCAGGAATGCGCCCAGAACAGCACCGAAATTGTTGCCTGAACCGCCCACAATGACCATCACCCAGACAAGGAACGTAAACCGCAGCGGATTGTATGTGCCCGGCGTAAGTTGCCCGTCCAGAGTTGTCATCATCGCACCGGCGATGCCGCAGATGGCCGAGCCGAGCACGAAGATCTGGAGGTGGCGGCGGGTGACATCTTTGCCCATAGCCTCTGCCGCGACCTCATTGTCGCGGATGGCGCGCATCATGCGGCCCCACGGGCTTTTCAACGCCATTTGCGCCATCCACAGCAAAGCAAGCAGAACGATCATGAACAGCAGCGAATAGCCCAGTTTGACCGACAGCGTCGATGCGATGACGGGGTCCAACCCGAACCAATCGGCGCGCGCGACAAAGCTGGGATCGTTCTGCAGATCGACCTCGTAACCCACCACGGGGGCAGGGCGCGGGATGCCGTAGACATTCTTGACGCCCCGAGCCAGCCAATCCTCGTTCTTCATGATCGCAATGATGATCTCGGCAATGCCCAGCGTCGCGATCGCCAGATAGTCAGAGCGCAATCCAAGCGCCGTCTTTCCGATCAGCCACGCCGCACCAGCAGCCAACAAACCGCCCGCAGGCCAGGCCACAAGGACCGGCAGGTTCAAACCGCCGAGGTTGCCGGCAACTGCGGGTTCGATTGCTTCGACCCCTGCAACGCTTGGATCGAATACCGCGCGGTAGACAAAGAACCCAACAAGGAGAATGGCAATAGTCGTCAAGGTTTGTGCACGTCCCTTGGGCATCCGAGTCGCCACCAACACGGCCGCCACAACGGTTGCTGCCCCCAAAAGCAATGCCAGAAAAATGCCATAACCACCCGAGGACCATGCTCCGGGGGTCGGCGGGGTCGATACCAGCACAACAGCCAGACCACCCAGTGCGACAAAGCCCATGACGCCGACGTTAAAGAGGCCGGCAAATCCCCATTGCAGGTTCACCCCAATCGCCATGATGGCCGAGATCAACCCCATGTTCAGGATCAGGATTGCCGCGTTCCAGCTTTGTGTGAAACCAGTCAGCAGGATCAAACCACCAACGACAATGAAAAGCAGCGTGTTTTTGACGGACTCGGTCATACCGCTTTCCCCTTAAACAGGCCGGTAGGCTTGAACAGAAGCACGATCAGCAGGATGGCAAAGCTGACGGCGAATTTGTAATCGGTGGAAAGGAACTGCACCAATCCCGAAGGCGCCAGACTTTCTGGCGCGACGTAAGTCAGCACCTTTTTCCACGCATAAGTTACGGTGACCTCAGAGAAAGCGATAATGAACCCGCCCGCGATGGCGCCCAGCGGGTTGCCGAGACCGCCGACAATGGCCGAAGCGAAGATCGGAAGCAGAAGTTGGAAATAGACAAAAGGCTTAAAGCTTTTGTCCAAACCATAAAGAACACCAGCCGTGGTCGCCAATGCTGCCACGATAATCCAGGTGATCATCACAACACGCTCGGGGTTGATGCCTGAAAGCAGCGCCAGATCCTCGTTATCCGAATAGGCCCGCATCGATTTGCCCGTGCGGGTCTTGTTGAGGAACCAGAACAGCAGCGCCACCGCAATAACGGCAACTACCAGAGTGATGCCCTGAGAGGTCTTGATCGCAAGCCCTTCACGCAATCCGGTCATCGCCTTAAAATCACGGGCGGATATAATGAAGCGCGCGCCGTCTGAAAACCTTTGGTCATCCGGCCCGATGATAAAGCGAACAAGCCCGTTCATGATGAACATGACACCCATCGAGACGATCACAAGGATCACCGGTTTGGCCTTTTGCTCCCGATAGAACCGATAGACCAACCGGTCGGTTATCAGAACAAGAACGATACAGCCCAGGATCGCGAAGGGCAGGGCCAACAGTGCGGTGGGTAGCGGTCCGAAACTCACTCCGGCGGCTTGCAGGCCCCAGGTGACCAGCACGGCAATCATCGCGCCGAAGGCCATCGTGTCGCCATGGGCAAAATTCGAAAACCGCAGGATTCCGTAGATGAGCGTGACCCCCAGCGCCCCCAGAGCCAACTGGCTGCCGTAAGCAACCGCAGGCACGATCACAAAGTTCGAAAGCGCAACAAGCGCGTTTAGTAAGTCCATCAATTCTTCTCACTGTCCGGGTGCGGCTTTATGGCACGACGCTTATGTCAGACACAACAATTTGCGCTCCCTTTTTTGGGCTGAAAGGGCCGGAATGTGAGAGAGTTATCGCTTTGTCAGCTTACGGGGTCATCGCAAATGCCACGGTCGTTCGCAGTGTGCTGCCCCTTGATGGACATGTCATAGTTTAGGTCGTCGAAATCGACGACAAAAGTGACCACGTCTTTGTCCATGATGTGGAGAAACGTCAGCGAGTCAACACCCGGTAGAATCTTGGCTTCACCCCGAATTGTGTCCGTTACGATGAAGCCGGTATCAGTCGCACCCGAACGGGCCAGGGTAACGCTACTACCATCGGTGTCCGAGACGCAGGTCACGACAAAATCAGCGCCGTCTAGCGGTCCGGAACCAGCTGCCAAACCAAATGAGGGGGCGAGAAGGGCGAGTGTCAGTGCAGTCAGATTTTTCATGGTGTCCCTTAGTGGTTTGCTCCGCCTTCCAGATTGGGGTTTCTGCTGGAATGCGGGTGGTTGAGAATGAAGAGCGAACGGAGATCCGCGACGCCCTCATCTGACCTAGACAATATCATTCGGAAAAAAAGAGGAGTGAGCATGTGCTCACATCCTCTTGATATTTCTTGAGATATTAACCTTGATAGCCCCGATTTGTTTCGGGGCTCTCTGAGAGAGCACTTAGACTTCTTTACATGTCCCGTGATCGGTGCCGGCATGTGGGCCTTTGACTGAAAGATCATAAGACATGTCGTCATAGTGGACGACAAAGGTCATGACATCTTCGCCTTCGATATAGACAAACGTCATGTTGCCAACGCCTTTAAGCACCATGGCATCGCCGGAAATGTTCGCAGTTTCGATGTTGCCCTTGTCTCCTTCCGGTGCCCTGTTGAGGCGCACTTCGCTACCGTCGCGGTCTGAGACGCAGACAAAGTGGCGCTCTTCCGCCGTTGCGGCAGTTGCGCACAAGGTGGCGACGGCCACGCACATCCATTTTTTCATTTATGGGTCCTGAATAGAGTTTTTCATTCAGAAGGTTCGCTTGATTTCACGGAGCTAACTTTGGTTGACCGGGAAACCGTTTCCTTCACAAAGCCCGGCGCTAAACGCACAATGTGACCGGATTGCAGCCGAGGCGTGGAAATCTTGGGATGGTCGGAGAATTTCGGGAAACTTCGGGTATTGATTTCAGACAATTTCGGGAACAAGGATGACGTTGGAGAGCGCCATAATGGCATTGAGGAACTCCATTAAAACTCCAGTCCGCATTTTCCGGAGAATGCGCGTCTTGCTTGGCCTGCTTGCGCATAATCGACATAGCGCATTGGCAGAGTAAGAAGTGTCACTGCCACTTCGGTGTCTGAGGTCTTCGTCACATACATGTTTATGTGTTTGTCGTCCTGTGTCCGAGATGCGGTCAGATAGTCGTTTTTCGCGGTGGCGGTCCACTCTTGTCCATTTGATAAACGGATTTTCGAAGTGATTTCACCTGCCCTTGCTATCTGATCCACAGAAAAGTCACCAAAATTGCTTTGAACAAGCTCTGGTGGAGTACCCAAAAGTTCGAGCGTGAGTTCAGCGCCCTCGCAGTCCTCCACATACGCGCAGGTTTCTTGCAAGGCGCAGGGAATTGAAAGCGCTGTACTGCCAATTGCGGTAAACGCGAGCGTCGCCACGGCCTTCAACTCACCCACCCAAGAAACTCTTTCGCACCTCAGGATCGGCCAACAGTTCCTTGCCTGTACCGGTATAAGCATTTCGACCTTGAACCAGAACGTAACCCTTGTCGGCAATCTCCAGGGCCTGACGAGCATTCTGCTCCACCATCAGGATTGGCAAACCAGTGCGGGAAACCTCGATGATCCGGTCGAACAGCTCGTCCATCACGATGGGCGACACACCAGCGGTCGGCTCGTCCAACATTAGCACTTTGGGCTGTGTCATCAGGGCTCGGCCAACAGCGACCTGCTGACGTTGGCCGCCCGACAGCTCTCCGGCCGCTTGATTTCGCTTGTCGCGCAAGATGGGAAAGAGGTCATAGACCTGTTCCATCGTCTGGCTGATGTCGTCGCGGCGGATGAAGGCGCCCATCTCAAGGTTTTCTTCAACTGTCATCGAGGTGAAGATGTTTGAGGTTTGCGGCACAAACCCCATCCCGCGGATCACACGGTCCTGCGGGGTGAGATTGGTGATATCTTCGCCATCAAGCCGGACAGATCCCGACCGGACATCCAACATTCCGAAAACGGCCTTCATCGCAGTAGATTTACCTGCGCCATTGGGGCCAACGATCACCGCGATCTGACCTTTATCCACAGCGATGGTGCACTCATGCAAAATGTCCGGCCCTTTGCCATAACCACCGGTCATGGTGTCACCGATCAGAAACGGCTCAGCCATTCACAGGATCCTTCTTCATCTGGCCTAAAAATATCCCGGGGGTTTGGGGGCAGAGCCCCCATTCGCGCAAACTGAGTGCACTCACTCTCATCACATCGCTCATGCCCCGGCCTCCAGCTTGTCTTTGTTCTTCAGGCCAGTACCCAGATAGGCCTCGATCACGTGCTCATTGGCCTTGATCTCGTCCAGTGTACCCTCGGCCAGCACTTTCCCCTCGGCCATACAGATGACCGGGTCACAGATCTTGCCGATGAAATCCATGTCGTGTTCGATAACGACAAAAGTATAACCGCGTTCTCTGTTCAGGCGCAGGATCGTGTCGGCGATGGTCATCAGCAGGGTGCGGTTCACACCTGCGCCGACCTCGTCCAGAAACACGATCTTTGCGTCAACCATCATGGTGCGGCCGAGTTCCATCAGTTTCTTCTGACCGCCCGAGACCTGACCCGCCTTGTGGTCGGCCAGATGTTCGATGGTCAGAAACTCCAGAACCTCATCCGCTTTAGCCTTTAAGGCACGTTCTTCGTCGGCGATGCGCTTGCGACCAAACCAGGTGTTCCACAGCGATTCACCTGATTGCGCGCCGGGCACCATCATCAGATTCTCGCGGCAGGACATCGAAGAGAACTCATGCGCGATCTGGAAGGTGCGCAGCAAACCTTTGTGAAACAGGTCATGCGGAGGCAGGCCGGTGATTTCTTCGCCGTCCATGTACACCCTGCCGCTGGTCGGCGGCAAAACGCCCGCGATCACGTTGAACAGGGTGGTCTTTCCCGCCCCGTTTGGCCCGATCAGGCCGGTAATCGAACCCTTTTGGATTTCCAGCGACGCCCCATCCACCGCGTGAAACCCGCCGAAATGCTTGTGCACGTCCTCGACGACGATCATGTTTTCCCCCAGCCACCGTTGTCGGTGTTTCTGCTTCCCCGTCCTTCAAAGAAGAGGTGCGGCCTTTTTTCATTGAAACAGCCCGGACACAAGGCCCGGGCTGCTTGATTTTATGACGATTGAGGCAAGATCAACGGAACTTGACGGTCTCGTTCTTCCCGTCGATTACCTCGATTTCGCGATACGAACCCGCGCTTTCACCGGGGCCGATCAGCTCAACGCCCGATGCGCCGACATAGTCGATCTCCTGACCTGCGGCCAGCAGTTCCAGACCTTTGGCCAGCTCACCGGGATAGATTTTCTCACCCGGAGCGTTGGCGACGTCCATGATCTTGGCGCCGTATTCAGCTGGGTTGGTCGAGCCTGCCGCCTGCATCGCCAGCATGAACAGCGCGGCTGCATCATAGGATTCAGGCGAGTAGGGCGAAGATCCGTCAAATCCCGCGGCTTCGGCCATGGCAAAGTACTTTTCAGCCCCTTCGCCGCCGGAACCTGCGATCTGACCGAACGAACCGTTCAGATCCGGGCCCACGTTTTCAGGCAGCGAGTCGCCGATCATGCCACCTGGCAGACCGAACGTGTCAAACGCGCCGCTGTCCAGCGAGGACTGGATGATGCCCAGACCGCCCTGGTCCAGATAGCCGGCAACGACCAGAATGTCCCCGCCAGCCGAGGCCAGCGCGCCAACTTCAGCCGAATAGTCAGCCTTGCCATCTTCGTGGGCGGCTACGATGGTGATTTCGCCACCGGCAGCTTCGAACGACGACTGGATCGCGTCGGCCAGACCTTTACCAAAATCGTTGTTGGTATAGGTCAGAGCGATCGAGTTGATACCCCGGTCTTTCAGGATATCGGCCATGATCTGACCTTCACGCGCATCCGACGGGGCGGTGCGGAAGAACAGACCATTGTCTTCCATGGTCGAAAGGCCCGGAGACGTCGCCGACGGCGAGATCATGACCATGCCATTCGGGATCGCAACGTTTTGCAGGATCGCGCCGGTCACGCCCGAGCAGTCGCCGCCGACAATACCGGCAACGCCGTCCGCGATCATGCGTTCGCCGTTCGATGTCGCCAGACCGTTGTCGATACAGCCGGTGTCAGCGCGCGAAGCGGTGACTTTTGAGCCGTCCAGCAGTTTGCCGGATTCGGTGACTTCGGCCATCGCCATTTCGGCGCCTGAACCCATTGCCGGTGCCAGCGATTCAATCGGGCCGGTAAAGCCGAACAGAACGCCCAAAGTGACGTCTTCGGCCAGGGCCGGACCGGCCAGCAAAGCGGATGCTGCAGTTGCAGTAAGCAGCTTTTTCATATGGTTACTCCCTAATTGGAACGTATTCGTTCTGGGCAAGACCCTAGGCAAGCTGTCTGGAAAAGAAAAGTCCTAACGCAAATGTGTTTTTACCAAGAATAAACCTATTTGTTTTGATGAGTTTGTCACGTTTTGCCAGAGTTGGAGATTCTCATGATTAGGGCTGCCGCGATTCTGGTTCTGTCGGTTTTTGCCGGCCCCATCAGCGCCGATACCCTTCAAACCTCAGCCGGGACGGTTCAGGTCACGGCGATGGTCACCGGGTTGGATGCACCTTGGGCCATCGGATTACTGCCCGGGGGCGGCACATTGGTGACCGAACGGGACGGCGAGCTTTTGTTTGTCTCGCAAGGCGAGGTCAAACGCATTGCCGGGGTGCCCAAGGTGGCTGCGAACGGGCAGGGCGGGTTGCTCGATATCACCGTGGCACGGGATTTTGCACAGACCCGCGAAGTGTTTCTCACCTTCTCCAAGCCCCAAAGCGGCGGGGCGGGAACGGCCGTGGCCGTGGCGCGCCTGTCGGAAAACGGGGGCCGTTTGGACAACGTGCGGATCGTTTTCGAAGCGGTTCCCGGAGGTTCGACCAGCCGACACTTTGGCTCGCGCGTGGTCGAGGCGCAGGACGGAACGCTGTTCGTGACAATAGGCGATCGCGGCGACCGCCCGTCAGCGCAGGACAGGTCAAACCACATGGGGACCGTCATTCGTATCAATCGGGATGGTTCGGTGCCCGCCGACAATCCTTTTGTCGGGCAAGCCGGTATTCGACCCGAGATTTGGTCATTTGGTCATCGCAACCCGCAGGGCGCTGGGTTGGACAGGCAAGGACGCTTGTGGATTTCAGAGCATGGCGCGCAGGGCGGGGATGAAGTGAACCTGATCCAACCGGGGCGGAATTTCGGCTGGCCGGTGATATCCTATGGCGTCCATTATTCGGGGCAGAAGATCGGTGAGGGCACTTCGAAACCCGGTATGGAACAGCCTGAACTCTATTGGGATCCGTCCATCGCCCCGTCCGGTTTGCTGGTCTATTCCGGCAAGCTATGGCCAGAGTGGCGGGGCGATATCTTTGTCGGTTCGCTCAAGTTTGACTACATCTTGCGCCTTGAAGGAACACCGCTGCGCGAGGTCGAACAGATCAAAGGGCCGGAAACCGAGCGTGTTCGGGACATCGTCGAAGCCCCGGATGGGGCGATCTGGTTCATTTCGGTGGGACAGGGAGCCATCTATCGCATGACCCCCAAATAGGCGCGGATCAGACCGAAAGCCGCCCGCTTTGAGCACCACGCTCACGGTAAGGCGTAGTGTTGTAATGGGCCCGGTAGCATTTTGAGAAATGGCTTGGCGAGGCAAAGCCGCAAGCCAGAGCCACGTTGATCACGCTCATATCTGTCTGCATCAGCAGGTTGCGCGCTTTGTGTAGGCGCAGTTCCATATAGTATCGCTTGGGCGAGCGGCTGAGGTAACGACGGAACAGGCGTTCCAGCTGGCGCGTGGACATGCCGACATCCTTGGCCAGAATCGAGGGTGAGATCGGCTCTTCGATGTTCTTTTCCATCATCAGGATGACCTGGCTCAACTTTGGATGACGCACACCAATTCGGGTTGGCGTCGACAGGCGCTGCGTATCCTGGTCGGTGCGGATCGAGGAATAGATCATCTGATCCGCCACGGCGTTCGCAAGATCCTCACCATAATCATCCGCAATGATCTTGAGCATCAGGTCAATAGAAGACGTGCCGCCCGCAGTCGTCATCCGATTACCGTCGATCTGGAAAACCGATTTGGTAAGCTCGACCACGTCGAACTCTTCGATAAAACTGTCCGAATTCTCCCAGTGGATCGTGGCGCGTTTGCCGTCCAGCAACCCGGCTTTGGCCAACGTAAAGGCTGCTGTACACAGACCGCCGATGCGCAAACCGCGCCGCGCTTCACGGCGGACCCAGTTCAGCACTTTCTTTGTTGTCGCCAGTTGCACGTCGACGCCGCCGCAGATCAAGACCACGTCATCGCGTTGCAGTTCGACCAAGTCGGTTTCAACGCTAAAGGTGGTTCCGGCAGAACAGCTGACCGTATCACCACCTTCACCAGCCAGGGTCCATGTGTAGAGTTCTTTGTCTGCCATGCGGTTGGCAATCCGCAGGCTGTCCAGTGCCGAGGCAAAAGACAGCAGGGAAAACTTGTCCAAAAGGACAAATACGAAATGCCGAGGATTGGCCTCAGCGCCTTCCACTGTGACAACTTGGCGTTGCTCTTGCATGGCTTGGTGTCCTTGATTCGGCGCGTTGTTACGTCGCGTCCGGCGTCGTTGTTGCCAGCCACCATGATCAAAGGTTGTTTCCCCCGTCAAGAGGCGCAAAAGGGATATGGTCAGTCTTCAATGCATTTTGTATAGAGACGACCTGACTACTTCAGCGGAGATCAAAGCTATGACCGAATGGCAAAAAACGAACTGGCGCAACAAGCCCCGGGTTCAGATGCCAGACTATATCGATGCGGCCGCGTTGGCCAAAGTCGAGGCTCAGCTTTCGCAGTATCCCCCATTGGTCTTTGCCGGCGAAGCACGGCGTCTCAAGCAACATCTGGGTGCGGCCGGTCGCGGCGAGGCTTTCCTGTTGCAGGGCGGGGATTGTGCTGAAAGCTTTGAACAATTCAGCGCGGATGCAATTCGTGACACCTTTAAGGTGATGCTGCAGATGGCGATGGTACTGACCTATGGTGCCAAAGTGCCCGTGGTCAAAGTGGGCCGCATGGCGGGCCAGTTTGCCAAGCCGCGCAGCGCGCCGACTGAGGTTTTGGGAGGTGTTGAGCTGCCCAGCTATCGCGGTGACATCATCAACGAACTGGCATTCACCCCCGAAGCCCGCATCCCGAATCCTGGAAAAATGCTGCAGGCCTACACGCAGGCTGCCGCTACTCTGAACCTGTTGCGCGCATTTTCGACCGGCGGATTCGCCGATATGAGCATGGTGCATTCGTGGACACTGGGTTTCACGGATGAACAGGACGTTCAGAAATACTCGGAACTCGCCGACCGTATTCAGGACACGATAGATTTTATGAATGCGGCTGGATTCACAGCGGAGACTTCGCATGAGTTTTCGACCGTGGAATTCTACACAAGTCATGAAGGCCTGTTGCTTGAATATGAAGAATCGCTGACCCGTCTCGATTCGACGTCTGGCAACTGGTTGGCAGGGTCCGGCCACATGATCTGGATCGGCGATCGCACGCGTCAGCCAGACGGTGCGCATGTCGAATTCTGCAGCGGTGTATTGAACCCGATTGGTCTGAAATGTGGCCCGACCACGACAGCCGAGGACCTCAAGGTTCTGATGGCCAAGCTGAACCCGCAAAACGAAGAGGGCCGTCTGACCCTGATCGCCCGATTTGGAGCTGGCAACGTAGGTGAGCACCTGCCGCGTCTGGTCAAGGCCGTGAAGGAAGAGGGTGCCAACGTCACCTGGGTTTGCGACCCGATGCATGGCAATACCATCAAGTCGGCAACCGGGTACAAAACCCGTCCGTTCGACTCGGTCCTGCGTGAGGTACGTGACTTCTTTGGCGTTCATCAGGCCGAAGGCACGGTTCCCGGCGGTGTGCATTTCGAGATGACCGGTCTGGACGTCACCGAATGCACTGGTGGCGTGCGCGCGGTGACCGAAGAGGACCTGTCAGATCGTTACCACACAGCGTGCGATCCACGCCTGAACGCATCGCAGTCCTTGGAACTGGCATTCCTGGTCGCAGAAGAACTGACCAACCTGCGCCGCGACCGCAAGAACCGCGCAGCCGGTTAAGGTTATTGAAAATCAACGGAAAAGGCGGGCTGCAAGGGCCCGCCTTTTTTTTGTTTGCGACTTAGTCGTCGCGCGACACAACCAGCCTCAGATGGGCGCCGGGACGATCAAACCTTTGCTGATCTTCAGCGAAGCCCGCCTCAACCGTTTCCGACGGTTGTTGAGGAACCTGCACATCCGACACCGGGCGCAAGCTGGTTTCAGAGATTGTGAACCGTCGGGGTGTTGCACCGATTACGCCGTCGCTGACCATTACGCCCAGAATGCGGCTGACATCACCCAGATCACTTTTCAGCGGCAATAGAAGCATGCGGGCATGTAATTGAACACGCCCCAACCGGCCCGATGAACCCAGGGTCAGATTGGCAATAGCTGGCTGTGCAAATACCTGCTCCGACACGGTTTTGATCTGGTCTCGCGCGCCGGGCTCAAAGAAAGAGGTCAGCGGCATGCCGCGCACTTCCATCCCGGCCAGTTGGTTCAGATGCCTCCCGGCCAGACGGAACCGGGTAAGCCCGGGGGCGATGCGTTCCAGAACGAAAGTGTATTCCAAAATGTTCTCAAGCCCGCGCGGGTCGATGTGCGACCGCATGGGGACCCCGTCACCTGTCAAAAGTGCCGTCCAATACGCCTCGGCCTGCCGGATGGGCGAAAGGCTGCGCCCGCTGTCAAAACGATCCATAGCGACGATCTTTCCAAAACTTGACCCGAAACCGTTCCCGAAAAAGGTCTTCATCATTATCACCCTGGCGCCTATCGACCGTCATTTTCTTAAAATGCGAACTACTGGGGCCTCTATCCGAGACCGGTGTTCGCAGGTGTAAGACTGACGCAGGTTGATTCAATTTTGGAGTAAAACTTTAACGAATGGTTAACGACTGGCGGACAAAGGCAGAGTCAGCAAACTCTTGCCCTGTGCGCGCAGTTCGCATTAGGTGCGCCCAGCAAACTGAAAACAGGCAGCTATGGAAAGGGCAGGCATGATTAAATCCATGACGGGTTTCGCCTCGGGCAAAGGGGCGTTTGGGCCGCATAGCTGGACGTGGGAGTTGCGCAGCGTGAACGGCAAGGGGCTGGACATGCGCCTGCGTGTTCCTGATTGGTTGACCGGGCTTGAGGCTGCGTTGCGCGCCGCCCTGTCAAAAAAACTAAGCCGGGGCAATGTGACATTGTCCTTGCGCCTCAGCCGAGATGAGACGCAGGCAGACCTGGTCCTGAACGAAGCTGCGATGGTTGCCGTTCTTGAGGCTGTGGTGCGAACGCAGGAAATGGCCATTGCGCGGGACGTAACCCTTGGGCCCTCGACGGCCGCTGATCTGGTCTCGCTCAAGGGTATGTTGGATGCGGGCAGTGATGGGGATGACCCAGGCCCGTTGGTTGGCCAATTGACGACAGAGTTCAGTGACCTTTTGAGTGAATTCATAGAAATGCGCCAGTCTGAGGGGCGGGCGCTGGCAACTGTTCTGGATGATCAACTAGGCCAGGTTGCTTCATTGACGGTCCAGGCGGCAGAGCTGGCAGAGCAGCGCAAGGACAAGATGGCCGAGGCGCTGCGGGATAATCTGGCGCGGGTAATGGACAACGCGCAGGGGGCTGATCCGGACCGCGTTGCTCAGGAACTGGCGCTGATTGCCGTCAAGGCGGACATCACCGAAGAGATTGATCGCCTGAAAGCACATGTCGTGGCAGCCCGCGATCTGCTGGCGCAGGATGCGGCGGTCGGGCGCAAGCTGGATTTCCTAATGCAGGAGTTCAACCGTGAGGCTAATACTCTGTGCTCAAAGGCGCAAAGCGCGGATCTGACTGCTGTGGGTCTTGAGTTGAAGGCCGTAATAGATCAGATGCGCGAGCAAGTGCAGAACGTAGAATAACCACAGGAGCGCCCAAATGGCGGATCGACGCGGCCTATTAATTATTCTGTCCTCGCCTTCGGGGGCCGGTAAATCGACCTTGGCGAAACGGCTGATGCAGTGGGATTCTGAGCTGGAGTTTTCGGTCTCGGCCACCACCCGCGCGCCACGTTCGGGGGAGCAAGAAGGGCGCGAGTATTACTTCCTGAGTGAGGATGGGTTCCGGCAGCAAGTGTCTGAGGGGCAAATGCTGGAACATGCGCACGTGTTCGGGAATTTCTATGGCTCACCTGCGGGTCCGGTGCGCGAGTCCATTAACAATGGCAAAGACGTTCTGTTTGACGTGGACTGGCAGGGCGAGGTTCAAATCCGCAATTCGGATTTGGGCAAGCACGCTTTGTCTATCTTTATCCTGCCGCCGTCTATCCCCGAGCTGCGCCGCAGGCTGGAAAGCCGCGGTCAGGACAGTGAAGACGTGATCGCAAAACGAATGCTGAAAAGTTGGGATGAGATCAGCCACTGGGGCTATTATGACTATGTTCTGATCAATGACGATCTGGATGCTACCGAAGAGAAGCTGAAAACCATCGTCAGCGCCGAACGCATGCGCCGCATCCAGCAGCCCAGCCTACAGAACCATGTCCGCACGCTGCAAAACGAATTTGAGGGCTTGGCATGACCATTTACGCTTTGGGTGACCACGTGCCGCAAATCCATGAAGACACCTGGGTTGCGCCGGACGCAAACCTGATTGGGAAAGTCGTTCTGGAACAGGGTGCCTCGGTCTGGTTCGGCTGCACCATCCGCGCCGACCACGAAGAGATCAGGGTGGGCGAGGGCAGCAACGTCCAGGAAAACTGCGTCATGCATATCGACGCCGGGTATCCGCTGACCATTGGTAAGAACTGCACCATCGGACACAAGGTCATGCTGCATGGCTGCACGATCGGGGAAAACACGCTGATCGGGATGGGCGCGATTGTCCTGAATGGGGCGAAGATTGGAAAAAACTGCCTGATCGGTGCCGGCGCCCTGATTACGGAAGGCAAGGAGATACCCGATAACTCTCTGGTCATGGGGTCGCCGGGCAAAGTTGTGCGGGAACTGGATGAGGCTGCGGCGCAAAAAATCACCTTCAGTGCGCTGCATTATCAGCAGAACATGCGCCAGTTTCGCAAAACTTTGAAACCTGTGTCCTAGGTTGATTCCAAACGCATCAAGAGTGACGGAAATGCCAAACGACCTGCTTGCTGAAATTGTGTCGGCCATTCCGATGCCCACGCTTATGGTTGATCAGACCGAGCGCATCATAACGGCCAACACCGAAGCCAGAACAATGCTGGGTCAAAACATTGAAGGCCGTCATTTCGCGACGATCCTTCGGCAACCACAAGTTATCGACGCGATAGAGCAGAGCCTGCGCAGCAAGGGCTCGTCCAAAACGCGTCATTTGTCCAATGATGGTGCTCAAGACACCACTTTCGAAGTGCAATGCCGTTACATGAACGGTGTGGGCGCGGTGGATGGTGGTGCCGTGATGGTCGTTTTCCAGGACGTCACGC
The DNA here is from genome assembly GCF_059611045.1 of Ruegeria sp. CDSB113. NCBI lineage: Bacteria > Pseudomonadati > Pseudomonadota > Alphaproteobacteria > Rhodobacterales > Roseobacteraceae > Ruegeria > Ruegeria sp. CDSB113. The sequence goes on from NZ_JBXWOU010000001.1 coordinate 606,162, forward strand.
ATCTGGAACAGGCCGGACAAATGAGACGCGACTTCGTGGCAAATGTCAGCCACGAACTGCGTACGCCTCTGACCGCTCTGATGGGATTCATAGAAACTTTGCGTGGTCCAGCGCGAGACGATGCAGCCGCCCGTGAGCGGTTTCTGCAGATCATGACCGACGAAGCCAATCGGATGAACCGGCTGGTCGGCGATCTGCTATCTTTGAACCGGGTCGAGAGCGAAGAGCGGGTTCGCCCCAGGGAGCAGCTTGATCTGACGGGCCTGCTGCAATCTACGCTGACAACGCTGCGTCCTCTGGCCGAGGCTGCAAATGTGGACCTGACACTGGATACGTCTTCGGGGCCAATCTCGGTGACGGGAGACAGCGACCAACTGCGCCAAGTGTTCACGAACCTGATCGAGAACGCCATCAAATATGGTGGCAGCGGCGGTAGTGTTGATGTGCGCATTCAGGCATCCGAGCGCGACACCGCCATGCGCGGCCCTGCGGTTCGGGTACAGATCGCAGACAAGGGCCCGGGAATTGATGCTGTGCATCTGCCGCGCCTGACTGAGCGATTCTATCGCGCCGATAGTCACAGATCCCGCGAGCTGGGCGGTACGGGGCTGGGCCTTGCGATTGTAAAACATATTGTAAACCGCCACAGGGGGCGGTTGCGGGTCGAAAGCGACCTGGGCAAAGGCTCTGTATTTACAGTGATTTTGCCGCGCCAATATTCTACCTCTGACGCAGGTTGATTTCAGACGCGCGCGGTATTCCGCGCCGACCAGTTAAGAAAACTTAAGAAAATCGTTACGTGTCATAAAACCGTTACGTACTTGTCACAAAAGGCTTACGCACGGCTTTTAGGAGTTCGCGCAGATCATCATGGGGTGATCACAATTTATCTTTTCAGGGAGACTGAAATGTCCTTTGTAAAACTGTCGGCTTCGGCGCTTACCATTGCTGCTGTATCGGCCACCGCGGCCGCCGCTCGTGATCAGGTTCAGGTTGCGGGTTCTTCAACCGTGTTGCCATACGCCTCGATTGTAGCAGAAGCCTTCGGTGAGAATTTTGACTTCCCGACACCGGTTGTTGAATCGGGTGGTTCCTCGGCAGGTCTGAAACGTTTCTGTGAAGGTGTTGGCGAAAACACCATCGACGTTGCGAACGCATCGCGCCAGATCCGTGAAAAAGAAATCAAAGCCTGCGCTGAAAACGGCGTGACCGACATCATCGAAGTTCAGATCGGTTATGACGGCATCGTCTTCGCATCCGACATCAACGGCAACTCGTTCGAGTTCACGCCGGAAGACTGGTACAAAGCCCTGTCCGCACAGATCGTTGTCGACGGTGAGCTGGTCAACAACCCGAACAAAACCTGGGCCGACGTGAACCCCGCGTTCCCGGCGCAGCCTATCGCAGCCTTCATCCCGGGCACCAAGCACGGCACACGTGAAGTGTTCGAGGACAAAGTGATCCTGGCGGGTTGTGAGCATCTGGGCGACTTCGACGTCTACAAGGCGGCCAATGGCGACGACAAGAAAGCTGCCGAGAAAGCCTGTATCGCTCTGCGTACAGACGGCGTTTCGGTCGACATTGACGGTGACTACACTGAAACTCTGGCGCGCATCGACAGCAACAAAGACGGCATCGGCGTCTTTGGTCTGGCGTTCTACGAGAACAACACCGACAAGCTGCAAGTCGCAACCATGTCTGACGTTGTTCCTTCGACCGAGTCGATTGCAACCGGCGAATATCCGGTTTCGCGTCCGCTGTTCTTCTACGTGAAGAAAGCCCATATCGGCGTGATCCCCGGCCTGAAAGAATACGCTGAGTTCTTCGTCGCTGACGAGATCGCAGGTCCTGACGGTCCGCTGGCAGAATACGGCCTGGTATCCGACCCTGAACTGGTCAATGTACAGGAAGCGGTTGCCAACGAAACCACGCTGGGCAGCGGTTCCTAATCACACATACGAACGGAACCGGGGCGGTTTTCCACGCCCCGGTTCTTTTTGACTCCATCTCTGCCATCCCCACGGAGTTCTCATGGCGTTATCCTGGCTGTTGCTTATCCTGCTTGCGCTGGCAGTGATCGGATTTTTTGCGGGTCGGTCCCGCGCTTTGGCAAGTGCGGGTGGTAACGTCCGCGATTTGCATTCTTTACCGTCTTACTACGGTTACAACGTTGCGTTGACGGCTCTGGTCCCCGCAGTTGGGGTGTTGATCGTCTGGCTTCTTGCCCAACCGATGATCGTAAACAGCACGGTATCCGGCCTTATTCCCGATCAGGCAGTGCCCGAAGGGTCGGATCGCGGCCTGATCATGAGCGAAGTGCGCCGTGTCGCCTACGGCCTGGACGGCGCTGTCGCCAGCGGTGCGATGACCGAAACTCAAGCCCGAAACGGCAATGCGGATATTGAAGCGCTGACTAAAACGCTGAAAGACGCAGGCCAGGTTCTGACGCAGGACGTCACGCAGCCGATTTTGATCGCAGCACAGAAGTTCCGCAGCATGACGTCCACAGGGACCGTTGCGATGCAGGTCGTGGTGTTGGCGTTGGCGCTGCTTGGTGCTGCTTTTGCCTATGTGCGTACGCACAAGGAATTTAGGGCCCGAAACGTGGTAGAGCAGGGGGTTCTGGCCCTGCTATTGCTGGCCGCGTCAATCGCGATCCTGACAACCATCGGCATTGTTCTGTCGATGCTGTTTGAGACGATGAACTTCTTTCAGCTGCATTCGTGGAAGGACTTCTTCTTCGGCAGCACATGGGCACCGAACTTCCGCGGTGGCAGTGAGCTGTCGATCCTGCCGTTGTTGTGGGGCACGCTGTACATTTCAGTGATCGCGCTGCTTGTGGCGGTCCCGATTGGGCTGTTTGCCGCGATCTATCTGTCCGAGTATGCCTCGGGTGTGACGCGGTCCATTGCCAAACCACTGCTGGAAATCCTCGCCGGTATTCCGACCATCGTTTACGGTCTGTTTGCTCTGCTGACTGTGGGTCCGGCGTTGGTGTCGATGTTCGGCGACGGTGGCATGCTGGGTGTGGGTTGGATGGCCAGCTCAAATGCGGTTCTGACTGCCGGGTTGGTTATGGGGATCATGCTGATCCCGTTTGTCTCGTCACTGTCGGACGACATTATCAACGCGGTGCCACAAACCATGCGCGACGGCTCGCTGGGTCTGGGTGCGACGCATTCGGAAACCGTGCGCAACGTGGTCCTACCGGCCGCGCTGCCCGGTATTGTCGGCGCGATCCTTCTTGCCGCAAGCCGCGCCATTGGTGAAACGATGATCGTTGTGATGGCCGCCGGTGCGATCGCCAAATTCTCGGGCAACCCGTTCGAGGCGATGACAACCATCACCACGCGGATTGTCAGCCAGCTGACCGGCGATACCGATTTTGCCAGCCCCGAAACGCTGGTGGCCTTTGCGCTGGGTCTGACCTTGTTCATCATCACACTGGGGCTGAACATCTTCGCCCTCTACATCGTACGCAAATACCGGGAGCAGTACGAATGACCGATATTTCCCAAACGCCTGACGCTGCTCCGACCGCGAAGCCCAAGGGTGGTTCGCTGTTCGAAAAGGATGCGCGCACGAAACGGCGCAATGCGGCTGAAAGCCGGTTCAAAATGTACGGCATCGCCGCCATTGGGATCGGCTTGCTGATGCTGATTGTGCTGGTGACCAATATCGTCACTGCCGGAACCGGCGCATTTCAGCAAAGCTTTCTTGAACTGAATGTCGAACTGAAGGCTGACAAGCTGGACAAGAAGGGCAACCGCAATATCGAGGATATCAAGAAGGTTTCGACCTTTGGCTATGCCCCTCTCATCGCGTCTGCGTTGGAAAGCGAAGTCGAAAAGCTGGGCATCCAAACAGACCTGAAACCCAAGGCAATGGGTAAGATCCTGTCTAAAGCAGCACAGGCCGAGTTGCGGAACTATGTGATCGCCAACCCAGATGAGATCGGCAATACCGTCAGCTTCCGCTTTTTGGTCAACAGCCGTGTCGATGGATACATGAAAGGCCGCGTGACCCGCGAGTCGATTGCCAACGACAAGAGCATTTCGGTCGAGCAGTTGGATTTCGTTGATCAGCTGCGCGATGCGGGCGTGCTGTATAAGGCGTTTAACCCCGATTTCATTCTCGGTGCAGATGCCTCTGACCAACGGCCCGAAGCGGCTGGGATCGGTGTCTCCATGTTGGGTTCATTGTTCATGATGTTGGTGGTTCTGGCGCTTGCCTTGCCCATCGGTGTGGCGGCTTCGATTTATCTTGAAGAATTCGCGCCACAGAACCGGCTGACCGACATCATCGAGGTCAACATCTCGAACCTGGCCGCGGTGCCATCGATCGTGTTCGGTATTTTGGGTCTGGCTGTGTTCATCAACTACATGCACCTCCCGACGTCAGCCCCGCTGGTGGGTGGTCTGGTGCTGACACTGATGACGCTGCCGACGATCATCATCTCGACCCGCGCATCGTTGAAGGCGGTTCCGCCGTCGATCCGTGATGCGGCGCTTGGGGTAGGGGCCTCGAAAATGCAGGCGGTGTTCCACCATGTTCTGCCGCTGGCCGCACCCGGTATTCTGACCGGTACCATCATTGGTCTGGCGCAGGCGTTGGGGGAAACCGCACCGCTGCTGCTGATCGGTATGGTGGGCTTTATCGCCTCAAACCCGCCCGACGGAATTGTTGCGGGTTTCCTGTCGCCCAACTCGGCCATGCCGGCGCAGATCTATGAATGGTCCAAGCGCGCCGACCCGGCCTTTTATGAACGTGCATGGGGGGGCATCATCATCCTGTTGATCTTCCTCGTTACAATGAACACCATTGCGGTACTTCTGCGCCGCCGCTTTGAACGCCGCTGGTAAATGGGGGCTATTATGAATGATATGACACGAGTGGAGAGAACCGTGGACTCCAAAGCCATCAAGATCGCCGCCAACAACGTTCAGGTTTATTACGGCGACACGCACGCCATCAAAGACGTGGATGTCCAAATCGAGGACAAGACCGTAACGGCCTTTATCGGCCCATCGGGCTGCGGCAAGTCCACATTTCTGCGCTGCCTCAACCGGATGAACGACACCATCGACATCTGCCGGGTCGAGGGCGATATCCTGCTGGACGGCGAAGACATTTACGACAAGCGCGTCGACCCGGTGCAGCTGCGTGCCAAGGTCGGAATGGTGTTTCAAAAACCCAACCCGTTCCCCAAATCGATCTATGACAACGTGGCCTATGGCCCGCGCATCCATGGCCTCGCAAAGAACAAATCAGAACTGGATGATATCGTTGAGAAATCTCTGCGTCGCGCTGCGATCTGGGATGAAGTCAAAGACCGCCTGGACGCCCCCGGTACAGGCCTGTCCGGTGGTCAGCAGCAGCGACTGTGCATTGCCCGTGCCGTGGCAACGGAACCTGAGGTTTTGCTAATGGATGAGCCTTGCTCGGCGTTGGACCCGATTGCCACAGCCCAGGTCGAGGAACTGATTGACGAACTGCGCTCGCGCTATTCGGTGGTAATCGTGACACACTCAATGCAACAGGCCGCGCGGGTCAGCCAGAAAACGGCGTTCTTCCATTTGGGTAATCTGGTTGAATTCGGCGAAACCGGCCAGATATTTACCAACCCCGAAGACCCCCGCACGGAAAGCTACATCACCGGCCGTATCGGCTGAGGACAGGTATTTGAACATGACCGAACAACATATTGCATCCGCATTCGACCGCGACCTTGAAGCGGTTCAGGCCCATATCATGAAGATGGGCGGTCTGGTCGAGGCCGCGATCATGAACGCCGCGCGCTCGCTTGAAACCCGGGATGTCGAATTGGCCCAAGAGGTGCGTCAGGGCGACAAAGCCATTGATGCGCTTGAGGATCTGATCAACGAAGAAACCGCGCGGGTGATTGCGCTGCGGGCACCCACAGCGAGCGACCTGCGTCTGGTTCTGTCTGTTCTGAAGGTCTCGGCCAACCTGGAACGTATCGGCGACTATTCCAAAAACATTGCCAAACGTACCACGGTTCTTGTCGACGCCGGCGAGATCAACGGCAGTGCCGCGGCCCTGCGCCGTATGGCGCGCGAGGTTGAGCGGATGCTGCGCGACGCGTTGGACGCTTATATTCAACGTGACGCCGAATTGGCCGCTGACGTGATCCAGCGGGATGAAGAAGTAGACCAGATGTATAACGGCCTATTCCGCGAGTTTCTGACCTTCATGGCTGAAGATCCCCGCAACATCTCGTCGTGCATGCACCTGCATTTCATCGCAAAGAACATTGAACGGATGGGCGATCACGTTACAGCCATCGCTGAACAGGTGGTTTATCTGGTGACTGGGGAACGGCCGTCGGAAGCACGTCCCAAAGCCGATACCACCTCGCAAACCGCCTAGGAGGCAACGATTATGTCCGCTGATCAGCCTACGGTACTGGTTGTTGAGGATGAACTGGCCCAGCGTGAAGTGCTGGCTTACAACCTCGAAGCAGAAGGGTTTCGTGTATCCAAAGCAGCCAATGGCGACGAGGCATTGCTGCTAGTTGATGAAGACAACCCTGACATCATCGTTCTGGACTGGATGATGCCCAACCTCAGCGGGATCGAAGTGTGCCGCCGCCTTAAAACGCGCCCGGATACACGATCGATCCCCATCATCATGCTTTCAGCCCGGTCGGAAGAGGTCGACAAGGTGCGCGGGCTGGAAACCGGGGCGGATGACTATGTGGTCAAGCCGTATTCGGTTGTCGAGCTTATGGCGCGCGTGCGCACACAGTTGCGCCGTGTTCGCCCGGCGACGGTCGGTATCAAGCTTGAATTTGCGGATATCATTCTGGATTCCGAGACACATAAGGTCAGCCGCAACAGCAAGCCGCTGAAACTGGGCCCGACCGAGTTTCGTCTGTTGAGCACGTTCATGGAAAAACCGGGTCGTGTCTGGAGCCGCGAACAGTTGTTGGACCGGGTCTGGGGGCGCGATATCTACGTCGATACCAGAACGGTTGACGTTCACATCGGCCGCTTGCGCAAGGCGCTGACACAGCATGGTGGTGAAGATCCCGTGCGTACGGTTCGCGGCGCAGGGTATGCGCTGGGGTAAAAACACGGGGCAGGGCGCACTGCCCTATTCTATGCGGTTTACTCATGGTTCGTTGCAAAACTGTAGCTGTTATTTGCGGTTACGGCAGGGTATTTTGCGACAAAGCCGACTAGCGGAGAACCAAAATGAACGCCCCGAACACCAAACCGACATTGCGCGCCAAAGATGCACCTGACATGGGGGCGTTCTCGTGGGACGATCCATTTCGTCTGGCGGATCAGCTAACAGAAGATGAGCGCATGATCGCCGCGAGTGCGCAGGCATATTGTCAGGAAAAGCTGCAACCACGGGTTCTGGAAGCCTTCCAGAACGAGGAAACGGACCCGGAAATCTTCCGCGAAATGGGTGAAATGGGCCTTTTGGGCACCACGATCCCCGAAGAATATGGCGGTCTTGGTGGCGGCTATGTGTCTTACGGCCTGGTCGCGCGCGAGGTTGAGCGTGTGGATTCCGGCTATCGCTCGATGATGTCGGTACAAAGCTCATTGGTGATGTACCCGATCTATGCCTATGGCAGCGAAGAACAGCGCCGGAAGTACCTTCCAAAACTGGCCAGTGGCGAATGGATCGGTTGCTTTGGTCTGACAGAACCTGATGCCGGCTCGGACCCGGCCGGCATGAAAACCCGCGCTGAAAAGATCGACAGTGGTTATCGGCTGACCGGCAGCAAGATGTGGATCTCAAATTCACCCATCGCAGACGTCTTTGTGGTGTGGGCCAAGTCCGATGCTCATGACGGCAAGATCCGTGGCTTTGTTTTGGACAAGGGTCTCAAAGGTTTGAGCGCGCCCAAAATTCAGAACAAGATGAGCCTGCGGGCATCGATTACGGGTGAGATCGTTCTAGACGGCGTCGAAGTGGACGAGGGCGCCTTGCTGCCGCATGTTCAGGGTTTGAAAGGTCCGTTTGGCTGTTTGAACCGTGCGCGCTACGGGATCAGCTGGGGCGTCATGGGCGCCGCTGAAAGCTGTTGGCACGGTGCTCGTCAATATGGTCTGGACCGCAAACAATTCAACAAGCCGCTGGCGCAGACGCAACTGTTCCAACGCAAACTGGCTGATATGCAAACCGAGATCGCCCTGGGCCTGCAAGCCAGCCTGCGCGTAGGCCGTTTGATGGATCAGGCCGAAGCAGCGCCCGAAATGATCTCGATCGTTAAGCGAAACAACTGCGGCAAAGCGTTGGACATCGCACGGATGGCCCGCGACATGCACGGTGGCAATGGCATCTCACTGGAATTCCAGGTTATCCGCCACATGGTCAATCTGGAAACTGTGAACACCTATGAGGGCACGCACGACGTTCATGCGTTGATTTTGGGACGGGCACAGACCGGACTTCAGGCCTTCTACTAGGATATTCTAAATACCGCATAATCGGTATTATGGTAAAATCACAGCATTGGCAATTTCCGGTTTTCCCAAAATTGCCAATGCCTTACGATGCCTTTCAAATCGTCCAATTCGGAGCCCCTGATGAACTTGAATGGCAAGACTGTGGTGGTCACCGGTGCAGCCAACGGTATCGGTAAAGGTCTGGCAACCCGGTTCGCGCGCGAAGGTGCAACGGTCGTATGCGCAGACATAGACACCAAAGCCGCGCATACCGTGGCCACGGATATCAACGGACGCGCGGTTACATGCGATGTTTCAGACGAAGCCAGTATCAAAGCGTTGATCGATCACGTCGAAGATGAGTTTGGCCCGATTGACCTGTTCTGTGCAAATGCTGGTATCCTGACCCTTGGTGGCCTGGACGTTCCGGACGAAGACTGGGACCGGATCTGGAAGATCAACGTCATGTCGCATGTCTGGACCGCACGTCATCTGGTTCCGCGTATGATCGCGCGCGGCGGTGGCTACATCATTACAACGGCCTCGGCGGCCGGACTTTTGAACCAGCCTGGCGCTGCGCCATACGGTGTTTCTAAACACGCCGCCGTGGGCTTTGCAGAATGGCTGTCGCTGACATACAGCCACAAAGGCTTGCGCGTGTCCGTTCTATGTCCGCAAGCGGTTCGGTCCGAAATGACACGCGGCTTTGAGGATTCGGTAGCGTCAATCGATGGTATGCTAGAGCCTGAAGACGTGGCCCAGGCCTGTGTCGAAGCCATTGAGCTCGAACAGTTTCTGGTGCTTCCGCATTCGAAAGTGTTGGACTACATTCGGCACAAATCCAGCGATTACGACAGCTGGCTCAGGGGCATGAACAAGTTAAATCAACAGTTTACGGACGATGATTAAAATTTCTTCTGGGCTTTGCGCATCAGGCCTTCCTGCGTGACCGACGCAACCAAAGTGCCGTCTTGTGCATAGATCGATCCTCGGTTGAAGTTACGCCCTCGCCCGCTCCAGGGCGAATCCATCGAATACAGATGCCAGTTTTCAAAATGGATCGGCGCGTGGAACCACATGGCGTGATCCAGGCTGGCCCCATTGACCTGCCCCGTAAACCAGCTGAGGCCATGCGGTCGCATACCTGATCCCATCAGATACATGTCTGACGCGTAAGTCAGCAGCAATTGCTGTGTGGCAGAATCCGCCCCCGCTGCGCCGGGCATGCGGAACCAGACCTGATTTCGATCGTCCGATTTTTCAGGATGGAACGGATCAAGATGGCTGGCCTCACGGACCTCGATCGGCCGTTCGCGTGTCAGCTCACCACGCATGTGTTTGGGTACCAAATCCACGTATTTCTTGCGCAGTTCAGTGCGCGACGGATAACTTTCCGGGTCCTCCATCTGGGGCATCTCATGGTGATGATCCCAGCCTTCATCCTGAATGTGGAACGAGGCCGATACGTTCAAGATCTGTTTGCCATGCTGGATCGCGACCACGCGCCGTGTGGTAAATGAACCTCCATCCCGGGCTCTATCAACTTGATAAATAACAGGAATAGATGGATCTCCCGGGCGAATAAAATACGCATGCAGCGAATGGCACAGCCGATCATCCACAGTACGGTACGCCGCCGCCAGAGCCTGCGACACCACCTGCCCGCCAAAGATACGCGTAGGAGTCTCACCGCCTGACCCGGTGCCTCGGAACAGGCCAACTTCGAGCCTCTCGAGGTTCAAAAGGTCAAGAAGGACACGTTCTGCTTCGGTCATTGGCGACTCTCCGGTTGGCTATGAAAAAGGCGTATCAGCGCCATCCGGGTCAATCAACCAACGCGCCCATTACCAGCGCCTTTAGCTCGGATCGGGACGGGTAAGAACTGGACGGCGACAATTGGGTGAAGAATACGGCCGACAGATCGTCGCTGCGGTCAATCCAGAAGAATGTCGAAGCCATACCGCCCCAACTAAAATCACCTAATGACCCAGGTGTTCGGGTTCTGCCAGGGTTGATGATGACAGACCCGGCCAGACCAAATCCCATGCCTTCCATCGGTTGCTCGGCAAAGCTTTGCGGGCCCATCGAGGCGATATCGCCCGGCAAGTGGTTTTGCAGCATGAAATCGACTGTCTTTGAACCCAGCAAGCGGTGGCCGTTGCCCTGCCCCCGATTTCGCATCATCTCGGTGAATTTGACGTAGTCGTCGATCGTGCTGACCAAACCGCCACCGCCCGAAAAGGTCGTCGCCATTTCAAAAGGGGATGCGCCTGCCTCGTCTGTCAATCGCAGGGTGTCCTCGCCGGTCTCGGCTGAATTCAGCGCCATCGCGTCCCCGGCCAGCGGCGTATAGAGAGACGCGAACCGATCCCCTGCCCCTTTGGGTACAGAAAATCCGGTCTCGGCCAGCCCAAGCGGCTCAAAGATCTCTTGCTCGAAGAACTGATCCAAGGATTTGCCGGACACAACCTCGACCACGCGGCCCAACACATCAGTGGAAACTGAATATTCCCAACGGGTTCCGGGCTGGAATGCCAATGGCAGTTGTGCCAGTGCGCTGATCCTGTCCTTCAAAGGCCCTTGATTTGGGCTAAAAATTAGCTTCCGTGCATCCATTGCTGCCGGGAGAACACCGGGATTGAACGGATAACTGAATCCGCTTGTATGGGTCAGAAGCTGATGCAGTGTCGGGGATGGAGCATCTTCGGTTTGATCCAGCCTCTCCGCCCCGGGCACAAGAGCCAGCACGGAAGCAAATTCAGGCAGGAATTCAGAGAGTGGCGCGTCGAGGTGGAACAACCCACGCTCGGCCAGCATCATCACCGCGACCGAGGTGATGGGTTTCGTCATAGAATAGATCCGAACGAGCGTATCGCGCTGAAACGGCAGGTCCTTCTCGACATTTCTGAGGCCACAGGCGTGAAAAAACGCCTCGGACCCGTGGTGGGTCAATAGTAATGAACTGCCCGCGTATTTGCGCTCATCGACATAGCGCTGCATCCAGTCCCGTATGCGATTCAGGCGGGCGGGATCAAGGGTGGTCTGGTTGCGCATGGGTTTCTCGAACCTCCTCGGCGGTTTTGTTGATCTTGGCCGGTGACGCACTGAATTAATAGAGGAATTCCTGATTTCCCACATCGTGACCAACGGCCAGTGCGCGCCGGCCTTCCCGCCTGTACACTGGACGCGTTACAGATTCGTCTGGTGGTTCAGAGTTCATTTCACAGATCGTCGTATCGGAGTTTAGACAATGACACAGACCATAGATTTCATTTTCGATTTTTGCAGCCCAAACGCATTTCTAGCCCATAAGGTCTTGCCCAAACTGGCGGACCGAAATGGCATGCGGGTAAGCTATGTGCCCGTGTTACTGCCCACGATATTCAAGGCGACGCATAATCAGAACCCGTTCGAGGCATTTTCGGAAAACCGCCAGAAAACAGCCTATTTGACCCATGATCTTCATCGCTTTGCTCGCAGACGCGGATTGAGCTTTCATATGAGTCCGCATTTCCCGGTGAACACAAAATTTGCCATGCGCGGTGCTGTATTTGCCTCCGGTAAATCCTGGGAATCCAAATACATAAACGCGATATTTGATGCGATTTGGGTCCATGGCCAGAAAGTTGATGAACTGGGTGTGCTGATGGATATCATGCAGGAAAACAATCTTCCCGCGCGCAAGATCCGCGAGGCCATGACGGGTGCTGAGGTAAAGCAGCGGCTCAAAGAGCAATCCAAGGCCGCCGTAAAACGAGGCGTATTCGGAGTGCCCACAATGTTTGTGGGCACCGAGATGTTTTTTGGCAAGAATAGCCTGGGCAATCTGAAGCTAGAGCTTTCCAAAGCGCCGGGCTGACACCCGAACTACGAATCCAGCGCGGCAAGCCCGTGTTTTGCAAACACCGATACATAAGCCCCAAACACCTGCGCGCGTTTGGGATCAGATGCGTTCCCGTCCAAAGCGCGCTTATACACCCCCTGTAGAATTCCGGCCATTCGGAAGAAATTGAACGCCAGGTAGAACCCGAAATTCTCAATCCCAGGCAAACCGCGACGCTGGCAATATCGCCCGATAAACTCTTGATCCGACGGTATTCCCAGGGCTTGACGGTCGACGCCTGCCAATCCGCGCCCCTCATTTCCAGGGGGCAGTTGCCACTGCATGATGACCGCTGCCAGATCCGCGTATGGGTGCCCGATCGTCGACAACTCCCAATCCAGAACGCCAATGCATAGCGAACCGTTCTGTTCGAACATCAGATTGTCGATGCGGTAATCACCATGCACCAAAGTTCGCTGCCCGTCATCGTCCGGAACAGACCCTTCAAGCGCGGAGATAAGCGAATCCATCTCGGGGACGGTCGTGGTCTCGGATGCGCGATATTGTTTGGTCCATCGGGCAATTTGGCGCTCAAAGTAGTTGCCCGGCGGGCCATAGTCGGACAGGCCTACCGCGTCCACATCGACCTCATGCAAATCGGCCAGAACGCGGTTCATTTCGTCGAAAACACCACTGCGAGTTGCGTTGTCAGCCTCATCCACCGTCGGCTCAAAGAATACACGCCCCTGCAGCCGCTCCATGACGTAAAACGCCGAACCGATGACGTTGTCATCCTCACATAAATGCATCATCCGGGGGACCGGCACCGCGCTGTCGACCAGTGCACTTTGAACGCGAAACTCGCGTTCCACAGCATGGGCTGATTTCAGCAAAACGCCCGGCGGCTTACGACGCAGCACATAAGTCTTGGACGGTGTGCGCAGTTCGAAAGTTGGGTTGGATTGACCAATGGCGAATTTTGTTGCGTCCAGCGGGCCCTGATAGCCGTCCAGATTTGCGCTTAGATATGCATCAAGAGCCGTCAGGTCGAGTTGTGATTTATCTTGCATTTCCAACAGTTATGCCCCCGGTCTTATAGTGCTTCGGCGAAGAGGTTGCCGGCAGTCACCACGTTTAGGCCCCCAGAAACCGGGATGACGGCTCCGGTCACATAGCTGCCGCCACGCCCGCACAGGAACAACATACACCCGGCGATATCTTCGTCGCGACCCACACGGCCCAGCGGTACCGTCTTGCCAACCTTTTCGCGCGTCCCTTCGTCTGCCGTCGCAAAGGCTGTCATCCGTGACACAAATGGCCCCGGCGCAAGCGCGTTCACAGTGACGTGATAGGGCGACAATTCCTTGGCCAGAATCTTGGTCAAGTGCAGCACGGCAGCTTTGGATGCAGAATAGCTGTAAGCGCCGTCGCCCATCGGTACCTCACCCATTACCGATCCAACGTTCACGACGCGCGCCGGATCGTCAGGTGTTCCGGACTTCATCAACATCGGCAGCAAGCGCTGCGTCAGTTCGAACAGACCAGCGACGTTGACGGAATTGACCTTTTCCCACGCGTGATGGGGAAACTGTCCCAGCGGCGAACCCCAAGAGATGCCAGCATTATTCATCAGGATATCAAGGCTATCCGTGCGATTCTTGACCTCATCGACCATGGCCAGAACACCTTCTTCCGTCCCGACATCGCCGCTGAAACCTTCGGCGCTGCCGGGCGCGTCCAGAGCATTCAGCTCGGCCGCGACAGCTTCACAGGCTTCCCCCTTACGCGATGCGATCAGCACGCGTGCCCCTGCCCTTACAAGCGATTCCGCAGCCATCCGGCCAATGCCGGTGGCACCACCTGTCACCAGTGCGGTTTTTCCCTGCAGCGAAAATAGGGTTTCAGGGGTCATGGTCTGCTCCTCGGTTTTGAATTGTGGCACAGGTGGCGATTTTCGGCGAGATTTGCACCCAGCGGAATTCTTGACAACATTCACCGCTGCGCCAAAGTTCCTCTCAACCGAATAACAAGGACAAGACAGTCATTATGCAAGCGTTACTCAGCGTCGCGCCGGGCGGACCGGATACTTTGGAACTTACGACCCTGCCCGACCCGGTGCCAGGAAAGGGAGAGTTGCTGGTCGGGGTCAAAGCAGCCGGCGTCAATTTCCCCGATACGTTGATGATCCAGGACCTGTATCAGATTAAGCCACCCAGACCATTTGCCCCGGGTGGGGAAATCGCAGGTGAGGTATTGGGCGTTGGCGAAGGCGTAACCGGATTCGAGGTTGGGGACAGGGTTCTGGCGCTGACCGGATATGGCGGTTTTGCGACGCAATTGACGGTCAAAGCAGCCTCGGCGGTCAAATTTCCAACGTCGATGCCGTTCGAAGATGCCGCATGTTTCATTTTCACTTACGGCACGTCCTACCACGCGCTGAAGGATCGAGCCGCGTTGCAGCCCGGTGAAACGCTTTTGGTGCTGGGTGCCGCAGGTGGTGTCGGTAGCGCGGCCATTGAGCTGGGCAAGGCGATGGGGGCGCGTGTCATAGCGGCCGTATCTTCTCAGGAAAAGGCGGATTTTTGCCGTCAAATCGGGGCGGACGACACAATCGTATATTCCCGCAAGATGCACCGCGATGCGCAAAAGGAATTCTCTGGTGAAATCAAGGCTATAGCGGGCGCAAATGGCGTGGACGTCGTCTATGATGCCGTTGGTGGAGATTATGCCGAACCAGCGCTGCGCAGCATGGCGTGGAATGGCCGCTTCCTTGTTGTCGGGTTTCCGGCCGGTATTCCCAAAATCCCACTCAATCTACCATTGTTGAAGGGCTGCCAGGTCGTTGGCGTGTTCTGGGGGGCTTCGGTTTATCGTGACCCCAAAGGAAACTCCGAAAATATAAGGGACTTGTTCGACTTATACGCCAAATCTCAGATAATGCCGCAAATCAGTCGGCGGTTTCCATTAGCGGATGCAAGCGAGGCACTGACTTTACTGAACGACCGCACCGTTCTTGGTAAAGTTGTGATAACGATGCCCGAAACCTGACTGGTATTCGACGCTCAGTTCAAGATTTGATGGTGTCCGATGCGCGACACTCGCCTGATGAGTGCGCAGGTTGGTGGACATCCATGCCTAATCACGTTTATCAACCAGTAATGGGACGGAGAATGAATGCATAAAGTTCTGATTTTGAACGGTCCGAACCTGAACTTGCTGGGCACACGACAACCCGAGGTTTATGGCCGTACAACGCTGAAAATGGTCGAAGAAACCTGTGTGAGCCACGGCGCGTCAATCGGGTTGGACATATCACACCTGCAATCCAATCACGAAGGTGTGCTGATCGACGCGATCCACGCGGCCAAAGGCAATCAGGACGGGATCGTACTGAACGCCGGGGCGTATACACACACATCGGTCGCTTTGATGGATGCGATCGCTTCGGTCGAACTGCCGGTTGTTGAGGTTCACCTGTCGAACATACACGCGCGCGAACCCTTCCGAGACAAGTCCTATGTGGCACCGGTTGCGCTGGGACAGATCTGTGGCTTTGGGCTTCAGAGCTATGTGATGGCGTTGGATGCGCTGTCGGCACATTTGCAAAACGAGGGGTCCGTATGAAGCTGGGCGAGTATCTGAATTTCCTCAGCTACGTCAAAACTCTGGAAGAGCTTTGGGACGCTCATTGCCGCCAGATGGCAATTTTCGGTTTCAACCGTCTGCTATACGGCTATACGCGTTACAGGACCGAGACGTCTTTGGGTGACCCCGAAGACTTCACCATCCTTACAAACCACGGCAAAGAGTACATCGATGGTTTCGTGCGCGACGGGCTGTACTTTCATGCTCCAATGCTGAAATGGGCGCTGCACAATGAAGGCGCGGCCAGTTGGAGAATGATTCAGGATATGAATTCCGACGGCACGATGACCGCCCAGGAACGCCAGGTTTACGAGTTCAACCGGTCAAAAGGCGTTGTGGCGGGATACACTGTCAGTTTCACCTCGGTTTCGATGCGGTCCAAGGGGGCGATCTCTCTTTCGGCTGGTGGTGACACTAGTCAGGATGAGGTCGACGCAATCTGGGCGGAACATGGCGATGACATCTTGTTGATGAACAATGTCGCGCATCTGAAGATTCTCACCCTGCCCTACAACACCCCCAATCGCGCTCTGACGAAGCGTCAGCGCGAGGCGCTTGAATGGGTTGGCGATGGGAAGACGACGCAGGACATAGCGCTTTTGATGGGGCTGACATCGGCGACCGTTGAAAAGCATTTGAGGCTTGCCCGGGAGTCCCTGTCAGTGGAAACAACAGCGCAAGCCGTGCTCAAAGCATCCCTTCAAAATCAGATGTTCATCATGGAAGCATGATGTGTTTTTTTGACGCTAAATTGCGTCAATTTACGTAGGGTAAGGAAAACATGACTTCCCGAATCTGAGCCCCAGTTGCAAAGTGATATTGTTCCGTGAGTGGTGGCTTTAGCCTGGGAACGTTTTGATCGGATCTTTGCAATACCAAAGCTCTCCGGTCGCTCTGACATAAAGGCGTCTATTTGTCCGCGTCTCTTAGTCGGAATTTTGGGGGGCCTCGACCATCCCCATCTGCGGGGCCCCTCAATCCTTCCAATAGTAGTGTATGATCTGTTCCTACGCCGGAAGGCGCAAAAAAACCGACTACTGGAAAGTAGCCGGTTTAATTCTGTTCAGGTTGAGGCCCCTTTCAGAGCCTCTGTCAGACTTAGCCCTGTACGGCCTTGGCAACTTCAGCTGCGAAGTCTTCTTTTTCGACCACGATGCCTTCGCCAACTTCCAGACGGACGAAACCAGTGATGGTTGCGCCTGCTTCTTTGGCAGCGGCTTCGACCGTCAGGTCAGGGTTCACAACGAACGACTGGTTCAACAGAGTTGATTCCGCGACGAATTTCTTCATACGGCCAACGATCATTTTTTCGATCACCTGCTCCGGCTTGCCGGATTCGCGGGCGATGTCCATCTGAACCTGCTTTTCTTTTTCGACAACAGCCGGGTCCATGTCCGCTTCGGACAGTGCCGCCGGGTTCACAGCTGCGATGTGCATCGCAATCTGCTTGCCGATCACTTCGTCACCACCGGACAGTGCAACCAGAACACCGATTTTGCCCATGCCGTTGGTGGCCGCGTTGTGAACGTAGGACACAACGGTGTCGCCCGACAGTTTCGCCAAGCGGCGAACCGACATGTTCTCACCAATGGTGGCGATCTTGTCGGTCAGAGTGTCGGCAACGTTCTTGCCGCCCAGATCAGCGGCCAACAGAGCTTCGACATTGTCGACGCCTTCTGCCGCGTAAGCAATCTTGCCAACCATTTCCTGGAACTCGGCGTTCTTCGCAACGAAGTCGGTTTCCGAGTTCACTTCGACAGCAACACCGTTGCCACCGTTGACGTGAACTGCAACCAGACCTTCTGCTGCGGTACGGCCGGATTTCTTGGCCGCTTTGGCCAGACCTTTGGTGCGCAGCCAATCAACGGCTTCGTCCATGTTGCCGCCGGTTTCGGTCAGCGCTTTTTTCGCGTCCATCATGCCTGCGCCGGTCGAGTCGCGCAGTTCTTTAACCATTGCTGCTGTGATTGCCATCTTTTGGCTCTCCTCAATTCAAACGGAATTGGGGCAGGTCTACCCTGCCCCATATGTCATTTACGTGACGGGCAGCTTACGCTTCGGCTTTGGCTTCCGGCGTGGCTTCTTCTGCAACGGGTGCTTCTTCCGCAACGACTTCTTCAACCGGTGCTTCTTCGAATGCGCCCAGGTCAACGCCTGCAGCACCCATCTGAGCGGTCATACCGTCCAGAGCAGCACGAGCAACCAGATCGCAATACAGAGAGATCGCGCGCGCTGCGTCGTCGTTGCCGGGGATGATGTAATCCACGCCATCAGGCGAGCAGTTGGTGTCGACAATTGCCACAACCGGAATACCCAGCTTGTTGGCTTCGGCGATGGCCAGTGCTTCTTTTTTGACGTCGATGACGAACAGCAGATCAGGAACGCCACCCATCTCGCGGATACCGCCCAGCGACGCCTGCAGTTTGCCCTGGTCACGTTCCATGCCCAGACGCTCTTTCTTGGTCAGGCCTTCGGCGCCCGTTTCCATGGCTTCGTCGATCTGGTTCAGACGGTTGATCGACTGGGAAACGGTTTTCCAGTTGGTCAGCGTTCCGCCCAGCCAGCGGTGGTTCATGTAGTACTGAGCCGACTTTTCAGCGGCTTCTGCGATCGGCTGAGCAGCCTGACGCTTGGTACCAACGAACAGAACACGGCCACCTTTTGCAACGGTGTCACGAACGGCCTGCAGAGCCTGATCCAACATTGGAACGGTCTGAGTCAGGTCCATGATGTGGATGCCATTGCGCGAGCCGTAGATGAACGGGCCCATGCGGGGATTCCAACGCTGTGTCTGGTGACCAAAGTGAACGCCAGCTTCCAGCAGCTGACGCATGGTGAACTCGGGAAGAGCCATGCTATTTTCCTTTTCCGGTTTACGCCTGGGCGGGGGTGAAAGAAGCGGATGCTCCAACCGGCGGGCCAGATAAGGATGTCTCCCTCAAATAGCCCAAACCCCGCCTGCGGGTTTTAATGGCGCGCGTATACGGTAGGAATTCGCCCTGTGCAAGTGCCAAATGGCCTTATTTTTCAAGCCGCGCAATTGCATGCGCGTGGCGCACTGCCTCTTCGCAATGTGCCGCCAACGCCTTGCGGTCGGCAAAGTCGCTGACTTTGGCTGGAACGTGGTAAATCAATTCCACCGTACCCTGCCGACGCGCGCCCAAGGTTTTGAGAAGATGCGGGGCAAAATCCATATCGCCCCACCAGCCATAGAACCTGTCAGGCTGCCCTTTTGGCGCGTGAAAGACCACGGATACGGGCTGAACATACATGAAGTCCCGCAATTCATCCGAGAAGAACGCGGCGAAAAGTGTTGTTTTAAAAGATAAAACACGAAGACCATCGGTCGAGGTGCCCTCGGGAAAAAACAACAGCTTATGCCCGACTTTCAGGCGCTCTTCAAAAATCAGGGTCTGTTCACGAGCTTTCTTGCGGTCACGTTCGATAAACACCGTGCCTGTGGCGCGGGCCAACCATCCGATACCCGGCCATTTGGCCACTTCGGCCTTGGACACGAAGTACACCCGCTTACGGGCGTTCAGCGCAAAGATATCGAGCCATGATGTGTGGTTCGCGACCACCGCGCCGCGTTCACGCATCAATTCACCGGAACTGCGAAAGCCAATTCCCAGAAGCCGGAGCGCATTGCGGCAGACAAACTGCGCGATAAACGGGGTGATCGGACGGCGTAAACCGAACAACGGACGCTCGATCAGGCGAACGGTCAACAAAACGAGCAGCCCGCCAAAGACCAGTAGCGCCAATGGAAGGCCGCGCAAGATCACCAATACCCAGCCAAACACACCCAATTCAATCGGGTCTGGCGCGTCGTCACTGTCCCAAAGCGGATCGTTCACTGGATCAGGCTCCGCTGTAAATGCGCCGCTGGCGCTCGTTCATGCGCGCCGTGTCGAGGATCAGGCAAACATCTGTTGTGTTGAACGCGTGGTCGATAAACGCCCCCTCGCCCACAAAGCCACCCAGCCGCAGGTACGCCTTGATCAGCGCGGGAACCTGTACCATCGCCCCACGGCGATCCAGCGCATCCGGCGTGACAAGGTCCATGCTTTGAAACACATCGGGTTGCGCCCTGACCCGCAGGTCCGGCGGGGCCAGATGATTGTGGTGCAACATCGACAAAGGCTGGGCCAGCTCCTGCACATTGATGCCGTGGAAGCTGGCGACGCCGAACAGCACCTCAATCTCGCGCTCAGCCACATAGCCCGCTAGGCCGTTCCATAAGTGGTACATCGCCGTTCCGCCCCGATAGTCCGGGTGAAGGCAGGAACGTCCAAGCTCTAACAGTTTGCGGCCGCTCTGTTTCAATACGGTCAGGTCGTATTCATCCTCAGAATAGAATTGCCCCAATTCGATGGCTCGTTCGCCCGGTAACAGCCTGTAAACGCCCACAACTTCGCCAGTGGCGTCATCGTAGGCCAGCATGTGATCAAAAAAAGGATCGAACTGATCCTGCTCTAACTCTCCCTCGTGGTCCACCATCTTGCCGCCGCCGCCCAATTCGCGGACGAACACATCATATCGCAGCCTCTGAGCTGCGCGCAGTTCGGCCTCGGATTCGGCAAGTTTAACGGTGAAAGAAGGGCCTGCATCCGGCATCGGGTATTCCGCTTTTGTTTGCGCGCTGATACCGCAGTTTTCGGTCAAATGGCAACCGGCGCGGCAGCGGCCCATCGTTAACCATTCTTAAACCAGTTTCACGGATCAAAGACGGGCGTCAGGGCGATGCGGGTTCCGTCAATCACCACTTTTCCCTGTTCTTGGAAATTCACGGTGATCTTGCCCCCAATGTTGGACTGCACCTGTCCGACGCCCCAGTCGGGGAAATCGGGGTGGCGGACATACATGCCCGGTGCAAGTATGGCATTGAGGTCTGTCATGATCGGGCTCCGGTCCGGCGGCAGATACAACAGGAGAGGTACGCATGGGCGACACCAACGTCAATCTGGCCGAACTGATCGGGTCTCGAATTTGTCACGATCTGATCAGCCCCATTGGCGCAATAAACAACGGGCTGGAACTGCTTGAGATGGTCGGAACCATGCAGGGCCCCGAGATGGAGCTGATCTCGGGCAGCGTCGGAAGCGCCGGAGCAAAGATCAGGTTCTTTCGCGTCGCTTTCGGGTCGGCCAGCGATCAACCGTTGGGCCGGGCCGAAGTCACTGAGTTGTTGAAAGACGTTGAAAGCGTTGGTCGTGTGCGTGTCAACTGGCACGTGACCGATGCGATGCCACGCAATCAGGTCAAGCTCGCCTTTCTGGCCCTGATGTGTTGCGAGAGAGCCATGCCGATGGGGGGCGACGTCACCGTGGCAAATAACGGTGGCAGTTGGGCGGTGACCGGTGTGGCAGACAAGCTGAATATTGAGGCTGATCTCTGGAAGAACCTACCCAAAGGCCAATTTGCGAATAAGGTGACACCAGCACAGGTGCAGTTTGCACTGCTGCCCCAGACCGCTGCCTCGATGGGTCGGCGGGTTGTGGCGGAAACCACCTCAACCCGCGTCGCTATCCGGTTTTAGGACCGTACGGTTCCGTTGCCGCGGACAAGGTATTTGAAGCTCGTAAGCTGAGCGGCCCCGACTGGGCCGCGCGCATGCATTTTGCCAGTTGCAATACCGATCTCGGCCCCCATTCCGAACTCGCCACCATCGGCAAACTGGGTTGAGGCATTGTGCATCAGAATCGCACTGTCCAGCCGTTCAAAGAACCGGGCAGCAGCGTCGGCATCCTCGGTCATGATGCAATCGGTGTGGTTCGAACCGAACTGGCGGATATGCGAAATCGCTGCATCGATATCAGCCACCGGCTTGGCCGCGATGATGCTGTCGAGGAATTCCTTGCCCCAGTCGTCGCCCGTGGCCGTAATGGTGCCGTCCAGGGCCAACGCGCCTTCGGCATGGATTTCGACGCCCGCCGCAAGCAGGGCGGAAATGATATCCCGGCCGAGTGTTTCAGCCACATCCTGATGAATCAGCAAGCACTCAGCAGCACCACAAATCCCAGTGCGTCGGGTTTTGGCGTTCAGCACGACGTCCAACGTTTTTTGGGGGTCCGCGGCCTTGTCGACATAGATGTGCACGATACCTTCCAAGTGCGCAAAGACGGGCACGCGTGCCTCGCGCTGAACCAACCCAACCAGACCTTTTCCCCCGCGCGGAACGATGACGTCCACACAATCGGTCATGGTCAGCAGCTCTTGCACAGCGGCGCGGTCTCGCGTGGGCACAAGTTGAATGGCGTCTTCTGGCAGGTTTGCAGCCTTTAGCCCTTGGACCAGACAGGCGTGAATGGCGGTCGAGGAATGGAAACTTTCAGAGCCGCCGCGAAGGATCACCGCGTTGCCCGACTTCAGGCACAATGCGCCTGCATCCGCCGTCACATTCGGACGGCTTTCGTAAATCACTCCGATAACGCCCAGAGGCGTGCGAACACGCTGGATGTTCAGGCCCGAGGCCATGTCCCATTCGGTCAGAACCTCGCCCACGGGGTCTGCCTGATCCGCGACCGTGCGCAGCCCGTCGACCATGCCCTGGATCCGCGCTTCGTCCAGCATCAGCCGGTCCATCATCGCCGGGCTCAGGCCCTTTTCACGCCCAAACTCTAGGTCTTTCTTGTTGGCCTCAATGATATCCGCGCGGTTGGCCCAAACAGCGTCAGCCGCGGCAATCAAGGCGGCATGTTTACGCTCGGCACTTGCAAAGGCCAGATCGGCCGAGGCTGCTTTAGCGCGTTTACCAAGATCGGCCATAAGGGCGGGAATGTTGTCGAAATCCTTCATCTCAGGTGCCTTTCGGTCGGTCATTTGGTTCTATCATCGCGCCATTACAGCGCCAAATCATCTCGGTGGATCAGGACGGCCCGGCCTGGATAGCCCAGTGTGGCTTCGATCTCTGAGGACTTCCGACCTTTGATCGCATCCGCCTCTTGCGCGGTATACCGGCTGAGGCCCTGGGCCAGACGCCGCGCCTGCGGGTCCATTATCGCAACCGGATCACCGCGTCCGAAATCGCCGGTTACTTCAACGATACCAGCAGGCAGCAGGCTTTTGCCATTACCCAACGCTTTGGCCGCGCCTGCGTCCACTACGATTTCACCGCGCGGTTTCATGGCCGAAATCCAGCGCTTGCGCGCGGCATGCGGATCCAGCGTCGCTGTAAACCAAGTGCAATTGGCGCCATCTTCAAGCGATTTCAGCGGGTTCAAAGTCGAACCTTCGGTGATCGCCATGTCACAACCGGCAGCAGTTGCCATCTTGGCGGCCAGCAGCTTGGTCTTCATTCCGCCTTTGGACAGGCCGGAACCGGCATCGCCTGCCATTTCCTCGATCTCGGGCGTGATGGTCTCAATCACATCGAAACGCTTGGCGTTTCCGTCTTCACTCGGGTTCCCGGTGTAGAAACCGTCGACATCCGACAACAGGATCAATTGATCGGCCCCGACCGTCACTGCGATCTGCGCCGCCAACCGGTCATTGTCGCCGTAGCGGATTTCATCCGTAGCAACGGTATCGTTTTCATTAACGATCGGAACCACGCCCAAGCTCAGCAAAGTCTCCAGCGTCGCGCGCGAATTCAAATACCGCCGCCGGTCTTCGCTGTCTTCCAGCGTCACCAAAACCTGCGCAGTTGTGATTTTGTGTGGCGTCAAAGCCTCTTCATAGGCCCGCGCCAGCCTAATTTGGCCAACAGCAGCGGCAGCCTGAGATTGTTCCAACGGCAAATCCGCCATCGGCAGGCCCAAAACACCGCGCCCCAACGCAATCGAGCCGGATGAGACCAATATGACGTCAGTTCCCTGCCCTTTGAGCCAGGCAACGTCTTGAGCCAACGAGTGCAACCAATCCGACCTCAGCAACCCGGTATCACGGTCCACCAGCAAGGCAGAGCCGATTTTGACCACCAATCGGCGTGCTGCGGTCAGGGTTGCCAAGACTTGGTCTCCTCAACGGGTTTTTGTCGCAGACGGTTTTCGTCGATCTGGGCACGCAAGGCGCGCAACACTTCGGTTACGCCCAGATGCGCGACGCCCGACATGGTCATCACAGGGCCACCAACAGCCTCTTCCAGCTCGGCCCTTTGCAGCGCCTGTTCCTCTTCGTCCAGCGCATCGACCTTGTTCAGAACTGTGATCCTGGGCTTTTCAGCCAGTTCACCGCCGTAAGCTTCGAGTTCATGAATGATAGTGCGGTAATCCTCGGCGACAGTCTCCGACGTGCCATCAACCAGGTGCAGCAGAACGGCACAACGTTCCACGTGACCAAGGAACCGGTCACCGATCCCGCGCCCCTCATGGGCGCCTTCGATCAGGCCGGGAATATCCGCGACGACAAATTCCACATTGTCGACACCAACAACACCAAGATTGGGATGCAGGGTCGTGAATGGATAGTCGGCAATCTTGGGACGTGCGTTCGATGTGGCCGCCAGAAAGGTGGATTTACCAGCATTGGGCATGCCCAACAGGCCCACATCCGCGATCAGCTTCAGTCGCAGCCAGATCGTGCGGTCGATCCCAGCCTGCCCCGGGTTAGCGCGGCGCGGAGCCTGGTTTGTGGCCGATTTGAAGTGCAGGTTGCCAAAGCCACCATTGCCGCCCTTGGCCAGCAAGACACGCTGCCCGACCTCTGTCAGGTCGCAGATGACGGTCTCTTCGTCCTCGTCCAGAATCTCAGTTCCGACAGGCACGCGCAGGATGATCTCGTCACCATCCTTGCCTGTGCGCTGCTGACCACGACCGGGTTGACCGTTCTTGGCAAAGAAATGCTGCTGATAGCGGAAGTCGATCAGGGTGTTCAGCCCATCCACAACCTCGGCCCAGACAGACCCACCCTTACCGCCGTCACCGCCATCGGGACCGCCGTATTCAATGTACTTTTCGCGCCGAAAGCTGACGCACCCGCCACCGCCGGCCCCGGACCGGATGTAGACCTTTGCAAGATCGAGAAATTTCATAACTGTCCCCTACTGCAAGGGCCCCATCGGCCACAAGTCAGAGTTTTTTACTATATGTCCAGGTGGGCACATTCGCATCGCGCGCCACCGAGTAACTTTCGGCATCACCCAGATACTGGAACCCGCAATGGGTCAGAACCCGGGCCGAGGCTGGATTGTCCTGAAACACGCTGGCAAACAAATTCGAATTTTCAAGCGGGTTAGCTTTCACCAACATCTCGACGGCCAGTGAGGCTACGCCTGTATTCCAATAAACAGGCGCGACCCAATATCCAACTTCGGACTGATTGCGATCCAGCCGTGTAAGCGAAATCAGACCAATCAGTTCCGGCCCACCATCTTTGGTGGCGTCCATCGCCCAGACGTCCTCATCCCGGTCTTCGGCCATCGAACGCGTCACAAACGCCTCGACCGACCCCGGTGGCAGCGGATGCGGGATCGACGTGGTCATACGTGCCACGCGCTCATCGCCTGCATAATGCTCGATGAGACCCATATCCGACCGGCGCAAGGGGCGTAGATCGAACCGCTCGGTTTCAAGGACCGGCTGGTTTATTATTGTCTCGAGTTTCATGAGTGCGTTCCTCCTCCGAACAACACAAAAAATACGGACGCAACAGTGAGACTCGCTAACGTCCACATCAGATATTTTTCCACGGGCCGACCTTCAACCACGTGGGCAATTCTATCTCCGGCAAATGTCCAGATCGGGTGTAAAACCGCCTGGCAAAGCAATAAACAGAGAGCGATCGTGAACGTCGCGTTAAAGCTGGGTGCGCCAACCGCGACGAACCCGGTAAAACCGGCTATGATCATGGCCCATGCCTTTGGGTTAAGGGGATGAACGATCAGCCCCGCCCAAAAACCGGGCACGTCTCCAGTGGCTTCACTGCGCGAAAGACGCAGGTTCGCGATCTTCCACGCCAGCCAGCAGATATACGCCGCCGAGGCGTATTTCAGGACCGAAAAGACAATCGGTGCCTGATCCGCGAGTTGCAGCAGACCAAAACCAACGGGCCAGATGATCAGCTGTTTGCCAAGGATCACACCGGCCACAAACGGCAGAGCCGCCCGAAACCCGTAGCGTGCGCCTGTGCCCAGCAGGACCATATTGGCGGGTCCGGGCGTTCCGACCTGTGAGGCTGCGAAGATCAGGAAACTGGCGGTTGCAACGGTCATTGCATCGCCTCCCAGTCCGCTCGGCGCAGCAGAACATCCTGAATAATCACATCTTCGTTGGTCGACCGTGCCGTCGCACGATGCTGGCCATCTGGTTTGAACCCAAGTTTGGACAGAACCGCCTTGGACCGTTCGTTGCCGACGTGATAACCCGAGGTGAGTTCCTGCCGATCAGATCGAAAGAACCTCGAAATCATCGCGCGGGAGGCTTCGGTCACATAGCCCTGCCCCCAGGACGCTTTGGCAATCCAATATCCCAGCTGAGATCCCGTCGAGATGCAGCCAATGACGTTCTCTTCCCGAGTAATAGCAAAGGCATCATGCTTAGCAGCCATCGCGTCGACAAATTCAGTTGAATGCGCGTCCTCATAGGGATGCGGTACCACCGTCAACCAGCGCACCACATCCAGATCGTTCAGAAGAGTGACCAGACGCGACGCGTCCTCACGCCGAAAACGACGCAAGACAAGACGCTCTGTTTTTATCACTTCGGTCATGGGACCGCTCCTGAAAACGAGAAAGGGGACCGGCACTTTCTGCCGGTCCCCCATGAATTTTTCTTAAACCTTCTGGGTTTCGGCTTACTCTGTGGCCTCCGCCACTGGCAGGACCGAAATAAAGGTGCGGTTTTTCAGTCCCTTGTGGAACTTCACGGCGCCATCCACGGTTGCAAAGATGGTGTGATCTTTGCCCATGCCTACGCCTTCGCCCGGCCAGAACTTGGTGCCGCGCTGACGCACGATGATGTTGCCTGAAATGGCGGCCTGGCCACCATACAGTTTCACGCCAAGGCGGCGACCAGCTGAGTCGCGACCGTTACGGGAGGAACCGCCAGCTTTTTTATGTGCCATTCTGTCTCTCCTTAGCCTTTAGCCAGATCTTTGGCCTGCTCAACCCATTCGGGTTTCACTTTGACCGTTTCGATAGCAGCAATCTGATCGTCCGACAAGGCGGCCAGAGCGGCAAAGCTCTCGATACCGGCTTCGGCCAGCTTCTTGGCAGCGGCGGGGCCGACACCGGTCAACTGGGTCAGATCGTCAGCGGCAGCAGCAGCGGCAGGTGCCTCTGCTTTGGCTTCAGCTTTCTTGGCAGGCTTTTTTGCCACGGGGGCAGCTTCGCCAGCCGGCGCCGAACCGGTTGCAGCTTTGATGCCCGACTTGTCGGCACCTGACGCCAAAATGTCGGTGATCTTGACCAGAGTCAGCTTCTGACGGTGGCCAACGGTACGCTTCGAGCTGTGCTTACGACGGCGTTTTACGAAGTTGATGACCTTGTCACCTTTGATCTGTTCGATCACTTCGGCCTGAACGCCTGCGCCTGCGACGAACGGTGCACCAACAACCGGAGCGTCGCCGCCCAGCATCAGAACATCGTTGAATTGAACTGTTTCACCTGCGTCGGCAGCCAATTTTTCAACGCGGAGGATATCGCCCGCTTGAACTTTGTACTGCTTGCCGCCAGTCTTGAGGACCGCAAACATGCGTCTTTCCTTTGTCTAATCGCGTTCTATGGTCCCCGACCGGGCGTTTTTGGCTTTCGCCACCTCGAACAGCGCGCCCTTTTCGGGCTGTGTGACGACCCGTGGGACAAGGTCCTAGGGTCAATAATAACGACACCCGGCGCGGAAAACCGGCCGGGATGCGCGCTTATCCATAGATTGATCGGCAAAGTCAACATCAAATGCGGGGTCAAAGATCCGATGCGCCAAGCGCCCGTGAGACCGCCTGCCCCAGTTGAAAATAGATCTGGTCGTACATCTTGTCGAAACCGTCGAAAAAGGCTTCGTTTACGGCGCGTCCGGTCTCAGTTCGGGAAAAAGCAATGTTCTCCCGCATCTGAGCCTCATTAAGCGGTTGATAGGCCACCAGAAGGAAGGAATACAACCAGATGCGGTTTTCCTCGGCAAGCCTGCCCTTGTCCGACAAGAGCTGCGCCAGAATATCCTCCGAGCTGGTTCCGCCATCCGCGCTGAGACCGCGAAAAAAGTTGTAATCCGAACTAAGCGAGCTTTGGACGTTCTTTTCGATCAGGTCGTTGACGTCGATATACTCGCCGACCAGCCGGTAAAGTTGGGTGCCGCCTGCCCCGTTCAGATAGTTTTCGCGCGCCATGTCCTTGATGGTTTCATCTGCGAAAGCCTTTCTGGCCGAGTTTTCCAGTGTGATAACGGTTTGCCCGACATCACTTTCAAAGAACAGGATCGCGCGATCCATCTGGCTGGCTGTCAGGCTGACCTCAAAGGTCCCAGAAATCTGTTCCTGCATCCACTGTGGATCATAAATCTCGTCCACCTGATCATCGAAGAGCGGCCCGCCGTCACCACCCAAAAACGTGTCGTTCAGGCCTTTCGCCTGTGCCAAACCTTCGTCGCGCAAGATATCTACGACCTGTTCCATTTGAAGCGCCTGCATGAGGCGTTCAACCCGCTCGGACGCCGCCAGCGGCATGGCTGACAGCAAAACGGCAAAACAAGCAGCGATCAGGCGCATCAGATATCCTGAGCCGGGTGCAGTTCCGCCATCCGCGCGGCCAGATCTTCAAACTTCATGGCCATGATTTCGTATTGAATGGCATTCAGCAGCTCATAGACTTCTTGCATCAAAGGCTGCTCCAAAGCCACAGCATAGGCGACGACCTCAGAATCCGAGAAGTCCTGATAGGTATAGGCTGCCCCGGCAAGCGCGGACAGCTGCAAAGCTTGGCGCATGCCGGTCTCGTTGCGCTTCATCATCTGACGCAGTTCATCCGCGCCCAGCTGCAAGTCAATCACCCCTGAGGCGCTGGCAGCGAGCAAAAAGCGTACCTGAATTTCCTGCAGCGCACGTAATGCCGTCCCGCTGGAATCAATTGCATTGTTCATGCGTTTCAGATTTTCGACGCGCTTGGATCCATCCTTGATCAGGTCCGAGACGATTTTCTGCCCTTCCAGTTGCTTGGCATCGTCATCTTCAACCATGTGCGATGCATTCTCGGACTCGACCAGCCGTTGCCCAAGGTCGGATGCATAGAACTCGACCGCATGGGTCAGCGCCTCATCGCTCAGCGTCTGTTCCAGAATAGACACGGCTGTTTCGCGCATGTCCTTGGTGTCAAAGACTTCTTCGGTCAGGCGTGTCCAGTCCGACCCAAACCCGTCAGGATCGATTCCCAACATTTGCGGGGCTGAGGCCGAGGCCAGCGCGATGCTTTCAAGTGCAACGTCGAACCCGGTTGTTGTCAAAAAGGCCTCGATCCGATCCCGTCCGGCAGCAAGTGCTAGCTGCGACCCGTAGATCACGAACAGAACGGCGGCGATTAGCGGCAGGATAGTTTGGCGTAAAGGATAAGTCATACCCATGAGCCTAGGGGAAATACCGCGCCAGGCAACGGAAAATCCCGGCTTTGTCATTTTCAGGAATTTTCTGCTTGCACCCCCGCGCGTTCCTCACTAAATCCCCCCCTCACAGACCCCCGCGGAGAGGTGCCGGAGTGGTCGAACGGGGCGGTCTCGAAAACCGTTGTGGGTGCAAGCCCACCCAGGGTTCGAATCCCTGTCTCTCCGCCATTATCCCCTTCCCAGGATTGGTAGTCATCTGAACATTTGCACTCGATGTCTATGAGGTATTGATGCTGGTGTCTCTGCTGCAGTGTAGGCTGTCAAAACAGATGGGTTCGCGACTGTGTCAAGCAAAGCGACCTTTTGAGGTTTTTGAATTAGACGATCCACCGTCTCTCCCTCGAACGTACCTGCGCCCGGCCTAATGGCGGGCTGTGCGTGGCGCCTTGCTAAAATTCAAAAAGGCTCGGGCCTCGGGTCACGCGACACCTTTGGAACATCGGGTTGCGGAACATGAAAGGTGCTTTGTGAGTGGCAGATAGGTTCGGATCCGCGCGCACTGGCGGGATCCTCCTGCGGATCAAGAACTATCGGTGCGTGGGATGGGGCTTGGTATAGAAAGTTGAACGGGTCAAATGGACCCTGAGATTTCGCTGATTCTATCAGCGTTACCGTCACTTTAATGCAGAGATTTGGCTCACTAACGCGCGCGCATTTCCATCGGCCTTGTTGCTACTGCAAAGCAGAGTTAAGTCCCTTTGATTAGGAGCTTTGTCTTAGGCAGGATTACGATGACGCGGCGTTGCCAGAGTATAGGTCCGCTATTATTGTCATTCTTCGTTTCCGTAGGTTTAAAAAACGCAAGCGCTGCCGAGCAATCCGGTGATGAATAGGTCCTCTTCGCTGCCGGAAGAAAGCGGTTAGCGCAGGGCATTTCTTGGACGGAGTACGATGGACACTGGCGAGTTCGCACACTTGCAACTTTAGTAAACATAAGTGAAGCACCGCTGCAGTTCGGAATAGCGCTAAGCGCCTTGTGCGATGAAGTTGTCCGCAACAAACCCAAAGCGCCCTAGCACGTTTCTCGCGATGACATCTATCGAGTGGAACTTAACATGCGCAGCCTATTGCCCGGCGACAGCGGCGCTCCGGTGTTTCCTCGTGCCATCCCCAGCGATCCTCCTGTGTGACCAAGCGAGAAAGCCACGACATGCGGCGACTGACCCGGCAACCTCAGGCTAAACGGGCCGCTCGGCGGTACACAGAACTAAGTGGTCCACAAAGTGGTACACAGATTTCCGGCATTATTGCCGAAGAGCCTTATTTTATTGACTTGAATGGAGGTGGTTTGGCGCACCTGAGAGGATTCGAACCTCTGGCCTCTGCCTTCGGAGGGCAGCGCTCTATCCAGCTGAGCTACAGGTGCCTTGGCCGTTAGCTAACCTTGATCCGATCCGGGTGCAACTGCAAATCTTTCCGGATCGGCCAGGTTTCACGCAAACAAATCGTGCGCCAATTCAAGCGCGTCGATCAGTATGTCGACCTCGTCGGTGGTGTTGTACAGACCAAAGCTTGCGCGGCAAGTCGCGGTGACACCGTAGAAATCCATTAACGGGCCGGCGCAGTGGTGACCGGCACGGACAGCAACGCCTTTCTTATCCAGAATGGTCGAGACATCATGCGCGTGCCCTGCCCCGTCCATCGTAAAGCTGAAGATCGCGGCCTTGTCTGGTCGGGTGCCCTGAACCTGCAACCAGTTCAGGCCCGTCAGTTTCTGAATGGCATAATCGCGTAAGCCGGCTTCATGAGCGGCGATATTTTCCATCCCCAGATCCATCATGTAATCCAGTGCAACACCCAGACCGATGGTTTGGACAATGCCGGGTGTTCCGGCCTCGAACTTCATTGGCGGGTCATTGTAGATCACCTGGTCCTTGCTGACCTCTTTGATCATATCGCCGCCACCGATAAAGGGGCGCATCTCGGCCATGCGTTCGGATTTGATGTAGATTGCACCGGACCCTGATGGGCCGTAAAGCTTGTGGCCGGTGATTGCGTAGAAATCGCAGCCGATATCGGCGACATTGACGGGCATGTGCACAGCGCCCTGGCTGCCATCGACCAGCACCGGCACGCCTTTCGCGTGCGCGCCTTCTGTGATCGCTTTTACGTCGACCACTGTGCCCAACACGTTCGAGCATTGAGTGACGGCAACCAGCTTGGTCTTGGGACCGATTGCATCGATCACGGCCTGCGGGTCCAGCCCGCCGTCAGCGTCCACATCAACCCATTTCAGGACAACGCCCTGCCGTTCACGCAGGAAATGCCATGGAACGATGTTGGCGTGGTGCTCCATCACGCTCAGCACGATTTCATCCCCGGCCTGCATGCGCGGCATGGCCCAGCCATAGGCGACCAGGTTGATCCCTTCGGTCGTGCCCGAGTTCAAGACAATCTCATCCTCGTCCGCCGCGCCCAGAAAACGGGCGATTGTTCCGCGAACGGATTCGTATTTCTCGGTCGCCAGATTGGACAGGTAGTGCAGGCCGCGGTGAACATTCGCGTATTCTTCGGAATATACCCGTGTCACCGCATCAATCACGACCTGCGGTTTCTGCGCCGATGCGCCATTGTCCAGATAGGTCAACGGCTTGCCGTTCACTTCCCGAGACAGGATTGGAAAATCTGAGCGGATTTTCTGCACGTCATACATGGTCTTTTATTCCCTATACGGGGCCGCCGGGCGTTAATGCGAGGACAAAGGGCACTGCAATCAAAGCAGATAACACGATGACCCCGAAGGATTTAGCAAGCGAACCGAACTGGTGCGCTTCATTCAGAAAATGGAGCGTGACGTAAAGGCTGATAATCGCTGTGGCCAGCAAAAACATCAGCATCAAAAACGGCAGCACGATCGTAATGACCAGCGTGATCACCATCGCAGCGATCTGAAGGTATTGCAGCCAGATCGTCAGCGTCAGGATGTCATCGAATGTTGCCCGGCCACCCAGAAACCTTCCCACGAACAGGAATGCCCCGACGCTTAGCAACATGGCGCCGGCAGATCGGACCAGACCAAGGAAAACAGGCGTAGGTGGGGGTACGGATTCACCATTGGGGACCGGAAGCAAATGATCAATACCCAGTTGCACAAGGCCGTTCAGCACCACGGCCAGAAAGAAAGCCAGCCATAAGATTTCACGCCCCGGCCGCATGTCCAAAAGGCGTCGGGCCGCTTGGGCGGGGTGTGTCAGGGTCAAGATCGCAAGATCAACAAAACCAGTGGGATTCATTCTTGCCGCCTTTGCGCTTGACTGAGACCTGCCAGCCAGAACCACAGGAATACTGCGAACCAGACGATCCCGACGAGTGTCAGGGCCGGGCCAGATCCGATGAAACCGCCTACCAATCCATTCAACAATACCAGAGGTGTTGAGGACAATAGCGCCCAGAAAAGCGCCAATCTAGCGCCATAGGACGTCCCCTGACCGCCAACCAACCGGGCCGCGCCGTATGAGACAAAGGCCAGCAGGTAGAAAAACAGAGGCAGAATAATGACAGTGCCCATCAAGGCACCGCCCATCAACATATCCAGCTCTAGCCTTTCGATATGCGCGCGCCGCGCAAGGCTGGGCAATTGCGCGATGAATGCCACGATGCAAAACGCCATGACAAACATCAACGCCCTGTCCTCGCGCGGGCCAAGATCAAGAAGCCGCCGCACGACACGACCTGGCCCCCGATAGGTGGCCACGATATCCGAGGTCAAAGGCATCAGATGTGTCGCGACAGCCAGCCTTCAAGGCGGTTCACAATGGCCTCTGACAATACCTCATCCTCGATTTCATCGACGGCTTCGGCCAAAAATGCCAGCGTCAGCATATTGGTGGCGTCCTTCACCGAAACCCCACGCGAACGCAGGTAGAACAGCGCCGTCTCATCAATCGCACCCGAGGTCGAGCCATGCGAACACGCAACATCGTCGGCATAGATCTCAAGTTCGGGCTTGGCGAGGAACTGGCTGTCATCATCCAGCAGCAAGGACTGGCTGATCTGATAGCCGTCTGTCTTCTGTGCGCCTTCCTTGACCAGGATCTTCCCCTGGAACACGCCGGTCGCGCCGTTGCGCAGAACTTTCTTAAAGACCTGACGGCTCTCACAGTTCACCGCGTCATGGGTAACGAAAACCGTGTCGTCATGGTGGAAATCACCATCACCTACGCAGGCGCCTGCCACATGAGCAATAGCGTCGTCGCCGGTCAGTTCGATCACCTGTTCGTTGCGTGTCAAAACTCCATTCACTGTCAGCGTGAAGGACTTAAAGACAGATTCCCGTCCCAGCCGCGTGAACATGTGAGTCGCAGCGCAACGTTCGTGGTCCCTGCCCTGCGCGCGTACGTGATGCAACGTACCGCCATCGGCGATGTCGATCTCGATACATTTGTTGAACCGCGACGCTGCCGGGCCGTTTTCTAGTATCGTCACCTCAGCGCCGCTTTCGACACGGATGATGTGGTGCAGCATGGCGTCCGAGGTCTCGGATTCATGGCGATAGATCAGGCTGATCGGCTTGGACGGTTTACCGGTGACGTGAATCGCAACGCCATCTGCGGCAAAAGCCGTATTCAAAGCAGCCAACGGCCGCTGAACCGGGGATTGCCCGCGCGATTCCAGAACGCCGTATAGTTCTTTGGCCCAGTGAATATCCTTGCAGCAGATATCCTCGATCCGGTCGATGTTGACACCTTCTAGTTCCAGATCATCCGACTCTTCGGCGCTGAACACACCGTCGATGAAAACGATCTTCAATCGGTCGAGATTGCCAAACAGCAGCGGTTCGTCTGAGTGGAACAATGCTGCATGCGGCTGCTCGGCCGAGATCAGGGTGTCAGGGCGCGTGTACTTCCAATACTCGTCGCGCCGCCCCGGCAGACCCATTTCCAGCACTCGCGCCAGCGCGTCTTCGCGCGCGGCTCGGGTGCAGCCGGCTTCGGGCATGGTCAGCGTGGCCAGCCGTGCCTCGGTCGCGGTTTGTTTTACTTCGGGCAAAGCCATCAGTTCACCTCGGCCAGGATGTCGGCATAGCCGTTGTTTTCAACTTCCAACGCCAGTTCGGGACCACCGGTTTTAACGATGCGACCGTCTGCCATGATGTGAACGACATCAGGTTTGATGTGGTCCAACAGGCGCTGATAGTGGGTGATGACCAGGAAACCACGACCTTCATCACGCAGCGCGTTCACGCCTTCGGCCACCAGTTTCATCGCATCTACGTCCAGACCTGAATCCGTTTCGTCCAAGATGCACATCTTGGGTTCCAGCATCGCCATCTGCAGGATTTCGTTCCGTTTCTTCTCACCGCCTGAGAAGCCAACGTTTACCGGACGCTTAAGCATGTCCGCGTCGATTTTCAGCGATTTTGCCTTGGCGCGCACTTCTTTCAGGAAGTCGGCAGCAGACAATTCGTCTTCGCCGCGCGCCTTGCGCTGAGCGTTCACGGCCGTGCGCAGGAAGGTCATGTTGCCAACACCCGGGATTTCCACAGGGTATTGGAACGCCAGGAAGACACCCGCAGCCGCGCGCTCTTCCGGCTCCATCTCCAACAAGTCCTCACCTTCCAGCGTGGCAGAGCCTTCGGTCACTTCGTACCCATCGCGGCCCGACAGCACATAGCTGAGCGTCGACTTGCCCGAGCCGTTCGGCCCCATGATCGCATGCACCTTGCCAGCCTCGACGGTCAGATCGACGCCTTTGAGGATTTGCTTTTCTTCTTCCTCAAGTTTCACGTGCAGGTTTTTGATTTCCAGCATTTTTTCTCTTTCTGCTCCTATATAGGAACGCGGTCGTTTCAGGTTGTCTTGTGCAGGCGATCCACATATCCATTGGCCGCTTGCATTGTTATTTCCCCTCGGTCCACCAGTACCGAAAGGGATAGTGTTGTTATGTCAAAGCTCTCAAAAACAGAGTCGGCCAAAATGGCAAGATGTTTCACTTTTTCACTGTCCAACTCTTCCAGCTTCATCAACTTTCGAATGAAAACCGCGTCACCGTCGGTCAATTGATTTGCGTGAAACCGAGGGCGCAGCCGCTTCGAAAGCTCACATCCGCGCAAGGGCCTTGGCGTAAATGTCAGAAATTTGTGCAGCGAGTATCCGTAACCACCCAACACATCCATTTGGGCACTCAGCAGTGGTTGATGCTCATAGATCGGTATTGCCGCAACTTCTGTGATGATCGCACACGCCTTGCGTAGATGTTCGGCACCCTCTTCGAAGATTTGGGTTTCCGCCCCCTGGACGTCGATTTTCAGCAAATCGAACTCGGGCAAGTCATCAATATCGTCCAGTCGATGGCTGACCAAATCCAAACGCTCAACCAACCGAAGCTTTCTATGCCAACTTCCGATCGTTGCGAGCCAATCCTGATTGGGACTGTAGAATGAGGTAAAGCCACTGCTGCGATAGACATTCAGAGTCTGTTCTCCACCCCGCCCAACAGCATAGGGCAGATAGTGTTCCCGCGGACCAGCCGTTTCAACCAACCGGGCATAGGCGTCGGGCTGAGGCTCAAAGCCCCAGACCTCGCACAGGCCAGCATCCCTAAGTTTGTAATAGGGAGACTCATCCAACGGGTTTGCACCAATGTCGACAACACGAGTCAATCGACTCGGGTTGAGCAGATCAATCAGGTGTTTCGTCCTGTCGATATCAAAGTACTTTGGCACTTCGATGAACCCTTAGCAAATACCCATCAAACCCGGATTACCCGACAGACCCTTCCAACGAGATCGCCACCAGCTGCTGCGCTTCCATGGCGAACTCCATCGGCAATGCTTGCAGGACGTCCTTGCAGAACCCGTTGACGACCAGCGCCACGGCCTCTTCCTCGTCCATGCCGCGTTGACGGCAGTAGAACAGCTGATCGTCATCCACCTTGGATGTCGTCGCTTCATGTTCCACGCGCGAGGAATTGTTGCGAACCTCGATATACGGCACCGTATGGGCCCCGCATTTATCGCCGATCAGCAAGCTGTCGCACTGGGTATAGTTGCGGCTGTCCTTCGCCTTCGGGTGCATCGAAACCAACCCGCGATAGGTGTTCT
Organism: Ruegeria sp. CDSB113; assembly: GCF_059611045.1. Classification (NCBI taxonomy): domain Bacteria; kingdom Pseudomonadati; phylum Pseudomonadota; class Alphaproteobacteria; order Rhodobacterales; family Roseobacteraceae; genus Ruegeria; species Ruegeria sp. CDSB113. The sequence continues at coordinate 642,624 of NZ_JBXWOU010000001.1, forward strand.
GCGCTTTACCCGCGCTGATCCCTTTGGACACGATGCGCGACTTGGTGTTCTTGCCCAGATGCACCATTTTGGTGCCGGTATCAGCTTGCTGCATGTTGTTGGTAATGGCGATCGAGTAAAACTCACCCTGGCTTTCATCACCGCGCAGGATGCAGGACGGGTACTTCCAGGTCACGGCGGATCCGGTTTCCACTTGGGTCCACATCACCTTGGACCGATCACCCCGGCAATCGGCGCGCTTGGTCACAAAGTTGTAGATACCGCCCTTGCCGTTTTCATCCCCAGGGAACCAGTTCTGAACGGTCGAGTATTTCACCTCGGCATCTTCTTCGATGATGATCTCAACAACGGCCGCGTGCAGCTGGGCCGTGTCGCGCTGCGGCGCGGTGCAGCCTTCCAGATACGAAACGTAAGAACCCTTGTCCGCGATAATCAGTGTGCGTTCGAACTGACCCGTGTTTTCCGCGTTGATGCGGAAATAGGTGCTCAGCTCCATCGGGCAGCGCACGCCTGGCGGGATGTAGACAAACGAGCCATCCGAGAACACGGCCGAGTTCAGCGTGGCGTAAAAGTTGTCAGAAACAGGCACAACGGTGCCAAGATATTTTTTGACCAGCTCAGGGTGTTCCCTGATCGCCTCTGAGATCGAACAGAAAATCACGCCGTGTTTCGCCAGCTCGTCCTGGAAGGTTGTTCCCACGGACACGGAGTCAAACACCGCGTCCACGGCCACCTTGCGACCCTCGGCGGGCATATCCTCGGCACCTTCAACGCCGGCCAGAATCATCTGTTCTTTCAGCGGGATACCCAGCTTTTCGTAAGTAGCCAGCAGCTTTGGATCGACCTCGTCCAGCGACTTCGGCTTCTCCTCCATCGACTTGGGACGGGCATAGTAATACTGGTCCTGGAAATCGATCTTTGGATAATGAACCATGGCCCAGTTCGGCTCATCCATCTTGGTCCAGCGTTCGAAGGCCGCCAGACGCCATTCGGTCATCCATTCGGGCTCTTCGTTCTTATCCGAGATCAGCCGGACGATATCCGGGTTCACGCCCTTGGGCGCATACTCCATCTCGATATCGGTATCCCAACCGTATTTATAGGTACTGACCTCGCGTACCGCGTCCACGGTTTCCTGATCGACACCCTCTTTTACCTGGGTCTGGTCCAAAGCGGCCATATGACACCTCCGTCAGATCACGCGGCGCGCGCGCGATGCTTCTTTTCTTTTTCAAGCCACGTTTCGGCGAAACGCAGCACATCTTCTTCAGTGGTCAAAGGTCCCAGAGACACGCGGATCGCGCTTGCTGCTGTGACCTCATCAAAACCCATCGCGGTCAGCACCGCGCTTGCCCGGACCTTGCCGCTGGAACAGGCAGAACCTGCACTGATAGCGAAACCTCCCAGATCCATCTGCATGACCTGCGTTTCGCCCTTCCACCCGGGGGTTGCGAAACACGAGGTATTCGGAAGGCGGTCCTGACCTTTCCCGACAAAAATAGTAGATTTAGAACCAGCCTCAAGGGCATTTTCTAGAATATTTCTAAATTCACGAACCTGTTCCCAGATACCATTTGAAAGATCCCGCGCCGCGGCTTCAGCTGCCGCCCCGAACCCCGCGATTCCAATGACATTTTCGGTGCCTGACCGTCGGCCCATCTCTTGCCCGCCGCCTTTGATCAGTGCAGGCAGTTCAGTGCCACGTTTCATAACCACCGCGCCAATCCCTTTCGGACCGCCCAGCTTATGGGCCGAAATCAACGCCATCTGGACGCCCAGCCAGTTAAAAGCCACCGGCAATTTGCCAAAGGCCTGTGTCGCGTCGGTCACCGCCAATCCGTTCGGCAGCGATTGGACAATCCCTGTCTCAGAGTTCGCCAATTGCAGGGTCGACTGCTCGGGGTTTGACACGTCCACTTGACCGGATCGCGACGTGGGCAGGTCTTCGGTGATCCATGATCTGATCGCGTCATGCTCAATCGCGGATCCATGCAAATCACGATTGACCAATGTCAGCGCGGCCCCTTCGGTCGAACCTGACGTAAACACAACGTCTGCCCCATCCGCACCAAATGCGGCTGCAACCTGCGCCCTTGCCCGTTCGATCAAAGCCTTGGCCGCACGGCCTTCAGCGTGAACGGATGACGGGTTCCCGCACAAATCCATCGCTGCCACCATGGCGTCGCGCGCCTCGGGGCGCAGCGGTGTAGTTGCGTTATGATCCAGATAAACACGATTCATGGATACATCTTTTCTTGGACGCAAAGCAGAAATGAAACCCCAAAGGCAATCGGCATCGGGTCACTCATCAACGATAGAAAACAGACTGGGCACTGCGGGACACGGGGCCAGGTCGTTCTTGATCACGTCGGACAAGCGCGTCTGGTGCAAAAAGACATAAACATGCGCACTAAGACCTTCCCAAAGACGGTTGGTCAAAGACTGCGCCCGGCTCCCCGAGGATGCCCCGGATGCCCCGGCACCTTTTTGCAGCGCGTCCACGGTTTCATCCACAGCCGCCAGAACTTCAACCACCCGAATCTCGGAAGCAGGCCGCGCCAGACGATACCCGCCGCCCGGTCCACGTACGGACGAAACCAGTTCAGCCCGGCGCAATTTGACGAAAAGCTGCTCGAGATAAGGAAGCGAGATATCCTGACGTTCGGAAATTTCGCTAAGCGTCACCAGGCGATCCGAGGGCTGTAGAGCAATATCAGCCAGTGCAACCATCGCGTAACGACCCTTTGTCGAAAGCTTCATTGTCTTTCCCTCATGGCAGGTTATAAGCGAAAACATTGACGCCGCCGCCGCCAGTGCGTATCTCCGACAGGCAGCGCCTTGCGCAAAGCATCATAATTAGAACCGTTCTAAAGTGCCTTACGATTACCGTCAAGTATATCGTGGCATCAGGAAGAAAAAGACAGGACCAAAGCACACATGCCCGAGGTGATTTTTCCCGGACCCGAAGGCCGCCTGGAAGGCCGCTACCACCCGCAAAAGGAAAAAGACGCACCGATTGCCATCGTGCTGCACCCGCATCCACAATTCGGCGGGACCATGAACAACAAGGTGGTCTATAATCTGCACTATGCGTTTTACAACATGGGCTTCACCGTGTTGCGATTTAACTTCCGCGGCGTGGGCCGCAGTCAGGGCGAATACGATCAGGGCATCGGTGAGCTGAGCGATGCCGCGTCAGCGCTGGACTACCTGCAGTCGATGAACAACAACTCCAAGCACTGCTGGGTTGCCGGCTTCTCGTTCGGTGCCTGGATCGGAATGCAGCTGCTAATGCGCCGCCCCGAAATCACGGGCTTTATCAGCGTGTCGCCACCAGCCAACATGTATGACTTCTCATTCCTGGCCCCCTGCCCTTCGTCCGGCCTGATCATCAACGGCTCGTCCGACCGTGTGGCCCCGCCCGCCGACACCACGTCGCTGGTCAACAAGCTGCACGAACAAAAGGGCATCACCATCACTCATAATGAAGTCGAGGGTGCCGATCACTTCTTCCAGGACCGTCACATGGACACGCTGATCACCGATGTCAGTGACTATGTGAAGCGTCGCCTGACCGAGAACACACGCTAATGTCGGATACCATCACAACCCTTGCGGCCAAACTGGCCGAGGACACGATTAAGGTGATGGACGAAATCGGAAATGATCGTTTCTTTGTCGAGGTGGGAGAGCTTTTGGGCGCGTCCTCGCAGACCTTAGAAGAGGCCTTTCTGACCGAAATGCGTGTGCGTATTGCTGAACGCAAGGCGCGCAAGTTTGTCATCGACGCACTGACGAAACATCGATCCCAAGTGAAAGCGATTGAAAAGAAATGACTGAAAGACTGTCCGCGCAACTTGAATTCCTGAAACGCGCGGACAGGCTAAAGTCGGTCGATCGCGCCAATGCGCTGCTGGATCGGTCCCGCCCCGAAAACTCTGCAGAGCATAGCTGGCACCTGGCCTTATGGGCACTGACGATGGAGCCGCTGGCCGGTGACGATGTAGATATCAACCGCGTCATACGCATGCTGCTGTTGCACGATCTGGTCGAGATCATCGTCGGCGATCACCCCATTCATCTGGAAACCGATTGGACCGCCGTGGAACACGCCGAGCGCGCGGCGGCGGACGAGTTGTTTGGCCTCTTGCCAGACGATCAGACGTCTGCGTTTCAAGCCCTGTGGGAAGAGTTCGAGGCCGACACGACGCCGGACGCGAAATTCGCCAAGTATCTGGACCGATGCCAACCGCTGTTTCAAGTCTTGTGTGCGCCAACCCCCAACCCGGATCATGTTGAAGTAGCGCGGGAAAACCTCAGCAGTGGTCGCGCCGCGTATTTGGCACGGGAATTCCCCCAAGCACACAACTTGGCCAGTGCCCTGCTGCACGCGCAGCCAACGCCAGAAACTGCGTTTTCCGAACGGCTGGCTTTTCTGACTGAGGCAGACCGCCTGAAGTCCGTATACCGCGCCTCACGCCTGTTGTCTGATGATCGGTTTGAAAACTCGGCCGAACATTCCTGGCACATCATGCTGTTTGCTTGGGTTTTGGCGGAATACGCGCAGCCCGGTGTATCGCTGGACCAAGTCCTGAAAATGCTTCTGCTGCATGACATCGTCGAAATTGATGCCGGAGATCACCCAATCCACGGTCAAGTCGACCACGCCGCACAAGAAGCCGAAGAAAAGGCCGCCGCCGACAGGTTGTTCGGGTTGTTGCCCGAGGCACCGCAGCACGCCTTCCGGACGCTATGGGAGGAGTTCGAAGCCGCCGAGTCGCCAGACGCGCAATTTGCCAAGGCTATTGATCGGTTTCAAACCCCAATCGGAAACCTTGAAACAGGCGGAGGATCCTGGGTCGATTACAACGTGACCTTTGCCCAGATCGAACGCCGTGTGGGAACGCCGATCAATCGCGGCGCACCTAAGTTGTGGTCATGGTTGCGACCGCAACTGAGCGCGTATTTTTCAGAAAACACTGTGGGTTGAGCCAATAGAAAAAGGGGCACAAAGGCCCCTTTTCCAATCGTTCCGGCAGGCACTTAAACTTGAAAACTTTCAAACCGCTCAACACCACTGGCTGCGTTTATGTCGACGGACCCCCCGCCCGCAAGCCACCCAAGCGCCACTATGAATGCCGAAGCAACGATCACGGATATCGCAAATTTCGTCATTAAAAACTCATAAAAGAAAACTAAAAACCACCCATTTCATATCAGAATTTTTCTCTTTGAAATAGTATGGTTATCCTGACCTCTTCGGTGGGCAGTCCCGGTGCTTTCGACACCGAACTTTTCCCGATATCCATCCAAATTCCCCTTGTCGTGAATCGGGATTTTGTGGTCAACCTCCCCAACTGCAACTGAATCGAGACCTGCCGTGCCCAAAGCCTATCTTATACTTTTGCTGGCGGTTTTCGCCGAAACAATTGGCACAACGGCGCTGCAGGCCAGCCAGCAGTTCAGCCGGTTTTGGCCCTCTGTTTTGGTTGTCGTGGGTTACGGAGTTGCTTTTTACTTACTGGGCCTCACCCTGAAATTTATGCCGGTCGGCATCGTCTATGCCATTTGGTCAGGCTTGGGGATCGTTCTGATCGCCATCATAGGCTTCATTGTTTTTGGTCAGCGCCTGGACTGGCCTGCGGTGCTCGGTTTGGCGATGATATTGGCCGGAATCCTGATCATTCACCTGTTTTCCAGCACAGCGGGCCACTGACGACCGGTTAGGGCTGGCCTATTCAGTCAATCCGCGTTATGCGCGCGGCAACTTCCCGTTCAAAGGCTGACCTCTCATGGACCTGCGCAATATCGCAATCATCGCTCACGTGGACCACGGTAAAACGACCCTGGTGGATGAGCTGCTTAAACAATCCGGTGCGTTCCGGGAAAACCAGGCGGTGGCCGAACGCGCCATGGACAGCAATGATCTGGAGCGCGAACGCGGCATCACCATCCTCGCCAAAGCGACCTCGGTCGAATGGAAGGGCACGAGGGTCAACATCGTTGACACCCCCGGCCATGCCGATTTCGGTGGCGAGGTTGAGCGGATCCTCAGCATGGTCGACGGTGTTGTCCTGCTGGTAGACGCCGCCGAAGGCCCGATGCCGCAGACCAAATTCGTGACGTCCAAGGCGCTGGCGCTGGGCCTGCGTCCCATCGTGGTGCTGAACAAGGTCGACAAACCCGACGCTGAACCAGACCGCGCACTTGATGAATGCTTTGACCTATTCGCCAACCTCGGCGCTGACGATGACCAGCTGGACTTTCCGTCCATGTACGCCTCGGGCCGTTCCGGCTGGGCGGATATGGAGCTGGACGGGCCACGCAAGGACCTGACCGCCCTGTTCGATCTGATCGTTGATCACGTCCCTGCCCCAAAGCAGGTCAAAAACAAAGACGAACCCTTCCGCATGCTGGCCACGACGCTGGGCAGCGATCCGTTCATCGGTCGCATCCTGACCGGTCGTGTGGAAAGCGGCACTTTGAAGGCGGGCGACAACCTCAAGGCGCTAAGCCGTGATGGCACGCTGATCGAAAACTTCCGTGCGTCGAAAATCCTGGCGTTCCGCGGACTGGCCCAACAGCCCATCGACGTGGCCGAAGCCGGTGACATCGTCACCATCGCAGGCATGAGCAAGGCAACCGTGGCTGACTCGCTGGTTTCGCCGCAGGTTGACGAAGCCCTGCCCGCACAGCCCATCGATCCGCCAACCATCACCGTGACCTTCGGCATCAACGACTCGCCGCTGGCCGGTCGGGACGGCAAGAAAGTTCAGTCGCGTGTTATCCGCGACCGCCTGATGAAAGAGGCCGAGTCGAACGTCGCGATCCGCATTTCCGACACACCCGGCGGCGATGCCTTTGAGGTCGCTGGCCGTGGCGAATTGCAGATGGGCGTTCTGATCGAGAACATGCGCCGTGAAGGGTTTGAGCTCAGCATCTCGCGTCCGCAGGTTCTGTTCCGCGAAGAAGACGGTCAGCGCATGGAGCCCATCGAAGAAGTCACCATTGACGTCGACGATGAATATTCAGGCTCGGTGATCGAAAAGATCACTGGCGCGCGCAAAGGTGAACTGGCCGAAATGCGCCCGGCCGGCGCGGGCAAGACCCGCATTATCGCGCATGTACCGTCGCGTGGGTTGATCGGATACCATGGTGAATTCCTGACCGACACACGCGGCACCGGTGTTCTGAACCGTGTGTTCCACGGCTGGGCGGCCCACAAAGGCCCGATCCCGGGTCGTCGTGCGGGGGTTCTGATCTCAATGGAGAACGGACAGGCCGTGGCTTATGCGCTGTGGAACCTGGAAGAGCGCGGCCGGATGTTCGTTGCACCGCAAACCGACGTGTATCAGGGCATGGTCATCGGCGAACACTCACGCGATAACGACCTTGAGGTGAACCCGCTCAAAGGCAAGAAACTGACCAACGTGCGCGCGAGCGGTTCCGATGACGCGGTTCGCCTGACACCTCACATCCAGTATTCGCTGGAAGAGGCGATTGCCTATATCGATGATGACGAACTGGTTGAGGTCACTCCAAACGCCATTCGGTTGCGCAAGCGTTTCCTTGACCCGCACGAGCGGAAACGGATGGCAAGATCGGCCTAAATCGACCGCAGGCATTGTTTCAATATAGGCTACAATGCCTCAATTGTGACATTTTTGCTTCCCAAATTGATAAATTGACCAAAAAAAAGTCCGTCCCACCGACGGGCTTTTTTGTTGTTTTTCATATAGTTTCACCAATAGGTTGCATGTTTCTCCGCATTTACTGCAGACAGCCGAATTAAAAATGAGGCAAGATACGGCTGTATTTTTGTCAAATCTGTGGCACAATTACTTAATTCTAAGGTGTAGGTAATGAGTTTAAAGGAGTAGCGCTATGCGCGTAAGGTCCCGTTTATATTCGTTTGTATTTTTATCCGCGACATTCCCATTGATGGCAACAAGCGCGGCTCATGCGGCTGAAGTTTGCAAAGTCAAAACAGCCCGGCAATCTGTATCCACTGAAACGCTTTGTAGTTGCAAAGTCGTAGATAAGCGGATGCTGCGCTACATTCAGCGCCGTGCCGATTTTGAGGATATCCTGGCGCGCACGTCTCAGACATGCCCCCTGTTCGCGGCCATTTTGACCGACATTCCAACGGCGACGGTGCGAACCGATCGAAACAGCCGAGATGACGATGACAACAACTCGGTGAGCCGTAGCGGCGCATCTGCAGGTGGGAATGGCGGCTCGGACGGTTCAGGTTCGTCGACAAATGGCGGCGAAAATGGCGAAGGCGGCAATGGCGGCGGCGGTGGTAACGGCGGCGGCGGCGGAAATGGCGGCGGTGACGGCGGCGGCGGTGGCGGCGGTGGTGCCGACGATGGCGGCGGTGGCGGAAATGGCGGCGGTGGCGGCAGCAACGGTGGCGGCAGCAATGGCAGCGGCGGTAGCAATGGCGGCGCGGACTCCGGCAGCGGTAGTGGCGGCGGTGGCAGCAACGGTGGCGGCAATTCCGGCAGCGGCGACGGCAACGGCGGCAGCAATGGTGGCGGAAACTCCAGCAGTGGCGACGGCAACGGCGGCAGTAATGGTGGTGGAAACTCCGACAGCGGCGACGGCAACGGCGGCAGCAACGGTGGTGGAAACTCCAACGGCGGCGACGGTAATGGCGGCAGCAATGGCGACGGCAATGACGGCGGTGGCAGTGATGGCAGCGGCGGCGGAGACGGCGGGGGCGGCAACGATGGCAGCGGCGGCGGAGACGGCGGCGGTGGCAGCGATGGCAGCGGCGGCGGTGCCGGCGGCGGTGGCAGCGACGGCAGCGGCGGTGGTGCCGGTGGCGGCGGCGCCGATGGAAGCGGCGGCACTCTCTGACGCGGCCAAAAGCAAAGCAGCCTGAAATATCAGGCAATGCCTTGAAAATCGCCAAAAACGTCTCGACGTTCGGTTTGACAAACAAGGGGGCGACTAACATGTCGCCCCTTTTTCCGTGCTTAACCTGTTAGATCAGTTGATAGTCTTAGCTTCTTCCGTACACACCAACCCAATTGCTTGGCTTTGTCGGGTCTTGCATCCGAAGGAACAAATACCGCGTGGCCGACCAGGGTTTGATCCGGTTGGTCAGATTGTCCAAAACCAGATCCCCCTGAGCGGAGCGATAGACAAGAACAGCGTGCGCATTTCGACGCGTATCCAATACCGTCGCGATCAGCAATTTGTTAGGATCAACGCCCGCCCGGATCAGATCTCTTTTCTTCAAAAGAGCAAAATCCTCGCAATCCCCGCCGCGCGTTGTCGGTAAAGCCCAACGCTCTGTGGTGCGGTATTGCGTCTGATCCGTAACCGCGCGCGTCGTTGCGTTGACCTGACGGTTGATCCGCTCAATGATCTGCATTTCCTGCTGTGACGTCATGCGTACCGACGCCTTACTGGCACATGCCCAAGCATACTGACGGCACAATTGCTGCGCACCCGAAGGCGGAGGGGACGCCGCGAGAGTTCGGATGAAGCTGCCTTCGCTGGCATCCACTTGGGACCCGGCAAGCGTAGCCCCGCAAACTAATGCGGCGATCCCCACTGCCCGACCTGAATATGTCTTTAACCGCCCGAGAGCGGCTTTGAGTCCGATTTCTTCCGATTTCATGCCTGTACCTCGATCCCTGTTCACTCGACGATTGTCGCCAAACGGGACCGTATGCGATTAGAACCAACTAACGGTAAACGGTAGCGCTTGTACAATCTGGGGCGAACGTGAAGGGGAAAAAAGGCGGAAATTCGTCACTCATTAAGACCATTTCGCGCTGGAATTGAGGGCAACGCGCCACAATCTAGGCGGGAGAATACCCGGCAACTCGTGTTTGACTATAGTAAGATGCTGGAATCACAAAGATTCCGTGTGCGTCCAAAATTGCCACAATACTGTTCACTTCACTTGTGAACAGTTCGGCTGAATTCCGCCCATGAATGCATCTGATCGGCGGAAAATCTACCGACCAGACCGGGCTCATTTTCAGTCGGTAATTTCTACAACCACCAGTTCACGCTCACTTGCGCCGCGCGCGTGGTCCAGGGCCTGCTGGTATTCCGGTGAATTATAGCACTCGACCGCGGCCTCGACGGACGGAAACTTGGCGACCACATTGCGCGGACGCTCTTTCCCTTCCAGTTGGACGTAACGTGCAGCGCGGGCAATAAACGCCCCGCCGTGCTTGGCAATCGCAGGCCCTGCGAGCTCCGCATATTTCGCATATGCGTCCGCATCCGTCACGGTGACGTGGGCAATCCAGAGTGCAGCCATCTTATCCTCCCAAAACCTGTTCTGCGGCTTTGATCGCCGCATCTGCGTTCGACGCGTCCTTGCCACCGCCCTGTGCCATGTCGGGGCGTCCACCGCCGCCTTTACCGCCCAGTTCTGCGACAGCCGCACGAACTAGATCAACGGCCGAGACTTTGTCGGTCAGATCGGCCGTCACACCGGCGGCCACAGCAGCCTTACCGCCCGCATCCGCGATCAGCAAAACGGCACCGGACCCCAAACGGCTTTTGTGCTCATCAATCAGCGCAGGCAGGTCCTTGCCCGATACGCCGTTCAGCGCCTGCGCAAGGAAGGCAACGCCGTTCACATCACGCGCTTCGCCGCCACCCTGCCCGGCCCCGCCAGCCATGGCCAGATCTCGGCGCAGCTGCGCCACTTCGTTTTGCAGCGATTTGCGTTCGTCCAACAGTGCTTTGACGCGGCCGACAACGTCATCCGGCTGCGCCTTGAGTTCCGATGCGATCTGACCCAGACGCTGATCCTGCTGGGACAGATGCCGCAGCGCCTCGTCACCAGTCAGCGCCTCGATCCGGCGCACACCTGCACTGCTGGCACTATCGCCCAGAACCACAAAAGTACCGATGTCGCCAGTCTGACGTACATGCGTACCGCCACACAGCTCAATCGACCAGGTTTCGCCATCCTGACCCTTGCCGGTCGGAGCTTTGCCCATGGACACAACCCGTACCTCGTCGCCGTATTTCTCACCAAAAAGCGCCTGCGCGCCCAGTTCGCGCGCATCATCGGGGGTCATGATCCGCGTTTCGACAGTCGAGTTCTGACGGATAAAGTCATTTACATCGCGTTCGACCTTTTGGATCTCATTCGCGTTCAGCGCCTTGGAATGGCTGAAGTCAAACCGCAACCGGTCAGCCGCGTTCAGCGAGCCGCGTTGTGCAACATGATCGCCCAGTGTTTCACGTAGCGCCTCGTGCAGCAGGTGCGTGGCCGAGTGGTTCGCGCGAATTGCCGTGCGCCGCGCATGGTTGACCTCAAGCTCGACCGCGTCACCTTTGGACAAAGCGCCCTGATCAACAGTCACTTTGTGCGCATAAACTTTGCCATCAGCGAATTTTCTGGTGTCTTCAACCCGCGCCATGTCATCGCGTTCTTCAAGACGACGGATTTCGCCGGTATCACCGATCTGACCGCCAGCTTCGCCATAGAACGGCGTCTGGTTGACAATCACCCAACCGGATCCGCCCTGTTCAATTGTGTCGACCAACGCACCATCAACCACCAACGCGGCAATCTGCCCTTCGGCCTTTTCCGTGTCATAGCCCAGAAAATCCGTTGCCCCGGCAGTATCCAGCACATCAAACCACACTGCCTGATCTGCAGCTTCACCCGAACCAGCCCATGCCGCACGCGCCTTGGCTTTTTGTTCGGCCATGGCCGCGTCGAACCCGTCCGTGTCCACGGAACGACCCTTTTCGCGCAGGGCGTCCTGCGTCAGGTCCAGCGGGAACCCATACGTGTCGTACAATTTGAATGCCGCATCACCCGGAAGCGCCGCGCCATCGGGCAAGCCTGCAACTTCATCATCCAGGAGTTTCAGACCTCGATCGAGGGTTTGCTTGAACCGCGTTTCCTCCAACAGCAGTGTCTCTTCGATCAACGGCTGCGCCTGTCCCAACTCAGTGTATTGCGCGCCCATCAGCTGCACCAGACTTGGCACCAGCTGATACATAACCGGATCTTTCGCCCCCAGAAGATGCGCATGACGCATTGCGCGACGCATGATCCGGCGCAGCACATAGCCACGTCCGTCATTGGATGGCATCACGCCATCAGCGATCAGGAAGGATGTCGCGCGCAAGTGGTCGGCAATCACCCGGTGGTGCACATTTTGTTCGCCATAGGGATCAACCCCGGTGGCATGGGCAGACGCTTCGATCAGTGTCTTGAACAGGTCGGTGTCATAGTTGTCATGGCTACCCTGCAGCAGCGCGCCAATCCGTTCCAGCCCCATTCCGGTGTCGATCGACTGCATGTCGAGTTCGACCATCGAGCCATCTTCGAACTGCTCGTTCTGCATGAAAACGATGTTCCAGATTTCGATGAACCGGTCGCCGTCTTCGTCGGGCGATCCCGGAGGGCCGCCCCAGATGTGATCGCCATGGTCGTAGAAAATCTCGGTACACGGTCCACAGGGACCAGTCGGGCCCATCTGCCAGAAGTTATCGCTGGTGGCGATGCGGATGATCCGGTCTTCGGGAACGCCGACCTTTTTCCAGATCTCGAACGCCTCGTCATCCGTGTGATACACCGTCGCCAACAGGCGGTTCTTGTCGATGCCGAATTCCTTGGTGATCAACTCCCACGCAAACGGGATCGCCTCGTGTTTGAAGTAATTGCCGAAGGAAAAGTTGCCCAGCATCTCAAAGAAGGTGTGGTGCCGCGCGGTATAACCAACGTTATCGAGGTCATTGTGCTTACCGCCGGCGCGCACGCATTTCTGTGCCGTCGTGGCGCGCTGATAATCACGGGTTTCAACACCGGTGAACAGGTTTTTGAACTGCACCATGCCCGAGTTCACGAACATCAATGTCGGGTCATTGCGCGGGACCAGCGGGCTGGACGCGACAATTTCATGCCCCTGTTTGGCAAAATAATTCAGAAAGGTTGAGCGGATTTCGTTCAGCGTGGGCATATGGCTCTCTCGGCGCGCAATCTCAGTGTTCTGAAATGGTTTATCCCCGTCCCCAAGGATAGTCCACAAAGATAAATCGGCCTTGTTTTTTAAGGGCTAGAAAACCCCTAACCAAGTGCAGCACACACCAATTGAACGGGATCACCATATATAGAACGAGTTAAGGCGGCCACGCGGACCGCCTTATTTCGAGTATTCTCAATTCTTGCAAAACCGGGGGGCTTTTGCGGCTCCCAATTGGGTTGTTATGCCTCGAGGATGTCGTCTTCCTCGGCAGAACCGGGTGGCATGTCGAACTCAAGACCATGCGCGGCGCGAATCTTGTCTTCGATATCCAGCGCAATGCGGCTGTTGTCGCGCAGGTATTGTTTGGCATTCTCACGCCCCTGCCCGATCCGTTCGTCGCCATAACTGAACCACGAGCCCGATTTTTCAACCACGCCAGCCTTGACACCCAGATCCAGCAGCTCACCCATCTTGCTGATGCCTTCGCCATACATGATGTCGAATTCCACCTGCTTGAAGGGCGGCGCCACCTTGTTCTTGACGACCTTGACGCGCGTCTGGTTGCCAACAACCTCATCCCGGTCTTTGATCGCGCCAATCCGGCGAATATCCAAGCGAACCGAGCTGTAGAATTTCAGCGCGTTACCACCGGTCGTGGTTTCGGGGCTGCCGAACATAACGCCGATTTTCATCCGAATCTGGTTGATAAAGATCACCATGCAATTCGAGCGGCTGATCGAGCCTGTCAGTTTACGCATTGCCTGGCTCATCAATCGGGCCTGCACGCCAACACTGCTGTCGCCCATGTCGCCTTCGAGCTCCGATTTCGGCGTCAAAGCCGCAACTGAGTCGACGACAACCATATTCACAGCGCCCGAACGCACCAGCGTATCGGTGATCTCAAGCGCTTGTTCACCGGTGTCGGGCTGCGAGATCAGCAATTCATCAAGATCGACGCCAAGCTTGCGGGCATATTGCGGGTCCAACGCGTGTTCGGCATCCACGAATGCGCACACACCACCACGTTTTTGCTGTTCTGCAATGCAATGCAGCGTCAGCGTGGTCTTACCCGAGCTTTCCGGGCCATAAATCTCAACAATCCGGCCCATCGGCAGACCACCAATACCCAGCGCGATATCCAGACCCAAAGACCCGGTCGAGCTTGCATCGATGTCCTGCTTGGCATCCTCGCCCAGCTTCATAATCGAGCCTTTGCCGAACTGCCGTTCAATTTGTGCCAGCGCGCTATCAAGCGCCTTTTGCTTGTCTGCGTTTTTCTTGTCGCTCATTGTCAGAAGATCCGCCATTGTCCTGTCGCCTTCTCTTTTGTCACACCCATGATCGGGCGGCAATCGCTGCTTTGTTCGCCTCTTGTTCCTTATGGGACCAAAAAGAGAACATTTCAACTAAAACTTACAATACTTACTGTTCGGCAATTGTGTTAAAGAGTCGTTTACGCCAATCTGCGACTACTAAATTAAGCGGCGAAGGGCGAATAAATGCTTGTTTTCTATAAAGAACGCCTTGCGTTTCTGGCAGTCCCAAAAACAGGCAGCACGGCCTATCACACCGCCCTGAGCGCGCGGGCCGACTTTGTCGTCACCGGCCCACCTGAATTGAAACATGCGCCTGTTCGCCGTTATGACAGGTTTTTTCAAAACATTTTTCGCAAAATGTATGACACCGAGATGGAAATCATGGCCGTCGTGCGCGAACCTATCGACTGGCTCGGAAGTTGGTACAAATACCGCAGCCGAGACGACCGCATCGGGCATCCGCATTCAACCCGCGACCTGAGCTTTGATGATTTTGTGCAAGGTTACATGAAAAACCCCCGTCCGGAATTCGCAGATGTCGGCAGTCAAAGCCAGTTTTTCCGTACCCGTAACAACGGGTTCGGTGCGACGCATGTTTTTAAGTACGAAAATCAGGACAAGATCCTGAGCTTTCTGCAGGACCGGTTGAACATAGAAATCACCCTGCAGCGCGAGAATGTCTCACCAAAGCGCGACCTATTCTTGTCGCCGGAAACAGAAAAGAAGTTCCGCAAACACCACGCCGACGAGTTTTCCTGCCACGAAGCGGCGCTTTAGTCAGTTCAGTTGGTGAAACACAGCCTCGGTCAACTGCGTCAGAGAGAACGGCTTGGGCAAAAATGTGGAATTCGCAATCTCGGGACCTGAATCACCAAAGGCGCCTTCGGTATAGCCAGACATAAAGATCACCCGAACATTCGGTCGGATCTCCATCGCTTTGCGCACCCAGGTTGGCCCGTCCATGCCAGGCATGACCACGTCTGTCACGAAGGCATCCACATGCACCGACCCGTCCTCCAGCAGGTGCAGCGCCTCTTCGGCGGATCCGGCTTCGAGCACGGTGTATCCCTTCAATCGCAATGCACGTGTGGCAAAGGCCCGAACCGGGGCCTCATCCTCGACCAGCAGAACTACGCCTTCACCCTGTCGGGACGTTGGGTTTTCCGGAAGGATGGCGATATCCTGGTCGATTTTCTGCGGTGCGCTTGAAACCGGCAGATACACGGTAAATTCGGTTCCCTTGCCCTGAATGCTATCGACAAAGATGAACCCTCCGGTCTGTTTGACGATGCCGTAGACCGTCGACAATCCAAGACCGGTCCCCTCACCGGTACGCTTGGTCGTATAGAACGGCTCGAACACTTTTTGCAGCTTGTCCGCTGGGATACCGGTGCCACTATCGACCACTTTTACAGTGACGTATTCCCCGGGTTGAACCGTTGCACGATCCCGCCGGAACGGTTCGGTCAGAGACATAACCTCGGTCTCGATACGCACCTCGCCACCTTCGGGCATCGCGTCCCGTGCGTTCACGACCAGATTCATAAACACCTGCTCGAGCTGTCTTTTGTCTGCGCGCACAGGCTTCAGCACGGGATCATGGCTTAACGTCAGGCGTACCTTTTCGCCCACCAAGCGGTTCAAAAGATGGATCAGGTCGGAAATTGTGTCGCGCAGGTCCAGAACCTCGGGCTGCAGGGTCTGCTTGCGCGAGAAGGCCAGAAGTTGACTGACCAACGCTGCGGCCCGGTTGGCGTTCTGGTTGATCTGAACCAAATCACCGTAGTTTGGATCATTCTGATCGTGCCGCAGCAGCAATAGATCGCAATGCCCTGAAATCGCAGTCAGAAGGTTGTTAAAATCATGCGCCACGCCGCCCGCCAATTGCCCGACAGCCTGCATCTTCTGCCCCTGCACGAACTGAGCTTCCAGCGTTTTCAGCTCGGTCGCATCATTCAGGACAGCGATCAGACAAATCTGTCCCTTGCACGTCACTCGGTTCAGCGTGACCTGCACAAAAACCTCTTTATCCTCGCGTGACAGGCGCAGAAATTCCGATCGGGGAGCGGCATTCTCTTCGGTTGCAGTACGGGTCAACCAATCCAGGATGGGATAGCCAAGCCCGTGCATGATTTCAGCCACGTTTGACTTGCCCGGCTGGATCTCTCCGATCAGCTTGATCGCCATCCGGTTCGCATCCAGAATTTCCCCTTCGGGGGACAAACACATCACCGGCACGGGCAGTTCAGCGAATGGGGCATCGCCACCGGATGGGCCCGCAGATTTCATCGGCAACAAAAGCAGATCACGCACCGTGCCCGAGCGGGACAGCTCGGACATAGTCACAGGCACCTGCCCGTCTGAAGTTTCAGCCAGCGAGATTTCACCCGGTTGCGGGATATCATTGGGAAATATCTTGCCCATAACGTCGGGCCTATGACCCAGCAAGGCCTCTGCCATTCCGTTCACACGCAGAATTGCCCCGTTGCGACCCTCTGTCAGCACCGGAACAGGGGCGTCATCCCATTGCCCGCCTTCATCCAGATGAAACCGCCAGCAGAACACATCCTGACCGACGCTGAACACCGAGATCGGGATTGTCGAGCCAACGGTCACGATATCTTCGCGGGCGCGTTCGTGGATTTCCGCGATGGATTGCAAGCGCAGCAGGATCGCTGCGGGATTAGCGAACCTGGATTTCAGGCAATGCTGCAATCGCACACCCGGAAAAGCAATTATCTGCGCCCTTGCCCGTGTGTTCGCGCTCAGAATATCGCCATTTGCGTTGGCGATCACTGTCGGACACAAGTCCTGTTCGGTGAAGACGGCCATCACTTCTGCCGAATTGCGTGCCGTACGGTCGGCCGTGAACCCACGAAAAACAACCAGAAGGCTGGCGGACAATAACGACACACCAGCAACAACAAGACCCGTATTCCAGGCGGTCGGCAAAACGTCTGTCAACGGTGTTAAACTCAACAATGTGCCCAGAACAACGAGTGGCACAAGGCGCGAGAAGGCCGGTGTTTTTCGCGAGGTCGGTTCAGAAAAGATCTCTGCAGTGTCGGACATTAACAACTCAGGTCAAAAGGCTTTGTCACACTCAGCCCGAATTTGGTTTACGCCGCCTTAAGGACAGCGGAAAATTCTACCTAAGGTTGTTATTCAATGACGCGCTATCGCGTCAAGTGCGACGTAAAGAACCCGTCTGCACCGTGTGTCACAAGCCACGACTTTTGCAGCGTTTCGGTCCAATCAGGATTCAACTTCAGAAATCCGTCGACAATACCGCCGTTTTCATCATCCAACATGGAACAGGTCGCATAGGCTAGAATTCCACCCGGTCCAATCAGTTGAGCAGCGGAATTCAGGATGTCGGACTGAAGTACATTCAGCGCGTTCAACCCCTCTTCGGACAGCGCCCACTTGCCTGCCGGGGCACGCCGCCACGAACCGCTGCCCGAGCATGGCGCATCCGTAAGGACAATATCGAACGGAGCCTGACGGGCCACATCTTCCGGCTGCAGGCAGGTAACACGCACACCAGCCCGTTTTGCCCGCGTCGGCAGATCGCGCATGCGCCCTGCATTCACATCATGCGCAAAGACCTCGACACCCGAATGGGCCGCCAGAGCCAGAGACTTGCCACCACCGCCAGCGCAATAATCCAGAACACGCAGACCTGGCTGCAGATCGAGCGCTGCAACCACGGCCTGACTGGCTGCGTCCTGCAATTCGACCAGACCTTCGGAATAGGCACGGCTTTGGGCAATTTTTCGTGCCCCTTCAGTGACCTCTAGGGCGGTTTCACACGCCGGATGGTCTTGCGCGCTGATCCCGTCAGCACTCAAAGCAGTAATCGCTCCAGCCCGATCGGTTTTGGCAAAGTTGGCCCGCAGGTGAACAGGTGCACGGGTTTGCAATACCTGTGCCGCCGCCTCTGCCTGATCCCCTAGCGAGGTTTGAAAACGCGGCCAGAGCCATTCGGGGATGTCGCTCCGCTCGGCACCCGAGCCGAACGCGCGCGGCGCATCGGCGGCGGTTAACGGCTCTGGCGTATATCGTTCGCCTGTAAACAGCGTCTCTGGATCACCGCCGTTTGACCGGATCGAACCAATCATCAAACCGCGCCCGGTTTCTGCCCCGCCCAAGGCCGAGAAGGACCGTTTGCAACGCAGCGCTTCGAACACGTGATCGCGCACGGCGGCCCGGTCTTTCGAGCCCGCAAACCGGCTGCGGCGCGCCCATCCTGTCAAAGCCTTTTCAACCGGTGCCCCTGCGAGGATATCATCAAGGATTTCAATCGAAGCCTGAACGCGCGCTGCTGGGGTCATAAGATATTTCCGATTTCTCTGCTAAGCCCAAAAAACGCAAAACGGCGCCCGCGTCGGGGCGCCGTGCTGCAAACTCTGTTGCGTCACATTACCCGGTAGTTCGGGCTTTCACGCGTGATCTGAACGTCATGCACATGGCTTTCTTTCAGGCCAGCGCCGGTGATTTTGACGAAGTTACAGTTCTTGCGCATTTCTTCGACCGTTGCACAGCCGGTATATCCCATCGCTGCGCGCAGGCCGCCAACCAGCTGGTGAACCACCGCACTGGCCGATCCCTTGTAGGGCACCTGCCCTTCGATCCCTTCGGGAACCAGCTTGTCGCTGGCTGCGTCTTTCTGGAAATAGCGATCCGCCGATCCGCGCGCCATGGCGCCAAGGCTGCCCATTCCGCGATAAGATTTGAACGAACGGCCCTGGTACAGGATCACCTCACCCGGGCTTTCATCCGTTCCCGCGATCATCGAACCAACCATTGCACAGGACGCGCCTGCCGCAATGGCCTTGGCGAAATCGCCCGAGAATTTGATGCCACCATCAGCGATTACCGGAACATCCCCGGCAGCCGTCGCGCAGTCCATGATCGCCGTCAGTTGGGGTACGCCGACGCCTGCCACCATCCGGGTTGTGCAGATGGAGCCCGGCCCGATGCCAACTTTGATTGCATCCGCCCCGGCATCGATCAGCGCCTTGGTGGCCTCGCTCGTCGCTACATTGCCCGCAATGATCTGGACCTCGTTCGAAAGTGTCTTGACCCGCCGCACCGCGTCCAGAACGCCCTGCGAATGCCCATGAGCAGTGTCGACCACGATGATATCAACGCCTGAATCCACCAACTGCTCGGACCGTTCGAAACCAGAATCACCAACAGAAGTCGCCGCAGCGACCCGCAGGCGACCCAGCCTGTCTTTACAGGCGGTCGGGTTCAGCACGGCTTGCTCGGTATCTTTCAGGGTCAGCAGGCCTGTCAGCTTGCCCTCACCATCGACCACCAGCAGTTTTTCGATCCGGCGGGCTTTCATAAGGCTCTTGGCCTCTTCCAGATCCGCAGGTTCCTGCAACATCGCCAGATTGTCCGATGTCATCATCACGTGAACCGGCGTCTCGTCCGAGGTCGCAAAGCGCATATCGCGATTGGTCAGGATACCCACGACGCGCCCGCTTTCATCGACGACCGGAAAACCGGTAAAGTTATAGCGCTGCACCAGTGCTTTTGCGTCCGCTAGTGTTTGGTTCACGCTCAGCGTGACCGGGTTGTATACGATGCCCGATTCAAAACGCTTCACGCGACGAATCTCTCGGGCTTGCTCTTCGACCGTCAGGTTCTTGTGAACAACACCGATACCGCCTGCCTGCGCCATTGCGATGGCCATGCGCGCCTCGGTCACCGTGTCCATAGCCGAGCTGAGCAGCGGGATGTTCATCGTTATTTCACGCGTCACACGCGTGGCCGTATCCGCCGTCGCCGGCAGCACCGACGAGGACGCCGGAACCAATAAAACATCGTCAAAGGTAAGTGCCTCACGAATCTGCATCTGTTAACCCCATGCAAAAGCCCGTTTGGCGGTGACCCTATTACATGGATTTAGCCTAAGGAAAAGCCCCTGACCTAAACTAGTTTCCCTTCGCTGACCGAGACCGCGACAAAAAACGACGCAAGACGTGCAAAACGTGCCGCTGAATGGCCTTTCCCTTTGCGCACAAACCCATATCTTGCCGGGCATACGCGCGAATACAAAAGGCAGGCCAAAAAATGACCACCGACCCCCTTGTCGTCTTTACGCCCTCGGGCAAACGCGGGCATTTCCCCGTGGGCACCCCGGTTCTGACCGCTGCACGGCAGTTGGGTGTGGATCTGGATTCGGTCTGTGGCGGCCGCGGGATTTGTTCGAAATGTCAGATCACACCCAGCTATGGCGAGTTTCCTAAACACGGCGTAACCGTATCCGAGGACGCGCTGAGTGAATGGAACGCGGTCGAACAGCGTTACGATGACAAACGCGGCTTGAAATCGGGCCGTCGTCTGGGCTGTCAGGCGACAGTTCAGGGCGACATCGTGATCGATGTTCCACCCGAAAGCCAGGTCCACCGTCAGGTTGTTCGCAAGGCCGCCACCGCGCGGGCCATTACGATGGACCCGGCAACCCGGCTGTATTTCGTGGTGGTAGAAGAGCCCGACATGCATTCGCCAACAGGCGATCTGGAACGGCTGGAACGCGCGCTGCGCGAGCAGTGGAACATTGACGCCATCACCGCTGATCTTTCGCTGATGTCCAAGCTGCAGCCCGCCCTGCGCAAGGGCAAATGGGAGGTCACTGTTGCCCTCCACAAAGGCCACAAGGATGAAGTGGCGCGCGTGGTCGAAATCTGGCCCGGATTGCATGAACATGGGCTTTATGGTCTGGCCATCGACCTTGGCTCGACCACAATCGCGGCTCACCTGACCGATATGGAGACCGGCGAGGTCAAAGCGTCCTCGGGCCTGATGAACCCGCAGATCCGCTTTGGCGAAGACCTTATGAGCCGCGTTTCCTATTCGATGATGAACCCTGGCGGCGATCAGGAGATGACCAGGGCCGTGCGTGAGGCGATCAACGATCTGACCACCTCAATCTCTGAGGAAGCAGGGATTAACTCCGAACTGATCGTGGAAACGGTGTTCGTCTGTAACCCCGTGATGCACCACCTGCTGCTGGGTCTGGACCCAGTTGAGTTAGGTCAGGCCCCCTTTGCTTTGGCGACCTCGGAAAGCATGTCCCTGCCCGCGCGTGAGATGGACCTGACAAATATGAACCCGCGCGCACAGGTCTATATCCTGCCCTGTATTGCGGGCCATGTCGGTGCTGACTGCGCCGCGGTGGCACTTTCAGAAGAACCGGGAAAATCCGAAGACCTTGTGCTGATCGTGGACGTGGGCACCAACGCTGAAATCCTGCTGGGCAATACCAGCCGCGTCTTGGCGTGTTCTTCGCCCACCGGCCCGGCATTCGAAGGCGCGCAGATCAGTTCCGGCCAGCGTGCCGCACCCGGCGCTATTGAGCGCATCGAAATCGACCCTGTAACCAAGGAACCGCGCTTTCGCGTGATCGGGTCCGAAAAATGGTCCGACGAGGAAGGTTTCGATCAAGAGATTGCCACAAGCGGCATCACAGGCATCTGCGGCTCGGGCATTATCGAAGCGGTCGCCGAAATGCGCATCGCCGGGCTTTTGGACGAGAGCGGCCTGATCGGGTCTGCAGACCAGACCGGCACCGCACGTTGCGTCCCCGAAGGCCGCACCCACGCCTATCTGATCCACGATGCCAGCGCCGAGGGCGGTCCGCGCATCACGGTTACGCAGGGCGATATCCGCGCCATCCAGCTGGCCAAATCCGCGCTCTATGCCGGTGCGCGCCTGTTGATGGATGAAATGAACGTCGACACGGTGGATCGCGTTGTGCTGGCCGGGGCGTTCGGCGCGCATATTTCGACCAAGCACGCGATGGTTCTGGGTATGATCCCCGATGCGCCCTTGAACAAAGTCTCAAGTGCCGGCAACGCGGCTGGTACCGGCGCGCGGATTGCCTTGTGCAACATTGGTGCCCGGTCCGAGATTGAGCGTGTCGTACGCGAGATCACCAAGGTCGAAACGGCCATCGAGCCGAAATTTCAGGACCATTTCGTCGCCGCAAATGCCATCCCGCACAAGACGGATCCGTTCCCGGAATTGGCGCAGGTGGTCACTCTGCCCTCGCCCTCCTTCAATGCCGGTGGCGGAGAAGAAGGCTCTGGTCGCAGACGGCGCAGGCGGTCATAGTCACCCCTGACACGAGGGAGACGACATGCAGATCGCAAACGAGGAACAGGCTGAGTACTGGGGAAAATCTTCGTCCGGAGCCAAATGGCTGACCTATGAGGACCAGTTGGATCAGCTGATGGCCCCGGTCCTTGATCTGGTGCTGGAACGTGCTGGGTTAAAACCCGGCATGCGTGTTCTGGATATCGGCTGTGGTACGGGTGCAAGCGCGATCGCCGCCGCAAATGCCGTGGGGCTAGAAGGCCACGTTCTGGCTGCAGATGTCTCGCAGCCATTTCTGGACCGCGCATCGGCACGGGCATCCGATGCCGGATCGCAAAACATCACCTTCCAGTTCGCCGACGCCCAGACCTACGCCTTTGAAGCAGCGGACCGAGACGCCATGATCTCGCGATTCGGGGTCATGTTTTTTGAGGATACGGTTGCCGCCTTTGCCAACATGACCCGCGCGCTAAAGCCCGGCGGCACGATGACCTTTGCCGCCTGGGGACCATTGCCCGGCAACCCATGGTTCCGAGTACCTCATATAGCGGCCACGGAACGGCTGGGCACGCCGCCCAAGGTCGACCGGAATGCACCGGGCCCCTTGGCGTTTCATGATCGTGAGCGTGTTACCGGGTTGCTGGAAAAGGCAGGTCTAAGCAATATTCGCGCCGATTCTGTTAACCTGATGTTGGACTTTCAAGGCTCTTTGCTGGATTGCGCCGCCTTGTGTACCCGTGTTGGCCCCGCCGCCCGTGTTATTACCCATTTCGACGGTAAACCCGAAGACGTGACTGCGATCCAACACGCCGTCGCCGAAGCGTTTCACCCCTTTGCCAAAAATGGTGCGGTGCACATCCCGGCTGATATCAACCTATTTCAGGCGCGTCGCCCGGAGTAAATGACCACAGACGCAACCACGCCCAAAGCGCTGATTTCTAATCTTTTCCGATGACAAACTGAGTTCTGGAGCGGGTAGCGGGAATCGAACCCGCGCGTTCAGCTTGGGAAGCTGACAGGCTACCATTACATCATACCCGCCGCGTTTTTCACCGATATCACCAGAGGCTTATCGACTTCAAGAACCCATCATTGGAAAAGCGGCATCGCCTTGTTCCGTCCTGACACACACCAACCTTCGAACAGGACAACGCACCTGGTTCCGTTAAATAGAAATATCTTCTGCCTCAACGCCAGTTGCGCTTGCAGATCGACCAGCCCCTCGAAATATTCATTTTTCCCAAACGCTTGCTTAAGTCAGCGTCTACCTGTGTTGGAGGACAATGTTAGCTCATCTTCGTACCTGACGAGTATCGCGATATCGCCACTAACATAGCGATCTTGTCAGGTTCCGGCGGCGATCAGCATCAATACGAAAAAAGGCCGGACACATAGTCCGGCCTTTGTTCACTGGAACAATGATTGGATCAGGCGCGACGACGACGCCCGCCACCGCGACGGCCACCAACAGCGCCCGCTGCGCCGGCCTCTTCCGGGGATTTGTTGAACCGGATCCATTCACCACCATGCGGGTCATTATTGGTCAGCAGGTTGGCGGCACGGATGGCTTCCATTTCCTTACCGGCACGCGGTTTGGTCGAACCCAGACCGAACAGCTGACAGAAGGTTTCGTCATCCATGTCCGCAGGCAAAATGATCCCCTTGGCTTCGACCTCGGCCTTTTTCTCGGCCAGCTTTTTGGGACCCACAGGCAGCGCTACCGGGTTCATAATTGCCGACGTCATGCCTGCGCCCATTGCCATCGGCAGGAACGCATTGTTGATCCCGTGGCGGTTTGGCAGACCAAAGGACACGTTCGAAGCACCACAAGTGGTGTTTACGCCCAGTTCTTCGCGCAGGCGACGGACCAGCGCGAAGACCTGCTGACCGGCGGTTGCCATCGCGCCGATGGGCATCACCAGCGGGTCAACGACGATGTCATGCGCCGGGATGCCGAAATCGGCGGCCCGCTCAACTATCTTCTTAGCCACTTCGAAGCGCACATCGGGATCTTCCGAAATACCGGTGTCATCGTTCGAGATCGCAACAACCGGCACATTGTATTTTTTGACCAGCGGCAGAACCAGTTCCAGACGATCTTCTTCGCCGGTGACCGAGTTCAGCAACGGACGGCCCTCGGCAGCTTCAAGACCAGCTTCCAGAGCGCCGGGAACGGACGAGTCGACGCATAGCGGCACGTCAACCAGACCCTGCACCATCTCGACGATCTTGCGCATCAGTGGCGGTTCAGTCTCGTTCGGGTTGGGGTTCGAGTTGTAGACAACGCCTGCGTTGATATCCAGAACGGTTGCACCGGCCGCAACCTGCGCCAGCGCGTCTTTCTCGACGGTTGAGAAATCGCCGGCTTCCAGCTCGGCCGCCAGTTTCTTACGGCCCGTCGGATTGATCCGCTCACCGATCACGCAGAACGGTTCGTCAAAGCCCAGGACGGCAGTTTTTGTTTTTGATTCTACGACTGTACGCGTCATGTCCGTTCCTTAGGAGTTTACAGGCTTTGCCGAAGCGCCGCCGTTATTGATGGCCCAGTTGGCGTTGGTCTTGATGCCGCCAAGCGGGAAGAAATGTACGTTGGTGATGTTGAAATCCGGGTTGGCCGCTTTGTGGTCGGCCAGTTCGGTGATCACATCGGTCGGCTCATAAGGCAGCAGCAGCTTGGACACATCCATCGCACGCTTTTGCAAGACCTTCAGCGACGGGCCAACGCCGCAGGCGATGGCGAACTTGATCAGCGTCTGCAGCTTGGCCGGACCGGCGATACCGATATGGACTGGAATATCGATACCAGCTTCTTTCAGACTGTCGGCCCATTCGATGATCGGTTTGGCTTCAAACGCAAACTGCGTTGCCAGCGCCATTTCGGCATCCGTGGTCTCGCTGAATTTTTGCTTCCAGCGCAGCGCGTCGTCGACATTCTTGGTCGAGCCGTCGGGGTCGATATCCTTGTTGCCCTCTGGATGGCCCGCGACGTGTAAACGCTTGAAGCCCGCCTTGTCGAACAGACCGCTTTCAAGCAACTGCATCGAGCTGTCGAAATCGCCGTGTGGGTTGGTAACACCACCGGCCAGCAGCAATGCCTGATCTACACCCGCTTCGCCCTGATACATGGAAATCCAGTTTTCCAGCGTCGCCGCATCCTTGATGATCCGCGCAGGGAAGTGCGGCATCACTGGATAGCCTTCGTCAGCGATCCGCTTGGCGGTCTTGACCATATCCTCGATCGGAGTGCCTTCGATATGGGCGATGTAAACGCGCGTACCTTCGGGCAGCAACGCGCGGAAATCTTCGACCTTTTCGGCGGTGCGCGGCATCACCTCAATCGAATAGCCTTGCAAAAAGGCTTCGACGGTCGGGTTTACAGGGCCGTTTTCGACCGCATCACGTTTCTTGAAGTTCAGCAAAGCCATTGCGGCCTCCCATAGATGTCTCGGGCTCATGCCCAACCGTCATTGGCGATCAGGGCTTTGATGCGGTCCTGATCGTATTCCGTTTCCAAACGCGTGGCTTCGGCCTCGGCAATCTCGGACGGGTCGCCGTCGACTGCAAAGGGAGACGCCTTGCGCCATTCGGCCAGATAAGCATCGCTGTCCTTGGCGTTCACCTTCATGGCCGCGCGGTCGATGGCTTGTTCGAACCGTTCCTCTAATTGCCGCTTTGCGCCACGACGGCCTTTGCCGACGATGACTTGGGCGGGAATATCGCGCCAGTAAACAATGGTGACGTCAGGCATTGCGTTTGATTCCTCCTAACCAGATGGACTGGTTCTAAACGTCTATGTGGGGGCAAGTCGGTCGATTTTCGACACACGGCGCATTTCCAGCGACGTTTTTGCCCACGATGAGATACCGGGGTTGTAACGAAGACTGAACCAATCGCGCATATCAAAATTCTCATCACTTTAATGAGCGTCTTGCACGACGCAGGCCCGCGACCTATGGTCGGGGTAACTCGAAAATCGGAGGGCGTTCAAGATGGCGCCCAAGCGTCCCAAAGGTGCGGGCGCGTTCCCGAAGGCGGTCGAAAGCCCCGCGCCGGCAAGACCCGATCCAGATGCGTTATATGCGGCGCTGGATTTGGGAACCAATAGTTGCCGCATGTTGATAGCCCAGCCCAAGGGCAGCGGCTTCCATGTGGTCGACAGCTTTTCCAAATCCGTGCAATTAGGCGCGGGTTTGGAACGGACCGGACGGTTGTCCCGGTCCTCGATGGCGCGCACCATTCAGGCGCTGCGCATCTGTCAGCAAAAGCTGAAACGCAACAAGGTCAGGCGGATGCGTCTGGTCGCGACCGAGGCGTGTCGGCGTGCGAAAAACGCGCGCGAATTCATCCGGCAGGTCAAACGCGAAACCGGACTGACGCTCGAGATCATCCAGCCCGAAGAAGAGGCGCGCCTTGCCGTGATCTCCTGTGCACCGCTGGTATCCACCAAGACCGAGCAGTTGCTGGTCGTGGATATCGGCGGTGGGTCGACCGAACTGGTGTGGATCGACATCTCATCCGTACCGCGCCGGGACCGTCCGGCCGCGATCATGCGGCTGCACCATGGGTTTCACACGACTGACAGCCCCTTCCCTGCGGCAAAAGTCGTCGACTGGATCAGCGTACCCCTGGGTGTTGCAACCCTGCGCGACCAGTTTAACGACGTCGAAGATGACTCCGCTCGCTTTGCTCTGATGAGTTGGTTTTTCGAAGAAAACCTCGCCGATTTCGCGCCTTACAAGGACGAGCAAGCCCGCCTTGGGTTCCAGATCGTCGGCACCAGTGGCACGGTTACAACCGTTGCGGCCTCGCACCTTGGGCTCAAGCGCTACGACCGGACCAAGGTCGATGGTTTGCGCATGACCAGCGATCAGATTGACAAAGTCATACGAGGGTATCTAGAACTCGGCCCTCAGGGTCGCCGACGTGATCCCCGGATTGGGGATGACCGGCAGGCGCTGATCATGTCCGGCTCGGCCATTTTGCAGGCGCTGTTAAGATGCTGGCCTACCGACCGCCTTTCCGTGGCGGACCGGGGGCTGCGCGAAGGCTTGCTCTATGCGCAGATGAGCGCGGACGGCGTACTGGAAGACGGACCGTTCTGATGGCGAAGACACCAAGTGGCAAAAACAACTCGGGGCGCGGGCAGCGTGACCTGAAAGTCAAGGTAAAGACTGCACGCGGGCGTAAGCTCAGCTCGACCCGTTGGCTCGAGCGGCAGCTGAACGACCCCTATGTGAAACGTGCGCAGGTCGAAGGGTACCGTGGGCGTGCAGCGTTTAAGATATTGGAGCTGGACGAAAAGTACCGGTTCCTCGTGCCGGGTGCACGTGTCGTCGACTTGGGCTGTGCGCCGGGTGGATGGTTGCAAGTCGCGGTCAAACGAGTGAACGCGCTGGGCGAACGTTCCGGCAAACGGATCGGCACAGTTCTGGGTGTCGACCTGCAAGAGGTCGAACCGGTCGCAGGTGCCGAGGCACATGTGCTGGACTTCATGGAAGACGATGCCGACGACAAGGTCAAAGAGTGGCTGGGCGGCAAGGCTGACGTGGTAATGTCCGACATGGCCGCGTCGGCATCTGGGCACAAGCAAACCGACCACATGCGCATCATGGCTCTGTGCGAAACGGCGGCCTATTTCGCCTTTGACGTTCTGGAAGAGGGCGGCACGTTCGTTGCCAAGGTTCTGGCCGGTGGCGCCGAGGGCGATCTGCAGAAGCTGCTGAAGCAGAAATTCGACAAGGTTGCGAATGTAAAACCACCCGCGTCGCGCTCGGACAGTTCCGAGAAGTTCGTGGTCGCAACTGGGTTCCGCGGCTGACTCAATCGTCCAGAGAAATCCGGTCCTCGGTCAGCACCTGTTCGCGCAGTGAAGCGGCGGCAATACCTTGCAGCAGCAACGCTTGGCCGTGATTGATGTATTCCGGTGGTCGGGCCCGCAATTCCTCGATCCGTTGCGACAAAGCCAGTGGCTTTTTCAGCTTGGACGTGTGGACCGGTTTGAGAAACATGTGTCACCTATAAGCTGGGGCAATTCTTGCCTCAGCTTGATCGGTAACTATGAAATTTGCCGGGAAAATGACGGAAACCGGGCCAAGCCGTGCCGTTTCAGCGGCCCAGTTGTTGTTTCAACTGCAAAAGGTTCGGGTCTTCTGGGATGATCTCTAATCCCTGCTCAAGAACATCGCGCGCGGCCTGAGGCCCGCGGTTGATCTGCGCCAGTTGCACCAGCATTGGCCAGGCTTCGGCGCGTTGCGGGTCCAGCGCAACGACCTCTTGAAACGCCCGCTCGGCAGCTGGAGCATTGCGGAACGTCAGGGCCATACCGCCAAGCACGAGATGCGTTTCAGGAAAATCCAGACGGTTGGAAATCGCCGACTGCCACTCGGACATGCCCTGCCCCGACAATTGCTGTTGTTCCGCAGTCAGAGCCTGCGGCGGAATGTTCAGAAACTCTTTTGCCGCCGAAATGCGGACGTTTCGCAACGGGTCGGACAGCAGCGGCTCAAGCCGTTGGATTTGATCGGGCAAGCTGGCCTGACGCTGCAACGGCGCTGCGTTTGCGCGAACCAGAGCGTCCTCGTCCACCAACAGCTCTGCAGTTCTGGCCGCCACGTCGGCAGATCCATAAGGTTGCAGCAGATAGGCAGCCGTGGCGCGCACGATGCCGGGTTGATTAGGGTCGGTTGCGATGTCCAGTAGCTCGTCTGGCCCATCCGCGCGACCAAGCGTTGCTGCCTGAAAGGCCGATCCAAAATGCGGTTCTCGATGCGCGCTGTCCGGAAACCAGCCTTCGATCTGCTGTGCGGCCCATGTCTGGTCCTGATCTGAATGGCAATCCGTACAGGCATCCTGTCCCAGCCCCAAATCGGGACGAGGTACACGGAAACTGTGATCGCGCCTGCCGTCGACACCCATATAGACACGCTCGATCATGTGGCAGGACTTGCACTGCGCACCCTCGCTATTCTCTGGGTGATTGTGATGTTCCGGCGCGTCGTACTCTTTGGCAGCCAGAGTTGGAAACCTGGGATTCGCGGCAGGCGAGTGACACTGCGTACACACCCCGTTTCCATCTGCCCTCAGACTCGCGCTATGCGGCTCGTGACAATCCATGCAACCCACGCCGCGGTCATACATCTTGGATTGCAGGAACGAGCCGTACACATAGACTTCATCCAAAATCTGACCGTCCGGGTGGTACAACCCCGGACGCAGGACCGCCAGATTGTAGGCGTCATGATAGGGCGTTCCGGGCAGCGGGTTGCCATCTCCATGCGCCTCACGACGGGAATGACACCCGGCGCATTGCTGAATCTCGGCCTCGGTCTGTCCCTTACCCCAATCCATCAGGAACCCGGTGTCGCCCAGACCCTGCGGCAGGCTTTGCCCCCCGACCCAATCGATATGCGCAGAACCCGGGCCATGGCAGCTTTCGCACCCTACCCCGATCTCGGCCTGTACCGAGTCGTATGTTCTGGTTTCAGCGTAGTACTGTTTCTCAAAACCGGTCGCGTGACATTCCGCACACCGCGCATTCCAGTTCTTGTAGGGTCCGGTCCAGTGCAACCCGTCATCAGGGGGTAACTCCTGATCTGGATAGAGGTGAAACCACTGCTTGTTCTCGGTATCCCAAACAACATCGAAACTCTGCAACCGGCCGGGTTCTGTTTCGAACAAGTATTGCTGCAACGGCTCAATGCCGACGACGGAATGTACGCCGTATTCCGTGGTCACCCCGTCCTTTTCCGTGACTTTTGCGCTCAGCGCGCCTTCGGTGTCGGTGAATTCCACTGACATCCCGTCATGGTCGAACCGCGTTCCGTCAAAATCGGCAACAACAGGCCCGTCTTTAACCTCAGTCCAGGCCAGCGCGTGGTGGGATTTGGACCATGCCGCCGCCTCGTCCTTGTGGCATTCGGCACATTGATCCGACCCGACATAGGCCGGAGACTGGCCAAAGGCGGCCACAGGCACAAACAGCCCGACACACAACGCCAGAAATTTCACTGAGAACCCCGATCCAGATTGTCTTCCAGATCCATCAAAGCGCCGTTGTATTCGGCACCAAGGATCAGAATTGCCGCGCACAGGTACAAAAAGATCAGCGCCGCCATGACGCCAGCCAAACCCGCATACGTGGCGCTGTAGCTGGCAAATTGCGCGATGTAGATCGAGAACCCCCACCCACCGGCCGCCCACAAGGCCAACGTCAGAACAACGCCAGGCAGGATTTGCATCAGCCTGTGCCGCCGCGTTGGCAGGATCAGATGCGCCAACAGGACAGTGCCCGCCGGAACCGCAACCGTGAAAGTCCAGCGTAACCTGTCTACGGACAACCAATCCGAGACGTTCACATCAGTCTTCTCGGTTACTAGTTGGGTGTAGGCGGGCAAAACAACTTCGACCGCGGCAATGGCCAGAATGGCAACGCCACCAACGATCACCAGCCCCAGGCACAGCAATCGGGTTTTCCAGAACGGCCAGACGTCCCTGTCGTGATATGCCTGGTTCATGGCCGCGCGAACCGCCAGGACACCGTTTGAGGCGAAGAAGATCGCCAAAAGACCACCCAGCGTTATGACGCCCGACCCGGATTCCTGCAGGACGGCCCGCAATTCAGCCACGATTGGCCCCGCGACGTCTTTGGGCCACGCCCCAAACACAAGCTCAATCAGTTCGTCGGTGACATAACCCTGGGACAACGACCCCGCCAAAGCCACTGTGAACAACACAAATGGAAACAAGGCCATCATCAGGGACATGGCGACGTGGCTGCTCATCACGAACCCGTTTTTGTTGTTGAACCGCACTACGGCCAACCACAGGGCTTGAACCGGTCTACCAACGAAAGGAATCACACGTGCGCTCATGCGCACAGCCTAACCCGCCTCGGCTTTGCTCTGAAATGGCAAATCCCTTCAGAACGTAAATTATCTCGCCCAAATGTTTGGGCACATTGCAGAATCTTGCCCAGCGGTGCAGGATCATCTTCCAGAGCGACCACCAATCGTTGTAACGTGCCACGCGGCATCACAGGCGGGCTAAGCGATGACTTTGGAACCTGATCAGAACACGGGCGGCCCGCGGCTGAGGCTGTCGGTTGTACGGGACACGACAATTGTTGCCACACTGATTGTGCTGGGACTTTACGCGGGCTCAGCATTCTTGATCCCGCTGACCATGGCTTTGTTGATCAATGTTTTGATTATCGCGCTGAGCGACCGGGTAATCTCGATGGCACGGGTGCCCGTCTGGCTGGCCAACATCGCCGCAGTCACAGTTGTTTTGGCTGGCTTGTTCGTGATCATGTACATCCTCGGCAGCCAGGCGACGCAGTTCGCCCGATCCATCAGCACATATGAAACCCAGTTCGACGGTGCCGTGAACCGGGTCACGGGGCTGGTTGGCAATGACGTCACCACGTTTATCCGTGACAATCTGGTCAGTATCGACATGTCCTATGTCGCGCGCGTGTTGCTCAGCAGTGCAACATCGCTGCTGAACCAATTTTTCCTGATCAGCCTGTACGTGGCCTTTCTGATGGCCGAGCGTCTGGCGTTTCGCAAAAAGATACAACTGGCTGCGGGCAATCCCGAAACCGGGGCCGAATTCACCACAATTCTGGATGCGATCACCGACAGCCTGCAGCGTTATGTCGGGGTAAAAACCTTCATCAGCCTAGTCACGGCAGGCATCAGTTACTCGGTCTTCAAGGCGCTTGGGCTTGAATACGCCGAAACTTGGGCCGTGCTGACTTTTGCGCTGAACTTCATCCCGTCTATCGGTTCGATCATCGCCGTAATCTTTCCGGCCATGATTGCCCTCGTTCAATATGAAACGATCGGGCCTTTCCTGATCATCGTTTTCGGTTGCGGCACCATCCAGTTTCTGATCGGCAATTTTGTTGACCCTGCCTTGCTGGGCCGGTCGCTGAACATGTCTACGTTTCTGGTGATCCTCGCGCTAACGTTCTGGACAACCGTTTGGGGGCTGATCGGTGCATTCCTGAGTGTTCCTTTGACTGTCTGCATTCTGATCATCTTCAGCCACATTCCTGCCCTTAGGCCAGTGGCTATTCTGATGTCTCTTGATGGCCGCCTTGGTGATGACAACGCACCCGCACGGACCCAATAATCTGTGCAAAACCCGATCTTCATAGGGTCCGAGATCTATCGCCATTCGACCTATGGTTCAAAACACCCGCTGGCTATCCCGCGCGTCTCCACCGTCATGGACCTGTGCCGCGCGCTGGGCTGGATCAATTCGGAAAATTACAGGGTCAGCCCCCGCGCAAAACCCGGCGCGCTGCACCGCTTTCACACGCCGGACTACATAGATGCGCTGCAGGCCGCGGAAAGAGCTCAAAGCGTCTCGGATGATGTACGCTCGACCTATGCGCTGGGCACGCTGTCCAACCCGGTATTCCCAGAGATGTACAGACGCCCCGCCACTGCGGCCGGAGGATCAATGTTGGGCGCTGAACTGATCCGCGATGGCGGCATCGTTTACAACCCTGCGGGCGGAACACATCACGGCCTGCCCGACCGTGCCAATGGGTTTTGTTATCTGAACGACCCGGTTTTGGCGATCCTGACACTGTTGCGAATGGGCCTGGACCGGATTGTCTACGTCGATATCGACGCCCATCACTGCGACGGGGTCGAGGCCGCCTTTCAGGGTTTGGAAACGGTTCGGATGATTTCCATTCATGAAGCCCGACGGTGGCCGTTCACCGGCAAGCTTGATGATGATGCAGGCGGCGCGGCGTTTAACCTTCCGGTGTCCAGAAACCTCAACGATGATGAATTTGGCGCCATTCTCGACCAGCTGATCCTGCCCGCGGCTGAGGCCTTCAAACCGCAAGCCCTTGTCCTGCAATGCGGCGCCGATGCGGTTGCCGAGGACCCGCTGTCGCGCCTGGCGCTGTCCAACAATTCTCACTGGAAGGCCGTCGCTGCACTGAAAGGTCTTGCGCCCCGCGTTCTGGTCCTGGGCGGGGGCGGATACAACCCGTGGTCGGTTGGCCGGTTGTGGACTGGTGTTTGGGCCACCTTGAACGACCTCGACATCCCCGAAGTGCTGGAGGCAGACGCGCAAGCCATCCTCGACGCATTGACCTGGAACCGGGCAGCTGGCCGAAATCCTCCGATTAACTGGCTTCGAACGCTGCGCGACGCGCCAAATCACGGACCTATCCGACCAGAATTGAAGGAAGATTTGCGCCGTCTGACTGGGCGGATTTCACAGTAGATCGGCGAAATAAAGGCTGCTAACATACCGCTGTTACGACACATTTTCTAATTACTGCACAAAATCACAAAGTCAGTTTGGAAAATTGACGCCGATTGGACCCGCCAAATGAATGCACTTAATCAGATAAATGATCTCAAAGCCCGAATGGGACAATCCATTATCGGACAGACTGACGTGATCGACCGCCTGCTGATTGGGATGTTGGCCAACGGAAACTTGCTGATCGAAGGGCTTCCCGGTTTGGCCAAGACCCGCGCGGTCAAGGCAATGGCACGTAACCTGGATGCACGTTTCAGCCGGATTCAGTTCACTCCGGATCTGCTGCCATCGGACGTCACGGGGACCGAGGTGTTTCAACAGACCGATGACGGTGGCACATTCCGGTTCGAGCCAGGCCCTATCTTCGCCAATATCGTTCTCGCGGACGAGATCAACCGCGCCCCCGCCAAAGTTCAGGCTGCGTTGCTTGAAGCGATGGAAGAACGGCAAGTAACGGTCTCGGGAACCACGCATAAAATGGAACCGCTGTTTATTGTGATGGCAACCCAGAACCCGATTGAACAGGAAGGCACCTATCCCTTGCCCGAAGCGCAAATGGACCGGTTCCTGATGCATGTTCAGATCACCTACCCCCCGGTCGAGGACGAAGTTGAGGTGATCCGCTTGGTTCGCGGGGAAGAGATTTCTGCGGGCAAGGGCGCATCCAAAGATACACCACCAGCAATCCCCCAGGACGCCGTATTCGCCGCGCGTTCCGAAATCGGTCAGATCCACGTATCCGACGCAATGGACCGCTACATGGCCGATCTGGTGCAGGCCACGCGGACGCCCGGCGCGTTGAGCGATGAGCTGGCCAGCTGGATCGACATCGGTGCCAGCCCACGCGCCTCGCTGGCTTTGGACAAATGCGGTCGCGCGCATGCCTGGATGAACCAACGCGACTATGTCGACCCCGCCGATATTCGCGCCATCGCACATGATGTATTCCGCCACCGCATCACCCTGAGCTTCGAGGCACAAGGCAGCGCCAAATCTGCGGATGATGTGATTTCGGAAATCCTGCAGCTTGTTGCGCTGCCCTGAAACCAAAGGAACGCCGCGTGTCCCAGACCGCCGCATATCCCGACGACCCGCGCATACACGTTGATGCGGACCACCTTTTAAAGCTGGGTCCAAAGTCCCGCGCGATCAGCCTGCTGCCCCGCCAACCTGCCCGTTCGATCCTAAACGGCCGACATGCCTCACGCCTGCGCGGGCGCGGTCTGAACTTTGAAGAACTGCGGAATTATCTGCCCGGGGACGACATCCGTACCATCGACTGGAAAGTGACCGCGCGCACCGGAGAACCGCATATTAGGGTCTATACCGAGGAACGCGACCGCCCCGCCCTTTTGCTTGTGGACCAGCGCGTTTCGATGTTTTTCGGCACGCAAGTCTACATGAAATCGGTCATCGCGGCCGAAGCCGCGGCGATCGCGGCGCACCGCGTGCTAGGTCAAGGTGACCGCGTCGGCGGAATCGTTTTTGGTGATACCGATGTGGCCGAACACCGGCCCCAACGGCGACCCGCTGCACTGACGCGGTTCCTGTCATCGGTGGGCGCGCTGAATTCAAACCTACGTGCAACGCTGCGGGATGAACCAACCGTGGCGTTGAATGATGTGCTGAAACAGGCCGCGCGGATCGCGCATACCAATACTTTGGTGTGTGTCTTTTCCGATTTCGATGGGCTGAATGAGGTGTCAGAGAAACTACTTAGCAGACTTTCTGCCTCGAATAATCTGATATTGTTCAATATTTCTGACCCCAGTTCGCGTGAACTTGCCCCGAACCTTCGGCTTACGGTGTCCGATGGCGACCGTCAGATTGAGCTCGACAGCTCGGACCCCGGCTTGTCGCACCGAATAAGAACAGCGCTGGAAGATCGCCTTGCTCAACTGCAGACGTGGTCGCGCCGCTATGGGTTTCCGGTCGTGCCTCTGACCACGGCGGAACCAACGCTCGACCAGTTGCTCAAGCTATTTGGTCATCCCGGAGGCCGAAGATGAGCGTCGATGTCGAAGGCAAATCACTGGTTGACCTGCTGGACATGCTGGAACCTGCCCCGGTGCCCGAGCCTATTTCCATGGTGCCCCAAACCTGGGGATGGGTTGTTTTGGCCATAATCCTTGCTGGGTTTATCATCCTTGGCGTTTATGCCTTTCTTCGCCACCGCCAGACGAACGCTTACCGACGCGAGGCATTGGCCGAGCTGTCCGCGTCAGACAATGACGCCGCAAAGATCGCCGAAATACTCCGCCGCACGGCTCTGGTCGCGTATCCACGTCGGAAAGTCGCTGCACTGCATGGAGAAGAATGGACCAACTTCCTAAACCAAACCTCTGATAATGTTACTTTTACTGATGGCGCTAGCCGCCAACTTGTGCAAGCACCATACAGAGATGTAAAAGCCGATCCTGATCTGGAAATCCTCGCGCGAAATTGGATTAGATCACACAAGCGGGAAAGGACAGCGTGATGTTCTCTTTTGCCGCGCCTTGGGTTTTCCTCCTGCTCCCGTTGCCATTTTTAGTGTATCGGCTTGCCCCACCGTATCGCGAAAAAAGCAGCTCGATCCGCATCCCATTCTTTCGCCATGTCGCACAGGCCGCTGGAGTTGAACCCAAGTCAGGATCCGTCATTCCCCGCCGAGCACGGTTTCAGGCCGCCACAATCGCATTAATCTGGCTTCTTTTAGTAGCAGCCATGGCCCGCCCCGAAAAACTTGGTGAACCATTGGTTATCGAAAAGTCAGCGCGCGACGTGGTGCTTGCCTTGGACATTTCAGGATCAATGGACCAGCGGGACTTCACAACAACGGATGGCGCTCCAAAACAACGGCTGGCCGCAGTTAAGGATGTGCTGCGTCAATTTATTGCCGAACGCCAAGGCGACCGGATGGCTTTGATCATCTTTGGTACTCGGGCCTTTGTTCAAGCCCCTTTCACCGAAGATCTGAACAGTTTGAATGGGTTCCTGGACCAAACTCAAGTTGGCATGGCCGGTCCCAATACTGCGCTGGGGGATGCAATTGGTCTGGGCATACGCACCTTTGACTCCAGCGAGGTCGACCAGCGCTTGATGATCGTTCTAAGCGACGGGGCGGATACGTCCAGCCGCATGACGCCGGTAAACGCCGCAGCAATCGCGGCCGAGAAAGGCGTCGTCATCTACACGATCGGCGTAGGTGATCCTGACGCCTCGGGCGAGGACCGGGTTGATCTGGATGCCTTGAAGGACATCGCAAACCGTACGGGCGGCGAATACTTCTTTGCAGATAACGAAGAAGCATTGGCTGACACATACGCACGCATTGACGAACTCAACCCCCGGGTCGTGGAAGCACAAAGCTATAGACCGCGTGAAAGCCTTGCCCATTACCCGCTTGCGTTGGCATTGCTGACAATGCTCATCACTATGACCGGCCAACATGTCATCCAGCGGCGCCGAGGTGCAGCATGAGCGGCGCGTTGGCAGATTTCCATTTCTTGCGAGCCTCTTGGCTGCTGTTCCTCATCCCTATTGCGATACTCTGGTGGGTGATGCGGCCCAAACCCAATTCGCACTCCCAATCCATAACCGGGATCGCGCCGCACCTTGCCGCCGCCCTGACCCTGGGGGCAGAAAACAATAAGCGTGTGTACCCGATAGACGTCGCGATGATCGCAGCAACCCTGGTCACCTTAGCGGCGGTCGGACCCACATGGTCACGGGCCCCGAACCCTTTGGTCGCGGACACGGCACCGCTGGTAATAGCACTGAAGGTCACGGACAGTATGGAGGACCCGGACCTGCCACCGTCCCGGCTGGATCGGGCCAAGTTCAAAGTGACAGATCTTATCAATGCGCGTGTCGGGGCACAGACGGCGTTGATTGCCTACGCCGGAACCCCACACAGCGTTGCGCCCCTGACCGAAGACGCCAACATCCTGCGCCCGCTTTTGGAGGGCCTCGCGCCAGCAGTCATGCCAAAACAGGGGGACGCAGCCGCAGACGCACTGACCCTTGCCGAAACGATCCTGAGCGACAGCGAAACACCCGGAGCAGTCTTGTTTGTTCTGGACGATCTTGACCCGTCTCAACTCTCTGCTTTTGAGAACACAACCGCGCCCGTGTTTTTTCTGACAATGCTGCCGAACGGTCAAGACATCGCTCAGTTAAACGACCTGAGGACCGCGACGATTGTTCCGTTCTCTAACGATGAACGTGATATCAAACGCTTAGAACGTCAAATTCAATCGGCTTACACTGCGGCGCTGGACGACGATGATCGATTGGACTGGCAGGACAGAGGGTGGATGTTGGCTTGGCCCGCCGCGTTTTTGTCGTTGCTTTGGTTCCGGCGCGGTTGGGTGATCCGTTTGGTGTTGCTGGCTGTGTTTTTTACAGCTCCATCAGGGCCCGCAAAGGCCGATGGTTGGCGGGATTGGTTCCTGACCCCGGATCAACAGGGGCAAATTGCGATGAACCAAAAACGCTATGCTCGGGCGGCAGAGCTGTTTGTAGACCCGTATCATAAGGGCTATGCGCAGCTGAAAGCAGGTCAGTACCCCGAGGCCGCTGCGGTTTTTGCCGAACTGGACACGCCTGAGGCCGCCTTTTCCGAAGGCATGGCGCGCATTCGAAACCGCGAGTACAGGCCGGCCATAGCAGCGTTTGAAACAGCTTTGGAGCGTCGACCAGACTGGCCCGAAGCGCAGCACAACCTGGAAGTTTCCAAAGCCATCCTCGAATTCGTTGAAACAACCCGGGAGCAGTCGGACACAGGCGAAGAAGCGGGCATCGGGGCCGATGACACAGTTTTTGACAATGAGGCCGGGCGCGGCGAGGACACGACCATTCAGGCCCCGACCGAAGGTGCGCAGGCTATGTCTGCCGATCAGTGGATCAGCACGATCGACACAGATATGCAGGACTTTCTGCGAAATCGCTTCCTGTTGGAAAATCAGGAGCAACAGCAATGAGATACCTCATATTTCTCATGCTGTTTTTCCCGGCACAGCTGGGGGCGCAGACAGGCGTTCAACCGCAGGTCACAGCCGAGGCACCGACCGATCCGGTTACTGTCGGGCAACCGGCCATCGTACGGATAAAGGTACTTGTCCCCACGTTCATGCCGTCCCCGCCGGTGTTTCCGCCGCTCGAACAAGAAAACCTTCTTGTTCGCCTGCCTGAGCGTGCTTCCGGCCCAATCAGCGAAACTGTGGATGGCGAGACCTGGTCTGGTGTTCAACGCAGCTATCGCCTGTATCCCCTTCGGGCTGGGCCGATTGAATTCGGCAAGCAAGAGGTTGTAGTGACCTTTGCCGATCCCGAAACGAATGCTCCAACAACGGTCACTATTCCCTTGCCCGAAATGACCTTGAACGCCGTTGTACCAGAGGGCGCACGCGATCTGGACCCGCTGATCTTGGCCACGGGTTTCACGGTCGACCAGCAGATCGACGGATCAACCGAAATGGAAAACGGGGGTGCCATCACTCGACGCCTGATCGCCAAAATAGCCGGCACGACGCCTCTTCTGGTGCCTGAATTGATCCCGGACATGCAGGACCCGCTTCTGAGCGCCTATCCGAAAGAGCCACGTTTTACCGAAAGCGAAGACCGGGGTGTTCTGTCTGGCCAGCGCGTTGATGAGATTGTCTATCTTGCGCAGCAAGGTGGCCAGACCCAACTGCCGCCTGTCACGATCCGATGGTACAATCTGGACACCAATCAGGTTGAGAGCATTGATATCGACGCGGTTGATCTAACGCTTGCTTCACCGAAGTGGCAGCCACCGGATGCGGATACGATTTTCAGGTTGCTTGCCTTGGCGGCCGGTTTGACACTGGTTCTTTGGGCATTTGTTCGGTTCCTTGGTCCACGTGTCACAAGTTGGAAACAGGCGCGGCGCGACAGATATCGAATATCTCCGGACTTTGCGTTGGATGCATTGAGGGAAGCCTTGCAAGCCAATGATATTTCGATGTCTTATTCCGCCTTGGAGATGTGGAAGCTGCGAAGCGACACCCCCGGCAAGGCAATTGGGCTGGAAGAACAACTGGCAAGGATCGGGGCCGCAAGATACTCATCCCGCACCGGCTCAAAACCCGAGGCTTGGGCAGCGGCATTGTCCGAACTCAAGGTTATGAAACAGCCGGAACACCGCGCTCGGAACCCATTACCGCCGCTTAACCCGTAAGGTCAGCACTGGCAGGCGGCGATCAACTTGCGCCTATCCTTAAGCCGTACGCGGCCATAACCAAGCTCGATCAATCCCAGCTCTACCAAGTTGTGCAATTTACGGTGTAGCGTAGGCAACGACACTGCCACCATTTCGGCCAGTTCATCCTGTGACACTACGATCCACCCATCGGATTTTGAGGCCCCTTCGTCCAGATGCAGAAGGCGCAAAACCAGCCGTTTTTCCGTGCCTGTCACCGCCAGATTGGCCATGATGCGTAATGCGGTTTGCATGTTTTCGTGCGACAAAGCGTAAAAATCACGAACATATTCAGGCTTGTCGCGTACAAGTCGGTCCAGCCGCAGGGACGGAAAAAACAATGTTCGAGTGCGCTGTGTCGCGACAACGCTGACCAACCTGTTGGACTCGGCGAACAACGCAAGGTCACCGATCCAGAACCCGCCACCTTGCCTGTGCACCACGAATTCCTGCCCGTCATCGGCAGGTGCCGTGATTTGAACGGCGCCATCCAGAATCGCGTAAACCCCGTTGGCCAGATCTCCGTAATGATACAGGGCCTCGCCCTCTTCGAATGATTTCGCGATCCCGCAGTCAAGCAAATCCGATTGAAACCCTGCGCCGCGTGCCCCGAACCACCCCGAGGCAAGCAGCCGCTTTCGATCATGCGGATTATCAAACATTAGTATTCTTCAATCTAATCATATGATAGGTTTCCAGACATTGTCATAGCCTAAGGTACGGCTATTCGATTCTCGACGTAATGTGAAATTTTCCTACCGAGAATCAATGCCTTGTTGGTGGAATAAAAAATCTCCGCCATCAAATGCTGTTAATTCAACGGATCATTAAGATCCGGCCAATTCAGGAGTAAACCATGTCACCACCCATTTCGATTGCAGATAGTTGGCGCGGTACATTGCGCAGATTCGCCGTAGCGTCTGTCGCTGTTGCGCTGGCCCTGCCCGCCTGGGCCCAGGATCAAAAGCCCAATATTCTTGTGATCTGGGGCGACGACATCGGACAATCCAACATCTCGGCTTATA
This sequence comes from Ruegeria sp. CDSB113, assembly GCF_059611045.1. Taxonomy (NCBI): domain Bacteria; kingdom Pseudomonadati; phylum Pseudomonadota; class Alphaproteobacteria; order Rhodobacterales; family Roseobacteraceae; genus Ruegeria; species Ruegeria sp. CDSB113. Next base: position 683,536 of record NZ_JBXWOU010000001.1, read on the forward strand.
CGATGGGCCTGATGGGATACCAAACTCCGAACATCGACCGTGTCGCGAAAGAGGGTATGATCTTTACCGACTATTATGGTGAACAATCCTGCACCGCCGGTCGCTCATCATACATTATGGGCCAGTCCGTCTTCCGTACGGGCCTGTCCAAAGTCGGTCTGCCGGGTGCTGATCTGGGAATGCAGGTCGAAGACCCGACTATTCCGGGATTGCTCAAGGACCACGGCTATGTGACTGGTCAGTTTGGTAAGAACCACCTTGGCGACAAAGATGAGCATTTGCCGACAAACCACGGTTTTGATGAGTTTTTCGGAAATCTTTATCACCTGAACGCCGAAGAAGAACCTGAGAATGAAGACTATCCGGGCGATGCGGTTCTGGCCGACGGTCGTACTTTCCGTGAAGCCTATGGCCCGCGAGGCGTGATCAAATCCAAAGCGGACGGTACCATCGAAGACACCGGGCCGCTGACCAAGAAGCGTATGGAAACCGTTGACGATGAAACCGTCGCAGCCGCGATTGACTTCATCAAACGGGCCAATGAACAAGGCCAGCCCTTCTATGTCTGGTGGAACGGCACGCGCATGCATTTCCGTACCCACGTCAAAGATGAAATGCGCCAACAGGCCAACGAGATCTTTGGTGGCGTTGCTGACGAATACACCGCTGGCATGATCGAACACGACATGCATGTCGGGCAACTGCTGGACCTGCTGGACGAGCTTGGCATCGCGGACAACACCATCGTGCATTACTCGACCGACAATGGTCCGCACATGAACACGTGGCCGGATGCTGCTGCGACACCGTTCTGGGGTGAAAAGAACACCAACTGGGAAGGCGGCTGGCGCGTTCCATCGATGGTTCGCTGGCCTGGTCAGATCGAAGCAGGCTCGATCACCAATGAGATCGTGCACCACATGGACTGGCTGCCGACATACCTGGCGGTTGCTGGCGATCCCGATATCAAGGAAAAGCTGAAAACTGGCTATAGCTCGTCCGGTATGGGCCGTGACTACAAGGTGCATCTGGATGGATACAACATCCTGCCCATGCTGACCGGCGAAACAACCGAAAGCCCACGCGCCGAAATTTTCTATTTCTCGGATGATGGTGATCTGACGGCGCTGCGCTATGACGACTGGAAGCTGATCTTCCTTGAGCAGAAAGCATGGGCAACCCTGCGCGCCTGGATCGAGCCCTGGACCGAGCTGCGTATACCGTTGATCGTGAACCTGCGTCGTGACCCTTATGAGCGCGCCTATCGCACCTCCAACACATATTATGACTGGTTGTTGGATCGGGCGTATTTCCTGGTTCCGGCACAGGAATACGTGGGCAACTTCCTGGCAACCTTCCAGGAATTCCCGCCGCGCCAGAAAGCGGCAAGCTTCAACCTGGATCAGGTCATGGACAAGCTGACGACACCAACAAACAACTAAGTCGTATCTAAAATCCAATCGGGCCGCCCCTTAAAAGGCGGCCCTTTTCATCTTGAAATCGAACGAGAAATTCATGCGACATTTTGTTCTAAGCGCCCTGCTGTCCTGTGCCCCTCTGTGTCTGCTTGCTGATCCTCTGCCCAGTTGGACCGAGACCGAAAGCAAAGACAGGATCATCGAGTTTGTCACCGCCGTGACCGACCCACAGCGCCCTGAATACGTGACGCCAGCAGAAAGAATCGCCGTTTTCGACAATGACGGCACGCTTTGGGCCGAACAGCCTGTGTATTTTCAACTTATCTTTGCTATGGACCGGCTGGCTCAGATGGCCGGTGATGACCCTTCGATCCTGACTACGCCCGTTTTGCAGGCCGCTGCGACAGGCGATCTGAAGACGGTCGCGGAAGGTGGTCATGATGCCTTGATCGAGGTGTTGAATGCCTCTCATTCCGGCGTCACGGTCGACGAGTTCCAAAGCGCCGTCGCCGACTGGCTGGAAACCGCCCGGCACCCGGAAACCGAACTGCCCTATGACCAGATGACATATCAGCCGATGGTCGAGTTGCTGCGGTATCTGCGAGACGAAGGGTTCAAGACCTACATCGTCTCCGGCGGTGGTGTGCACTTTATGCGCGTCTTCGCCGAAGACGCCTATGGCATTCCGCCCGAACAGGTTCTGGGTACATACATGGACACCACTTATGACAGCGCGGAAGGAGAACCGGTCATTACCAAAGCTGATGGCATCGCTTTTGTGGACGACAAAGAAGGCAAACCGATCAACATCGAGCGGACGATCGGTAGACGCCCGATTCTGGCCGGGGGAAATTCGGATGGCGATTTTGCCATGTTGGAATGGACCACCGCAGGCGATGGGCCACGGTTGGGAGTTTTGATTCACCATACCGATGCTGAACGTGAATGGGCCTATGACCGGGAAAGCCCAATCGGCAAACTGGTCGATGGATTGGACAAAGGGCCAGACATGGGTTGGGTGATTGTAGATATGGCGCAAGACTGGTCGCGCATCTACACTGGGGCGAACTGAACCACCACGGAGCCCGATAACCCTATGTGGACACTGTTTGTTTCCGCCTTCGTCTTTGCGCTTTACACAACAGCAGTTTTCTTTTCTGTGCGCGCGGCCCAAACCGCGCGGACACCTCAGGGCGCGGTCGGATGGGTGGTCTTTCTGATCTCGGCACCGATGTTTGGCGTGCCGCTTTACCTGTTTTTGGGACACCATAGATTTCGGGGCTACCGTATCGCGCGCAAGGAAAGCCAGCGCGTGGTTCAGGGGATAAAGACCTTCGCCGACTACTCAACGCCCGATGCCGACAAATTGCTTATCAACCCCAAACCGTTCGAGGCGCTGGCGCATATGCCTGTGTCGCGCGGCAACGGGGCAGAGCTGTTGGTGGATGGGCAGGCCACCTTTGACGCGATTTTTGAGGCCATCGACGCGGCCAAGACTTACGTCCTGATCCAGTTTTATATCGTTCGGGCCGATGCCTTGGGTCAGAAACTGAAAGACAAGCTGATCGAAGCGGCCAAACGCGGTGTCAGCGTCCGGTTCATGATGGACGCCGTCGGCAGTTACGCCCTGTCCAATGACTACATCGAAGAGATGCGCGAGGCCGGTATCGCCGTTTCGGATCCACATGAACAACGCGGACCAAAATTCCGTTTCCAGTTGAACTACCGCAACCACCGCAAAACCGTGGTTATCGACGGCGAAACGGGATTCATCGGTGGTCACAACATCGGCGTCGAGTATCTGGGCCAGGACCCGCATTTCGGACATTGGCGCGACACCCATGTCAGGTTGACCGGCCACATTGTCAGGCAATTGCAGTTGATCTTCATCGAAGACTGGCACTGGGCGCATGAAGAAGATCTGATCGACCAGTTGGATTGGGCTGGGTCCGAGGCGGACCAGGATATCAACGCGCTGCTGGTTGCAACAGGCCCAGGCGATGAAACCGAAACCGGGTCGATGATGTTCTTCGCCGCCATCACTGAGGCGCGGAACCGAATCTGGATCGCGTCACCCTATTTCGTACCTGACATCGATATCATGACTGCCTTGAAACACGCAGCATTGCGCGGTGTCGATGTGCGCATTCTTGTTCCTGATGTCATTGATCACCGCCTGCCGTGGCTGGCGGCTTTTGCCTATTTTGATGAAGTTCGCGCCTGTGGTGCACAAGTCTTGCGCTATACGGACGGGTTCATGCATCAAAAGGTCTTCGTTGTGGATGACTCACTGGCCGCAGTGGGCACGACTAATCTGGACAATCGATCATTTCGGTTGAATTTTGAGGCAATGGCCCTGTTCTTTGATCCCCAGACCACAGCCGCAGTCGATGCGATGCTGCAAAAAGACTTTGCCAAAAGCTATGAGCTGACGCGCTATCTGGAACAGCAGCCAGTTTACATACGCCTTGGCGCTCCGCTGGCGCGATTATTCTCACCCATCCTTTAGGCCATGAACCTTTCCTGAAACACCCGGGTCATAAGGGCGACCATGTAGGCCGTGGACAACCCAAAGGCCAACAGGCCTGTAACTGCAGCAAAAGTACCGAAAATCCGCAGATCTTCACCCAAGACGATGTCGCCGTAGCCAAGCGTTGTGAACGACACCAGCGAGAAATACAGCGCCGTATTCCAGTCGGGCAATACATCGCCAAACACCCAGACGATGGCCCAAATCCAGACCTGAATGGTGTGGGTCGCGACAATAAAGGCAAGTGCGGTTGCAATTGGACCGGCCGTTGCCAAAATGGCACCTCTGGCTTCCCAACGCTCGATCAGCCTGTTGATGGCCAACGTGCACATGGTCAGAAGAAAGATTTCGACCAGAAAGCAAAGCCCGAGAAACGTGCTGCCCCAAAGGATCTGCTGTGACAAGGTCATGTTTTCGCATCCTGAATTGTACCGACGACGGATCGCCTCACAATGACCTGCACTTCCGGCTGAGACAACCCGCTCACCCATGTTCATAGTGCGGCGAAAGGAACCTATGGCGCGTCAACGCTGGACAGTTGGCGAAACTGTTGCAAATCCTTGTAAAAATGAGGGCGAACATGCTTGTGATATTTGACAAGGTTCAAAAATCCTATCCCGGTGGTCGGCCGGTCCTGCGCGACGTGTCATTGTCGCTGGATCGCGGCCAAACGCTGGCCCTGACCGGCGAAAGCGGCAGCGGTAAAAGCACCCTGCTGAACCTCGCGGCCGCATTGGACACTGTGGACAGCGGGGAAATCACACTGGACGGCGTAGCCCTGTCGCAATTGGATGATCCAGGCCGGGCCGCCCTGCGCCGCACGTCCTTGTCGCTGGTGTTTCAGCAATTCAACCTGATCCCATCTTTGACAGCAGGTCAAAACCTGTCGTTTCATGCCCGTTTGGCCGGGTGCCACGACCCCGATTGGTGCGCGCATCTGGCCCAGCGGATGGGCCTTTCCGATCTGCTTGATCGATATCCCGAGAACCTGTCGGGCGGACAACAACAGCGCGTTGCCATCGGTCGTGCCATAGCCGCCCGGCCCAAATTGCTACTGGCGGATGAACCTACGGGAAACCTGGACGAAACCGCCAGCGCCACCGTTCTTGACCTCATGTTGGCTCTTGTTGCGGATACCGGGGCCGCGCTGCTTTTGGTCACCCATTCGCACGAGATTGCGGCCCGGCTGGATCGACGTGTGCATCTGTCTGGCGGGCTTATCGCATGACGCTGACCGTCATTCAGGCGCTGGCCTCTCATTGGCGGGCGCACCGGCTGCAACTGGCGACCCTGCTGATCGGCCTGGCCCTTGCAACCGGGCTCTGGTCAGCGGTGCAGGCCATCAATGCCGAGGCTCGTGCCAGCTATGACCGGGCCGCTGATCAACTGGCGCTAGGTCGGTTTGACGAATTGCACAACCCCGCCGGTCCAATCCCCCTGTCGCGTTACGTCGAGCTAAGGCGCGCGGGCTGGCAGGTTGCTGCGGTACTGGAAGGCCCATTGCGGGTTCAGGGTCAGACATTACGGGTCCTTGGCGTTGATATGGTGGCCTATCCCGCCCTACCCGCCGTCACGCAGATGGAACAAAGCGTCACGCCACCCGACCCTGCCGATATGTTGACCGCGCCGGGGCGATTGCTGACGACCCCGGTTTTGGAGCCGCTATTGGCCGGCCAGACCGGTTTGCCTCCGATCCTGATCAGCGATGCCTTACCGCCCGATCTGATCCTGACCGACATCGGTGTGGCCGAGACGTTACTGAAGAAGCCGGGAGAGATTTCGCACCTGATCATTTTACCGGATCAGCCCGGTTCAATTCCACCGCTGTCGACTATTGCCCCCGAACTGGAGCGGGTCCCGGCACAGGAACAACTGGATACCGCACAACTGACCGACAGTTTTCACTTGAACCTGTCCGCCTTTGGCCTGCTGTCCTTTGCGGTGGGTCTGTTCATCGTGCACGGAACCGTGGGCCTGGCCTTTGCCCAGCGGCGCGGCATGATCCGGACCCTGCGCGCTTTGGGCGTTTCGATGCGGCGGCTGGTTTGGCTGATCATGGCTGAGCTTTCCGTGCTGGCGATTGCCGGCGGAATACTCGGTTTGGTGTTGGGCTTTTTCCTCGCAGGCGCTCTGTTGCCGGATGTGGCTGCAAGTTTGCGCGGACTTTACGGCGCACCTGTCAGCGGCCAGATCTCATTGCAACCACAATGGGCACTGTCCGGGTTGGCGATGGCCTTGGGTGGCACTTTTCTGGCCAGCGGACACGCCTTGTATCGCCTGTCGCGAATGCCGATCCTAAGCGGCGCAGGCTTGCAGGCCTGGCGTAGCACAGCTTCGGGTAGCTGGGTCGTCGCCCTTGCCGGTGTCGCCGCTATCGTCGGGGGCATTCTGACCCTGCTGTTGGTCGGAGGGTTGGTGGCCGGCTTCGTCATGGTGGCCGGGTTGCTGGTCGGCTCTGCCTTGGTATTACCCTATGCCTTGTCGCGTGTCCTGATCCTGTTTCAGCGCTCAGCGAAGGGGCCGATCGCCCAATGGGTCTGGTCGGACATGCGCGCCCAACTGCCGGGCTTATCTTTGGCGCTGATGGCCCTGTTGCTGGCGCTTGCCGCGAATATCGGCGTCGGCACAATGGTTTCCAGCTTTCGGCTGACCTTTACCGGCTGGCTGGATCAGCGTCTGACATCCGAGCTCTACATCACCGCTGCCACCGATCAGCAGGGTCAGGACATCGCAGAATGGCTGAACCCGCAGGTAGATGCCATCCTGCCGATCCGAAGCGTTGAACTGGCGCATTCGTCGGGACCCTTGTTTCTCTATGGTATCATCGACGATCAGACTTATCGTGAGAAATGGCCGCTTATCAGCACCTCGGAACGTGTTTGGGACCGGGTCCACGACGGAACCGCTGTGCTGATCAACGAACAACTTGCCCGCCGGGAAAACCTTTGGCCTGGCGACTCTTTGGCCATCACACCCGCCGACACGATGACCATCGCAGGTGTCTATTCGGACTATGGCAACCCAACCGGTCAGGCCATCGTTTCTATGGCCCAACTTGATCAGATCGCGCCCGGTGCTGAAGCGCGCCGGTTTGGCATTCGTGTCGCGCCTTATCGGGCCACGGATCTGGCCCAGGCCTTGCGCGAGCAGTTCGACCTGCCCCGCCGAGCAGTCGTCCAGCAAGCTGCAATGAAGGCGCAATCCATGCAGGTGTTCGAAAAGACCTTCGTTGTTACCTCGGCCTTGAACATCCTGACGCTAGGGGTTGCAGGGTTCGCCATTCTGACCAGCCTGCTGACGTTGTGGACGCAGCGCCTGCCGCAAATTGCGCCCGTCTGGGCGCTCGGGCTGACACGTGCAGAACTGGCCCGGCTTGAACTTTTGCGCAGCGTGCTGCTGGCCGCTTTGACCGCCTTGCTGGCTCTGCCGCTGGGGTTGGCTTTGGCGTGGACCTTGCTGACTGTCATCAACGTCGAGGCGTTTGGCTGGAGGCTGCCGATGTACCTGTTCCCTGTCGACTGGGTTTATCTGTTGGGTTTGACCCTGCTTGCGGCAACCGTTGCCGCGGCCCTGCCTGCCGCGCGTTTGCTGCGCCTGCCGCCTGCGGATCTACTGAAGGTGTTTGCCAATGAACGTTAGGATCTGGCTTATAGTCTTGCTGCTGGCCGTGCCGGGCATTGCCTGCGCGCAGGGATACGCAGGCCTGGGCGGTTCGGCTGAAGGGTTCACTGTGCCCCAGCCGGAGTATGCGTTTCAATTCCCGCAGGATCATGGCCCCCACCCGGACTACCGGATCGAGTGGTGGTATCTGACAGCAAACCTGAAAGGTGAAGACGGGCGCGATTACGGTATCCAGTGGACCCTGTTTCGGTCGGCACTGAAACCGCATGAGGTCGAGGGGTGGCAAAGCCCGCAGATATGGATGGGCCATGCTGCGGTAACCACGCCCGACAAACACTATTTCGCGGAGCGTCTGTCGCGCGGCGGCATCGGTCAAGCAGGGGTTACGGCAGCGCCATTCGAGGCGTGGATCGACGAATGGCACATGCGCGGGTCAGACCCAAACGTGGTCAGCCTTTCTGCGAACGGCGCGGATTTCGGCTATGACTTAAAGCTCGAAGCCAACGGGCCGTTCGTTTTTCACGGCGAGGACGGATATTCGGTGAAATCCGGCGACGGGCAAGCCAGCTATTACTATTCCCAGCCGTTTTACGAAGTCGAAGGCGTCTTGCGCCTGCCGGGTGGAGATGTCGCCGTCACCGGACAAGGGTGGCTGGACCGCGAATGGTCATCACAACCTTTGGCCGCAGATCAAAGCGGCTGGGACTGGTTTTCGCTCAGCTTTGACGATGGCGACAAAATGATGGCTTTTCGGTTACGCGGCGACCGAGATGATTTCACCGCGGCAACGTGGATCGCCGCCGATGGTACGACGACTGCGATCACCGATGGTTCGGTCGCGTTCGAGCCGCTGAGGACCGCGCCCGTTGCTGGCCGCGACGTACCTGTCCGATGGCGCGTCACATTGCCTGACCGGGATCTGGACGTCGAGGTATCAGCGCTGACACCCGACGCGTGGATGGCCACCCGGTTTGAATACTGGGAAGGTCCCGTCCAGATCAGCGGCAGCCATTCCGGACGGGGATATCTTGAGATGACAGGGTACTGATCCGCCCAGTTTTCTTAGCGCACCACGTAGACAGAGACGTCTGAATGCCGCACGACCCGTGCAGCATTCGGGCCCAGCAGATAGTCTTTCAAGTCGGGTTTGTGCGCACCAATCACGATGAGATCGCTACCAGCACTGTCCGCAGTTTTCAGGATTTCCTGATAGGCAGTACCCGTCGCGACCACGTGGCGGATCTTTTCATTCCGATCCGCCCCCAGTGTGGACACGCACATCTCGGCCAGTTTGGTATGTGCCTCTTCCAGCGCCTTGTCGTGAAAATCACTTTCGAAAAAGCCAGACACCCAGCTTTCTCCGAAATCCGGCAGGACCGTCACCACATCCAGTTGAGCACCCTCCTGATCGGCCAGCTTCGCAGCTTTCTTCAGGACATGCGTATCAAGATCGCCGTTGCTGATATCGACGGCACAGAGAACAGCGTTTGTCATGCGGTCACCTCTTGTCTTGCGGCGCGGCCGCGCTGAAGGAAAGCGATCAGTCCCAGCAAGAGCATTGCCGGAATGTAGATCAACTGTTTCGGTGGCTGGCTGGCTGGCAAGCTGACCGAGGTCAGACGGACGGCCTCATCTCCGTAGTAATCGAAGATATCCAGATCATCCGCGACCGGAGTTCCGAACAGCGGCTCTTCCAGTTTGACCAGCCCGTCTTCCTCAAGCAGCAGCAGGCCCATCGCGTCGACACGCGCTTGCCCACCCTCTTCGCTGCCAACGGGAACGACAACCGTGGTGTCCGTCATCTCAAGCGTGTCAAAGTCTGGCCCGCTGATGACCATGCGCACCTCGGTACCCGGAGGTGTTTCGCCGATGGTCTCCACAAACGCAGCAGGCTCGACCGAGGTAAACGGCGGCGCGATGCGGTTCATGAAGAAGTCTGGCCTGAACAGCGCGAACGCCACAAGGATCAGCGCGATGCTTTCATAGATGCGGCTGCGGGTCAGGAAGTAACCCATTGTGCCGGCTGTGAAGACGAGGATGGCGATTGTCGCAAATATCGCCACGGTTATGCCTTCGACCCACGTCACATCGATCAGCAGCAGGTCCGTGTTGAAGATGAACACGAACGGCAAGGCCACGGTGCGCAGGCTGTAAAAGAACGCAATGAAACCGGTTTTGATTGCGTCACCACCGGATACTGCAGCGGCCGCAAAGCTCGCCAATCCAACCGGCGGGGTCACGTCAGCCATGATCCCAAAGTAAAAGACGAACAGGTGCACTGCGATCAACGGAACGATAAGTCCGCTTTGCGCACCCAGCTCAACAACCACACCAGCCATCAGCGAACTGACCACAATATAGTTTGCGGTGGTCGGCAGGCCCATGCCCAGGATCAGGCTCAGCAGGCCGACCATAATCAGCATCAGGATCAGGTTGCCGCCTGACAGGAACTCAACCAGGTCGGCCATCACTTGTCCGACACCAGTCAGCGTCACAGTGCCCACGATGACGCCGGCTGTTGCCGTTGCCAGCGCGATACCAATCATGTTCCGCGCGCCGTCGATCATGCCCTGCCAAAGGTCAGCGACACCATCAATGAACGTGTTGTAGACGTTGCTTTGCCCGCGGAATATCGCCTTGAGCGGCTTCTGCGTCAGCAGGATCACGAAGAGCAGCGTCGTGGCCCAGAAAGCCGACAGACCCGGTGACTTCTGCTCGATCATCAGGAAGTAGACCAGCACGATGATCGGCAACAGGTAGTGCAGCCCAGCTTTGTAGATGTCGGCAATGACCGGCAAGGTCACTTCTTTGGCGTTTGGATCGTCCGGCTCAAGATCCGGCACCTGAGCGGCCAGATACAGCAGTGCCACATAGATGGCGCAGATGATCAGGCTGAGGACCAGCCCAGCCGATGACGGCACCCAGTTTGTCACCGCTTCGACCGGGAATTGAGAACCGTAGCACAGCCCGGCAAAGACCAGGAAGAAAGACAACATACCGACAACCGTGCGCGCCAGCTTTACGTCGCGGTCGCCCAGCGTAGGCATATTCCGCTTCACGGCCTCAAGGTGCACGATGTAGACCAGCGCGATGTAGGAAATCGCGGCAGGCAGGAAGGCGTGGGTGATCACCTCGACATAAGAAATGCCGACATATTCCACCATCAAGAAGGCCGCAGCCCCCATCACGGGCGGCATGATCTGGCCGTTCACGGATGAGGCAACCTCGACCGAGCCCGCCTGTTCACTGCTGAACCCAACGCGCTTCATCAGCGGGATGGTGAATGTACCGGTTGTCACAACGTTGGCGATGGACGAACCCGAGATCAGGCCGGTCGCGGCCGAACCGACAACGGCGGCTTTGGCTGGGCCACCGCGCAGGTGCCCCAAGGCACCGAAGGCCATCTTGATAAAGTAGTTCCCCGCCCCGGCCTTATCCAGCAAGGCCCCGAACAGAACAAACAGGAAGACGAATTTGGTCGAAACCCCAAGCGCGATACCAAACACGCCCTCGGAGGTGATCCACATATGGCTCATGGCCTTTTTCAGGCTGGCGCCTTTCCAGCGGATCACTTCGGGAACCCAATCAGAGGAACCGAAGAAAACATACACTAGGAATATCGTCGCAATGATCGCCATTGCGGGGCCAAGCGCACGACGCGCGGCCTCGAACAACAACAGCAGACCAACAAGGGCGACCCATTTGTCGGTGTCATCCGCAAGACCGCCTGCATCGACGATCTTGTTGTAAAAGAAATAACCATACAGCGCGACAAACGCGCCCAGCAGCCCCATGATCCAATCCTGAACCGGGATATAGTTGCGCGGGCTTGATTTCAGCGCCGGATAGGCTGCAAAGGCCAGAAACAACGCAAAGGCCAGGTGAAACTGCCGCGCGTTGTTCACAACGCTGCCGGGCAGAACATAGTTCGCCAGAGGCGAGGCCAGGACGACCTGAAAGATCGACCAGATCGCGGCCACAACGGCCAGGAATACCCCGACATTACCGACCGGATTACGTCCACCCGCATCGGATGAGGCCACAAGATCCTGTAGCTCTTCTTCGGATAGCGGACGATTGGATTGTGTGTCGGAACTCATGAATTGTCTCCCCGTCGCGGCCATTTTTGGCCTTCTGAACCACCCGATTTGTTCGGGTTTGGGTCGCAGGGCGCCCGTTGGGCACCCCGCTTTAGGTCTGGCTTACTGAACCCAGCCTTTTTCTTTGTAGTACTTCTCGGCGCCCGGATGCAGCGGAGCCGACAGGCCATCTGCAATCATCTCTTCGGGCTTGAGGTTGGCAAATGCAGGGTGCAGCTTTTTGAAATCGTCGAAGTTTTCGAAGACCGAGCTGACAACCGCATAAACCGCGTCATCCGACACGTCTGCCGAGGTCACGAAGGTCGCGCCAACGCCAAAGGTCGAGGTGTCGCCATCCGAACCACGGTACATGCCACCAGGGATTGTCGCAGTACGGTAGAACGAGTTGTCGTCAACCAGCTTGCTGACGGCGTCGCCGCTTACGTTCACCAGAACCGAGTCACAGGCTGTAGTCGCTTCCTGGATCGAACCCGACGGGTGACCAACAGTGTAAACCATCGCGTCGATCTGGTTGTCACACAGAGCCGCCGACTGTTCAGCCGCTTTCAGCTCGGTCGCCAGTTCGAAATCGTCGGTGGTCCAACCCATTTCGCCCAGCAGGACTTCCATCGTGCCGCGCTGACCGGAACCGGGGTTGCCGATGTTGACGCGCTTGCCCTTCAGGTCTTCGAAGTTGGTGATGCCGGAATCGGCACGTGCAACAACGGTGAATGGTTCGGGGTGTACCGAGAAGACGGCGCGCAGGTTTTCAAAGGGGCCGGCCTCTTCGAATTTCGAGCTGCCGTTATACGCGTGGTACTGCCAGTCGGACTGAGCGACACCAAACTCCAGCTCGCCTTCGCGAATGGTGTTGATGTTGTAAACCGAACCACCAGTCGACTCGACCGAGCAACGCACACCGTGTTCTTTGCGGCCTTTGTTCACCAGACGGCAGATCGCGCCACCAGTCGGATAGTACACGCCGGTCACACCGCCGGTACCAATGGTGATAAACTCTTCTGCATAAGCGGCCGGAGCCATAAGAGCAGCGGTAACGACCGCGCCCAGGCTAAGCTTGCTGCTATTTTTCATTTTTGAGAACTCCCAACTCTTATTGTGGATGAGAGACAGTTCAGCGGCCCCCATCCAGGGACCTTGCCGGTACGGCAAGCGAACCCGCCTTGCAACGGGTCAAGCATCTGAAATTTAAAAGTCTCCCAACGCCTTTGACGTTTCATTCAGACACTCCGCTTGTCAACCCCTGCGCGGGGCATGAAGGCCCCGATCCGCAGATGTGAGGAGATTTCCGAAAGTTTCCCCCTTTAACGGGGCGGTTTCGCACAGATCGGCATCACTGGGCCGGATCTTGAACAACCGTGCCAGCTAAATATCCAAAAACACTTTGAAAGTTTGGATTCCGCAACCTAGGCTTGGCCTATCGACCCGATGTTTCATGAATTTACACGGAAGGGTTCTGGACAGTGGACGGCAAATCACCCAGTCCGATGCTTGTGATCGCCCTAGCCCTGAGTGCGGCCATCGCAATCTGGGGCATTGCTGACCCGCAAGGCCTGGGTCGCATTGCTGCATCAGCGGTTGAGACGCAATTCAACAGCCGCGGCTGGTTCATCATGCTTGAAGTCAGCGGGCTTTTGTTTGTGGTCCTCTACTTGGCCTTGTCAAAGTTCGGAAATATCCGCCTTGGTCCGGACACAGCCGAACCCGAGTTTTCAACAACCGCCTGGATAGCAATGTTATTTGCTGCCGGGATGGGTGTCGGGCTACTGTTCTATGGGGCGGCAGAACCCCTGACCCATTATGAAGTGCTGCGCCAGTACAGTGGCGATTCCGAAGCGGCCAGTTATGCGATGTTCGTGACCTACTTGAACTGGGGGTTCCACGCCTGGGCGATTTACGGAATCGTCGGATTGGTCATCGCCTATTTTGCCTATCGCCGAAATCGCACTTTGTTACTGAGTGCCCCAGTCACCGACGCACTTGGCGAAGCAGGATGGACAAAGGCGCTGGGATGGATTTTCGATCTACTCTCGATCGTCGCAATTGCCGTCGGTTTGGCGGGCTCAATGGCAATGGGGGTGTTTCAGATCCAGACCGGACTGGCAGGCCTGTTGGGTTTAGAAACCCCAGGCGTGCTGACGCTGCCTGTTTTTGCCGCGCTTTGTATTGCATTCATCATACCTTTGCGTCGCGATCTGGGCGACGGAATGGCCCTTCTATCCAACGCGGCAATGCTGATCGCCGTCGGGATGATGGTCTATCTTCTGGTGCTGGGTCCCACATCTTATCTGATGGATGGCATCGTTTCGGGATTCGGACGCTATCTGTTCGGTGTCCTGCCAGCAGGGTTCTCTACGGCTGAGTTCTTCGACGACCTGTTGGTCGACTGGTTCCATGGCTGGACGCTGAACTATATGATCTGGTGGCTGGCTTGGTCACCCTTCGTGGGCATCTTCATCGCCCGGATTTCCCGCGGACGCACGATCCGAGAGTTTCTGATCGGAGTCGTCGTCACTCCCACACTGTTCTCTATCCTGTGGTTCGGCGTTTTTGGCGGCTTGGGTTTTTTCGATGCTTTGCGTCAGGACGGAGCCTTATCAGCCGTCAATGCAGAGAACCTCGACGCAACAACATTTGCGTTGCTTGAGCGCTTCCCGCTAGATGGCATCACAAGAATAGCAACAATCCTGGCCGCGTTCCTGTTCGTGGTCACCAGCGTCGTCAGCGCCGGGTTCACCCTTGCGATGATTGGGACCGGAGGCGACGACAACCCCTCCCCCCGAATTCGTACGATTTGGGGCATTATCCTTGGCGCGTTAGGGATGGCGATGATTCTGGTGGGCGATATCTCTCTGGTTCGGTCCATCATAGCGCTGTCAGCCATCGCCTTCGTGTTTATCGTGCCAATTCTTGTTGTCTGTCTGTTCAAACGTCTGGCGCAGGAGGACCGATCATGAGTGGCCAACTGATCGACACCGCACTGAACCTAAGCGTTTTCGCCTATGTTGGGTTTCTGGCGTGGTTGATCCTGCGACGCAGTAAGTGAGCGCAGAAACTGGGAATGGATTCGCCCTGAACATCACAAGTCTGTTCGCTTTTCCCTGAGTTTGCCGGGAAACTTGCCCGATGAAACTGCCCGCGCAATCCGGAAATCAGATTGTCGCCAAGCTTTCCAAAGCCCGTCACAATCCCGACGTTTTCGATACCGGGTCAAAAGTGGCAAAATGAGCATTCGAAATGCCAAAAAAGAAAAAACAGAGAGCAGGTTCCCCTTACCCTCTGTTTTTACCTTGGTACCCAAGGCCGGACTCGAACCGGCACGTCCGTTAGGACGGGGGATTTTGAATCCCCTGCGTCTACCATTCCGCCACTTGGGCCACGAACACTGGATTAGCGCTCATAATCGGGAAGGTCCAGAGGCAAAAAACAACCGATATTCAGTTTGTTTTCTTCAGGCACGGTTGACGCCCCATCAGGCGCATGGTTTGGCTGACGCAACAAGAGAACGGGATTTTAGCATCTGATGTTGCGATCGCTCTATGACTGGACCATTCGTCTGGCCGAACACCCGCACGCGCTTTGGGCTCTGGCCATTGTGGCATTTGTCGAAAGCTCGTTCTTTCCGATTCCCCCGGACGTTCTGATGATTCCCATGATTCTTGCGCGCCCGTCGCGCGCCTGGCTGATCGCGACGGTTGCCATGGTGGCGTCGGTGCTAGGGGGCATGCTGGGATATGCGATCGGCGCGTTCTTCTATGAAAGCATCGGTCAACCCATCCTCGAATCCATGGGCAAGGCGCATGCCATGGAAGAGTTCAACACCAAGTTCAACGACTTCGGATTCTGGGCCGTGCTGGGCGCAGGGATCACCCCATTCCCGTACAAGGTTATCACCATCATGTCCGGCTGGACGGGCATGCCGCTGGGCACATTCATCGCCACGTCGATTCTGGCCCGAGCGCTCAGGTTCTTTATTGTTGCCGGGCTGCTTTGGGGTTTTGGTGAACCCATTCGCAACTTCATCGAAAAGCGTCTGGGGCTTATGTTCACTCTGTTTGTCATCCTGCTGTTCGGTGGGTTCTTAGCGGTGAAGTTCTTATGACACGCAAAAAACTGTTGATCCTGATTGCGGCAGGCGGTTCCGCCGCACTGTTGTTAGGCGCATGGGCGTTTCAACACCTGGGCGGTATGGCCCCTTGCAAAATGTGCATCTGGCAACGCTATCCCCACGGCGCGGCCGTTCTGATTGGCGTGTTGGCCTTTGCCTTTCCGGGCATTCGCCCCCTGCCCCTTTTGGGTGCAGTGGCCGCGATGGTAACTGCCGGGATTGGCATGTACCACGCAGGCGTCGAGCAGAAATGGTGGGAGGGTCCAACCAGCTGCACGTCGGGCGATATTGGCGGATTGTCCGCTGAGGAGCTTATGGATCAGATCATGTCCGCGCCGCTTGTGCGCTGCGATGATATCCCTTGGGAGATGTTCGGCCTGTCGATGGCTGGCTGGAACGCTCTGCTATCTGCTGGTCTGGTTTTGGTCTGGCTAGCCGCGTTCCGTGCAAAATAAACGTTACTACGCGTCCAGTTCGGCATCCCAATACAGAAAGTCGATCCAGCTGTCATGCAGATGGTTCGGGGGGAACTTGCGTCCGATGTTTCGCAGTGCCTCGGCATCTGGCTGACGCGGCGGCTTGCGCAGCGACATGCCCGCCTGCCGCAGCGACTTCGATCCCTTCCTCAGGTTGCAGGGGCTACAGGCGGCCACAACGTTCTGCCAACTGGTCACACCCCCGGCAGCCCGCGGAACAACGTGGTCAAAGGTCAGGTTGTCACGGCTTCCACAATACTGGCAGCGGAATTCGTCCCTTAAAAATAAATTAAAGCGCGTGAAGGCCACGCGCTTTCTGGGTTTTACATAGTCTTTCAGGACAACGACCGACGGTATTCGGATCTCGGTACTTGGGCTTCGGACCACCTCGTCGTATTCGGCCACGATGTCCACCCTGTCTAGCCAGGCCGCCTTGATCGCTTCTTGCCAGGGCCACAGGGATAAAGGGTAATAGGACAAGGGGCGATAATCGGCGTTCAAAACCAATGCCGGATGGTGCTTTAGGGCACCCGGTTCCCTGACAAATTCGGTCCTGAATTCTCCGTCCATATCGGAATCGCTCCTCGCTCTGCTCTGCCCGTTATTGACACCAGAGCGGGGAACACCCGCCCCGGCCTTAACTTAACTATATATCGTGTTAAAACTCTGACAAGCCCTGAGTTTCCACAACATCTCGGGTATTGAGTATGCCGAATCCGTAACAGAGGCGTGACACTTATCCACAGGTTGCGTTCTCTGCCTCTGGCAGGCTATGGCGGGATCATGAGCTGGTTCATACGATTCAACAAACCCTTCGATGTGTTGCCGCAGTTTACTGACCGCGCAAATGCAGAGACGCCGCGCAGCACTTTGTCGGATTTCATCGACCTGCCCGGTGTGTATCCGGCTGGGCGGCTGGATCGCGACAGCGAGGGCCTGATGCTGCTGACGGACAACGGCCGGCTGCAGGCGCAAATATCGGACCCCAAGCACAAGATGCCCAAGACCTATTGGGTTCAGATCGAAGGTCTGCCCGATGCTGCTGCCCTGAAAGCGCTGCGCGACGGGGTCGAACTGAAGGATGGAAAAACGCGCCCGGCCAAAGCCCGGTTGATGGATGAGCCCGAAGACCTGTGGCCACGAAACCCACCTATCCGCGTCCGCCAGACTATACCGGACAGTTGGATTGAGCTGACCTTGCGCGAAGGCCGCAACCGGCAGGTTCGACGTATGACAGCAGCGGTCGGTCATCCCACACTGCGCCTGATCCGCGCCCGGATCGGGGACTATACGCTAGAGGGGTTGGCGCCCGGCCAATGGGACAGTCTGACAGCCCCTACGTTGGATTTCGCGCCGCAACGAAAACGGGACCGCCGACCGCGCAGGTGACAAAAACGTCCTTTTGTAATAGACTTAAGGCATGAAAGTCACCCGAAGCACACCATCCCCAGAGGGTATCCTTGAGGCCGCGCTTTACGTCGGCGACCTGGATGCAGCCGAACGATTCTATGGTGAGATACTGGCGTTAGAGTGTATTCAACGCGTCGCGAACCGGCATGTATTTTTCCGCGTCGGCGGATCGGTGTTGTTGCTGTTCAATGCAGAGGAGACGGCAAAGCCTCCGGAGAATCCGAACCTGCCCGTCCCGCCGCATGGCGCACGCGGTCCCGGCCACGTCTGCATGACTTTATCGCGGACTGAGATCGACGAAATGCGCAAGCATCTGCTGGAGTGGAACATCCCCATAGACGCCGAGTTTGATTGGCCAAGTGGCGCACGGTCGCTGTATATACGGGACCCCGCCGGAAACTCGGTGGAATTCGCTGAAGGTCACCTGTGGGACTGAGGCCTCAGCGCAGAGGCTGCTTTTCACCCCCGACAATCCGGTAGATATCGCTCGAGATAACGCCCACTTCGCCCAGAACAGCCTGAAACTCGGCCATATGCGGGGCTGCGAAATGCGCCTCGAGCGCGGCCTGATCCTGCCATTCTTCATAAACGCGGAACTTGTTGGATTGCCCGAGTATCTGGCTGAATTCATAGATCAGACAGCCAGACTCTTTCACGGTTTCGGCGACCATTTTCTGTGCTGCCTCAATGGCTTTGCCGACACCATCTGCCGACACTTCAACCGTTCCGGTGACAATCAGCATGTCGTGTCCTTCTTCAATTCAATCCGTTTCGAAATCCTGTCGACCGGCGTGCCGTCTTGCAGAGAAACAGCATAAGTGACCGAGTAGTCGCGGAAACCCATCTTGTCGTAATAGCTAAGCCCCTGCCGGTTGTCGGCCCGGATGGTCGCGTTGAGCGCGCTGAAACCAAGGGCCGCGGCATAGGTCGCGGTTTCAGAGAACAACGCCCGCCCTGCCCCTTTCAACACCGGCTCTCGCCGGGTGAAGGTCGCGATATCCGCACAATCTTCAGGCAGGTCCCCATTAGTGCCAAGCCATTGAAACCCGGCCACCTCACCCTGTTCATCAAGGGCAACGTGGCAACAGATTTTGTCTGCGCCATTCAGGTAGGCTTGGGCAAACAGCGCCTCAGAAAACGGTGTTTCAAACGCGGTCGTCCCGCCGATAGCAATGATTTCGTTGAGGATTTGGCAGGCAACTGCCACATCCTCAGGCATCATGGGACGGACCGCGATCATCGTTACAGGCTCAGCTTGTCGCGCATAAAGGCCAGCGCGACGCTAAGACCGTCCGGGGCAATCCCGTGGCCGGTGCCTTTCATGACATGCGCATAAACTTCTTTGAAATCTGCGGCCTGCAGCGCTTCGGCGGCTTCGGGTAGAGATTGCGGTGGAACCACGTCGTCGGCATCACCATGCACCAAAAGGATCGGCATTCGGCTGACGGTTTCGTCCGGCAGCAGGTCCGGTTCCAACAACCGGCCAGAGAACGCAACAATCCCAGCCACCGGGTCTTCGCGGCGCGGAGCGACGTACAGGCTCATCATCGTACCTTGCGAGAACCCAAACAGAACCACCTGCTCGGGCAGCACATCCTCATCCACCATCAGGGCATCAAGGAAAGCGTTGAAATCGTCGGCGGCCATTTCCATGCCACGGCGTGCTTCTTCTTCGGACGACCCGTCAATCCACGGGATCGGAAACCACTGATATCCGTTGGGCATTCCGGGGATCTGTTCCGGCGCATCGGGTGACACGAACAACGTATCGGGCAGATGCTCCCCCAGCGGATCAGCCAACCCCAGCAAATCGGCCCCGTTGGCGCCATAGCCGTGCACGAACACCACGACCGAGCGTGTATCTCCCGAAACCGGCTCTTTTCGGAGCGCATTCAAAACCCGTGTCATCTGATCCCTTCTCGTTCTTTTGCCACCCGGTAATAGGCCCACAAAACCCGCGCCGCAACCGACCGCCAGGGCGACCAGGCCTCGGCCATCTGGCGCAGCTGTTTGTCGGTCGGCCGATCGGGCAAATCATAAAGGATGCGCGCAGCCTCTTGCAGCGCCAGATCGCCCGGCGCGATCACGTCAGCGCGGCCGAGCGAAAACATGGCGTAGATCTCGGCGGTCCAGACGCCAATACCCGACACTTCGGTCAGGATCGCCACCACGTCATCGTTTGAAACGTCCCGCAAGGCTTTGTAGTCAATGCGCGCCTCAGCCAAAGCGCGGGCGTAGCGGATTTTTTGCCGGCTCAACCCAACTGCACGCAGATCATCGTCGGTGGCCCACATGATTTTGCGCGGGCCGGTCAGTTTCGCATCCTTCAACCGGTTCCAGATCGCATTGGCCGAAGCCACACTCACCTGCTGACTGACTATGGCGCTAAGCAGTTGCGCAAACCCGTCCGGGCGACGGCGCAAGGGCAACGGACCGGTCTGTTCCATCGCATAGGCCATGCGCGGGCAGCTTTCGGCCAGCCACGTAGCGCCTTCTTCCACGCAGTCGGGTGTTTCTATGATCCGTCCAACGGACATGTGCTCTCCGGCCTCGATGATCGACTGCACGTTAGGCCGCTTTGCCGCAGATGCAACCCGCTTGTGCACAATCGTTTTCGCCATTACGCATGTGCTCATGACGATGACCGCCACCCCCTCCGACAACAGTCAGGCCAAACGCAATGTCGCCGTTCTGGTGGCCGCGCAGGCCTTGCTTGGCGCACAGATGCCGATGATCTTTATCGTCGGTGGGCTGGCCGGCCAATCATTGGCAACCAATCCCTGCCTGGCGACTCTGCCCATATCATTGATCGTCCTTGGCTCAATGCTGGCGGCGACGCCGATCTCGGCCATTATGCAACGCTGGGGTCGCCGTGCTGGATTTCTGGTGGGGGCAACGGCAGGGGCTTGCGGCGGGCTTGTCGGCGCATATGGCTTGTTTCTGGGGTCATTCCCGGTGTTCCTTGCTGGCAGCCTGCTGACCGGCATTTACATGAGCGCGCACGGTTTCTACCGCTTTGCCGCTGCTGATACCGCATCAGACGCGTTCCGTCCCAAAGCGATTTCCTATGTTATGGCGGGCGGTCTGGCTGCAGCAATCATCGGGCCTCAGATCGTCAAATTGACCTCGACCGCGTATGTCATTCCATTCCTCGGCACATACATCGCTGTCATCGCAGTGAACGTCATTGGCTCGGCCCTGTTCTTTTTCCTCGACATTCCAACCCCGCCAAAGCCTGCGGCAGATGCCCCCAAAGGCCGGTCCCGGATCGAGCTGCTGAAGACGCCGCGCATCGCGGTTGCGATCATCTGCGCCATGGTGTCCTACGCGCTGATGAACCTTGTGATGACGTCGACACCGCTGGCCGTCGTGGGCTGCGGGTTCAGCGCCAATGACGCGGCAGATGTCGTCACCAGCCACGTGTTGGCGATGTACATTCCCAGCTTTTTCACCGGACAATTGATTGCCCGCTTTGGGGTCGAACGAATTGTGGCACTGGGCCTACTCATTCTTGCCGCAGCCGGAGTGGTGGCTTTGCAGGGCGTTGAACTGGGTAATTTCTTTGTCGCGCTGATCCTGCTGGGCATCGGCTGGAACTTTGGCTTTATCGGCGCAACCACCATGTTGGCTGAATCGCATGACGTCAGCGAGCGCGGACGCATGCAGGGGCTGAACGACTTGCTGGTGTTTGGTGGCGTCACGTTTGCCTCGCTGGCTTCGGGCGGGCTGATGAACTGTTCCGGCGGCTCTCCAATCGAAGGTTGGACCGCGGTGAACGTCGCGATGGTCCCCCTTCTGACTATGGCGGGCGGCGCGCTTTTGTGGCTGACGATGCGGCCCCGAACAGCCTAATCGTTAAGGTTCAGTATCGGTGCAAAGGCACCTAATTTCTGTGCCTCGGCGATCCCCTCATCAATGTGCATGCGGTAGATATCCCACATCTGCCGCCTCAGGGTGCGGCCTTCGTCTGTAATGCGAAGAACCTTCCCCCGCCCGTCCCCAGCTGCAGCATGGCGTGTCAGCAACCCGTCTTCCGCCATCCGTGCGACCTGACGAGAAAAGCTGGACTGATCAAACAGGAGTTGCTGCTCTAGTTGCTTGGGGCGCAGACCGTCCTGCGATCTCTCTAACTCCCACAGAACATCATACCAGTGCAGTCGTGGATAACCGGCTGCCACCAGCGCGCGCTCGGCCCGGGAAAAGATCCGGGTGCGTGTCTGGTTCAGTGCGATCCAAGCCGCCTCTCGTTCTTCAAATCCGCTCATCACGCCTCCGCGAGGTTTGTGGTTTTTCTTTGCTCATCATTTTAGATGCATTTACATGTTAATTATCAACCCTGCAAATCAGAGAAATGTCATGAAGCTGTTTACCGCATCTGCCCTCGTCTTGGCACTGGCCACGCCAGTCCTTGCCGAAACCTATCACTTTGATCAAAGTCACACCGAAATCCGTTTCTACTACAACCACGCGGGACTGACCGAACAATCCGGCGAATGGACCGCCGTATCCGGCACGGTCGAGTTTGACCCTGAAAACGTCACTGCAACCAGCGCGGATATCACAATCGACGCCTCAAGTGTTGAAACCGGTTGGGGGCCGCTCAACGATCACCTCAAAAGCGGTGATTTCTTCGACGTCGAGGCGTACCCAGACATAAAATTCGTCTCAACCTCGGCGGTGCAAACCGGTGCAAGCACCCTGCAAATGATAGGAGATTTGACAATAAAGGATCAGACCAAGCCCGCAACGCTTGAGATCGACCTGACCTTCATGGGTGAACACCCTCTGGCCGGATTTTTCGATTATTACAAAGGTGACTGGGTTGCCGTCGAAGCCGATGGCCAACTTTTGCGCAGCGAGTATGGCGTCGGAATGTTTGCTCCGGGAACGTCAGACTTGGTGCAGCTGAAAATCTCGGCAGAAATGCGCGCTGGCGGCTGGGAATAACTACCAGCGCCCCGTTGCCGCCTGCACCATCAATGACAGGCGGCGGCGGATTTCACCCGGCCCAAGGGTTCCTGAGGCGACCCTGTCCGGGCGCGCAATGGCCTGCTTCAGAACCAATTCGGTTTGCCAACCCACATGCAGCGCAGCGGTGGCTTTTACCGAAACCGAGCACCGCTGAGTACGTGCCAGTATCAACCGCCTGTACGCTTTTTCGGCCAGGTGCTGAACACCCGCAGGCGTGCCATCCAGCAGCGGAATTCGGCCGCGCGCTTCAAGATCCGGGATGGCGCGCAACCAGTTGGCTACCCCAACGGCATAGCCAAAGTCCCGCACGACATCCTCATCCGCCGACCCCAGCGCTTGTGCCGCTACCACCGTGAGCGTGCCAGCGCTGTGGTTTATGTACGCGTCGAAATGATCTTCGTCCTCGAACGGGTCGCGATAAATATCCCAACGCCTTACGGCCACATATTCATCCATCATCGACGCAAGATGAGGGGACAAGACACGCGACAGCGGCGTAACGACCTGGTGCCGGCGAACAGTCGGACCTTCGGCAATTTCTTGCAACGCATCACGCCACCATTGCAGGCGCATCTCGGCAATCATCGGCTCTTGCGTCACCCAGGGTGCCCGGGCGACTTCGATGTTCAGCGCATAGATCGGAAACAACACCGCACGTGCGGAAACCGGGGCCGCCATGGCCGCCATGAACCGGTCGGGATCCACCCGATGCAACAGCGCGGCACAGGCCTTGACGTCATCGTCAAATGGAGTACTCACTCGGCGACTGCCGACTGTGGGCCGCAATCACGCACCAGTTTCCATTGGATCGCGTCCAGCAGCGCCTCGAACGAGGCATCGACTATGTTCGCGCTGACGCCGACGGTGGACCACCGCCGCCCCTGCCCGTCTTCACTGTCGATGATAACGCGGGTCACAGCCTCGGTGCCGCCCTGCGTGATGCGCACCTTGAAGTCGACCAGGTGCATGTCGTCCAGAATCCGCGAATACTGACCAAGATCCTTGGCCAGCGCCTTGGCCAGCGCGTTCACCGGACCCCGGTCACCGCCGGACCCATCCAGAGACTCGCTGACCGACAGCTTCTTTTCTCCATCGACCTTCACCACAACAACGGCCTCGGACAAGCTGACCATTTTGTTGTACTTGTTCTTGCGCCGTTCAACGGTGACCTTGTACCGCTTTACCTCAAAGAATTGAGGCAGTTGACCCAGTTCGTCCCGCGCCAGCAGCTCAAAACTGGCCTGCGCGGTGTCGTAGGAGTAACCTTCCGCCTCACGCAACTTGATCCGCTCGAGGATACGGCCCAAGGCCGGGTCACCGGATTCGACCGACAAACCGGCCTCGATCAAGCGCTGGCGCAGGTTCGACTGCCCCGCCTGGTTCGACATCGGAATGATCCGCGTGTTCCCAACCGACGCCGGATCCACATGTTCATATGTCGTCGGGTCCTTGAGGATCGCGCTGGCATGCAGCCCTGCCTTGTGCGCAAAAGCCGACGCCCCGACATAGGCCGATTGCTTGCTGGGCACCCTGTTCAGGATCTCGTCCAGCATGCGGCTGACGCGGGTCAGACCCGCCAGCGCCTCGACACTGACGCCGATGTCAAAGCTTGATGCATAAGGTTCTTTCAGCAGCAATGTAGGGATCAATGAGGTCAGGTTCGCATTTCCGCAACGCTCTCCTAACCCGTTGAGAGTCCCCTGAACCTGCCGCGCGCCCGCATCGACAGCCGCCAATGAACAGGCCACCGCATTTTCCGTATCGTTGTGGGTATGGATACCCAGCCAATCCCCCCGCAGGCCCGCCGCGACCATCTCGGACACAATCCGAGACACTTCCGCAGGCAAAGCCCCCCCATTGGTGTCACACAAAACAACCCAGCGCGCACCGGCATCCATCGCGGCCCGACAAACCTCAAGCGCATAGGTTGGATTGTCCTTGTAGCCATCAAAGAAATGCTCGGCATCAAACAGCGCCTCGCGCCCCTGCGCTACGATATGTGCAACAGAGGCACGGACGTTCTCGACATTCTCCTCAAGCGAGATGCCAAGCGCATGGGTCACGTGGTAATCGTGCGACTTACCCACCAGACAGACCGCCCGCGTACCCGCGTTCATCACCGCCGCTAGAACATCGTCATTCTCTGCCGACCGGCCCGATCGCTTAGTCATCCCAAAGGCTGTCAAGCAAGCTGACGTCTTGGGAGCCGCATCGAAAAACGCACTATCCGTCGGGTTCGCCCCCGGCCAGCCGCCCTCGATATAGTCTACGCCCAACTCGTCCAGAGCCTGCGCGATCTGCACCTTCTCAGCGGTCGAGAACTGCACACCCTGTGTCTGCTGCCCGTCGCGCAGGGTGGTGTCGTAGAGGTAGAGGCGTTCTGTGGTCATCGTACGCCCTCCAGCTTGGCCGCATCGAACCCTGTGCCCGGAACCAGTTCGACGCCATCCTTGCTCATTCGTACTTCCAAACCAGCGGCCAGGTAAGCTGCCTTTAGGCGATCGACTTCCGAGAAATCTTTGCTCTGCATTGCACTCGCCCGCGCATCAGACAATCTGTCTGCATGAGCTGAAAGATCCACCGAAGCCGTATCAGCCCAAGCACCCATTTCTTGCGACAACAGACCAAGTAGCTGAGCACCCGCCAGCAACGAGGCCGCATCACCATCCGCCGCCAAACGGTGCAACTCCGCCAAAGCACCCGCCGTGTTCAAGTCATCGCTTAGCGCAGCAACGACTGCGGGTGCAGCGCTGGCGGCGGGCTCGATGCCCGCTGTCAGCGCCCGCCACCTGCGCAGCGTCGCCTCAGCCTCACGGGTCTTTTTCTCAGTCCAGTCCATCGGCTTGCGATAATGCGTCTGCAGGAAGACAAACCGGATCACCTCGCCCGGCACGCCCTGCTCAAGAAGATCATGCACCGTGAAAAAGTTGCCCAGTGATTTGGACATCTTCTTGCCTTCAACCTGCAACATCTCATTGTGCAACCAGTACCGCGCGAACTCACCGTGCGGATGGGCGCATTTGCTCTGGGCGATCTCGTTTTCATGGTGCGGGAACATCAGGTCGTTTCCGCCACCGTGAATATCAAAGCTCTCGCCCAGCAGCTCATAGCTCATGGCCGAGCATTCGATGTGCCACCCCGGACGACCGCGACCCCAAGGCGAGTCCCACCCCGGCAACTCATCGGTCGAGGGCTTCCACAGCACGAAATCCATCGGGTTCCGCTTGTAGGGCGCGACCTCAACCCGGGCACCGGCGATCATGTCATCCACCGACCGACCAGACAAAGCGCCGTAGTGCTCCTTCCAGCTGTCAACCGCGAACAGAACGTGCCTTTCGGCCGCGTAGGCGTGACCCTTCGCGATCAAATCCTCAATCATCGCAACCATTTGCGCGATGTACTGAGTCGCACGCGGCATCTCATCAGGCTCAAGCGCGCCCAACGCGCCCATGTCGTGCAGATACCAGCCGATGGTTTCATCCGACCGTTCCTGCACCAACTGCTCCAGCGTTCCAGCGGCACCCGCCTTCTGACGCGCCAGCGCGGTCGCGTTGATCTTGTCATCCACGTCGGTGAAATTGCGTACATAGGTCACGTGATCCGCGCCGTAGACATGGCGCAGCAACCGATAGAGCACGTCAAACACCACCACGGGTCGCGCATTGCCCAGATGGGCGCGATCATAGACCGTTGGGCCACAGACATACATCCGCACGTTATCGGCACTGATCGGAACGAAATCCTCTTTCGTCCGTGTCCGGGTGTTGTGCAGTTTGATCGTCGTCATCGGTCGGCTCCTAAAGACAGCAAATGCTTGCGCTTGGCGCGGGCTTAGCAACTTGTCTCAGGGATGAAAACGAAAGAAACCGGCCCGCTTGATAAATCAGCAGGTAATGCAGCAGATAATGATGCAGGTCATCGGGTTCATACGCATCCCCTAGCACGGACATGGCGTTGAGCCAAGACTTGAGTTTCAACGCATGGCAGCGCACCCTTTCGTTCATGAGCCGAGATCACGTCAATTCCATCTGCCGCACGTTTCCAGGCGCTGACCTTTCCGACCCCTGGGGCGGAGGCCATGATGCCTGGAAGGTTGGCGGCAAGATGTTTGCCTGCATCGGCACTGCCAACGATGGCGTGTCCGTCAAAACGCCTGATATCGAGACAGCCCAGATGTTGATAGACGCCGGACTTGGCACAAAGGCCCCTTATTTTCATCGCAGCTGGATCCGCCTGCCGTTTGACTGTGACGAGGATGAACTGCGTCATCGGCTGGCCACATCTTACGATCTGGTGCGGTCTACCCTGACGAAAAAAGTGCAGTCCACTTTGCCCCCACGAAGCTGATTGACATTTTCCAATGCCTCTGGCCCATTCTGCGCTGAAGACAAGATCGGAGCGTGCCATGAAACTGTCGCAGCGTATCACTCATCTGACCGGAGGTGGCAGTGATGGGTGGGATGTATTTTACCGCGCGCGCCGGATGATCAGCGAAGGGCACGTCATTACTGAACTCACCATTGGTGAGCATGACATTCGCACGCACCCGACCATTCTGGATGCCATGGATCTATCGGCGCGTCAGGGAAACACCGGCTACGCTGTGGTGCCCGGTTCCGATTTGCTGCGCGATACCGTTGCGGCGCGCATTCAGGCCCGCACTGGTCAGAAGACCTCGCGCAACAACGTGCTGATCACCCCGGGCGGCCAATCTGCCTTGTTCGCTGCCCACGTGGCGGTGTGCGATCCCGGTGATGTCGGTCTGTATCTCGATCCCTATTACGCCACTTACCCCGGCACGATCCGGGGCGCCGGTGCGACAGCCCGCGCCATCCAGACCACCGCCGAGGATGCATTCCAGCCGCGCGCGCAGCAGATCGATGCGGCAGCAGATGGTGCGGTTTCGCTGTTGATCAACAGCCCGAACAACCCCACTGGCGTCGTATATTCCCGCGAGACACTGAACGGTATCGCAGGTGTCTGCCGTGACCGCGACCTGTGGCTGATCTCGGATGAGGTTTATGACACGCAAGTCTGGGAAGGTGAGCATATCTCGCCACGAACCCTGCCCGGAATGGCCGAGCGTACTTTGGTCGTTGGTTCGATGTCCAAGTCACACGCGATGACCGGGTCCCGATGCGGTTGGGTGGTCGGCCCTGAGCAGGTGATCGCCCATCTCATCACTCTGGCAACGCATACAACATACGGCGTGCCCGGGTTCATTCAGGACGCCGCCAGTTTTGCCTTGAGCGCGGGTCATGATCTTGAAGAGGAAATCGCCGCTCCGTTCCGGCGTCGTCGCGCGTTGGCGGTCGAGATTCTTGCCAACCAGAACACCATCGGCCTCGTGCCCGCACAGGGTGCGATGTACCTGATGCTGGACATCCGCGCAGCCGGGCTAAGCGGTGAGGCATTCGCCAACGCATTGCTGGATACACACGCAATTGCCGTCATGCCCGGCGAAAGTTTTGGCACAGCGGCGGCAGGGCACGTGCGCGTTGCGATGACAATTGATGACGACCGCTTTGCTGCTGCACTGAGAACGATTTGCGATTTCGCCGCCGTCCTGGCGGAAAGTCACGCGGCGGAATAGACGGCCTTAAAACCGGAAGGTTGTACGCAGGTTGAACACGTTGGCGTCAATATCGCCCTGGCTTCGGGTGACGTCGTTAAAATTCTGACGCAAGGCCTCACCGCTGATGACGAAACTGTCGCCGATAGGATAGGCAATTCCGATCCCGTACACTGCGGCGGTGTCATTTTCGGGCGACGCATCCAATCGGGCCGCGCCCACAACAACATAGCCCAGGGCCGGTCCAAAGTCATAACCACCGCGCAACTTAAGGCGGGTCAGACTGTCTACACTGCCTTCACCCTGCCCCAGATCCAGCGAGAGCCGGTTGTATTCCAGCTCACCCCCAAGAACGAAATTACCGAAGTCATGATCATAGCCGACATGTGGGCCAAAAGTCGTATCGTTTCCGCCAGAACTGTTTGGGCCATCTACATCCGCATAGCCAAAGCTAAAGCCCGCATACGCCCCCGTCCAATCCTCTGCATATACCGGTGCAATGCCGATTGTCAGGCAAGTGGTCATGAGGGCCATCAGGGCTTTCATCAACCTCTCCAAAATTCCTTGCAGCGCGCCCGACAGATAACGGGCTTCATCACATAAAACTTGGTCTGCAATCGTTAAAAATCCATTGAGATCACGGACCACTCTTAAATAAGTGATAGAAGCTTAACAGAATTTCCCACATTCGGGAAAAAACTTTACCCCACGGCAAGAACGTGATGCGGACAAGGCACAACACTTCGTTTTTGGCCCCTCAGGTCGCAAACAGGACAGATTGTGCGCCCTCGTATTGAGAGAGTTTACATCACCAATTGAGGACCTGCATGCAAAGTGACGTTTGGAAGATTCGCCTGATCAGCCGTACCATTGGTGCGGATCGCGGGCGTGCCGCGCGTGGGCGGCCGGTTGTGGTCTGAGTACACTCACCCTGAACGTACTTTCTCGACCGGACCTTAAATTATGAACGAACAATCCCGAAATACATCGCGCAGCGGCGGTCGTGCCGCGCGCCGTGCAGCCCGTGCCACAGCACTGCCTGAGCATCTGCGCCCGATCCGTCCCGGCATGGAGGGCGGCACGCTGAAGGTGCTGACCCCGGCGCAGATCGAGCGTATTCACCAGGCCGCGCTGACCGCGCTGGAAACCATTGGTCTGGCGGACGCCCCGCAAAGCGGGATCGACTATCTTGTCGGCGCTGGCTGTATCTTGGGTGACGACGGGCGTATCCGCTTCCCCCGCGCTTTGGTGGAAGACACGATCGCCAAGGCCAATCGCTCGGTCACGTTGCATTCCCGGGACGGCAATTCCGATCTGAAACTGTCGGGCAACCGCGTCCACTTTGGCACCGCCGGGGCGGCCGTCAGCATGGTTGATGTTCACGGGCAGGAATACAGGGATTCGACCCTTCAAGACCTGCACGACGCGTCCCGAATCTGTGAACAACTTGAAAACATTCACTTCGTTCAGCGCCCAATGGTGTGCCGCGACATCGCCGACAACCTCGAGATGGATTTGAACACCGTCTACGCCACCACGTCCGGAACGTTCAAACATATCGGCACGTCCTTCACCGAACCCAGCCATGTTGCCCCTGCGATTGAGATGCTGCACATGATCGCTGGTGGCGAGGATAAGTGGCGAGAACGTCCCTTTATGTCGAACTCGAACTGCTTTGTTGTTCCGCCGATGAAATTCGCAACCGAAAGCTGCGAAGTCATGGAGGAATGCATCAAAGCGGGCATGCCCGTTCTGCTGCTATCGGCCGGAATGGCTGGCGCTACGGCACCTTCGACAATTGCCGGTGCAATCGCGCAGGCCACCGCCGAATGCCTGGCCGGTTTGGTTTATGTAAACGCCGTAAGCCCCGGTGCACCCGCGATTTTTGGCACCTGGCCCTTTGGCCTTGATCTGCGCACAGGTGCGATGTCCATTGGGTCTGGCGAACAAGCACTTTTGACTGCGGGCTGCGCCCAAATGCACCACTTCTACGACCTGCCGGGCGGCGCGGCCGCCGGTGCTTCGGATGCGAAGCTGCCCGACATGCAAGCCGGGTGGGAGCAGATGTGCTCGAACGTCATGGCCGGGCTTTCGGGTTTGAACATGGTGTATGAGGCCGCAGGCATGCACGCTTCGTTGCTGGGATTCTGCCATGAAAGCCTGATCCTCAGCGATGACCTGCTCGGGCAAGCGCAACGCTGTGTACGTGGCATCGAAGTGACGGACGAGACGCTGGCACTGGATCAGATGGCCGAAGTCTGTATCGGCGGACCGGGTCACTATCTGGGAACCGATGCAACGTTGAGCCGCATGCAGGCGGACTATGTCTATCCCACCTTTGGCGACCGGTCGTCCCCGAAAGAATGGGTGGAAATTGGCAAACCCGATTTGATCGAAAAGGCGGTGAAGCGGAAGGAAGAGATTCTCTCGACCCCGTCTCCTGCCAGATTCGATCCGCTTTTGGATGCCGAACTGCGCGGCAGGTTCAACATTTACTTGCCCGCGTAACCCGTTGAAATATGGCGGCCCGTGGGGGTACGGGCCGCCGATGCCTTCGCGGGATTAGCCGTTGCTGGGCGGTAGCAACCCTGCTTCCTGCGCGATGGCAATTTCATCTGCGTCTAGCGACCCGTCGCCGTTGGCGTCCATCGCCGAGAAACCATCGGCGTCGACCTCGGGCAGAACGGCCTGAACTTCTTCTATAGTCAGAACTCCGTCGCCATTAGTGTCCGCCGAGGACTGCGCGGCAGCCATCGCCGGCAGGCCCAGTACGAATGCGGAAATAATTGCCAGGTTTTGCGGTTTCATTGTGATGCCTCCTAAGTGGTATTTGTGTGTGTTTTCGTCCGGACAGGCACCACAGACACCAAACCGATGAACGTCGTCACCCCAACCCGGCAACACGCGCTGTTTCGCGCCATTCTCCGCGTGTTTGTCCGAGTCGCGTCTGCAATCAACCGCTGGGCGAAACGTACAATCCTCGTTTCGGCGGTTCTTGCCCGATGCGCCTGTGCCGTTCCGGCAAGGCCCTGCCTAAATCACCGACTCGGGGGGCAAAAAGAAAGGGGGCCGAAGCCCCCTGTCAGTTTCGCCATCCAGGCTCCATTCGTTGACCGCCCGGTGTTTTGTTTGCCTGCGGCCTGGACGTCGCATGGAACGAGCGCACCCGTCCCGTGAGAGAGTGGGAAAGAGCAAATATTCCGCCCCACCCTGTTCCCGGTCGACACGGGCATGTCGACCGAGTGGACCAAGGCGTATTTGGTAAGTCTCAACGCCTTGTTCCGTGTTCGTCGGGATCGGACATCCGAGGGGAAACCCTGATCCCTACACCCCGCCTGACGGGGCGTTTTCCTTAGCTACACCCGCTGGTCGCTCCGCAGGTGTTGCACTTCATGCAGGTGCCATTGCGCACCAGCGTGTAATTTCCGCATTCGCCGCAAGGATCGCCCTCGTACCCCTGCATCTTGGCCTTGGTCCGTGCGTCCATGCCCGTGGCAACGGCAGTTTCCGCAACCGGAGCTTCGAATTGCGCAGCCGGTTCTGCCATGCCGTTCACTTCCGGTTGGCCGCCGTTGAACACCACCAGATCCTGCGGCAAACGTTTGCGCAGATATCCGGTCGAGCTGATTTGTTTCAACACTTCCAAGGATTTGGACGCAGCGCTGTCACTGATTTCTGATACGTTGGACAGTCCGTCTTCTTCGCCGCGGCCCAGATCGTCGAAGGTTGCGCCTTCGGGTTTCACATGGGCCAGATCGGTGCGATCCAGATAAGACACGGCCAGTTCGCGGAAGATGTAATCCAGGATCGAGGTCGCGTTCTTGATCGAGTCGTTGCCCTGCACCATTCCCGCCGGTTCAAACTTGGTGAAGGTAAAGGCGTCGACGAATTCTTCCAGCGGCACACCGTATTGCAGGCCAACCGACACTGCGATGGCAAAGTTGTTCATCATCGCCCGGAAGCCAGCGCCTTCCTTATGCATGTCGATGAAGATCTCGCCCAGCTTACCGTCTTCGAACTCACCTGTTCGCAGATAGACCTTGTGGCCACCGACGATCGCTTTCTGGGTGTAACCCTTGCGGCGATGCGGCAGTTTCTCACGATGGCTGCGGATGATTTCCTTGACGACGACCTTCTCGATGACCTTTTCGGCGAGAACGACGGCTTTTTCATGGGCCGTGCCGCTTTCCAGCACCTCTGCTGCCTCGTCATCGTCCTCGACCAATGCGGCCGCCAGCGGCTGCGACAGTTTCGAGCCATCACGATACAGCGCGTTGGCCTTCACACCCAGCGACCAGCTGAGTTCATAGGCTTTCTGGCAATCCTCGATGGTCGCGTCATTCGGCATGTTGATCGTTTTGCTGATCGCACCCGAGATGAAGCTTTGGGCCGCGGCCATCATGGTGATGTGGCTATCAACCCCAAGGAAACGCTTACCTTTCTTGCCGCACGGGTTGGCGCAGTCGAAGATCGAATAGTGCTCTTCCTTCAGGTGCGGCGCGCCTTCCAGCGTCATGGTTCCGCAGACATGGTCATTGGCTGCGTCGATATCCGCCTTGGTAAAGCCCAGATGGCGCAGCAGATCGAACGTCGGATCATTTAGCTTGGTCGCCGGGATGCCCAGAACGCCGGTGCAGAAATCCTCGCCCAGTGTCCACTGGTTGAAGACGAACCGGATATCAAAGGCGCTTTCCAGCGCGGCATCCACCTTGGCCAGCTCATTTGGGCCAAACCCGTGACCGGTCAGCGAGGTGTGGTTGATCCCCGGCGCGTTGCCGATGGTGCCGTGACCAACCGCGTAACCCACGATCTCTTCAATCTGAGACGAGGAATAGCCCTGCTTTTCCAGCGCCGACGGCACCGAGCGGTTGATGATCTTGAAGTAGCCGCCACCCGCGAGCTTTTTGAACTTCACTAGGGCAAAGTCGGGCTCGATCCCGGTCGTGTCACAATCCATCACCAGACCAATGGTGCCGGTGGGCGCGATCACCGTGGCTTGCGCGTTACGATAGCCGTTCTTTTCGCCAAGGCTCAGCGCCTCGTCCCAAGCCGACATCGCTAAATCGACCAGACGCTTGTCCGGGCAGTTGCCATGGTCCAGAGGCACCGGCTTCACGGCCAGTTTCTCATACCCATCGGTCACACCTTGCGAGGCACGGCGGTGGTTACGGATGACGCGCAGCATGTTGTCTGCGTTGCGCTCATAGCCCTTGAAGGGTCCAAGCTCTCCGGCAATCTCGGCCGAGGTGGCATAGGCCACGCCGGTCATGATCGCGGTCAGCGCGCCACAGATCGCCCGACCCTCATCCGAGTCGTAGCTGTAACCCATGTTCATCAGCAGACCGCCGATGTTGGCATAGCCCAGACCCAAGGTGCGGAAATCATAGGACAGTTGCGCGATTTCTTTGGATGGGAACTGCGCCATCGTGACTGAGATTTCCAGCGTCAGGGTCCACAGGCGCGAGGCGTGCATGTAGTCTTCCGCCTGGAACTCACCATCCTTGAGGAAGGTCAGCAGGTTCATCGACGCCAGGTTACAAGCCGTGTCATCAAGGAACATGTATTCCGAGCACGGGTTCGAACCGCGAATCTCACCATCTTTGGGGCATGTGTGCCATTCATTGACGGTGTCGTGGAACTGAATGCCGGGATCGGCACAGGCCCATGCGGCGTGGCCGACTTTTTCCCAAAGGTCGCGTGCCTTGACTGTCTTGGCAACTTTGCCATCGGTGCGGTTGATCAGTTCCCAATCGGCATCTTTCTCAACTGCGGTCAGAAATGCATTGGTCACGCGGATCGAGTTGTTCGAGTTCTGACCCGAGACTGAGCTATAGGCTTCCGAATCCCAGTCCGTATCGTAAGTCGGGAATTCAATGCTGTCGTGACCCTGCTTGGCATAGTCCAGAACGCGCTTGATGTAAGTTTCTGGGATCGCGACCTTTTTGGCTTCGCGAACCGCGTCCTTCAGGGCGTCATTCTTCTTGGGATCATACGCGTCGTCTTGCGCGCCGTCCCATGTGCGGATGGCCTCGAAAATGCCGTTCAGCATCTTCTCGTGCATCTTCGATCCGGCTACGATCGAGGCCACCTTCTGCTCTTCGATCACCTTCCACTCGATGAATTTCTCGATGTCAGGGTGATCAGCATCGACGATTACCATCTTTGCTGCTCGACGGGTTGTTCCGCCTGATTTGATCGCGCCAGCGGCGCGGTCGCCGATCTTGAGAAAGCCCATAAGGCCCGAGGACTTGCCGCCACCCGACAGCGCCTCGCCTTCTGCGCGCAAGTGGCTGAAGTTGGTCCCGGTACCCGAGCCGTATTTGAACAGGCGCGCCTCGCGCACCCACAGATCCATGATGCCGCCTTCGTTCACCAGATCATCATCGACAGACTGGATGAAGCACGCGTGCGGCTGCGGATGTTCGTATGCAGATTTCGATTTGGTCAGCTTGCCGGTCTTGTAGTCGACATAGTGGTGACCCTGCGCGGGGCCGTCGATTCCATAAGCCCAATGCAGACCGGTATTGAACCACTGCGGGCTGTTCGGCGCGGCGCGCTGGGTCGCCAGCATATAGCGCATCTCATCAAAGTAGGCGCGTGCATCCTCTTCCGTCGAGAAGTAGCCACCCTTCCAGCCCCAATAGGCCCAGGCACCCGCCAGACGGTCAAAAACCTGCTTAGAAGACGTCTCACCATCGAACTCCGCGCCATCGGCCGGGACCGAGCGCCACAGGAATTCGGGGACGTCTTTCTCTTTTACTTTCTTCAGCTTAGACGGCACGCCCGCTTTACGGAAATACTTCTGCGCGATGACGTCGCTGGCAACCTGGCTCCAACGCGTGGGCACTTCAATGTTGTCCAGGCGAAAAACGATGGTGCCATCGGGGTTTCGGATCTCAGACGTCGCTGAGACAAAGTCCAGTTCCGCATAAGCGTCCTGCCCCGGTTTCGTAAATTTCCTGTCAATCTTCATGTCCGCACGCCCTAGATTCAATCAACTTGTCCTTCAGCGTCAGGTCCTCAGACGCGGACCGATCGCCATGCCGTATAAAATTGGGCGCAATAGACCAGCCGCTGCATTCCGCAGCGCAAAACCGATCAAACGGTTGCACGTTACTATGATGTGCTTTCCGACCCTCGCCCTGTGCCCTATTCTGGTTTTGATACCAGATTTTGTGGCAACCCTTCCGGCCCATACAACTTGACGTATCGACCCATAGATCGTCAACGCCATTTTTAGGTCATTTTTGATATCTTTTGTGTTGACCCATTTCTGACACCTTGCATCCGGACATCCTGTTCTGATTCCTCCACAGGTTCATCCACCGGGTACACCCAGCGATTCCCAAAACCCGCAGGTAAATTAACTGTGTTTCCCGGCACAGTTATCGGAATTTGATAATCTAACGCTAAGGTGTCTAGGTTGGATGAGAATCACGAAGCGGTCATTTTGAACCGCGGCGTCAGGTAATCCGCGGGGCGCGACCACTCAAAGGGGACGGGACAGTTGTCGATTTTACGTTTACTTCCGATTCTGGCCCTGATCGTGGCCTGCACACCACAAGATGTGCCCCCTCTGGCACGCAGCGCCCAGTTCGATGATTTCCCCAAAAGGCTGTTCGACACGTTCGAGATAAGCTGCGACGGCCCGGGTGAACACTTTGAAAATACCGGGAATCGGGTTTTCGAATGCACCGAGCTTCTACCGCCGGACATGACCGCTTTTCTGATTCTAAACTATGACGGTTACCCTCAGGATCTGCCCAAAAGCGTGATGCGGCTGACAACGACCAAGAACAACTCGGGTTACCTTGTCGATGCCGAGCTGTATTTCAACGTTCCACGCAAAAGTGGTCCGTCGGTCAAAGTACCAGTGGAAAGCGAAACGCTGGATAAGGCGCTTGGCGCGCTTTACCAAGCGTTGGGTGGATCGCCAACATAAGTGATAGAAGTGGTCGGGGCGGCAGGATTCGAACCTACGACCCCCTGTACCCAAAACAGGTGCGCTACCAGACTGCGCCACGCCCCGAACCGTGCGCCTTCCTAACCATGCCAATCTGATTTGAAAAGCCCTAACAGGACCAAATTGCAGGACCTTGCGAAAAAATTTCGTGCCGCATGACGGTTCCGGGCTTAATCGAGTAGCGCGCGGCCAGTCCCGCGTTGATTTCGAGAACCGCAAAGACGGAATCGCCGCCTTCGATTGGCGTCAGATCACCGGGAATCGCACCTTGATGCACATGCGTCACCGTACCGGCCCGATCGAGGAAAATGATATCCAGGGGAATCAGCGTGTTCTTCATCCAGAACACCACGGGCTGCGGCGGGTCAAAAACGAACAGCATGCCCGAACGGTTTGGCAGCGACTCGCGAAACATCAATCCACGCGACCGATCCTGCGGGCTAATCGCCAATTCAATATTGAAACGGATCTGAGCCGAGTCGTTCTTGATGTCGATCTGATCGGACTGGCACGCAGCCCAGGTCATCCCGGACCAAAGCAACAAAACCGCTAAAAGACCCGGAAAAAACTTAGGCATGAATCACTCAGTCGTCCAAAGCAGCTTCCCAGGCCAGTACCTGAGCCGCCATACGTCCACGCTTGCCACTGATGACACGCATCGCGAGGGCCTCGCCCGGCTGCAGATCCGACAGACCAGAGCGGCGCAGAACTTCGATATGCAGGAACACATCCTCACCACGGCCAAAAACATTGGCAAACCCAAAGCCTTTGCCTTTGTCGAACCATTTGACTCGCGCAGCCTCTAGGGGGGCAGCAGCGATCTCAACCGGATCAAGCTCGGCAAAATCAGCCAGCATCATCGTGTCCGTCCGCGCGGGCGGATCGACACTGATGACCTCAACCGCCTGAACACCACGGTCCGTGCGATGGGTCATGATTTCTATGCCCGCACCATCCGCGACCGAACTTTGGCCGAAGTTGCGCAACACATTGACATGCAACAAAATATCCGGACCGCCCTCATCAGACACAACAAACCCGAAACCCTTCGCAGGGTCGAACCATTTCACGTGTCCACGGACGCGGTACATGTTGTTCAGATCTTCTGGCACGGCGTTCCCATCGCGAAAATTGTCATTTCGTTAAGGGTCCGATGTGTATGGGAATGGCCCGCAAATTCAAGCTGAAAAAACCTTTTGTTTTCGGCCTCTTGCATTTCACGATACGCGAACGTCATGGATTTAACCTCTGTATCTGCCAGTCGGAACCCACTTGATCCCGCTGCCACCGGAACCTGTCGTGCAACCGAAAGGCCCCATCGGCCCAGAATTCAATCTCGGTTGGCACCAGCCGATAGCCGCCCCAGAACGGCGGGCGTGGCGGGTTCGGGCCCAACTTGGCCGTCACCTTGGCCACCTCGGCCATCAGAACCGAGCGACTGCTGAGAGGCTGAGACTGCTTGGACGCCCAGGCCCCCAATCGGCTTTTTAGCGAGCGGGACGCATAATACTCATCCGCCTGCGGCCCGCTTTCTCTGGTTATTGTACCACGAACTCGGATTTGCCGCCGCAGAGATTTCCAATGCATCACAAAAGCAGCTTTTCCGGCGCTGTCCAACTCGGCCGCCTTGGCACTTTCGTAGTTGGTGTAAAACACAAAAGCTGCCGGTTCGATCTCTTTCAGCAGAACCATGCGCACATTTGGCATGCCGTCCGAATCGACGGTCGCCAAGGCGATCGCGTCCGGATCGTTCGGTTCATTCTCTTTGGCCTCAGCCAGCCACCGCCCCGCTATTTCAAACGGATCGGTGCCGGCAAATATGCCGCTACGTTCGCTCATTCCCATCCCCTGGAAACTAATAAAGCCCACCCTAGGGCGAGAACCCGCCACGGGCAAGAGCGCGCGGCCTTGATGCAGCGCACCCAATGGCATAAACCATCCCAACATAACGCGAAGACAGGCGGAGAACCAAACATGTCAAATCAGTTGATGGCCGGCAAACGCGGCCTCATCATGGGACTGGCCAATGATAAATCAATCGCATGGGGAATAGCCCGTGCCTTGTCCGAATCCGGAGCAGAGCTGGCTTTTTCTTATCAAGGCGACGCACTTAAGAAACGCGTTGATCCACTGGCGGCACAGCTTGGCAGCGAAATTGTTCTGCCCTGCGATGTCAGTGACGAAGAATCGATTGATGCTCTGTTCACATCTCTGGAAGAGAAATGGGGCAAGCTGGACTTTGTTGTTCACGCCATCGGTTTTTCAGACAAGAACGAACTTCGGGGCCGCTACGTCGACACGTCGCGCGCGAACTTCAAACTGACAATGGACGTGTCGGTCTATTCCTTCACCGCTGTGATGCAACGGGCCGAGAAGATGATGTCCGAAGGCGGCAGCGCAGTCACCCTGACCTATTATGGTGCTGAGCAGGTGATGCCGCACTATAACGTGATGGGTGTCGCCAAAGCCGCGCTTGAGGCGTCGGTCAAATATCTGGCCGAGGATCTGGGCAAGGACGGTATCCGCGTGAATTCGATCTCGGCCGGTCCGATCAAGACGCTGGCCGCCAGCGGCATCGGCGACTTCCGCTATATTATGAAGTGGAACGAGTATAACTCGCCCCTGCGCCGCAACGTGACCATCGACGATGTCGGCAAATCAGCTCTGTATCTGCTGTCTGACCTCAGCAGCGGCGTGACCGGTGAAAATCTGCACGTGGATTCGGGTTATCACATTGTCGGCATGAAAGCCGTCGACGCACCTGACGTCGAAAAGGGATAAAGACATGAGCGCCAAGGATCGCCTGCCCCACGAAAAAGGGTTTCACATCAGCTGGGATCAGATCCACCGTGATTCCCGCGCCTTGGCCTGGCGTCTGGACGGGCAAGGCCCGGATGACGGCGCATGGCGCGCAGTTGTGGCCATCACCCGTGGCGGTATGGCACCTGCGATGATCGTCAGCCGCGAGCTGGACATCCGGACCGTCGACACAGTCAGCGTGCGCTCGTACCACCATCAGGACCAAGGCGAAGCCGAGGTTCTGAAAGCCCCTGATGCCCAGCTGATGGGCGACGGCGAAGGTATTCTGATCATCGACGATCTGGTCGACAGCGGCAAAACGCTGGAGCTGGTGCGCGCAATGTACCCCAAGGCGCATTTCGCGACGGTTTACGCCAAGCCCAAGGGGCGCCCGATGGTCGACACGTTCATCACTGAGGTCAGCCAGGACACCTGGATCTTTTTCCCGTGGGATATGGCCCTGCAATATGTCGAGCCCTACCGCGGGACCGACTAAAAGAACCCTCTCAACCCACAAAGAGTGAGGCAAAGCCTTACCAAGGACAGGCCCGTCATGACCCAGTCCCGAACCACCGCGACATTTGCCCCTCCGGTCATGGAGGCGCGGCGCTGGTTGGACGGGGTGGAGTTTCCTGATGACCGTCCCCTGATCAACGTCAGCCAAGCGGCCCCGGTCGATCCACCGCCCCTGGCGTTGCGCGAAGCGATTGCCAGCTTTGCCGTGACCGAAGACAGCGCCCATCTTTACGGGCCGGTTCTGGGCAATCCTGCCCTGCGATCTGAACTCGCCCTTCAGATCGGGTCGCATTATGACGCGCTGGTGTCCAGCGATCAGGTGGCAATCACCTCGGGCTGCAATCAGGCATTTGCGGCTGCGGTCACAGCGATCACCGATCAGGATGACGAGGTGATTGTTCCAACGCCCTGGTACTTTAATCACAAGATGTGGCTGGACATGGCAGGCGTCCGAACCGTGGATCTGCCAACCGATGACGCTCTGCTGCCCGATCCGGACGCAGCCCGTGCTCTGATCACTGACAAAACCCGCGCTATCGTTCTGGTGACCCCGAACAATCCCGGCGGAGTGGAATACCCTGCCCCTTTGGTGCGCGCTTT
Source organism: Ruegeria sp. CDSB113 (assembly GCF_059611045.1). Lineage (NCBI taxonomy): Bacteria > Pseudomonadati > Pseudomonadota > Alphaproteobacteria > Rhodobacterales > Roseobacteraceae > Ruegeria > Ruegeria sp. CDSB113. The sequence goes on from NZ_JBXWOU010000001.1 coordinate 723,617, forward strand.
CTTTGATCTTGCGCAGGAGGTCGGCATCCGGTTGATCGTAGACGAAACCTATCGGGATTTCGACAGCCGCAGCGGCCCACCGCATGATCTGTTCGCCCAGCCTGACTGGGATCAAACCCTGATCCACCTCTATTCCTTTTCAAAAGCATACAGACTGACCGGCCACCGTGTCGGCGCGATTGCGACCGGCACTGACCTGCTATCCGAGATTGAAAAGTTTTTGGACACGGTCGCCATCTGCCCAAGCCAGATTGGCCAGCACGCAGCCCTTTGGGGAATGCAGAACCTGTCGCAATGGCTGGCAGGTGAACGGGATGAGATCCTCGACCGCCGCGCCGCAATTGCCGAGCTGTTGCCAAGCCTGACGGACAAGGGTTGGCGGCTGCTGGGTCTGGGCGCTTATTTCGCCTATTTCGAACACCCGTTCGATATCCCATCGAACGAACTGGCCCAACGACTGGTCCCCGAGGCCGGCATCCTGCTGCTGCCCGGCACAATGTTCATGCCCGAAAATGATGCGGCCGGAAAACGTCAGGTTCGTATCGCATTTGCCAATCTGGACCGCGCCGGATTGGGGCAATTGTTCGAACGGCTGGGCGCTCTGTCCTTCTGAGCTTGCTCCCCGACGGTGCGCGTCGTATTCAGGGCCGCAACCGACGGGGCAGTTACCTGCCGACAAAAGCACGAAGAGGGCACAATGGCCGCAGGCGTAAAAAAGTTATCAAAGACCTTTGTCTGGATTCTCATGGGCCTTTTGATGCTCGGACTTGCAGGGTTTGGTGCCACCAGCCTCACTGGCACCGTGCGTTCGGTGGCTCAGGTCGGGAACGAGGATATCTCGGTTGATGACTATGTCCGCGAGCTGCAGCGCGAGATCCGTGCGGTTGAACAACAGACAGGCCAGCCTTTGCAAATGTCGCAGGCCATGGAGTTTGGTCTGGATCGTCTCGCCTTGTCGCGCCTGACGGCTTTGGCAGCGCTGGACAATGAGGTCGGTATGCTAGGCATCTCGATCGGTGATGAGAACCTTCAGGAAGAAATTATTGCGATTCCAGCTTTTCAGGGCGTCAACGGTACATTTGACCGCGATGCATATCAGTTCCAACTGGAACAGGTCGGCATGTCAGACACCGAGTTCGAATCGGACCTGCGCAAAGAAACATCCCGCACAATCGTGCAGAGTGCCGTAGTTAGCGGTGTGAAGATGCCCGAAACCCTTACGCAGGTGTTGACCGACTATGTTGGCGCCCGCCGCAGCTTTACCGTCGCGACTTTGGCGCCAGACGCCCTGCCGGCGCCTGTTGCCGCCCCGGCCGACGAGCAGGTTCAAGCGTTTTACGACGAGAACACCGAGCTGTTCACCCTGCCGCGCACCAAGAAGCTGACGTATGCGATCCTGTCGCCCGAAATGTTGCTCGACGACGTGGAAGTCGACGAGGATTCGGTAAAGCGTTTGTACGAACAGCGCGCAGCTGAATTCCAGCAGCCCGAACGCCGCTTGGTCGAACGCCTGACCTTCCCGGACCAGGACGCAGCACAAACTGCCATGGCTCAACTTGAGGTTGGCGGTAAGACCTTCGAACAACTGGTTCGAGATCGCCAGCTTGAGCTCAGCGATATCGATCTTGGCGACGTCACCCGCGACGATTTGGGCGAAGCCGCCGACGGTGTCTTTGCTGCCGATCTGGACGCTGTTGTTGGGCCCCTGCCTTCAACCTTTGGGCCAGCGTTGTTCCGGATCAACGGATCGCTTGCCGAAAACAATACGTCGTTTGAAGATGCGGCCCCTGCCCTGCGCGAAGAATTGGCCGCTGAGCGCGCACGCCGCCAGATTGAGGCACAGGCCGAGGACATCAATGACCTGCTAGCCGGCGGTGCGACTTTGGAAGAACTGACCTCCGAGACCGAAATGGAGCTGGGCCAGATCGACTGGACCGCGCAAACCGGTGAAGGCGTCGCCGCCTATGACGGGTTCCGCATCGCAGCCGAAGCAGTGCAGGATGGCGACTTTCCCGAGGTCGCATTTCTTGAAGATGGCTCGATCTTTGCCCTGCGCCTGAACGAAGTTCTCGAACCCCGACCTGAACCGATTGAGTCCGCACGTGACCGCGTTGTGGCCGCCTGGACCCAGGCCGAAACCAACAAGGCTTTGGAAGAACAGGCAAACGCTGTTCTGGAGCAGGTGCAGACAGATGGTGACTTTGCCGCAACCGAATTGCCGTTCCGCGTAGAAAACGCCCTGACCCGAACGGCCTTTTTGGAAGATGTGCCCGCAGATTTCATGCCTCAGGTCTTCGAAATGGAACAAGGAGATCTGCGCGTCATTCCCGGTGCCGGAACCGCGTTTATCGTGCGTCTGGACGAGCTGCTGCCGCCTGCAGAAACAGATGAGCTGCGTCAGGTCCAAGCGGCCCTTACCGCGCAGCTGGATCAGGCTTTGGCCCAGAACATCTTTGATGCATTTGTCCGCGATGCACAGGTCCGTGCCCGTCCCGTCGTAGATCAGCAGGCCCTGAATGCTGTTCAGGCGAGCTATTAAAAGAGACTGAATATGGCGCTGACCCCCGACTTCGACAGCTTCGCCCGCGCCTATGAGGCAGGCGAGAATCAGGTTGTCTATACCCGCTTAGCCGCTGATCTGGACACGCCGGTTTCCTTGATGCTCAAGCTGACAGGCGCCCAGAAAGACGCGTTCATGCTGGAATCGGTCACCGGTGGTGAGGTGCGTGGCCGCTATTCGATCATCGGGATGAAGCCGGACCTGATCTGGCGGTGCCAAGGCGAGACCTCCGAGCTGAACCGTTCGGCACGGTTCGACCCTGACGCGTTCTCGCCCCAAACCGGCAACCCAATGGATAACCTGCGGGCGTTGCTGGCGGAAAGTAAGATCGACCTTCCGGACGACCTGCCCCAAGCCGCAGCCGGGCTGTTTGGCTATCTCGGCTATGACATGGTGCGGCTGGTTGAATACCTGCCTGACGTGAACCCCGACCCGCTTGGCCTGCCTGATGCCATCATGCTCAGACCCTCGGTCATCGCGGTACTGGACGGCGTTAAGGGCGAAGTCACGGTCGTGTCTCCCGCATGGGTCAGCGAAGGGCAATCCGCCAAGGCTGCTTACGCACAGGCCGCAGAACGAGTTATGGACGCGGTGCGCGATCTGGAACGCGCCATGCCCGCCGAGACGCGCGATCTTGGCGATGCCTCCGAGGTCGCGGCGCCGGTGTCGAATTTCACTAAATCCGGCTATTTGGAAGCGGTCGAAAAGGCCAAGGAATACATCCGCGCGGGCGACATCTTTCAGGTTGTTCCGGCACAGCGCTGGACTCAGGATTTTCCGCAGCCACCTTTCGCGCTTTACCGTTCGCTGCGGCGCACGAACCCGTCGCCCTTCATGTTCTATTTCAACTTTGGCGGCTTTCAGGTCGTGGGCGCTAGCCCCGAGATTCTGGTGCGCGTTTTTGGAGATGAGGTCACGATCCGCCCCATCGCCGGCACTCGCCCGCGCGGCGCGACCTCCGAAGAGGATAAGGCCAACGAGGTCGATCTTCTGGCCGACAAGAAAGAGTTGGCCGAGCATCTGATGCTGCTGGATTTGGGTCGCAACGACACCGGTCGGGTCTCAAAGATCGGCACTGTGCGACCGACCGAAGAGTTCATCATCGAACGCTATAGTCACGTGATGCACATCGTCTCCAACGTTGTTGGTGAGTTGGCCGAAGACAAAGACGCGCTGGATGCCTTCTTTGCCGGAATGCCTGCGGGCACCGTTTCAGGCGCGCCAAAGGTCCGTGCAATGGAGATCATTGACGAGCTTGAGCCCGAAAAGCGTGGCGTTTACGGCGGTGGCGTGGGGTATTTCAGCGCGGGCGGCGACATGGATATGTGTATTGCCCTGCGCACGGCCATCGTGAAAGACCAGAAGCTTTATATTCAGGCTGGCGGAGGCGTGGTCTATGACAGCGACCCCGAGGCCGAATTCATGGAAACCGTCCACAAATCGAACGCCATTCGGCGCGCTGCTGCGGACGCGGCCCGGTTTACCGGCTCTGGCAACTCTTAAAGAATAGCGGCTGACCTCATGGTCAGCCGTTTTTCATCTTCAGCCTTACTGAGCTTCTTGCGTCATGACCGCTGAAATCGGGGCCATGGCCACGCGGCCACCGCGATCTTCCAGCCCCCATAGCAACAGAGCCGAGATCGTGTCAGGGCGCAGCCGTCCCAACATGACGACAGTTCCCTGTTGACCAGCCCGGAATGCCGCCTGATCCAAGAAACGTCGCATGATCGTGGGGTCCTGACGGGCACCGTCGATGTCGCGAAAGATGACCCCGGAAGGGATGCCGTTGCGAGCGGCTAGTTTTTGGACGGTGTTCAGGCCATTGTCCTGGGTGATAAGCCCGCGCCCGGTATCACCGGCAATTGCGGCCACCTGATCGGCCAATTTGCGGTTACCTTGAATGCCGGTACCCACACCTTCCAGAATACCAACGGTTTCTGGCAGAGTATCCAGCCACACAGCCATCGAAACCTCAGCATCTTGTGCGCTGGCCGCCTTGGGCAAATCGGCAAGAGCCAGAACCTCGAAACCGGCTGCGCGATGGCGGGCCATTTTTTCGGCTGCATCTGGGTCAGACGGGCTGACGGCAAAGCTCAGTGGGTATGGGAAATCCTTCAACGCCTCGGCTCCAAAGGCCCCTTCATCATCAATCAAAATGATCGACATAAGCGGTTTGGATTCGGGGTTTTCGAACTTGGCGGCATAGGCATCAATTGGCTTACCGGGCAGAAGTACCGCGGGTTGCTCGTCCGCTGAAACCGGCGCGTCATCGCGTTCAGTCAGCGGGACGACTCGTTTACCAACGGTCAGACCGTCAGTATCCGTTTCTTCACCGCCAATCTGTGGGACCGCTGCGATCCGTGGCAGCTTTTTAAGCTGCGGGTCTTCTTCCCCTTCTACAGCGATCGGGTTGTCCTCAAGCGGATCGACCTCGGGCTCCAGGGGTTCGATTGCCGTGGGTTCAGGCTGCGGCTCGGGTTCAGGTTGAACCGCTGCGACCTCGGGCTCGGGCTGAGGTTCTGGTTCGATTTCCGTTTCGGTGACTTCCGGCAACGGCTCTGCGATTTCAGGCTGGGTCTCTGTCACCTCGGGCTGCACCTGTTCCACTTCCGGCTCGGGCAGTATTTCCAGGACTTCGGGCGCGGGCTGCGGCTCAACCTCGGCAATGGTCTCTTCTTGTTTGGGTGCAACCGGCGGTTCCGGCGCGGTTTCCGAAATGATCGGCTCACCTTCGGTGCTGGGCAATGGCTGCAATTGCGCAGGCGACTGCGGTACAACCGGAGCCTCGTTTGATATGGTTACCTCAACCGTTTCAGGTATTTCGACCCCTTCGACCTGCGTGACGGCCTCACTGATCGTCGGCTCAGAGTCTGGCACAGCCTCTACGTCCGCCAACCCAGCCAGATTGTCCGTTAGATCCCCGGACGCATCGGATGTCACCGGCGCCGCGGTTACCAGATCGGCATCTGCCACCGTCTCAGCCGCTTCGGCGCTGACCTCGGGGATCGCAGCCGGTGCCGGCTCGGGGGCCTCGGCGTTTACAACCGGTTTCCGGGTCAAAGGGGTATTCAGGGATAGTACCGCACCAAGCAGACCAACAACGACCGCCCCTGCGATCATCCCGCCTAAAAATCCGCCCATCTTAACTGCCTCTCGCCTTCATCCTGCTTCGATCGCCTCAACGCCGTTTACCGCGCCTTTGGCCTGCGATTGCGCCCTGAACAGGATGTCCTCTTGACGCTGCCCCGCAAGCCTGAGCATGTATGTCCCGACATTATACCGTGGCCAGGGGCTGTATCGCCAGTCCGAAATGCCCAAGCCGAGACAAGTGCCCAAATGCTGCTGCTGATCGACAACTACGACTCGTTTACTTACAATCTGGTACACTATTTAGGCGAACTTGGCGCCGAAATGGTTATTCGGCGGAATGACGCCCTGGATGTACAAGAAGCCATGGCGATGAACCCGGCAGGAATCCTCCTCAGCCCTGGTCCGTGCGATCCTGATCAGGCCGGTATTTGCCTGGCGCTGACAGAAGCGGCAGCCGAAACAAAGACACCACTTCTGGGGGTTTGTCTTGGTCATCAGACGATTGGGCAGGTGTTTGGCGGCAACGTTGTCCGCTGCCACGAGATTGTCCACGGCAAGATGGGTATGATGCACCACACCAGTAAAGGCGTGTTCGCTGGCCTGCCCACCCCGTTCGAGGCGACCCGCTATCATTCGCTTATCGTGGATCGGGACACGTTGCCAGATAGCCTTGAGATCACAGCAGAACTGGAAGACGGCACCATCATGGGCCTGCAACACAAAGAATTGCCCATTCACGGCGTCCAGTTCCACCCGGAATCAATCGCCTCCGAGCATGGCCACGCTCTGCTCAAGAATTTCCTGTCCGAGATGAAAGTTCCTGCATGAGCGACGCTCTGAAGCCATTGATCGGAGCCGCTGCCGATCGACCCTTAACGCGTGCCGAGGCTGAACAAGCGTTTAGCATCCTGTTTGATGGCGAAGCCACACCCAGCCAGATTGGCGGCCTGCTGATGGCGATGCGCACACGTGGTGAAACGGTAGACGAATATGCAGCCGCTGCCGCCGTGATGCGCGCGAAATGCAATGCGGTCAAAGCTCCGGCAGGTGCGATGGATATCGTCGGCACCGGTGGCGACGGTAAAGGCACTCTGAACATTTCAACCGCCACGGCGTTTGTTGTGGCTGGCGCGGGTGTCACTGTCGCCAAACACGGCAACCGAAATCTGAGTTCCAAATCAGGTGCCGCGGACGCCTTGGGACAGCTGGGCATCAACGTTATGGTTGGCCCGCAAACCGTTGAAAAGGCTCTGCAAGAAGTCGGCATCGGCTTTATGATGGCACCCATGCACCATCCTGCGATTGCGCATGTCATGCCCAGCCGGCAAGAGCTTGGGACGCGTACGATTTTCAACATTCTTGGCCCGTTGACCAACCCCGCTGGTGTTCGGCGTCAACTGACTGGTGCGTTCAGTCGCGACCTGATCCGCCCAATGGCGGAAACCTTGGGACTGCTGGGCGCTGAACTCGCCTGGTTAGTGCACGGATCAGATGGCACGGATGAGTTGACGATCACCGGCGTAAGCTGGGTCGCCGCGCTGGAAGATGGCGTTGTGAAAGAGGTCGAGCTTCATCCCGAAGACGCAGGGCTGCCGGTCCACCCGTTCGAGGATATCATCGGCGGAACGCCCGAGGAAAACGCCGTCGCATTCCGCGCCTTGTTGGACGGCGCGCCCTCGGCCTACCGCGACGCGGTGTTGTTGAATTCCGCCGCGGCCCTTGTGGTTGCTGGCTCTGCTGATGACTTGAAAGACGGCGCTGCCAAGGCGCGGGAAAGCATCGACAGCGGAAAAGCTAAAGACAAAATCGCGGCCCTGGCCCGAATTACGCAGGAGGCCGCATGACCGAGACGGTTCTGGACAAGATCAAAGCCTACAAACTTGAAGAAGTTGTGGCAGACAAAGCGCAGAAGTCACTGGAAACGCTTGAAAACGAGGCTCGTAACGCGCCCGAGGTTCGCGGATTTGCCGATGCGCTTCGAACAGCGGCGCGTCGGGGGTACGGCCTGATTGCCGAGGTCAAGAAAGCCAGCCCGTCCAAGGGTCTGATCCGCCCGGATTTCGATCCACCCGCTCTGGCTAAAGCCTATGAGGAAGGCGGCGCTGCCTGTTTGTCGGTGCTGACCGACACGCCCAGTTTTCAGGGTGCAAAGGAATACCTGACCGAAGCCCGGGCTGCCACCGAGCTTCCGGCGCTGCGCAAGGATTTTATGTACGACCCCTATCAAGTGGTCGAGGCGCGTGCTTTGGGTGCGGATTGCATCCTGATTATCATGGCATCGGTAGAAGACGCCCAAGCCGCCGAACTGGAACAAACTGCATTCGACTGGGGTATGGATGTCCTGATCGAAGTTCACGACCAGGAAGAACTGGAACGTGCAGCAGAGCTGAAAAGCTCACTGATTGGGATAAACAACCGCAATCTCAAGACCTTCGAGACATCTCTTGATACGACGCGCCACCTGTCGAAACTTGTACCTGCGGGCCGGACGATCGTCTGCGAAAGTGGTCTGAGCACGCCTGAAGATCTGGCAGACATCGCTCGCTACGGCGCGCGCAGCTTCCTGATCGGTGAAAGCCTGATGCGTCAGGACGACGTGGCAGCAGCCACCCGCCACCTTCTGGCAAGCCCTCTGATCCCCGGAGTCATGTGATGCCCTTGACCCATTTTGATGCTCAGGGACAGGCCCATATGGTCGATGTCTCGGACAAGGAAGTCACTGACCGCGTCGCCGTGGCGGCTGGATACATCAAAATGGCGCAGGACACCTTTGATCTGATTTCCGAAGGCCGCGCTAAGAAAGGTGATGTTCTGGGCGTGGCACGCCTTGCAGGCATTATGGGCGCGAAGAAAACGCCTGATCTGATCCCTTTATGTCACCCGCTCCCGGTCACCAAGGTAGCTGTCGAACTGACGCTGGATCCCGACTTACCCGGTGTGCAGGTCCAGGCCACAGTCAAAACATCGGGCCAGACCGGTGTCGAGATGGAGGCGCTGACCGCCGTTTCTACGGCTGCCTTGACGGTCTATGACATGACCAAGGCTGTGGACAAAGCCATGGAAATCGGCGACATCCGTGTATTGCTGAAAGACGGCGGGAAATCAGGGCGTTACGAGGCGAAATGATCACTGTCGAAGAGGCTCGCGCACTGCTGTTTGATCTGGTCTCGCCACTGACAAGCGAGACCGTTGCTTTGTCGGACGCGGCGGGCCGTATTCTCGCACAAGATGTCGAGGCCACCCGCGACCAGCCGCCATTTGAAGCGTCCTCGATGGACGGCTACGCGCTGAAATCGACCGAGGTCGAGCTGCACGCCATGTTCAAGGTCATCGGCGAGTCGGCAGCCGGCAACCGCTACACCGGTTGCGTCGGGCCCGGACAGGCGGTGCGCATATTCACTGGTGCCCCGGTTCCCGAAGGTGCTGATTTCGTTGTCATACAAGAAGATACCGAACGTCGCGGCGACCTGATCACAATCGCGGACCTACCCGGCCCAAAAACGAATATCAGACCTGCGGGCGTCGATTTCAAAGCAGGCACAAAGATCTCGGCCCCCCGTCGTTTGCGCGCAGAGGACATCGCGCTGATGGCGGCGATGAATGTTGCGACCATACCAGTGACTCGAAAACCTGTTGTCGCTCTGATCTCCACCGGTGATGAACTGGTGATGCCGGGCGAAACCCCCGGCCCCGATCAGATCATCGCATCCAATACCTTTGGCTTGAAAGCACTGCTGGAAGACGCTGGTGCGCACGTCCGCATCCTTCCGGTCGCGCGCGATACAGTCTCATCGCTTGAAACTGCCTTCGGACTGGCAGAAGGAGCAGATCTGGTGGTGACCATCGGCGGCGCATCGGTTGGAGACTACGATCTGGTGTCAGATGTCTCAACCGGGCTGGGTATGGAGCAATCTTTCTACAAGATCCGAATGCGTCCCGGCAAACCCCTGATGGCGGGTCGATTGGGACAAACGGCAATGGTCGGTTTGCCCGGAAATCCTGTTAGTGCAATGGTTTGTGGCTATCTCTTCCTGTTGCCAATGGTGCGTCGGATGTTGGGTGTCGAACAGGTTCTGCCCCCATTGCGAACCGCAAGGCTTGCTGAACCGCTCGGCGAAAACGGTCCGCGTGAGCATTACATGCGGGCTATGCTGGATGAAACCGGCATTCGCGCATGTTCCGATCAGGACAGTTCACTGCTCAGCGTTTTGGCGCAGGCAAACGCTCTGTTGGTGCGGACTCCGCATGACCCCGCCCGACCTGCCGGGGATGAGGTTCAATACCTGCCGATCTAAATCCCGCTCAAATCCGTTGACACAAAACGTGAACATGCGTAGAACAAAAGAAAACGCATGACCGATGAGGTGTGAGCAATGTTGACCAAGAAGCAGTTGGATTTGTTGGAATTCATTCACAAACGCGTTCAGGCGGACGGTGTTCCGCCCAGTTTCGATGAAATGAAGGCCGCGCTGGACCTCAGGTCCAAATCTGGCATCCACAGATTGATTACGGCACTAGAGGAACGCGGGTTCATTCGGCGTCTGGCGCACCGTGCGCGGGCCATCGAAATCGTCAAACTGCCGGAAAGTCTGGGTGGAGAACCCACAGTGGCCTTCAAGCCGCGTGTGATCGAGGGCGACAAGCCGTCCGGCCCCCGCCCCGCGAATTTTGAGCCGGTGACCGTGGATGCGATGGAATTGCCCGTTATGGGCCGCATCGCCGCCGGTGTTCCTATCGAAGCGATCAGCCACGTCTCGCACCGCGTCGCGGTACCCGGAACAATGGTTTCCGGAAAAGGAGAGCACTACGCGCTGGAAGTGCGGGGCGACTCGATGATCGACGCGGGTATCAACGATGGCGACGTGGTGGTAATCCGGGAAACCTCGGTTGCCGATAACGGCGATATCGTTGTTGCCCTTGTCGAAGATCAGGAAGCCACATTGAAGCGGTTCTTCCGCCGCGGGCAGGCTATCGCGCTTGAGGCTGCGAACCCCGCCTATGAAACCCGCGTTCTGCCGGAAGATAAGGTCAAGGTGCAGGGTCGTCTGGTTGGACTGATCCGCAGCTACTAAAACTGCTTGGTATCCCGGTTCCCGGATGTGTTCGGGGACCAGAGCCTATCGCCCATTGCCTCTTTAGACGTTGTGATCTTACCACCCGACAGCGACAGACTTCCCGTTGCCAGCAGCCGTTTCGGATCGAAGACTTCACAGCCGCCGGACAGTTGCAGCGCCACTGCAGAAATCACGATCTGATCGGTATTGCAGACACTGAACCCGCGCGCCGCGCGTTTGCCTGTAACGTGCAACACCTCTTTGCCCTGCCAGTCATACCGTTGAATGGTGCCGGAATCATGCGGCCAACGGCTGGCCGCCTGCAGCTGATCTGCCCCGTCCCCATCATTTTCCAGCCAAACGGTTGCGACAAACCCGCTTCCTTTTTCCTTACTCAAGGCGCGACCTTGTTCGGTCATTACGCCCACAAGACCGCCGCTATCCGCAACTAGAATTTCAGGGCGATTCCCCTGCCCCCAAAGCATCAACGCCACGGCCATTGGTGCCATTCCAACCCATCGGGCCCGTCCTTGCCACAGCGCAAGCCACAGGCCGCCAAGCGCAATTAGCGGCAGGACAGGGTTCGGCGGGCTGACAACATATCCTTGCGCGCCGTCAAATCCCGATACCCATTGAGAAACCGCAAGAATCCACTCTAAACCCAGCCCCATCACTGCCAGCGGCACCATCTCAAGGCCAAATGGCGACAGCAGTGCTGCCACCACGGCCGAGGGGACGACAACCATGCCCATGACCGGCACCGAAAGCATGTTGGCCAGAAGGCCATAGTGAGACAATGTGTTGAAGTGCGCCGCACCAATTGGCGCGGTTGCAAACCCCGCGATAGCCGAGGACATCAGCAGGCCCGCAACAGGTTTCAGCCACTTTGGCCCCGGTATCGGTCCAATGTCACGCAACGCTCCGAACACCGCCACAAGCGCTGTCGTTGCGGCAAATGACATTTGAAACCCCGGGCTAAGCAAGGATTCGGGGCGCAGAATGAGTACGATAAGTGCGGCGACCGCAACGGCCCGTAGGGAAATCGCGCGTCTGTCGATCAATATGGCCATCAGCATGACACTTGCCATGACAAAGGCGCGTTCCGTGGCGACGTTTCCACCAGACAGCAACAAGTAGATCGTGGCCGCGACCATCGCACATACAGCCGCCATTTTGCGCACAGGCAATCTGAGGGCCAGCGCAGGAATGGTCGAGAACAAAAGCCTGCACATCAAATAGACGAACCCGGTCAGCAAGCCCATGTGCAGGCCCGAAATTGCCAACAGATGCGCCAGGTTCGATGCGCGCAGTGACTTTAGAGTTTCTTGCCCCATACCGCTGCGATCACCCGTTGTGACAGCGGCCGCAAACCCGCCGATCTCACCCGGCAGGATCGTGCGGACATGGTGGGAAATCGCCATTCGCCATGCTGTAATGCGGATGCCTTCGGGCTGCGGGGGCGCAGCGATCAGCACCGGGACACGGGTGTATCCCACGGCCCCCAGCCGTTGAAACCACGCGTGACGCCGAAAGTCGAACCCACCCGGTTCCACCGGGCCTTGCGGGGGCGACAAATGGGCAGTGGTCATGATCCTTTGGCCGGGCACAAGCGACCGTGCGCCTCCGTGCAAGGAAAGCCGGACGCGCTGAGGCCGCCGGTCACCGGGTACATCCCCTATGCGCACCCGATCCAGCGTAATCCGCAGCGCATCCGACGCAGAGCGATCCATGGCTACGACCCGCCCCTCGACCGGACCGTAATAGCGCCATGACAGGACCGGCTCTGCTACCGTATGGGCGCGCGCACCTGCCAGGATGAAGCCGGCAGCGATCAGCGCCCCCCCTGTTGTCAACGTAGCCCAGCCAGACGGCAGCCTGCGCGCCACGCCCAGGCAAATGGCAATCACGGCCACGAGGCTTTCGTAAACCATCCAGCCCGGTTCAAACCGCAGGCTGAAATACAGACCAATACCGACTGCCAGACACACCGGAGACCACTGAAACAAATACCCTGTCTGGTTCAGCAATGCGGCCTCGACCCGTGCCAGAACACGCATGGTTGCCCCCGTCCTTCCGGCTCGTTAGACAGGCGCCAATCTATGCCCGACACGGTTACCAAAAGGTTAATCCACACAATGTCCGATCAGGTCGTCACTCGTTTCGCTCCGTCCCCAACCGGTTTCCTGCATATCGGCGGCGCCCGTACGGCGCTGTTCAATTGGCTCTATGCCCGCGGCCGTGGCGGCAAGTTCCTGTTGCGGATCGAAGACACCGACCGCGAGCGTTCGACCCCAGAAGCAACGACTGCGATCCTGCAAGGCATGGAGTGGCTGGGCCTGGATCACGACGGCGATGTGATCAGCCAGTTCGACGGTGCCGCGCGTCACGCCGAGGTAGCACATCAGTTGCTGGCCGAGGGCAAAGCGTACAAGTGCTTTTCAACGCAGGAAGAGATCACGGCATTTCGCGAACAAGCGCGGGCCGAGGGGAAATCGACCCTGTTCCGCAGTCCTTGGCGCGATGCAGATACGTCCTCCCATCCGGACGCTTCGTTTGCGATCCGCATCAAGGCCCCGCAGGATGGCTCCACAGTTATCCGCGATCAGGTTCAGGGTGACGTGACCATTCGCAACGATCAGTTGGACGACATGATCCTGCTGCGGTCGGACGGCACTCCGGTCTACATGCTTGCAGTTGTGGTCGACGATCACGACATGGGCGTGACCCATGTAATCCGTGGCGACGACCACCTGAACAACGCCGCGCGGCAGATGATGATCTATGAGGCGATGGGCTGGGACGTTCCAGTATGGGCGCATATCCCTCTGATCCACGGGCCGGATGGTAAAAAGCTGTCCAAACGCCATGGTGCTTTGGGCGCGCAGGAATATCAGGCCATGGGTTACCCCGCGGCTGGCATGCGCAACTATTTGGCGCGCCTGGGCTGGAGCCACGGTGATGACGAGTTCTTTTCGGACGCACAGGCCAAAGAGTGGTTCGATCTTGCCGGAATCGGCAAAAGCCCTGCCCGTTTCGACCTGAAAAAGCTGGAAAATCTGTGTGGACAGCACATCGCCATCGCGGATGATGCTGCATTGCGGCAAGAGATCGAGGCCTATCTGGCGGCGGCGAATTTGCCTGACCTCACGGAAACACAATCTGGTGATTTGGAACGTGCGATGTATTGCCTCAAGGATCGCGCGCGGATGTTCCCGGAACTTCTTGAAAAAGCTCACTTTGTATTGGCATCACGGCCAATTGAACCCGATGAAAAGGCTGCGAAAGTGCTGGCCTCAGTATCCGATGGTATACTGAGTGAATTGACGCCGCACGTGCAAAATGCTAGCTGGACGCGAAACGAACTGGAGCAAACCCTAAATTCGTTTGCAGAAGCGAAAGAGGTTAAGTTCGGCAAACTGGCGGGCCCGTTGCGGGCCGTGTTGGCAGGTCGGGCAGTGACGCCTTCAGTTTTTGACATGATGCTTGTGCTGGGGAAGGAAGAAACCCTGGCCCGGCTTTCTGACGCAGCGACGTAAACCCAATCTTCATATTTGGGTAACGCTGCTCCGCTAACACCCGGACTGCGCGCCCGCGCGCAGCCGTTGCCCGCAAGGTCGGACAGCGATTCGACATGCGTAAGAATGAGGAAGGGACACTATGACCGACAGCAATAAAACAGCCACTCTGACAGTCCATGGTGAAACGTACGAGTTGCCGGTTCATTCTCCGACCGCTGGACCTGACGTCATCGACATCCGCAAGCTGTACAGCGATGCCGGAGTGTTCACCTACGACCCCGGTTTTACGTCGACCGCAAGCTGTGACAGCACAATCACCTACATCGATGGCGAAAAAGGCGAGCTGCTGCACCGTGGCTATCCGATCGACCAGCTGGCCGGAAAATCGCATTTCCTAGAAGTCTGCTATCTGCTGCTGTACGGAGAGCTGCCGCAAGCCAAAGACCTTGAGCAGTTTGAAACCACCATCACGCGCCACACCATGCTGCACGAACAGATGCAGTATTTCTATCGTGGCTTCCGTCGGGATGCGCATCCGATGGCGATTATGGTGGGTGTCGTTGGTGCAATGTCGGCGTTCTATCACGACTCGACCGACGTATCTGATCCGCATCAGCGCGAGGTCGCCTCGCATCGTCTGATCGCCAAGATGCCGACGATCGCCGCATGGGCCTATAAGTACCACATCGGCCAGCCCTTCGTTTATCCGCGTAACGATCTGGACTATGCGTCCAATTTCCTGCGCATGTGCTTTGCAGTTCCCGCCGAAGAATATGAGGTAAACCCGATCCTTAGCCGTGCGATGGACCGGATCCTGACTTTGCACGCGGATCACGAACAAAACGCGTCGACCTCGACCGTGCGTCTTGCCTCGTCATCGGGCGCAAACCCGTTCGCGTGCATCGCGGCTGGTGTTGCTTGCCTTTGGGGCCCTTCCCACGGCGGTGCCAACCAGGCGTGTCTGGAGATGTTGGAAGAGATCGGTTCCGTCGATCGCATCCCCGAATACATCGCACGAGCCAAGGACAAGAACGATCCGTTCCGCCTGATGGGCTTTGGCCACCGGGTCTACAAAAACTTCGACCCGCGCGCGAAAGTTATGAAGCAGTCCGCAGACGAAGTACTGGATCTGCTGGGCATCGAAGACAATCCGAAACTGCAGGTTGCCAAGGCACTGGAAAAGCAAGCGCTGGAAGATCCGTATTTTTCCGACAAGAAATTGTTCCCGAACGTGGACTTCTACTCGGGCATCATCCTAGAGGCGATGGGTTTCCCCACTTCAATGTTCACACCGATCTTCGCACTGTCGCGCACTGTTGGCTGGGTCAGCCAGTGGAAAGAGATGATCGCTGATCCTCAGAACAAGATCGGCCGTCCTCGTCAGCTGTATCTCGGCGAAACGACCCGCGATTACGTGGACATCGAAAACCGTTGATTGCCGGTTACAATTTCGAAACGCCTCGGACCCCTGTCCGGGGCGTTTTTTGTTTTAGAATAACGTCAGTTGATCCCCGGCCTGCGCGGGCCTTGAAAACAGATCACATCGGAGCGGCGGTGTTTTAGTGGCCAGCCCCAAACGTTTGGCCGCGAGCTTGAACCGCTTGGCCACCAGCCCGGCATACTCTCCCTCACCTCGCATGCGGTGCCCCCAGCGCGGGTCATAGTCACGACCACCGTGCATTTCGCGCAGTTTGGACATGACTTTTTCGGCCCGCGCCGGCTCATGCTGCTGCAACCAGGATTGCCACAGCTCAGAAACTTCGCGCGGAAGGCGCAGCATGATCCAGGTTGCGGAATCGGCGCCCGCGTCTTGCCCGGCTTCCAGCATGGTTTCCAATTCATGATCCGTCAGACCCGGTATCAAGGGGGATGTCATGACGCGCACTGGCACGCCTGCATCGGTCAGCCGTCGGATCGTTGCCAACCGTCGCACAGGGGATGGCGCGCGTGGTTCCATCCGTCGAGACAAGCCTGGGTCCAAAGTTGTCAACGAAATGCCGACCCGAACCAGCCCAACCTGCGCCATAGGGGCAAGAATATCCAAGTCCCGCTCGACCATCGCACCTTTGGTCACGATTGCGACCGGGTGCTGGAACTCTTGCAAGACCTGCAGGCAAGCCCGTGTGATTTGGTGGTGTTTCTCAACCGGCTGATACGGGTCGGTGTTTGTCCCCATCGCAATGGTCGCCACTTTGTACCGGGCCGAGGACAGTTCTTTCCTCAGAACCTCGGCCGCGTTAGGCCGCGCAATCAACCGGGTTTCAAAATCCAATCCCGGTGACAACCCCAGATATGCATGTGTCGGGCGGGCAAAACAGTACACGCACCCATGCTCGCATCCCCGATACGGGTTGATTGAGCGGTCGAACGGCAGATCGGGCGATCGGTTGTAGGTGACCACACTGCGCGCAACCTCTTCCCGGACCTCGGTTCTGAGCTGGGGAAGCTCTTCTTCCATCTCCCAGCCATCGTCGCAGGTCTCGGTCGAAAAGCGTTCGAATCTGCCTGAGTCATTACTGGCCACGCCGCGGGCCTTTATGTTGAGTGCAGGCATATTTGTTCCCGTTACGTTCTCACCTAAGAATCAATAAACCCTGAATCGCCATGCGACAAGGAAAACTGCGCGAACCGCCCTATTCGCCTCCGATCCTGGGCGCCTGGTTTTTCCCCGTTTGTGAACAGATTGCAGGATGTTGTTGCAGATAATTCCATCGTGATCGCAAACAATTTGACGTATAGGTCGGTCCCGGAACCGCCAAGGTCGCAATCGTAACAGTCTAACTGCGACGAAATGGCCAAAACGGAAAAAATGCCACCACGGGCCGATGGCCCGCCCAGCACAGGGAAATGCCCCATGTCCGATGAAGAAGACATCGTCCTGTCCGAACTCAACGACGACGAACTTGTCGAACAGATGTTCGACGATCTTTATGACGGCCTGAAAGAAGAGATCGAGGAAGCTGTGAACATCCTGCTTGAACGCGGATGGACACCATATGACATCCTGACCAAAGCATTGGTCGGTGGCATGACCATCGTGGGTCACGATTTCCGCGACGGCATCCTGTTCGTGCCCGAGGTTTTGCTGGCCGCCAACGCGATGAAGGGTGGGATGACGATCCTCAAGCCGCTTCTCGCCGAAACCGGCGCACCGCGTGTCGGCAAGATGGTGATCGGGACCGTCAAAGGCGACATCCATGATATCGGCAAAAACCTGGTGTCGATGATGATGGAAGGGGCCGGTTTTGAGGTCGTGGATATCGGCATCAACAACCCGGTCGAAAACTACTTGGAAGCCCTGGATTCCGAACAGCCAGACATTCTCGGCATGTCGGCCCTGTTGACCACTACGATGCCCTACATGAAAGTGGTCATCGACACGCTGATCGAACAGGGACGGCGTGAAGATTACATCGTACTGGTTGGCGGCGCCCCTCTGAACGAGGAATTCGGCAAGGCCATCGGCGCAGATGCCTATTGCCGTGACGCGGCGGTAGCGGTGGAAACTGCCAAAGACTTTGTGTCCCGCAAGCACAACCAACTGGCCAGTTGATCCAGGTAACACGGAAATGATCAAGGCCGCCCTTTCCGGGGCGGCTTTTTTGTCTTCAACTGCTTGATAAGCAGTACAGGTTTTATTACCTGTCAATTGTGATTGTGCGAATCTGTTGTAACGCACGTGTTGTTAACGAGTACATATTGGGTGTGTTATGCCTACGACGTTTAATGCTATTTTTCTTGGCCAACTTAGTATCATTGACCCCACTGAGGGCAACAATACAGCAGAAAACGCAGACGCCCTTGTCGGGCAAACTTTTGGCGGACCCGGCGATCCCCTTCTAAACAATGCGGTTGTATGGAGCCCTGTCGGAAATCCGGGCCAAACCTACCAAAATGATGGGACTGTCGACCTCGATGATTTCACAATCGACGGTCAACAAACTGAATTTGACGCGGCCGTCGAATATAATGCCACGATCACATATGTCGACGGCACCACAGCCAACATAACCGCTGTTATTGCCCAAGATGTATTCGGCAACACCTTTCTGGTGCCTGAATTTTCAAACAATACGGATCAGGCCGCACTAGAAGACCAAGGCATTAGATCTATTACTTTGAACAGTGTCAGAACCGATGATGCGTCGGGACTAAACTCGAATCGACAAGAATGGGACATCGCCAGATGTTTCACGACCGGCACTTTGATCAAGACAGATCGCGGTCTGGTCAAGGTCGAGAACCTGCGCGTGGGCGACAGGATTCCAACGCTGGATCATGGGTTGCAAACGCTGCGCTGGGTCGGGTCGCAAACCGCGCGCGCCTCGGGGGTGTTTACGCCTGTGTTGATCAAGGCGGGTGCGCTTGGCAATGATCGCGATCTCTTGGTCTCACAACAGCACAGGATGCTGATCAGCGACTGGCGGGTCGAGCTGCATACGGGCCACGCCGAGGCGCTGGCGCCTGCCAAGCACTTGGTGAATGGCCGCGATATCGTAATGAAGCCCGGCGGTCTTGTGACCTATTATCACCTGATGTTCGATCAGCATGAACTGATCTGGGGCGAAGGTTGCCTGAGCGAGAGCTTTCACCCCGGAATCCAGGCGTGGAACAGTTTTGAGCGTGAAACACGGCAAGAGATTCTGTCGCTGTTTCCCAACCTGGCCAGCCACGGGATCACCGCTTATGGTCCCCCTGCCCGCCCGTCGCTTCAATCTTTTGAAACGCGTGCGTCGGTGGCCTGACACGGGATGTCGGAAGCGGGCTTGCCTTGATCCGGCATTCATTCTTTGATGCTGCAATCCTTCAGGGAATTGACGATGCAGCAGAACAACACACCGGATGACGCAAGCCTGACGACAAAAGGCTATACCGAAGACACTCGGCAAGGCGGCATACTGCTGTTGGCATGCGGTGCACTGGCGCGCGAAATCCTGCATCTGAAAAAGCGCAACGGCTGGGCTCATATGACCCTGACTTGCTTGCCCGCCATCCTGCACGTCCACCCCGAACGGATTACGCAGGCTGTGGAAGAAGCTGTTGCCAAGCACCGCGGTAACTTTGACCAGATCTTCGTCGTCTATGCCGATTGTGGCACCGGCGGCCTATTGCAGAAGGCCTGCAAAGAGATGGGCATCGAGATGATCAAAGGCCCGCATTGCTATTCCTTTTTTGAAGGAAATCAAGTCTTTGAAGACCATGGCGATGATGAAACAACAGCCTTCTACCTGACGGATTTTCTGGCCCGCCAGTTCGATGCCTTTGTGTGGAAACCGCTGGGTCTGGACCGCCACCCCCAGCTGCGGGACATGTATTTCGGGAACTATACCAAGCTTGTCTATCAAGCCCAGACAGACGACCCTGACCTGACTGCCCGCGCACAGGAATGCGCCGAACGGATGGGTTTGACGTTCGAACGCCGCTTCACCGGCTATGGGGATCTGGAAACCACCCTGACCGAGTGGGCCGCCCGCAAGCCGACGGCCTAATCGTCAGGCGTTTTCCTGTGCGACTTCGCGGATACGCTCGATCATCGACCGCAAACCGTTAGAGCGTTGTGCGGACAGGTGATCGTTCAGCCCAAGGCGCGCCAACTCGCCGCCCGAGTCGACCTTTGGGACTTCGCCAACAGGCAGGCCATTGTACAAAGACCGCAACACCGCGATCAGCCCCCGCACGATCAGCGCGTCGCTGTCGCCGTCGAACCGAAAAACGCCGCCGTCGATCACGGGATGTAACCACACCTGACTGGCGCAGCCATGCACCTTGGTGGCTGGAACTTTTAGCGCATCCTCCAGCGGCTCCATAGCCTTGCCCTGATCGATGACGTGGCGATACCGGTCTTCCCAGTCATCCAGAAACTCAAAATCCTCGACGATTTCCTCAAAGGCGGGCGTTGCCATTTCGCAGCGGTCCTTTTTGTTGCGATCACATTTGTGACCTATGCCTCTGTTGGGCACCTGTCCAGCCCCGGTGTGGGTTTTCAATCTTTGGAATTTACGATAACCCATTGCTGAAAATACTTCTCTGGGCTTTGGGACCATGAAAAAATCAACACCTCTTCTATTGGTCAGCACTCTGGCACTGGCCGCCTGCAGCGGCTGGAGCGAGTCGCGCGTGAACCCGACCAATTGGTTCGGGTCCAGTACGCCCGCCCCTACTGAAGTATCCGTAAACGAAGCTGATGCTCTGGTGCCCCAAGGGCGTGACGGCCCGGGTCTGTTTTCGCGACCTGAAAAGGAAGTGATCGGCTTTGCCATAACCAAGGTAGATGAGCTACGCATCGACCCCACGTCTACCGGGGCAATCATCTATGTCAAAGGTACGGCCTCAAGACAGGGCGCCTATAATGCGCGCCTTGTCCGCGTGGAAAGCGAAGAGAACGAAAAGAACGGCATTCTGGAATACACGTTCGAAGTCAGCTACCCAAGCTACGCGACCAATCTGGGCTCCGAAAGATCGCGTGAGGTCAATGATGCCACAACGGTTGGCCGAGACGATCTGAGAAACATCCGTCTGGTTCGCGTTCGCGGCGAACAGAATACATTGGAATCCAGGCGGCGCTAAACGCCGCTAAAGCGACACGACTTGTACGGATTGCCCCTTGGCGGCCAGAGCGATCTTGCCGTCACACAGTTTCAGGGCATCTTCGCCAAACACCTCAAAACGCCAGCCTGACATCGAAGGCAGCTTGCGCTCGCCCGCAGCCAACTGGTCCAGTTCAGAACTGGTTGCGATCAGCTTAGCCGCCACGCCCGAGCTTTCGGTTTTGGACTTGAGCAACACGCGCAGCAGATCGGCAAGCGCCGGGTTGATCTTTAGCTTGTCACGGCTGTTATCGACCTGCGGCAATTGATCGGCAGGGCAGTTTACCCCCCGTTTCACCGACGCCAGAATACCATCGGCAATCGCGCCTTTGCGCGCCTCACGCAGCAGCAAGCGCGAACCGCCAAGATCCGATGGCGTTTTCGGCTTGGTCGAGGCAAGCTCGATAAGCGCGTCATCTTTGAACACACGGCTGCGTGGAACATTGTTTTCCTGCGCATAAGCTTCGCGAAACTGCGCTAGCTCGCGCACGACAGCCAGGAACTTGGCCGAATTCGTCCGGGTTTTCACCCGCTTCCATGCATCTTGGGGACGGATATCGTAGGTTCCGGGCTGCGTCAGGGTGCGCAACTCTTCGGATACCCAATGACTACGCTGCGACTTGTTCAACTGGGCCGCCAGATATTCGTAGATCTGGCGTAAATGCGTAACATCTGCCAAGGCGTAGGTCTTTTGCGCATCTGTCAGTGGCCGACGTGACCAATCGGTAAAACGTGAGGTTTTGTCGACGCCTTCCTTGCAGATCTTGCGCACCAAAGTCTCGTATCCCACCTGCTCACCAAAGCCACAGACCATCGCGGCGACCTGGGTGTCGAACAGAGGTTGCGGGAATACGGACGCCTCGACCCAGAAAATCTCAAGATCCTGTCGCGCGGCGTGGAACACTTTGACCACGTTTTCATCGCGAAACAGGTCATAAAGCGGGTCCAGAGACAGGCCATCAGCCAATGGGTCCACCAGAACGGCGCTGCCTTCATCATCAGATGGAACCGCAAGCTGCACCAAACAGAGTTTTGAATAGTAAGTCCGTTCGCGCAGAAACTCGGTATCTACGGTGACATAGTCATAATCCGCCGCGGCCTTGCAGAAATCGGCCAGCTCTTGCGTCGTCGTCAGGGTTTTCATGCGCGGTACTGTTCTTGCTCTTGTTCTGTGCGGCTGATTGTCTGTTTCATTCCGTACCCAGCCGTATTGCGGACCATAGGATGAATTTGACGCGCGTGTAAATCACCCTGAGACGTTCAGGGCAGCAACACCGGAGTCCGATCCCCACTGGCGTAACGGCGCAACACTGCGGGGTAGAGTTTGTGTTCCCACACCAGCACCCGGGCGGCCAATGCCTCGGACGTATCACCCGGTTCAATATCCACTCGCGCCTGCCCAAGGATCGGTCCGTCATCCAAAGCTGCGGTGACTTCGTGGACCGAACATCCATGTTCGGCATCCCCGGCTTCAATAGCGCGCGCGTGGGTATTGAGACCCTTGTATTTCGGCAGAAGCGAAGGGTGGATATTCAGCATCCGCCCCTGAAAGCGCGAAACGAAATCACCGGTCAGAACGCGCATGAACCCTGCAAGGCAAACGATATCGGGTTGCGCCTCTTCCAGCGGTTTCAGCAACTCGGCCTCAAACGCGGCGCGGTCACCCTTGAACGGTCTGTGATCCACCGACGCGGTTGGAATGCCACGCTCTGCCGCCTTTGTCAGCCCACCCGCGCTCGCATCATTGGACAGAACCAGGCTGGGCCGCGCAGGGTGATCGCCGGTCATGCTGTCGACCAGCGACACCATGTTCGACCCCCCACCAGAGATCAGAATTGCGACGCGCTTATGGCTCACAACAGGGTGCCCGAATAGGCCATGCCCACTGTCCCGGTCACAGTGCCGATCCGCGCAACCGTTTCGCCCGCGTCGGCCAGCAACGCCGCCAGATCATCTGCGCGATCCGCTTCACACGCGACGATCATGCCAATGCCGCAGTTGAAGGTTTTCAGCATCTCGGCCTCGACGATCCCACCGGTTTCGGCCATCCAGCGGAATACAGGCGGCAGGTCCCAAGCATTCAGGTCAATCTCGGCGCCCAGCCCCTCGGGCAACACGCGCGGCAGGTTTTCGGTCAGGCCACCGCCAGTGATATGAGCCAGTGCATGAACGCCCCCTGCCCGGATCGCCTGCAACGCAGGTTTCACATACAGACGCGTTGGGGTCAGCAGCGCCTCACCCAGAGAACCGTCGCTGAACGGGGATGCTGCATCCCAGTCAAGGCCCGAAATTTCGACAAGTTTCCGAACCAGCGAGTAGCCGTTGGAATGCACACCGTTCGACGCCAGCCCCAAAAGCACGTCGCCGTCCTGAACGCCGGCCGGCAGATGCGCATCGCGCTCCATCGCACCGACCGAGAACCCGGCCAGATCGAAATCGCCATCCGGGTACATGCCTGGCATTTCCGCGGTTTCACCGCCGATCAAAGCGCATCCAGATTGAACACAGCCTTCAGCAATGCCTTCGATAATCCGTGCGGCTGTGTCGGTATCCAGTTTACCGGTCGCAAAGTAATCCAGGAAAAACAGCGGCTCAGCACCCTGACAGATCAGGTCGTTGACGCACATGGCGACTAGGTCGATGCCCACGCCGTCGACAACACCGGTATCAATGGCAATGCGCAGCTTGGTGCCCACTCCGTCGGTCGCCCCAACCAGAATCGGGTCCTGGTACCCAGCGGCCTTCAGATCGAACAGAGCGCCAAATCCGCCCAGCCCGCTCATCACGCCCGAGCGGTTGGTGCGTTTTGCGGCCGGCTTGATCCGGTCGACAAGGGCATTCCCCGCATCAATATCAACGCCTGCATCGGCATAGGTGATTCCGTTCTTGCCCGTGGTCATGGCCAGCCCCTTATGAATGGTTCCCGCGCGGGTTATTCGATTGTGCGACTTGTTGCAACGGTCAGGCTTGACGCGGCTGTTCACCATGGTACTCAAAGCGCTCAGGCGGGCCTGTAGCTCAATTGGTTAGAGCAGAGCGCTCATAACGCTTTGGTTGCGGGTTCAAGTCCTGCCGGGCCTACCACCGTCTACTTGTTCATTGTTATCAGTTACAGATGCTTGCCAGACCAGCAATGCATGGTGTTTCTACTGTCCTGCTCAAACATAAGATGCATTCTTCTAAATCTGCAGGATTGCCCAGTAACTCTGAGCCTTATTCAAACCCCTAGAGTTCGGAGTCCCCGCTCAAGCGGAAGTGCCATTTGGTACATTCAAGAGAACTGACACATCCGCATACTATACATTTGGATACATCACCTATTCGAATGGGTTTTTGGCTATCCCATTTCCATTTAGTGAAACTTGTAAATTCATGTTTTTATGATCTTGCACGTCCCATACATGTGCATCCCAGCCTCCGACCAGCACCCAGTAGGAGGAAATTAACCGGCTTCGCGACCCCTCCGCTCACTCGGACCGCGAAGCTGGTTTTTTTTGTGCCGTTTTTTGTTTGTAAAGAGCTTTCAAAGACAAAGCGCAACAGCAGAACCGCCAAATGAAGCCCAAGCTTACTTTGGAGGTTCTCCGAAGTATCCACCAAAGTATCCGACCATCGCACCCAAAACACCAACTACGATGACAATCGAGATCAATGCGCCACTGCTTTTTGAGTAATATCCAAGCGTCACGAGCCCGACGACAAATATACCAACCAAGAAATACAATACAGTGTTGTCCATACCTAAACCTTTGCCGCAAAAGACGTTCTGTAACGTTACGATAGAAATGCGCCTTAAGTCTAATGGGGGAGTTACACCCCATTGGGCACCAGGGTAGCCACTCGTTCCCGCTCCAAAAAAACCGCGTTGTTCGGTGGGAAACCGTTACAAACAACGCGGGAGGCAGTTGGGGTAGTGAAGGCGATACGGAGCGGGTCAAGAATTGGACCAAAAAACCCCGGGTAAAGCCGTTCGGTCTAATATGAGGAGGTAACTTTACGCTTCAGGATCTGTCGCTTCAGCCTTTTGAAAAACTGCCAAAGTGACAAACAACCCGCCGATCAGCAGCAAATGGCCCAATGCGGTTACACCGAAAACAAAATAGCTACCAACCATCAGCGAGAAGATTGCGCTCCACATCCATGCCAACATCTGCATCAGCATGTGTGCTGTGGATAGAGAGTATTTTTTTAGTGGGTTTTTCGTTTCATCCATTACCGATACCCACGATGATTTAACGTCGAAACTATTGGTCATGACTTCCTCCCATTCTAAAGGTTGTACGGGGTGATCGGTGCTTTAGACCAAAGAAAATCTTGCGCGCCGCTTGTGGCTGCGACACAAATCATGAATTCCGGTCCTACCAAAATCATCGCCCAACAATGATATCTGCGCAAAGACCGCCCAGCCTTTCACTTTTACCAAGCCGCAGAACACCGCCATGTGCGCGGGCAATATCCGCGACAATCGCCAACCCAAGACCAACGCCACTGCCCTGATTCTGGTTGCGTGCGGGATCAAGACGCGAGAACGGTTTTACAGCCTCAGTGCGCTGCTCTACCGGAATGCCTGGTCCGTCATCTTCGACCCGGATGCGCGTGGTTTTGGGCGTCAGGGACAGGCTGACCTCGGCCCGGTTGCCGTATCGCACCGCATTGCCAATCAAATTTTCGACCGCGCGGCGAATGGCCATAGGGCGCAGCATCGCCGTGCCGTCACCTTCGACTGAGACCAATTCGGCCTGATGACCTGCCCGTCGCGCGTCTTCGACGATCTGACGCAACAACACTGCTGGTTCGATTGCCTCGGCTGGCCCCTCGGCGACACCACGTGAGAAATCAAGGAACGCATCCAGCAGCAATTGCATTTCGTCCACGTCCTGTTTCAGCGGTGCCGCCTCATCCTCGGGCAACATGGAAAGTCCCAGCTTCAGGCGCGTCAGCGGTGTTCTTAGGTCGTGGCTTACGCCCGACAGCATCATAGTACGCTGTTCCATCTGTCGCTCGATTCTAGCCCTCATTTCCAGAAACGCACTGCCAGCAGCGCGCACTTCTATTGCGCCCCCCGGCGTATATGGCACTACCCTGCCCCGACCAAAGGCCTGCGCAGCGTCAGAAAGGCGGGTAATAGGCCGCAGCTGATTGCGCATATAGAGGAATGAGATCGTCGTCATCACAACGGCAAAGAACATCATGGTCACAATCAACTGATGCGGCGCCGTGGGCGACAGGCGGCGGCGATCTATCGTCAGCTGAAGCAGCCCCAGATCGGTTTCAAGGTACAACCGAGCTTCATCACCCGAAGGCAAAGCGACGGCGGCCAGATCGGGCAGCCCCGCACGCAAATGGGATTCGACCTGTGGTGCGATAAAATCGTACCACCGACGCCTGTCCGTCATCGGGTCTTCGTCGCCGTCAACAAAACGGGCTTTCATATCAAGCACCGACAAATCCAGGCGTATCGCTGCCAGCGCCTGCTGTTGGGTCTCGGCCTTTTTCATGGTTTCCAGCACCAACGTCACTTCGCGCGTGGCGGTCTTGGTCATCTGCGCGGTGACGTCCTCGAGATGCTTTTGCAAAAAGGCAATCCCCACCACCAACAGCAGCACGACAACTGGAAGAACCAGAATTAGTGCGGCCCGGGCATACAGGCTGCGCGGCATATATTGTTTGAGCCATCGACTGAACATGCGCTAAACCTAACGGGCTGATCCGCCGAGAGAAAGAGCTCAGAATGCAGGCGCCCGACGATTTCAACCCGCCCCCCGGTCAGGCGGTGGACTTACAACCCGGGCTGCGGCGGATACTGGCCCCGAATCCGTCCCCGATGACTTATCGCGGTACGAACACGTACCTTTTGGGAGAACGTGATTTGGCGGTCATTGATCCCGGTCCTTTGAGCGATGCTCATCTTGAAGCGATTCTGGATGCGGTGCAGCCGGAGCAACGGATCAGCCATATTATCGTCACGCACAGCCATCTGGACCACTCGCCGCTTGCGGCACCATTGGCAGCACGCACCGGCGCGCCAATTCTGGCCTTTGGCGGACCGCAGGCCGGACGCAGCGCAGTGATGACACAACTGGCGCGGCAGGGTCTGGCCGGAGGTGGCGAAGGAATCGACACCGCATTCCGCCCGGATTTCGAGGTGGCAGATGGAGAGATGATCGAAGGCGATGACTGGCAGCTTGAGGTCATCCATACGCCTGGTCACTTGGGCAATCATATCGCTTTGGGCTGGGGTGATGTTTGCTTTACTGCCGATCATGTCATGGGATGGGCCAGCTCGCTGGTTTCTCCACCGGATGGGGACCTGACAGACTTTATGCGAGCGTGCCACAGGTTGCGTGCGCGGGATTGGGCCGTGTTTCACGCGGGTCACGGTGCGGAGATCACCAACCCTTCTGAAAGGTTGGATTGGCTGATCACTCACCGGCTGTCCCGCGAGGCGCAGATACTGGCGGCGCTGGAGGAGCAGCCCGGAAACGCCCGCCAACTTGCTGAGCGCATCTATACCGACACGCCAGCCACGCTTTTGCCCGCGGCTGAACGCAATGTGTTCGCACATCTAGTTGATCTTTATGGTAAATCTCAAGTTTACACTTCCGACGCACTTTCAGTCGATGCCATGTTTTCAAGGTCAGCATGAACACGCAGAACTTTTTTTCCGTTTGATGCAGTTCCCCTCTGGACGGGCAAAAAACGGGTTGTTATACGCCCCTCAGTTCCGGCGTAGCTCAGCGGTAGAGCAGTTGACTGTTAATCAATTGGTCGTAGGTTCGATCCCTACCGCCGGAGCCAAAATTCCCTGATATCAAGACCCTCATACGGCGCCAAATTTGGTACTATTCGGATTGATGTCATTTTAACGAAAAAAATTCTGCCCCCCACTGGACGCCGTAGAAACAGGTTGCTATACGGCGCGAACCGTTCCGGCGTAGCTCAGCGGTAGAGCAGTTGACTGTTAATCAATTGGTCGTAGGTTCGATCCCTACCGCCGGAGCCATTTTCAACAATATCAGGCGCTTAGCCCATCAAGGCACTCTCGAAGTCTGCCCGCAGGTTGCGCTTTAGGACCTTGCCGGTCGCGTTCAGTGGCAATGCATCCACAAAGACTACCTTATCGGGCACCTGCCATTTGGCGATTTTACCTTCGAAGAAAGCTAGCAACTCCTCTTCGGTTGGGTCCGCGCCTTCGGCTTTGACGGCCACCAACAAGGGGCGTTCGTCCCATTTGGGATGCGGCACACCAACAACGGCTGCACTGGCAAGCTGCGGGTGCGCGACGGCGATGTTTTCAAGCTCGACCGAGCTGATCCACTCGCCCCCGGATTTGATGATGTCCTTGGACCGGTCGCGGATTGTCATGTATCCGTCCGGGTCCAACGTTGCGACATCTCCAGTCGCGAACCAGCCGTCCTGCAGCAGGTCTTCATCCTGCATCTGAAAATAGCTGTCCAACACCCAATGCCCGCGCACCAGCAGATCGCCCTGCGTGACGCCGTCATGGGGCAGATCATTGCCGTCATCATCGACGATTTTCAACTCGACCCCATAGGGTGGACGACCCTGGCTTTCGCGCAGCTTGTATTGTTCCTCAGGCGGAAGGTCCAGATGTTTGGCCAGTGGGTTGTTCGTGCTTCCCAGGGGACTCATCTCGCTCATGCCCCAGGCGTGAACCGTATCGACGCCATAGGTCTCGCGGAAAGTTTCGATCATCGAGGGCGGGCACGCAGCACCGCCAATCACAGTGCGTTTCAAGCTGGCCAGTTTGCTACCTGACTTCTCGGCATGTGCCAGCAAGCCTTGCCAGATCGTCGGAACCCCCATTGCCAGCGTCACGCCATATGTATCGACCAGATTCACCAGTGCTTCGCCATGTAGACCCGGCCCGGGCAGCACCATGCGTGAACCCGACATGGCGCAGGCATAGGGCGACCCCCAGGCGTTGACATGGAACATTGGAACCACCGGCATCACGACATCCATAGCAGAAAAGCCTATGACATCTCGCGTGTTCGATCCGAAACTGTGCAGAACTGTGGAACGATGGGAATACAGAACGCCTTTGGGATTGCCCGTCGTGCCCGAGGTGTAACACAGGCTGGACGCTGTGTTTTCATCGAAACTGGGCCACTGAAAATCACCGTCGCCAGTTTCGAGCAGGTCATCATAGAACGCGACGCCAGGGATTTGAGCAATGGCGTCCTCATTTCGTGGCCCCATCAAAACGAAGTGGCGCACTTCGGACAGGTGTTCGTGCAGCGCGGCGACCAGAGGGATGAATGTCGCATCAAAGAACAGAACCCGGTCTTTGGCGTGGTTGATAATGTAAGTCAGCTGTTCCGGGAAAAGCCGGGGGTTCACCGTGTGGCACACAAAACCCGCGCCGGAGGTGGCATAGTAGATCTCCAGATGTCGCCGGTTGTTCCAGGCCAACGTGCCAATTCGATCCTGCGGCTCCAACCCCAGCTTGGTCAGCGCTGATCCCAGTTTTCGTGCGTTTTGCGCCACCTGCTCCCATGTGGTTTCGGTGACCGATCCATCGGTTTCGACCGAGTAGATCTCGGTCTGGCCATGATAGCGTTCGGCGTGATCAATCAGCGACGAAATCAGCAAAGGCTGCGTCATCATCTGTCCCAGCATGGACATCCTCCCATTATCAGCGTCGCCTCTATTGGGCAGTGCTGTCTGCTTGCCTGATGCCACTCGCCAGCGCGCGCAAAGCAAAGTGTTCAGGGCGTTCCCTAAGAACAGACCCTGCCAATCATTTAATTGTCTGACAATAAAAGAATGCAGCCTGCCTTCACGGCAGACTGCAAAAAACCGCGTTACTAGTCGCGGTGGCGCATTGCATAGGCAACCAAGGCAGCGGTCGAGCCGTCTTTGCCGGATGCGCTTTCTTCTCCGTCGACGATCGGGCCGAGAGATGTGGCAAGTTCCTTGCCCAACTCAACGCCCCACTGGTCGAACGAGTTGATGCCCAGCAGAACGCCTTCGACAAACACGCGATGTTCGTAAAGCGCGATGATCTGGCCCAGAACAAACGGCGTGAGCATTGGATACATCAACGTTGTCGAAGGACGGTTGCCCGGAAAAACGCGGTGACGGGCTTGCCGTTCCAGCTCGTCCCCTTCCAGCCCCTTCTCCGCCATCCGTTGCTGTGCTTCGCCCAGCGACCGTCCGCGCATCAGCGCTTCGGACTGCGCCAGGCAATTGGCCAGCAACAGTCGGTGATGGTGGGTCAATTCCGGTTCGTGCCCCTCGGCCGCGACCATAAACTCACAGGGGATCACGTCGGTGCCTTGGTGGATCAACTGATAAAATGCATGCTGCCCATTGGTGCCCGGCTCACCCCAGACGACGGGGCCCGAGGGAATGGTCAGAGTGTTGCCGTCCATGGCAACAGATTTGCCGTTCGATTCCATCTCGAGCTGTTGAAAATACGCTGGCAATCGCAGCAAGCGCTGATCATAAGGCAGCACGGCCCGGCTGGCATGGCCCAGAACTTGACGATGCCAAACGCCGACCAAAGCCAGCATAACGGGCATATTTTCGACCCAGTCGGCGGCGCGGAAGTGGACGTCCATCGCCTCTCCACCACGCAGGAACGCGTCGAAGGCGTTCGATCCGACGGCGATCATTACCGGCAGGCCCACCGGGCCCCAGACCGAATAGCGCCCGCCGACCCAATCGGCAAAACCGAACACACGCTCTTCAGGGATGCCAAAGGCTTGGGTTTTGTCCAACGCACTGGACACGGCGGCAAACTGCTTGCCCGGATCGCCGCCGCCATCTTCCATCCACGCTCGTGCCGTTCGGGCGTTGGTCATCGTCTCGATCGTCGTGAAGGTCTTGGAGGCAACAATCACCAGTGTCCGCGTTGGATCAAGCTGGCGCAGCGTATCGGCGATATGTGCGCCGTCCACATTCGAGACATAGTGCAGTCTTGGTCCATCATGATACGGGGACAGCGCATGCGTCGCCATCACTGGGCCCAAATCCGAACCACCGATCCCGATATTGACCACATCGGTAAAGGCGCCCCCTGCCCCGGTGACCGCGCCGCCACGCACCTCTTCAGCAAAGACGCGCATCCGTTGCAACGTGTCCAGAACGTCGGGCATGACGTCCAACCCATCAACTTCGACAGGACCACCGTCCAGATTGCGCAGCGCAGTGTGCAAAACCGCGCGACCTTCGGTTTCGTTGATCTTTTCCCCGTCAAACATCGCGGCGCGGCGCGAGGCCAGACCCGCCTCATCACACAACGCGATCAGAGCATTTCGGACCTCATCTGTGATCTGAGTTTTGGAGTAATCAAACAGCAGATCGCCGGTCGATGCAGAAAAACTCTGCGCGCGGTTCGGATCGGTTTCAAACAGGCTCAGGATGGCTTCGTCCTGAGCGTCGGATGCAAGGGTTTTGAGTGAATCCAATTGCATCTGCGTTACTCCGCCCAATGAACCGTCATGCCGGTCAGCGTGGCGGCGATCGGGGCCTCTTCCGGAGGCAGCGACATGGCCTTTTCCAACGCGTCACGTTTGGCGGCGCCATAGATGATCAGGTGTTTGGACAGCGCGCCGTCCAGCACCGGGCCGGTCAGCGTGATCCGCGCCTCGGGCTGGGTTTCGGTGCGCGCAATCGCAAGGATGGGCGCATGGCTGTCCAGCGCAGCTTCAACCCCCTGCATCCCCGGAAACAGTGACGCGGTGTGCATATCCTCACCCATTCCCAGCACCAGAACCGACAAGGGCAGAACCGGCGCGATCAGGTTTTCGATTTCCGGCAGGACATCGTCGGGTTCCTTACCCTCAAGATACAGCGGCACATACTGGGCAACCGAAGCCCGGTTCGTCAGCAGGCGCTGCCGGATCAGCCGTTCGTTCGATCGATCACTGTCACCCGGAACGCAACGTTCGTCGGTGGGCAGTACCCGCACCCGGTCCCATTCCAAATCGGCCGCACAAAGACCGTCGAAGACCGGCCCCGGCGTCGTACCACCCGGCACGGCCAATGAGACCGTGTCGTGATGCAGCAAGGCGGCCTCCAACTCTCCGGCCAAGGCGTTTGCGACATCAATGGCCAACATGTCGCGATCCGCATATTCCTGAATCTTCATGGGTTTATTCCTTGCCAGCGGCGACCATCTCGTTTCATCAGCAGCTCGGCGTCGCCCGGGCCAGTGCTGCTGCTTTCATACGGTTTTGGAACGTCACCGCGCGCGTGCCAACCGGCAATGATCGGGTCGGTCCAAGCCCATGCAGCCTCAACCTCATCCCCGCGCATGAACAGGGTCTGGTTGCCACGGATCACGTCCATCACCAGCCGTTCATAAGCATCTGGCGGGTCTTGGTTTCCCGACCCCAGCGCCTCGGCAAAACTCATGTCCAAAGGCACATCGACCAGACGCATACCGCCCGGCCCGGGTTCCTTGATCGTCACCTTCAGCGTTATACCTTCGTTCGGCTGCAGACGGATCGACAGGACATTGGCGTGGCGTCCGGCCTCTTCGCCAAAAATCGAATGCGGCGCGTCTTTGAACATCACATTGATCACCGAAGACCGCGCCACCAGACGCTTGCCCGTGCGCAGATAGAACGGCGTACCCGCCCACCGCCAATTGCTGATATGCGCCCGCAGCGCCACATAGCTTTCGGTAGTCGAGCGTGGATTGCCGACAATCTCGCGGTATCCTTTCCCGTTGCCACTGCCATCGAACTGACCACGCACGATATGGTGTGGCTGGACCTGATCCAACGCGCGAATAACCTTGAGCTTTTCGTCCCGCACAGCGTCAGGATCAAACTTTGCCGGCGGCTCCATCGCGATCAAACAGAGCAATTGCATCAGGTGATTCTGCATCATGTCGCGCATGGCACCTGCGCGCTCATAATACTCTTCCCGCCCGTCGATACCTACGGATTCAGCCACCGTGATCTGGATGTGATCGACATACTGGCTATTCCACAGCGGTTCGAACAGCATATTGCCAAAGCGGACGGCCATCAGGTTCTGGACGGTTTCCTTTCCCAGATAGTGATCGATCCGGTAGATCTGGCTTTCCCGAAAATGCTCAGCCAAGGTCGCGTTTAACGCCCGTGCGCTTTCCAAATCGTGGCCAAAGGGTTTTTCAACGACAATCCGCGTGCTTGGCGTTGCAAGATCATGCGCTTTGATCCTTTCGGCCAAAGGCCCGAACAGGCGCGGACCGACCGAGAAATAGAACGCACGCACCCGATCTTGGTTCAGCTTGTCAGAGAGCTGATCCCATCCTTCATTCGAATATCCGTCGAGGGTCACATAATCGACGCGGTCCAGAAACGCGCGCAATGCGCCCTTGTCCTGGCATTGCGCAGCCGCATGGGTTCGCAGCGATTCGGCGACCATTGCCTGAAACCCCGCGCGGTTATGGACCGTGCGCGCTGCGCCTAAGATTTGCACACCTTCAGCCCACTGCCCCGAACAAAAACGACGGAACAGGGCCGGTAGAATCTTACGTTGCGCCAAGTCACCGGTCCCGCCAAAAATGACGAGATCGAACGGATCAACAGGTATGACGCGAGAAACCATGGTTTTTCCTTATCTTGCCCCGCCGGGCATGTCCAATGTTAGCGCAATCGGTCATCGTAAATCCCCCATCATCAAAACTCTGTCAGGTCGCACTTGCCTGACTTAACTAATCCGAGTCGAGCAGCTACATCAGAAGTAACTTCAAAGAACCGGATACCGGAATGAAAGACAACGCGCCTCAGACCGCCAATATCGGCAAGTTTCAGAACAAATTGGTGACAGCAGATGGGCAAACCCGCGCTTCCGTAGCGCTGAAAAACCCCGAGACGTTGTGGTTCAATACTGGCACCCTTTGCAACATCGAATGCGTCAATTGCTATATCGCCAGCAGCCCCACAAATGATGCGCTGGTCTATATCACCACCGACGAAGTGCGCGATTACTTGGACCAGATCGAAGAACGCGACTGGCCGGTGCGTGAGATTGGGTTCACTGGGGGCGAGCCCTTTATGAACCCCGAAATGATCGACATGACTCGTGTCGCGTTGGAACGCGGCTATGAGGTTTTGATCCTGACGAATGCAATGCTGCCGATGATGCGCCGCAAGATGCGCGAGGGGTTGCTGGATCTGAAGCGCAACTATGGAAACAAGCTGACACTTCGCGTTTCCGTGGACCACTATCGCCCCGAACTGCATGACGAGGAACGCGGCAAAGGCAGCTTTGACAAGACGATCACCGGAATGGAGTGGCTGCGCGACAATGGGTTCAATATCGCCATCGCCGGCCGCACGGTCTGGGGCGACAGCGACGCCGACAGCCGCGCCGGGTATGATGTGTTCTTCAAGCAGCACAACTTTGACATCGACGCACAGAATCCCGGCCAGACCGTTTTGTTCCCCGAGATGGACGAAACCGTCGAAGTCCCCGAAATTACAACCGCTTGCTGGGGCATTCTGGATAAAGCACCCGAGGCTGTAATGTGTTCGAATGCCCGCATGGTGGTTAAACGCAAAGGCGCAGAACAACCTGCCGTTCTGGCCTGTACCCTACTGCCGTACGAGCCTGAGTTTGAAATGGGCAACACACTTGCCGAGGCCGAGGCCGACGTGCACCTCAACCACCCACATTGCGCAAAATTTTGCGTTCTGGGCGGAGCCAGCTGCTCGGGCTGATCAGTTCAGCTCGGGCGATTTCCAGTATTTTGTGCCGGACGCCCCAGCCGAGACGCGCCAGCCCTTTTTGCTGAGCACGAAAAACGACCGCCCGTCTGTGAACCTGAGCGTCTCATCGGTGCGCTCTTCGCCATACATCGCGCCGGATTCCGCAGTCGCGTCGTAACCGTGCGTGATAAAACTGTCCAAATCCGCCTCCGTTTCAAACAGGATCACGAATTTGGTCTCGAACCCGCCGATACCGATCGCCGCGCCCACGCCGCCGGTTCCCATATTCATATAGGTGTGCTGACCAGTGTCTTTGTTCACGGCAACACCGCGTCCGTACCCTGCGGACACCGGGAAAACTGATACCTTGCGGGAATCGAACACTGCATACCCTGCGCTGACATCATATAGCGCCTGCGCTTCGCGATTTTCGGTTAGCAACTGCGCCAACACGTCCGACGCGATTACGTCCAGCTTGGCTCGTGTCTCTTCGGGCGTCGCCTCGTTGGACAGTAAATCAGAGGTGGACGTGATGGTTTCATCAACCGCGCTCGCCCCTTTTTCGAGGGTCTGTCCGACGGTTTCTGCCCCACGTCCAACGGCGTCTGTCGTGTTTTCAACGCCCTTCTTGATTTTATCTAGGACACCTTCGGCCGACACAGGCCCAGCTAGGCAGATGGCGGCTGCAATCAATAAAACTCTGGGCATTCCGTGTTTCCGCTTGTGACCAATGACTTGGCCGCCAAGATACCGAATGCATCGGAAATGTATATGGGTTTGGGCCTGATGCGCCCGGGCGTCAATTCACTCGGAATTCGCCTACCACGTTGCGCCATTCCCCGGGCGCGATCATTTTGCGATGTGTAAACCGCACTGAATGCAGCGGTCCTTCAATCTCTCGCTGCCAGAATTCAATAAAATCGAATAGTTTGGGATGATCCGGCGCAAGGTCGTATTCTTGCCAGATAAATGTATTGAGCACGTGAATATAGTCGGGCATGTGATAGAAAAATTCGGCCGTTGTCAGCCCATACCCCTTGAGCATCAGTTCTGTTTCGCTTTGCTCCATGCAGACCTCCAAAATTGTTGCAAGGTCTCTTCAGCATAACACAGAAACCACCTAACCCTTGGTTAACAATATGTTACCCTAGTGTTACGGGTGTTTTTTGCCCAGAATGCGCTGCTTGCTTGCACCTTATGTGCCGGGTCTGATAAGGTACATCCACAAGATATAGACCCAGCACAATAAACGGGCAGGTTACGTGAGCGATACGCCAGAAACCCCAGAAAACATGGATGAAACACCGCCCCAGCGTCCCGTATATGACGGCCCGACGGTATCCATCGAATCCGAGATGCGCACGTCCTATCTGGACTATGCCATGTCGGTCATCGTGTCCCGCGCGATCCCCGATCTGCGCGATGGCCTGAAACCGGTGCACCGGCGCATCCTCTATGCCATGCACGAGACGGGCAATACGCACGACAAGTCATACCGCAAATCGGCCCGTCCGGTTGGCGATGTCATGGGTAAATACCACCCGCATGGTGACAGCGCGATCTACGACGCGCTGGTGCGGATGGCGCAGGATTTCTCGATGTCGCTTCCGCTGCTGGATGGTCAGGGCAACTTTGGCTCGATGGACGGCGATAACCCGGCGGCCATGCGCTATACCGAAGTGCGGATGGACAAGCCCGCCGCATCTCTCTTGGCTGATATCGAAAAAGAGACAGTCGATTTTCAGGACAACTATGACGGCAAGGACCGCGAACCGACGGTTCTGCCCGCCCGTTTCCCGAACATGCTGGTCAACGGTGCCGGTGGTATCGCCGTCGGCATGGCAACCAACATCCCGCCGCACAACCTTGGCGAAGTCATCGATGCAACGCTGGCGCTGATCGATGAACCGGATCTGACATCTGAACAGCTGATCGAATATATCCCCGGCCCTGATTTCCCAACCGGTGGTGTGATGTTAGGCCGTTCCGGCGCGCGCAAAGCTTATCTGGAAGGGCGCGGCAGCGTCATTATCCGCTCCAAGACCCGCGTCGAGGAAATCCGCAAGGACCGCTACGCCATCGTCGTTGACGAGATCCCCTATCAGGTGAACAAGGCCTCGATGATCGAAAAGATCGCCGAAGCCGTTCGCGAAAAACGCATCGAAGGCGTCAGCCACGTTCAGGACGAATCCGACCGCAATGGGGTGCGTGTCGTGGTCGAACTCAAACGCGACGCGACGCCCGAAGTTGTTTTGAACCAGCTTTTCCGTTTCTCGCCGATGCAGACCTCGTTTGGTTGCAACATGCTGGCGCTGAATGGTGGCCGACCCGAGCAGTTGACCCTGCGCCGGTTCCTGACCTCCTTCATCGACTTCCGTGAAGATGTCGTCGCCCGTCGCACTGCGTACGACCTGCGCAAGGCCCGCGAACGCAGCCACATCCTGTGTGGCTTGGCCGTGGCTGTGTCGAACGTGGATGAGGTGGTCGCCACAATCCGGTCATCCGCTGACGCGGCGCAAGCGCGTGAAAAGCTGATGACCCGCCGCTGGCCCGCGGCTGAGATCGAAAGTTATCTGCGCCTGATCGACGATCCTCTGTCCAAGATGAACGACGACGGCACCTATAACCTGACCGAAGTTCAGGCCCGCGCCATCCTCGACCTGCGTCTGCAGCGATTGACCCAGATCGGTGTCAAAGAGGTTACGGACGAACTGGAAGAACTGGCGGGTAAGATCCAAGAATACCTGGATATTCTGTCCTCGCGAGAGCGCATCATGTCGATCATCGGAGATGAGCTGCGCAGCGTTCGTGAACAGTTTGCCGTGCCCCGTCGCACCGAGATCGTCGATTGGTCCGGCGACATGGAAGACGAGGACCTGATCGAGCGTGAGGATATGGTCGTGACCGTCACGTCGGGCGGCTACATCAAACGTACGCCGCTGGCCGATTTCCGCGCGCAAAAGCGCGGGGGCAAGGGCCTGTCTGGGATGCAGACCAAGGAAGAGGATGTTGTCACCAACCTCTTCGTCGCCAATACCCACACGCAGCTGCTGTTCTTCACGACGGATGGCATGGTCTACAAACTCAAGACCTGGCGTCTGCCGCAATCGGGGCGCACTGGTAAGGGCAAGGCAATCGTCAACATCCTGCCGATCCCGACCGGTGTTTCCATCGCCGCGATCATGCCCGTGGATGTACCCGATGAAGAATGGGAAAACCTGCAAATAGTCTTCGCCACCAGCGCGGGCGACGTGCGTCGTAACCGTCTGTCGGATTTCACCAATGTCCGGCGCAATGGCAAGATCGCAATGAAGCTGCCCGAAGATGTTGAGCTGGTGAACGCCCGCATCTGCTCGGAAGATGAAGATGTGATGCTGGTCACCAATTCGGGTCGTGCGATCCGCTTCCGCACCACCGATGTGCGGGTATTCAATTCGCGCGAATCCACCGGTGTACGCGGTATCAGGCTGTCCAATGGCGACCGCGTGGTTTCGATGTCGGTGATCCGCCATTTCGAGGCGACCCCCGAAGATCGTGTGGCTTACCTCAAAATGCGCCGTGCTGTTGCAGGGCTTACCGAAGATGACGCTGGTGACGACGAGGAAGCCGCAGCAAGCAGCGATTTCAACCAGGAGAAGTATGCCGAGATGTCGGCCGCCGAGAACCTGATCCTAACGATCACGGCGGGCGGCGCAGGCAAGCTGAGCTCCAGCCACGACTATCCTGTACGCGGACGCGGCGGGATGGGTGTGGCCGCCATGGACAAGGCGATGCGTGGTGGCGAACTCGTCGCCTCGTTCCCGGTCGATATGGAAGATCAGATCATGCTGGCGACGTCCAAAGGCCAATCGATACGGGTGCCGGTTGATGGGATTTCGTTCCGTTCCCGCTCGGCCGGTGGCGTGAAGGTCTTCAACACCGGCAAGGGCGAAGTGGTCGTCAGTGTTGCCTGGATCGCCGATCAGGGCGACGAGG
The DNA here is from genome assembly GCF_059611045.1 of Ruegeria sp. CDSB113. Lineage (NCBI taxonomy): Bacteria > Pseudomonadati > Pseudomonadota > Alphaproteobacteria > Rhodobacterales > Roseobacteraceae > Ruegeria > Ruegeria sp. CDSB113. The sequence goes on from NZ_JBXWOU010000001.1 coordinate 762,074, forward strand.
ACGAAGCGGAAGAGTAACCGACTGATCCATAAAATTATTCAGGCGCTACACTTTCGGGTGTGGCGCCTTTTTAAAATCAAAAGGTCTTCGACTGCCCAAAGGCGATCCTGTCCCCAGACACTTTCCCCGGCGACACGGAAACTTGGGACACCCCATAGCCCGATCTCTTGCAGACGGTCCTGATTGACCGCTACCCGATCTCTCCAACGATCTGAGCTAGCGTGCGGTTTCGCACTCTGCCAATCCAACCCCGCGTTTTCGATGATAGTCCGAAGCCCCCGATCGGTTGCTGCATTCAGACCCTCGGACCAAACGCCGCGCAGGAAGGCGGAACAGAACTCAGGCAATTTTTCCTGCGCTTCGGCATAATCCAGTAAGGCATAGCCACGCTCGACCCCTTTGCCCAAAGGATCACAGATACGCCCAAACGGGATCCCCAACCGCCGCGCTTCGCGCACGCAATCATAAAGGATGTAGGAGGGCTTGGGTGGAGGGACGGGTAAACCTCGCATCAACATTGGCAAAACCGGCCTCAGAACCAGCCGTGCGCTGTAGTGGCGTGCCAAGTCGACGGCCCGGTCAAATGCCAGATAAGAATAAGGGCTGCGGAAAGAATAGAAGAACTCAATCTCCTGATCCTGAGACTTCTCTTGGTCCAATTGCACTGAAGGCAAAGACACTATCGGTGACGACCCGCTTCCCAGACCCGCGTGCAGCAACCGGTTTTCCAGATAATGAAGACGATCAACGCCCCAATACCATTCGTCATCGTAGTGAAATGTTCCGCCGAGATAGTGACCCAAATCGGAAAGTTGTTGGTCACCATCCTCGATCAGCGCAGCCGGTAAAGGGTGATCTGAGGACGAAAAACCCTTTCCCGACCAAAGATCTTCGCTGATATCTCGGACATTTTTAACAAAGCTCTCATTCGTCAGTTCGGCTGCCATCTGGTTTTCCGCAACTGCAATGAAAGCCTCGTCAGGAACTGAGCCTTCAGGAGGGCTGAGACCAAGCTTTAGGGCCAGTCTTGCCGCATCTTTGATGGCATTTTGCCGATGTGCTGCCGGGTCCGGCAAAGCCTCGGCCGGAGGGCCCGAAATCAGATGTGGGCGCAGCTCGACATCATAGGTGTCTCGAAATTGCTGTAAGACCTGTGCGGTGAGGTGACAGTATGGGTCGGAAACATCATGGAAATAATGGACAACGCGCGGGCGGTTCAGCACCTGATGCTTTGCCTCCAGCACGCGCCTACGCGCCACCAGGCGCGTGTTGCTGGTCAGAATTGACGCTAAGTGTGGTTTGACATGTGTTGCAAAGAACAAGGTGGTTCCTTTGGTAAAACCGTTCGAACCACCCTACCCTCATTCAGGTCAAAACCAATGCACCTACACGGCAACTTGACGAAACGTTTTCTGACCTCAGAGCCCGTATAACCCGCCAAATTTCTGTTCCAGATACCCGAGTAACGGGTCAGGTCCGGGTTCCATACCGCTTGCACGCTGAATGGTCTCGCGTGGAGCGTAAAGCCCGCCATGTTGCTGCACATTCTCGTGCAGCCAACCGGTTGCGCCTGACGTGTCACCTGCTGCCAGTTGCGCATCCAGTTCCGGCACAGCGTTCCGCAACGCTTGGTAAAGGGATCCTGCATAGACATTGCCCAGCGAATAGGTTGGGAAATAACCAAACAGACCCACTGACCAGTGCACATCCTGCAGACATCCGTTCGAAGGTTTGTCGACCGCATATCCGAAATCTGCGTTGAAACGGTCGTTCCACGCGGCCTCAAGATTATCCACTTGGAGGTCACCGGCCATCAGCGCGCGTTCCAGATCAAAGCGCAGCATGATGTGGAGGTTGTATTGCACCTCATCCGCCTCGGTCCGGATGTAACCGTTGTGAACACCGTTGACCGTTGCATAGAACGTATCCGGGTCGGTGATGCCAAAATCGCCAAACGCATCTTTCATTTGGCCAAACAACCAACCGGTAAAGGCACGGGATCGGCCCAGCTGGTTCTCGTAAATCCGGCTTTGGCTTTCGTGCACGCCCATCGACACACCCCGCCCCAAAGGCGTCAGGGCATAAGCCGGATCAATCCCCTGTTCATAAGCGGCATGGCCGACCTCGTGGATTGTCGAATAGAAACAGTTGAACGGATCGTTTTCACTGGTCCGGGTGGTGATCCGAACATCCGATCCACTGCCCGAGCTGAACGGGTGAACAGCCTTGTCGATGCGGCCTGTAGTCAGGTCATACCCGAAAGTGGTTGCCAGTTTTTCCGACAATTGCATCTGTTTCAGCTCATCGAAACTCCCCGTCAAAGCCTGAGGCACAGATTTTTCCAGAACAGCGGCGCGCAGTGCTACCAGACGCGGGCGCATCTGGTCAAAGATTTCTGCGATTTGCGACCCGGTCGTGTAAGGCTCATAATCCTCGACCATCGCGTCATAAATATCGCCACCCTGTGCCAGCGCGGCGCCCTCTTCACGCTTTAACGCCACGACCTCATCCAGCACGGGCAGGAAGGCGGCGACATCTTCGTCTGCGCGGGCCTGCGCCCAGGTTCCCTGTGCTGCCGACGTCACGCGCGCAATGGCCGTTGCCAGATCGGCAGGCACCTTGACCGTCCGTTCATAGGACCGGCGGATTTCGCGCAATTGCGCCTGACCGACCTGGTCTTGAGGGTCGGCTTGTTCCAGCCATTCAGCCACACGGGGATCGGATCGGCGCGCGTGCAAAACCGCTTCAATCGCTGCCATTTCCTCGGCCCGCTGCGACGCGGCCCCCCGGGGCATCACCGTTTCCTGATCCCAGCCCAAACGCCCGGCAATTTCGCCAAGAGCCGAGGTTTCGCGCTGAAATGCCATCAGATCATCATATGCACTCATGGAATTCAGGCTCCGCGCAAAGAGGTTGCTATTGGGTAAGCGGTCAGGAACCGCGCCCGCAGGATCAGCGTCCAGACGACGACGGCCATGAACTGGTGGAAGATGGCGATCTGCCACGGGGCTGCGTAGATCACGGTCGCGATCCCAATCACCACCTGCAGCGACACCGCTGCGAAGGCCGCGTTGAAGGCAAAGCGCGTTTGCGGGTGGGCGCTGGTGCTGCCGCGCCGCCAAACGATGATACCGAAGATAAACAGCAGATAGCCCGCACAACGGTGGATGAATTGAACCAGACCCGGGCTTTCAAAGAAGTTGCGCCACATCGGCTCCAACATCGCCATGTCAGGCGGCAGAAGCTGCCCACCGATCAACGGCCAATCGGTATAAGACCGCCCGGCGTCGATCCCGGCGACCAGTGCACCAATGAGTATTTGCAAAAAGGCAAAATGCATCAGCCCGGTGGATAGCGAGAACAGTTTCGCCTCTTTCGCGCGGCGGGCCTGCATCAGGTCGCGCTCCTCGCGGCCCAGCTCAAAGATGTACCATGCAAGGAATCCGAGAATTACAAATGCCAGCCCCAGATGAATCGCCAAGCGATAACTGGCCACGGCGATCATCCCCTCGCCCTGTGTCACGCCCGAGGCGACCATCCACCAGCCGACTGCACCCTGAACACCGCCCAAAAGGCCCGGAATCAACAACTTACCGGTCCAGCCGATTGGTGTTTTCCGCGCTATTAGGAAGCCAAAGAAGCCAAGAGCCCAGACCAGTCCAATCACGCGCCCCAGCTGACGATGGCCCCATTCCCACCAGTAGATGGATTTGAAGTCACCCAGCTCCATCCATTGGTTCTGGATGCGCCATTGATCGATCTGCTTGTATTTGTCGAACTCGGCCTGCCAGTCCGCCTCATTCATCGGCGGTATGGCCCCGGTAATCGGCCGCCACTCGGTGATCGACAACCCGCTGTCGGTCAGGCGGGTCAGCCCGCCCACAGCGATCATGACGACCACCAGCGCAAACAGGATCATCAGCCAGGCGCGAATGGCCTTGCGCGCACCCCCGCGGCCACGATCGATCATACCCGGTTGAACGGCTTGTTGTTTTTCAGTGTCTGAGACGTCTTCGAAGATGCTGCGCTTACCGCTCATGCTGTCCTCTTGTGCCTTGGATTTCGTCGCAAGCTAGGGTGAAGCGGAACATAGGTCCAGCCTCAGCCTTTGTCTTTCCAGCGGACCATCTGCCGCATGACCCCATGCAGCATCTGCACATCCGCCCGCGTCATGCGCATTCGCGACCACAGGTTGCGCAGGTTGGTCTTCATACCCTCGGCCTTTTCGGGCGGATAAAAGAACCCCGCCTCTTCCAGTCGGTCTTCATAGTGTTCGACCAATTTCTCGACCTCGATGCCCGTGGCCCAGTCGCCCTTGCCCAGATCGGTGGCCTCATGAACCACATCGCCGGTCTGGCGCATCCACTCATAGGCGGTCAGAAGCACGCATTGGCCAAGGTTCAGAGAGGCGTATTCCGGGTTTACCGGAACCGAGATGATCGCGTTTGCCTTAGCGATGTCTTCGTTTTCGAGCCCTGCGCGTTCCGGGCCAAACAGAACACAGACCTTTTCACCAGCAGCAACCTTTTCGGCAGCCAGTTGCATTGCGCGTTCCGGGCTGTAGACCGGCTTTGTCAAACCACGCTGCCGCGCCGTGGTCGCAAAAACAAAAGTGCTGTCGGATAGCGCACCGGCCAGATCGTCATACAGCTGCGCCTCATCCAACAGACGCCCGGCGCCGCTGGACATCGCCACAGCCTTGGGGTTCGGCCACCCGTCCCGCGGTGCCACGATCCGCATCCGATCCAGCCCGAAATTCCACATCGCCCGCGCGGCGGCACCGATGTTTTCACCCATCTGCGGGCGCACAAGCACGAATGAGGGCTGAGATTTATCGCTGGGCATGGCTGTCTCCGAAGGTTCCGCCTGCTCTAATCTGCGCGCACAGGCAGGGCAAGCCATCCGCGCCTTCATTTGGGCCGGAAACCAGCATAAAAGTTTGCTTCCCAGCCGCAATCCGCTAAACCGCGCAAAAGACTGAAAGCGAAGGACGCGCCAATGGACACCCCCGAGCAGCCGCAGATTTACCTGATTACGCCACCGACCATCGAACTGAGCACCTTTACGAACCGTTTGGCCAGCGTGTTGGACGGGGCAGAGATCGCCTGTATCCGATTGGCGCTGGCTGGTGGCGATGAAGACACCATCGCTCGTGCGGCGGATGCCTGCCGTGAGGTTGCGCATGCGCGCGATGTGGCGCTGGTGATCTCGAACCATGTTCTGCTGGCGCAGCGGTTGGGGCTGGACGGGGTGCATCTGGATGACGCCGCGCGCTCGGTCCGGTTTGCACGAAAGGAATTGGGCGCGGAAGCCATCGTTGGCAGCTTTTGCGGTGCGTCCAGCCATGACGGCATGTCGGCTGGCGAGGCCGGTGCAGACTATGTCGCCTTTGGACCAGTGGGCGCGTCAACGCTGGGTGATGGCACAATCGCCGAAATGGATCTGTTCCAGTGGTGGTCTGAGACGATCGAAGTTCCGGTCGTTGCCGAGGGTGGCCTGAACCCCGACCTAGTTCGCGATCTGACCCCCTGCACCGATTTTTTCGGTATCGGGGACGAGATCTGGTCACAAGATGACCCTCTGGCCGCGCTGAAGGGTCTGACCGACGCGATGCGCTGATTGGTGCGAGCGTTAACGCTTGCACCTACGCCGGGGCTGCGGCATGACGACGACATGACACAAAACAGCGACATCCTTTGTATCGGATCGGTTCTTTGGGACGTGATTGGCCGGTCCGCCAGCGCCATGCGGCAAGGGTCGGACGTGCCGGGGCGGATCACCCGCCTGCCCGGCGGTGTGGCCATGAACATCGCCATGACACTGGTGCGTTTTGGCATGACCCCCACCCTGCTGACCGCCATCGGGCGTGATCCTGAGGGTGATGAGTTGGCAAATGCGTGTTCCCGACTGGGCATGGTGACGGATCACATTTACCGTTCGCAGGATTTGCCGACCGACCGTTACATGGCGGTCGAAGGGGCCAACGGCTTGATAGCAGCCATCGCTGATGCGCATTCGCTTGAGGCCGCGGGTGCCAAAATCCTGCGTCCATTGATGCACGGGCCATTAGGGTACGAAAACGAGCCGTTCGAAGGACCTATTGCGCTGGACGGCAATCTGACACTGAACTTGCTTGAGGAAATCGCCCAAAGCCCCGCCTTTGCGCGCGCCGATCTGCGTGTGGCACCAGCCTCGCCCGGTAAAGCCGAACGCTTGCTGCCGTTCCTGAAACATGCGCGGGCAACGCTGTATGTGAACCTCGAAGAAGCCGGCATCCTGTGTCAGCGCGAATTCAAGGATTCCGAAAGCGCCGCCAAAGGTCTGCTGGATCGCGGCGCGCTGCGGGTGTTGGTCACCGACGGCGGAAGTTCTGCCACGGTTGGTAATGCGGATGAAATCCTGACCCAAACACCCCCGTCCGTTCTGGTTACCCGCGTAACCGGCGCAGGCGACACATTCATGGCGGCCCACATCGCCTCAGAATCCGACGGAGCATCAAGCGAAGAGGCCCTGGCCCGCGCTTTGCACGCCGCCGCAACTTACGTATCCGGAGAAACCCCACTGTGATCGACATTCAATATTCCGCCGAGGTCCGTGCCGCCAAGGACGCAGGCCAGCCTATCGTGGCGTTGGAAAGCACCATCATCACCCACGGGATGCCTTTCCCTCAGAACATCGAGGTCGCGGCACAGGTTGAACAGGACATCCGCGACGCGGGCGCAATTCCGGCAACTATGGCCGTGATCAAAGGCAAACTGCATGTGGGCCTTGAGGCTGATGAGCTGAAAGCTCTGGGTCAGGCGCAGGGCGTCGCCAAGCTGTCGCGCGCTGATATGGCAGCCTGCATGGCAACCGGCGGCACTGGCGCAACCACAGTCGCTGCGACGATGATTGCCGCCCATTATGCTGGGATCGAAGTGTTTGCCACCGGCGGCATCGGCGGGGTACATCAGGGTGCCGAGACGACCTTTGATATCTCAGCCGATCTGCATGAGCTGGCCCAATCCCCGGTTACAGTTGTCGCTGCAGGCGCAAAGGCCATCCTCGATCTGGCAAAAACGCTCGAGGTTCTGGAAACACTGGGCGTTCCTGTCATCGCTTACGGGCAGGACGAATTCCCGGCCTTCTGGTCGGCCAAATCCCCTTATGTCGCGCCCCTGCGCATGGACAGCGCCGAAGACATCGCTACGGCGCACGCCGCACGCCGCGCGCTTGGCTTGCCCGGCGGCCAGCTTGTTGCCAACCCAATCCCGACCGCCGATCAGATCCCGGCCGAAGAACTGGCTCCCATCATTGCATCGGCACAGGCCGACGCAGATACACACCGGATCAGTGGTAAGGGTGTCACGCCCTACCTTCTGCAACGGATTTACGAGCAGACCGAAGGGCGTTCGCTGACGGCCAACATCGCCTTGGTCCGCAACAACGCCCGACTGGCGGCCGGAATTGCTCGGGCGCTGTCCGACCGAACCGATTGACATAAGCCTATTGTACCAAGGCACCCAACTGCTTAACTAATTCGGCAGAAAACCGCTCAGGACCGCAATGAACACGCCATTTGACGAAGAACCACATCGCCGCCCGGGCCTGTTTTCGCGACTGCGCGCGTCATTCCTGACGGGCATCGTCGTGATTGCGCCTGTGTGGCTGACCATTTGGCTGATCTGGTCCGTGGTCGGCTGGATCGACAGTGCGGTTCTGCCCATAATTCCACAACGGTTCCAGCCGCAGGAATACGTGGGCATCAACCTGCGGGGCGTCGGCGTTGTCATCTTCCTGATCTTCACTGTTCTGGTTGGATGGATCGCCAAAGGTATTCTGGGCCGGTCCCTGATCCAAATTGCCGAAAGTCTTGTCAGCCGGATGCCTGTCGTCCGGTCTGTCTATTCGGGGATCAAGCAAATCTCGGAAACGGTTTTTGCGCAGACTGAACGGTCGTTCGAAAAAGCATGCCTGATCCAATACCCGCGCCGCGGTATCTGGGCGATTGGTTTCGTCTCGACCGCGGCAAAAGGCGAAGTCAGCGAGCGGGCTGAAACCGGGGGTGAACTGCTAGGTGTCTTCGTCCCGACCACGCCCAACCCGACCTCTGGCTTCCTATTGTTCTTCCCGGCCGAGGACGTGATCCTGTTGGATATGACAATCGAGGACGCCGCGAAGTTGGTGATTTCCGCAGGCCTTGTTTACCCCAACGAAAAAGACCCGACGCAGCCGCCCGAGTGATCAGCCAAACATCTCGGGCAGGTCGACGGTGCTGCGTGCGCCAAGATCGGCTTTGTGATCGCCGATGAACCGATGCGCCGCGGCGCGCCCGGCTTCCTTCAGCTTGTGCAGGATCACAGGGTTGGGAACCGTCTTGGTCGCCACAGACAAATCATTCATCAATTCGTCATCCGCAATCATGTGGACAAATACGCGGCTCATCTCTCCGGCCGTCAGCTTGCCGTCCGCCAACAGACGCTGAACAAAATTGATCGCCCGCAGCTCGCGAAACAGGGATGAGTTAAAGCTGATCTCGTTGATCCGGTTCTGGATCTGCTGCGGAGTTTTTGGCACCTCATCACGCTCAAGCGGGTTGATGTTCACGACCACGACGTCTTCAGGCAAATCATTGTTAAACAGGGGATAAAGCGCCGGGTTTCCAGTGTAACCACCATCCCAATATGCCTCGGTCCGGCCCGAGCTGGGGTCAAATATCTCGACGGCCTGAAACAGGCTCGGCAGGCAGGCCGAGGCCAAAATGGCATCCGTTGAAATCTCTTCCCCGGTGAACACCCGGATCTTGCCGCTGCGCACACAGGTCGCGCAGACAAACAACTGGGGTCCCTGATCCGTGCAAATCTCATCAAAGTTGAACCGATCCACAACCGGTTCCAGGGGATTGCGGTAAAAAGGACCATAGGCATAAGGCGACACCATCCGCGACCAGGCATCACCAATCGAGAATGGCAGTGAATACTCCATCGACTGGGCAATCTGCGCAGGCTCCAGCGCCTGCATCCAGTTAGCCAGGCGCATATCTCCCACAGCACCCATCCGTGCCCATAGCCCGTCCAGACAAGCCCGCGCGCCGTCGCGTCCGTTGTGCACCATCCCGGATTTGAACGCAGCGCCATTCAGCGCCCCGGCCGAGGTCCCAGTGATGGCCGCAACCTCGATATCCTCTTCGTCCAGCAGCCTGTCCAGAACGCCCCAGGTAAAGGCACCGTGCGCGCCGCCACCCTGCAAAGCCAGATTGATCCGTTTCACTGTCCTGCCCCTTCATCTTTTCCAAAATACTCCGGGGGTGCGGGGGCAACGCCCCCGTGAAACCTCACAACGCTGTCCAACCGCCATCGACCGAGATCGTGGTCCCGGTGATCTGCGCTGCCGCATCCGAGCATAGGAAGATCGCGGTGCCACCCAATTGCTCGACCGTGGCGAATTCTTTCGAAGGTTGCCGTTCAAGCATCACGTTCTTGATCACGTCCTCACGGCTCATGCCGTATTCCTTCATGGTGCCTGGGATCTGTGCCTCGACCAATGGTGTCAGGACGTATCCCGGGCAGATCGCATTGCATGTGATCGGCTCCTGCGCGGTTTCCAGCGCCACGGTTTTGGTCATGCCAACCACGCCGTGCTTTGCCGCGACATAGGCCGCCTTGAACGGAGACGCCGTTAACCCATGTGCCGAGGCGATATTCACAATACGTCCCCACCCGGCCTTGCGCATCATTGGCAGCGCGGCGGCCATCGTATGAAAAGTCGAGTTCATGTTGATCGCGATGATCGCATCCCACTTTTCGACCGGAAACTGATCAACCGGCGCGACATGCTGAATGCCCGCGTTGTTCACCAGAATATCACATGCCCCCGCCTTTTCGATCAGCGCGCGGCATTCTTCACCTTTAGACATGTCTGCCTTGATATAGCGTGCGCTGGTACCAGTCTCTTTCGAAATCTCGGCGGCCAGCGCATGATCTTCATCGCGGTCAGTAAAGGAATTCAGCACAACGTTGGCCCCGGCCTTCGCCAGCTCGCGCGCGACGCCCAATCCGATCCCTGAATTGGATCCGGTGATGATGGCTGTTTTTCCCGAAAGGCTCATGGCCGAACTCCCACAAAGTCAACTTTGGCGACACAGTGCCATGCTGCAACTGCAAAGAAAACGGGGAAACATTCGGGCGGCGCAACCTACGTCAGATCCGAACAAAAAAAACGCCCGCACGAAGCGGGCGTTAAGTTATTGAGGCAGGTTTCATACAGGCAAGAAACCTATCGAGCAGTGCGTCCTTTATAAGCAATTTCTTGTGTTCGTCCAAGCTAAAAGTTTGAAAACAAGAAAAATCATAGCTACGATGAATCCCAACAAAATAAGGCCAGAGCAGGATTGTTTCCAAAATGAGCCCCGATTTTCTACGCCCCGTTCGTCCATTGATCGCGGGAATCACTGCACTTTTGAGCACGTCAATTGCTTATGCAGAATCGACCCATGGCATAGCTATGTATGGTGACCCGGCCCTACCACCGGATTTTGTGTCCCTGCCCTACGCAAATCCGGACGCGCCAAAAGGCGGGAAAGTCGTGTTCGGAAATACGGGCGGCTATAACAGTTTGAACCCGTTCGTGCAAAAAGGCAGCTCGCCCTGGCAATTGCGATTTTGGACCCATGAGGGCCTGATGGGTCGATCCTGGGACGAACCTTTCACTCTTTACGGGCTGTTAGCCGAATCAGTTGAGACCGCGCCGGACCGGTCCTGGGTCGAATTCACCCTGCGTGAGAACGCCGAATTCTCGGATGGTACACCAGTCACAGTGGATGATGTCATCTGGTCGTATGAGACTTTGGGCACCGAAGGCCACCTGCGATATCGCGGGTTGTGGGGCAAGATCGACAGTATCGAACAGACCGGTCCCCGCACGGTGCGCATCACCTTCAACGAACCCGACCGCGAGCTTGCCCTGATCGCAGGCCTGCGCCCGATCCTGCAGAAAGCCCAGTGGGAAGGGAAAGATTTTGCCAATGCCGGGTTGCATGACATTCCGGTCGGAACCGGGCCCTACATCGTCGACAGCTATGAGGCCGGTAGATACGTGAACCTCAAGCGGAACCCGGACTATTGGGGCACTGATATCCCCTTCCGTAAAGGCACCATGAATTTGGACGAAATGCGGATCGAGTTCTACGGCGACGGCACTGTTCTGTTCGAGGCTTTCAAAGCCGGTGAACTGACTGCGGTACGTGAATTCAATGCCGACAAATGGGCCAATCAATACAATTTCCCGGCCGTCCAACGCGGCGATGTGGTCAAGACCGAGATCCCGCACGGCAAGCCTTCGGGCATGACCGGGTTTGTCATGAACACCCGCAAAGCGCCGTTTGCCGACTGGCGTGTCCGCGAGGCGCTGATGCTGGCGTTCAATTTCGAATTCATCAACGACACGATTACCGGCAACGCGCAGCCGCGTATCTCATCCTATTTCTCGGGCTCGGACCTGGCGATGCAGCCCGGCCCGGCAAGTGGTCGCGTCGAAGAGCTGCTATTGGAATTCAAGGACGACCTGCCCCCCGGAACGCTTGAAGGCTACACCTTGCCGGAAAGTGACGGATCGGCCCGCAACCGCTCAAACATCCGCGCTGCAACCAAACTGTTGGCTGAGGCGGGCTGGACCATCCAGGACGGCGTGCTGCGTAACGAAAACGGCGATGCCTTTACCCTGACCGTGTTGCTGCAACAGGGCGACACCGAAAGCGAAACGGCAATCGAGATCTACACGCGCGCGCTCGAGCGCCTTGGCATCGCTGTGAACACCGAACAGGTCGACAGCGCCCAGTTTACAAGCCGAACGTCGGCTCTGGATTTCGACATGACCTATTTCCGTCGTGCATTGTCCCTGTCACCCGGCAACGAGCAGCGCCTGTACTGGGGCAGCGAAAACGCGAATACTCCGGGCACGCGCAATTTGATGGGGGTGGCTTCACCCGCTGTGGACGGAATGATTGACGCCATGCTGGCCTCGGAAAGTCATGAGGATTTCGTCGCTGCAACGCGCGCGCTTGATCGTGTGTTGACCGCCGGGCGCTATGTCATTCCGATCTGGAACTTTGATGTGGGCCGGATCGCCCACGCCAAGGAACTCAAGCAGCCTGAAAGCTTGCCGATCTATGGCGATGGGCCGGAGTACATGCCGCAGGTTTGGTGGTACGAACAGTAACGGGTCACGCGCGGCACCTAAAGGACGTGGGCGGAAATCGGCGCACAGCCTATGGGCACCGCATATTGCGTGCCGAATTTTTGCCACGCCAACATGTTGAAATTGCCCCAATGTCAAGTGTACCCTTAAAAAACTCACACAAAAAGCTTTACTGACCGGGGTTTAGCGATATAGCTTGTACATATACTGCAGTACGCTGCACGAATTGATTATTGCTTTGAAATTCAAAACGTAACTCTTCGTCCGGTGTGCAGCACATCGAATTTACGGACCGGCCTCCACTCACTCAAAAATCAGGTCCGTCTGCCCGTTGCGGATAGGCTGCAACGGGCACTTTCGATCCCGTCAAAAATCAAACCGCCACCCGACCCCGGGTGCGACATTTTGTCATGCCCGAACGCCCCCACCACCTTCGTACGCTGGTTCTTGGGACGAGCGGTTTGAAACCATGAAAACGGAAAGCTGTCTAATGTTGAAATGGACCGATCTGACGCAAGACTGGAGTGCAATGTATACCCGCGCCAAACGGCGCTTTCCAAACCTGCGGGATCAGGACATGGTGCGGTTAAGCCAAGACCGCAAATGTTTCGAAGCGTATCTGGCTGAACGCCATCAACTGACCATGAACGAAGCCCACGAAGAGCTTGAGGACTTTTTGTTCACGGAAGGCTTGAACCGCGAATTCAGCCGGTCGTTAAGTAAGTGATGTTACCCACAGGATCATTGCATCTTCGTCGCTGACCGAGATTACATTGTGACCCATGCTCCCGTCGTAATAGGCGCTGTCGCCGCGGCGCATTTCGACTGGTTCATAAAACTCGGTGTAAAGGCGCACAACACCCGTCAGGACATACAAGAACTCTTCTCCGTCGTGGCGGACCCAGCCGTCGAACTCATCCATTGACCGCGCGCGGACACGGGCCCGATAGGGCAACATCTGCTTTTTTGTCAGCGTTTCGGCCAGCAGTTCATGTTCATAGGTGGTTGTGGGATGGGCAGACCCTTCGCCCATGCGCGTCACGGCCATCCGGCCGATCACTTGGTCCCGCTGCGGTGGTGTAAACAACTGCGGCACCGAGATCTCAAGACCGGTCGCAAGCTTTTTCAGCGCGTCATAGGTGGGCGACATCTGACCGTTTTCGATCTTGCTGAGCGTTGAACGCGCCAAACCGGCCTGTGTGGCCGCCTGTTCAAGCGTCCATTTCCGCGCTTTCCGCAGCTCGCGCACACGCGCGCCGAGGTCAAGTGGTTCAACTTCCGTATGTTCGCCCGAGTCCCGGGCAATGCGGATCAAAGATGTCTGGTCTTGGGTACTCATGCGTCATTCTATAGGCGCAGCCCGTCGCGCTTGCAACGCAGCAGTGGTCGCGCTAGCCAGTTGCCATGCTTTCTATTTTTGATCAGGGGCCGCCGCCGGCCTGCCCGTCTCCGTTCAATCTGGCAGCGCATGTACTGCGCTGTGCAGACAGGCTTTCGGTCAAGACCGCCCTGTCTGTGGTGGGCTCCACGGATGCCAGGAATTGGACGTATCGCGAGTTGCAGCAGGCCATTCTGGGCACTGGCACAGGGCTGTTGAATGCCGGTTTGAAGCCCGGCGATATCGCGTTGATGCGGCTTGGGAACACGGTCGATTTCCCGATTGCCTATCTCGGAGCGATAGCTGTCGGCATCATCCCGGTCCCAACCTCATCGCAGCTGACCGAGCCGGAAACAGAGCGCATGATCAAGGACCTCAGGCCTGCCGCCATTCTGCGTGACCCACAGGTTGCGTGCGCCGCGCATCCGGTTCAGATTGACCTGTCCGATTTGGCCGGAATGCGTGATCTGCCTGCTGCTGAGTATCAAATGGGTGACCCGGAACGGATGGCCTATGTCGTCTATACTTCGGGCACATCGGGAAAACCGAGGGCTGTAGCCCATGCCCATCGCGCCATCTGGGCGCGTCAGATGATGGTGGATGGCTGGTACGGGTTGCGTGAAACCGATCGCCTGTGTCACGCGGGCGCGTTCAACTGGACCTATACCTTGGGCACCGGTCTGATGGATCCGTGGACCATTGGCGCAACGGCTCTTATCCCCGCGCCGGGCACCGATCTGGACGCTCTACCTGCCCTGCTACGCCGTCATCAGGCCACCATCTTTGCTGCAGCACCGGGCGTATTCCGTAAGGTGGTGAGCTCAACAGACGACCTCGACCTGCCGGTATTGCGACATGGGTTATGCGCCGGAGAAAAACTGTCACGGCATCTGCACGAACAGTGGGCGCAAGCGACCGGCACTGAACTTTACGAGGCCTATGGCATGTCCGAGTGTTCGACTTTCATTTCGTCCAGCCCGGCGCATCCAGCGCGGTCCGATGCATTGGGCCAACCGCAGCCTGGCCGCCGTGTGGCCATCCTGGGACCTGACGGTCCCGTACCTCAGGGTCAGGAAGGCACCATTGCCGTACACAGGTCCGACCCCGGCCTGATGCTGACCTATCTCAATGCCCCCGACGAGGCCGAAGCCCGGATGCAGGACGACTGGTTCCTGACCGGCGATCAAGGGGCCATGGCCGTGGATGGCCAGATCGCTTATCTGGGTCGCGATGACGATATGATGAATGCCGGCGGCTATAGGGTGTCACCGGTTGAAGTCGAGGCGGCGCTGTCTCGATACCCCGGCATCGCGCAGGTCGGGGCTGCGGCAGTCGAGGTCAAGCAGGACACATTTGTGATAGCAGCCTTCTATACAGGACCGGAAAAGCTGGACGACAACGCCCTGCGCACCTATGTCGAGGCAAATCTGGCGCGCTATAAGCAACCGCGCGCCTTTATCCATCTGCCTGAACTGCCCACCGGCGGGAACGGGAAACTTCTGCGCCGGGCGCTGCCGGCCTATTTCAAGGCGACCAACCGATGACCGAGACCGTCAAGCTTGATATCATGTCCGACCCGATCTGCCCGTGGTGTTATATCGGCAAAACCCATCTGGACAAGGCGCTGGCGGCGATCCCGGACCATCCGTTTGTGATCGAATGGCATCCGTTCCAGTTGAACCCCGACATGCCGGATGCCGGAATGGATCGCCGCGAATATCTCGAACGCAAGTTCGGGGGCAAGGACGGTGCTGTGCGGGCCTATGCTCCGGTCGTTGATCATGCCGAGAACGCAGGCCTTAAGATCGACTTCGAAGGTATGAAGCGCACGCCCAACACACTGGACGCGCACCGCCTGATCCATTGGGCCGGGATTGAAGGCAAACAAAATGCCGTGGTCGATGCCTTGTTCGACGCCTATTTCGTGCAGGCCCGCGATATCGGCGATCATGAGGTTTTGGCGGATATTGCCGACAATGCCGGAATGGACGCAGCGGTCGTTCTGAAACTGCTGAAATCCGACGCTGACCGCGAGGATATCAGCAACCGTGACAGCCATTCCAGGCAAATGGGCGTCAGCTCTGTCCCGACGTTCATCGTTGCCAATCAACATGCCGTCCCCGGGGCGCAACCCCCTGAAATGTGGGAAAAAGTGATTGCTGAAATCATGTCTCAACTTGAGGCTTCCCCTGCAAATTAGCACAGACCTCTGTGCAATTTGACACCTAGCGTCAACTGATTTGCCGTGATAGCGCGAACAGATCAGGAGGGCGTTATGGCCAATCGCATGTCTCGGGGTGAGTTCATAGCACTTGTCGCAATGATGTTTGCGACGATCGCGTTTTCGATCGATTCCATGTTGCCTGCACTGCCAAATATCGGCGCGCAACTCAGCCCTGACGACGTCAACAAAGCCCAGTTGATCCTGACCTCGTTTGTGTTGGGTATGGGGATAGGCACGTTTTTCACCGGTCCGCTGTCTGACGCTTTTGGCCGCAAACCAGTGATCTACGTCGGATCGGCACTGTATATCATCGCAGCGGCGGCTGCCTGGGCCAGTTCATCACTCGAAATGCTATTAGTCGCCCGTATCTTCCAGGGGATCGGATGTGCGGCCCCCCGTGTGGTGGCCGTGGCAATTATTCGCGACCTGTATTCGGGCCGCGAGATGGCGCGGATTGTATCGATTGCGATGATGATCTTCACCCTGGTCCCAGCAATTGCGCCAATGCTTGGTGCCGGCGTGATCGCACTGACTGGATGGCGGGGTATCTTTGCCTCATTCATCCTGTTCTCACTGATCACCATCGTCTGGATGGGCCTGCGCCTTCCGGAACCCTTGTCGGCCGAAAACCGTCGCCCGCTGCGCATGCCCCTTATACTGGACGCCGCGCGCCAGATGTTCACACACCCAACGGTGCGACTGTCGATCTTGGTTCAGACACTGTGTCTGGGCATGTTGTTCACCATGCTGACGATGGTTCAACCGGTCTACGATGTCATCCACGACAGTGCCGACAGCTTCCCATTCTGGTTTGGCTTCGTGGCGTTGATGGCGGGCTCAGCCAGCCTGTTAAACGCGGCACTCGTTATCAAATTGGGGATGCGCCGGATCGTGACATGGGCGCTGGGTGCGCAGGTCCTCTTTACCACAGCTGTCATCGCCCTGAATGCGGCAGACCTATCGCCCACGCTGTCCTTCGCAGTTTTCGTAAGCTGGCAAACGGCAGTCTTCTTTATGGCAGGCATGACTATGGGCAACCTGAACGCCATCGCGATGGAGCCTATGGGCCATATCGCGGGTATGGCGGCTTCTGTGATCGGTGCGATCTCGACCGTGTTTGCTGCCGCGATTGCGGCCCCCATCGGGCAGATGTTCGACGGGTCCATCACCCCGCTGGCTGTCGGCATCCTGGCCATGAGCGCTGCAGGCTTCGGCCTGATGCTGCGTATGGGGCGGATCGAAAACAGGCTGCCAGCCTGATCTGTGCAGGAACGATGAATCAGGCTAACCTCTGCTCAATATGAGTGGAGTTTTTCAGTGAGCGACTATTACGACCTTGGCGCATATTCCTGTCCGATAACGACGACCTCAACAGACGCACAGCTCTGGTTCGACCGGGGGCTGAATTGGACCTACGGCTACAACCACGACGAGGCGGTTGTCTGCTTTCAACGGGCGCTTGAATTTGACCCCGACTGCGCGATGGCCCACTGGGGCGTGGCTTATGCCGCGGGCCCGAATTACAACCTGCCTTGGAACCTGCTGGATGACCGCGGGCAACGAAAGGCGCTGGCACTGGCCTATGATGCCACGCAGAAAGCCGAGGCTTTGACCGAAGGGTGCAGCCCGACGGAACAGGCGCTGATCCGCGCTCTGCCCGCGCGGTATCCACAGCGCGATCCCGTCGACGACATGCATAGCTGGGACCACGATTTCGCCGATGCGATGCGGGCGGCTTTTGCTGAACTGCCAGATCACCTTGACCTGCGCACCATCTATGTCGAGGCGCTGCTCAACCTGACCCCCTGGCAGATGTGGGACCTGAAAACCGGTAAACCCGCTGAGGGCGCCGCGACGCTGGAGGCGCAAAAAGCCCTGGAAGACGCGATGGCAGACGATCCGGCGGCGATGTCGCATCCGGGTCTGTTGCATCTCTATGTTCATCTGATGGAGATGTCGCCGACACCGGAAAAGGCGCTGAAGGCTGGCGACGTGTTGCGCACATTAGTCCCGGATGCGGGGCATTTGGTGCATATGCCAACCCATATCGACGTGTTGTGCGGGCACTATCAGAACGTCGTTCACTGGAATGAAAAGGCGACCGAGGCTGACTTGAAGTATTATGAGCGCGAAGGCGCGTTCAATATCTACACAGGCTATCGCCAGCACGACTATCATTTTGCCATCTACGGCGCGCTGTTTCTTGGTCAAATGGAACCCGCGCTGCGTGCCAATCAAGGCATCTGGGACACCACGCCCGAAGAGATGCTGCGCACGGAAAGCCCGCCCATGGCGGATTTCTTCGAAAGCTACATGTCGATGGGGCCGCATATCCTGATCCGATTTGGCCGGTGGGAAGAGGCAAAAGCCCTACCGCTGCCCGACGACCAGGATCTCTACCGCACTGTCACCGCAACCACCCATTACGCACGTGCAATCGCCTATGCGGCCACAGGTGAGGTGCCCGAAGCAGAGGCCGAAGAGCGACTGTTCCTTGCCGCTAAGGATCGGGTTCCGGAAACCCGGCTGCTGCACAACAACCGCGTGATCGACTTGCTGGACATCGCCCGCGAAATGCTGCGCGGAGAGATTGAGTATCGCAAAGGCAACTATGACGCCGCATTCGCTCATCTAAGGCGCTCGGTCGATATGGACGACACGCTGCCCTACGACGAGCCATGGGGGTGGATGCAACCCGCGCGCCACGCGCTTGGTGCATTGTTGTACGAACAGGGCCACGTGCCCGAGGCCGAAGCGGTGTATCGGGAAGATCTTGGGCTTGGCGGCACTCTGAGCCGTGCCTCAATCCACCCCGACAATGTTTGGAGCCTGAAGGGCCTGCATGATTGTCTGAAAGCACGCGGTGAGAGTGTCGAGATCAAACTGATCAAACAGCGTCTTGATCTGGCGCTTGCCCGGGCCGACCGGGCCGTTGGGGCCTCGTGTTTTTGTGCTCAGGCAGCAATGAAAGCCGCAGAATGATCCGCGCACTGCTGTTGTCACTGTTGGTCTGCGGCCCGGCTCTGGCTGACCGCCAGTCTTTTCCGCCGGCCGATGAAGCAGAACGCGATCCTACCCTCGCGGCCTTTCGGGATAGTTTGTTGGCGAGCGTGGCCGCACGGGATACCGAGGCCGTGATCGCAGCTGCTTGCCCGGACATCTATCTCAGCCACGGCGGAAATGGCGGGCCCGGGGAATTCCTTGAATACCTCGCCCAGGAAAACAGCTCTCTAGAAGACCAGAGCCGCCAAGCCTATTGGAGCGATCTGGAGACCACCCTGTCCCAACCGGGCTATTTCGACGACGAGGGCGAGTTTTGGATGCCGCATCAATGGCAGATCACTTTGCCTGCCTCATTGGACCCTTACGTGGCCTACTTTGTGACCGGTGAGGACGTGACCCTTCGGCAAGCTGCCGAACCAGGCTCCCCAGCGCTGAGCCTCATCAGCTACGAGATCGTCATCGTCCCGAACTATCGCGACGGTGCCGATTATCAACCGGTGATGCTGACCGACGGCACACGGGGATTCATGCACGGCGACTTTCTATGGCCCATGACAGGCCACCGCGCCGCATTCGTAAAATCCGACGCGGGCGAATGGCAATTGTGCACTTTCGTCAGCGGAGACTAGGCTTTCGCCTTTTTCTTCTTCGCTGCCATGACCTTTTCCGCCAGATCGCGGGCGATGGCGAATGCGCCTTTAATCTTGTCGCTGTCCTTCTTCCAATCGCGTCTGACGACGATCTTGTTGTCCTTGACCTTGGCCAACCCGCGCTGGTTCTGAATGAACTCTACCAAACCCTCCGGCGAGGCGAACTTGTCGTTGTGGAACTGGATTGTCGCGCCTTTCGGCCCGCCATCCAGTTTTGCAATCCCTGCGCGTTTGCACATCGCCTTGATACGCACGACCAACATCAGGGTGTTCACCTCTTTCGGCAGCGTGCCGAACCGGTCGATCAGTTCTGCGGCAAAACCTTCCAGTTCGACCTTGGTCGAAAGCGATGACAGGCGACGATAAAGTCCCAAACGCACATCCAGATCGGGCACATAATCTTCGGGGATCAGAACTGGCACGCCCAGATTGATCTGTGGCGCCCATTGGTCGTCGGCTTCCGACAGCCCTTCCATCTCACCGGCTTTGATCTTGGCAATCGCCTCTTCCAGCATCGATTGATACAGCTCATAGCCGACATCGCGCATCTGGCCAGATTGTTCCTCGCCCAGCAAGTTGCCCGCACCACGAATGTCCAGGTCTTGCGATGCCAGCGTGAACCCTGCCCCGAGTGTATCCAGCGAGCCCAGAACCCGCAGGCGTTTCTCGGCTGTAGTCGTCAGTTTCTGACGCGGCTTGGTGGTCAGGTACGCATAGGCACGGGTTTTAGACCGCCCTACCCGACCACGGATCTGATAGAGCTGCGCCAGCCCGAACATATCCGCCCGGTGCACGACCATCGTGTTCGCGGTGGGAATATCAAGCCCGCTTTCGACAATCGTCGTCGCCAACAACACGTCGTATTTACCGTCATAAAAGGCGTTCATGCGGTCGTCGAGTTCACCCGCCGCCATTTGCCCATGCGCCACCATATAGGTCAGTTCGGGCAGCTGTTCTTTCAGGAACTCTTTGATCTCTGGCAGGTCCGAGATGCGCGGGACAACGTAGAAGCTCTGCCCGCCACGATAGTGTTCGCGCAGCAGCGCCTCGCGAACAGTAACCGCATCGAATTCGCTGACATAGGTACGAATGGCCAGACGGTCGATCGGCGGTGTGCCGATGATCGACAGGTCGCGCACCCCGGTCAGGGAAAGTTGCAGCGTTCGAGGGATCGGTGTGGCGGTCAGGGTCAGAACGTGAATGTCGCTGCGCAGCTGTTTCAGACGTTCCTTGTGACCGACGCCAAAATGCTGTTCTTCGTCGATGACCAACAGGCCCAGATTGTTGAACCGGATACCCTTGGCCAGCAACGCATGGGTGCCGATCACGATGTCGACGGTCCCGCGCGCCATACCATCACGGGTTTGCTGTGCATCTTTCGCGGACACAAAGCGCGATAGCTGCCGCACCTCCAACGGAAAGCCCCGGAACCGTTCCTTGAAACTGGCCGCGTGCTGACGGGCCAGCAAGGTGGTCGGTGCGATCACGGCCACCTGAACGCCGGACATCGCGGCGACAAAGGCCGCGCGCATGGCAACCTCGGTTTTACCGAACCCCACATCACCACAGATCAACCGATCCATCGGCGCGCCGGAATGCATGTCCTCCATCACTTCCGAAATCGCGCGTAGCTGGTCGTCGGTTTCCTGATATGGAAAACGGGCGCTGAACTCCTCCCATGCGTGTGGGGGCGGATCCATGACCGGAGCTTTGCGCAAGGCGCGCTCGGCGGCGATACGGATCAGCTTGTCCGCCATCTCGCGGATGCGTTCTTTCAGCTTGGCTTTCTTAGCCTGCCAAGCGCCGCCACCCAAGCGGTCCAGCAAACCTTCGTCATGGCCGTATTTCGACAGCAGCTCGATGTTCTCAACCGGCAGATACAGCTTGGACTGTTCGGCATATTCCAGCAGCAGGCATTCATGCGCAGCGCCGGCTGCCGTGACCACTTCCATCCCAATGTACCGCCCGATCCCATGGTCGACATGCACCACCAGATCACCGGGGCTGAGCGATTGGGTTTCGGTCAGGAAGTTCTCGGCCTTGCGGCGCTTCTTGGGTTGGCGGATGAGGCGGTCACCCAGCACGTCCTGCTCGGCGATCACGGTCAGACCCGGCGTTTCAAAACCGTGCTCAAGCGCCCAGACAGCCAGATGCAATCCGCGTTTGCCAATCCGGGTGCCATCAGTGACAGGGACGGCTTCGGCCAGGCCTTCATCCTCGATCAACCCCGTCAGGCGCTCTCGTGCCCCTTCGGAATAAGACGCAATCAAGACGGGCCCCTTGGCCATCTTGTCGGTGATATGGCTTGCCAAAGCACCAAACAGGCTGATGCTTTCCTGCTGCCGCTCTGGCGCGAAATTGCGGCCGATCCGCCCGCCTGCATCGATCACACCGGGACCGCTGGCCTGAGGCAGCGGGCTGAACTGCATCACCCGCCGGTCCCCGACCGCCTGCTCCCATGCGGCATCGTCCAGATAGAGCAATCCGGGTGGTGTAGGCTTATACACCGTGTCCATGCGCGAGCGGTTTTCCAGCGCCAGACGCCGCGTTTCATACTGATCGGCAATTGTATCCCAGCGGGCAAGCCGCGTAGGTGTCACCTGATCATCCACAGTGATCGTCGCATCCGGCAGATAATCAAACAGGGTTTCCAGCTTTTCGTGGAAGAACGGCAGCCAGTGTTCGATGCCTTGGTGTTTGCGCCCTGCGCTGATCGCCTCATACAGCGGATCGTCGGTGCCCGCCGCGCCAAATTCGATGCGATAATTTTGGCGGAACCGCGTTATGGCAGCGTCATCCAGAATGACCTCGGAAACCGGGGCCAGTTCGATCACGTCCAGCTTTTCGGTCGTGCGTTGCGAAACCGGGTCAAATCGGCGCGCGCCGTCCAGCACGTCTCCGAACAGATCCAAGCGAACGGGGCCGGATTCACCGGGGGGGAAAATGTCGATGATACCGCCGCGAACCGCATAATCACCTGGCTCCATCACCGTCGGACTTTGCGTGAACCCCATGCGAACAAGGAAGTTCCGCAGCGCCGTTTCGTCGACGCGATGGTTCACGCGGGCGGTAAAGGCAGCCTCGCGCAGCACATCCCGCGCAGGCACGCGCTGGGTCGCGGCATTCAGCGTGGTCAGCAGGACAAACCGATCCGGCATCTGATGCACCAATGCGGCCAAAGTCGCCACACGCGCCGCTGCTATGTCGGCGTTGGGCGACACCCGGTCATATGGCAGGCAGTCCCACCCGGGAAACACAAAGACCGGCATATCGGGGGCAAAGAACGCCAGTGCGGCCCGCATCGCCTCCATCCGTTTATCGTCACGCGCGACGTGACAGACCGGCCCGCCAGCGCGCGCAATCTCATTCAGAACAAGCTGTGCGTCAAACCCTTCGGGAGCGCCGCCAACCCTCACATGGTTCGGAGCTGTCATCGCCTTGCCTTTCTGATTTTCATCCCCCGAGAACGCCGATCGAGACATTCTGGTACATACCCCAAAGTGACGTGATGACAATTGAGATCATGCCAATGATCTGGGTGTAAATCCTGCAGCGCACAAGGATCTTCGACACGCTTTCGAGCACCGGCTTGATGCCCTGCAACTTGCGTGCGGCGCGAATGTTGATCAGCATCACCAAACTCACAGGAAACAGCAACAAAAACACGGCCTGCGCAAATTCAATGCCATAATAGAAACCCAGCATCGCAAGCCCGGTATAAAAGAAACAGCCAAAGGCAAGAATAACCAGGCCTGACATATCAACGATGTAAAGCAGCCTGTTGCCGTTGATCCGAACGATATCCAGCAGGTCCTGCTCGGACTGTCCGCCAACACGGCGGGCACGTACAAGCAGATCGTAGGGAACCCCCATCGCCCAGTGGCTGGCCGACGACCAGAGCACTGCCAGCACAATCCAGTACCACAGATTCGAAAAGCTGCGCATGTCGATGAGTTCGAAAATCGAAGAGTGCAAATCCACGCAACAGCCCTTTGTTCATTGTCCTTGGGGCGTTCTTCGCGCAGGCGCGTCCAATGTTACCCTTGAGACCATCGGGAATTCATGCCACCCAATGCACGAATATTCAAGGAGAGCGCGACATGAAACCGACCATCGCCCCCTACCCCCTTACGCGATTTCGCCGGGCGCGCCAATCCGGTGCTATTCGTGGGTTGGTGCGGGAAAACGCACTGACGACAGACGATCTGATCTGGCCGGTTTTTGTGCGCGACGGCGACGGCATTGAAGAACCCGTACCTTCGATGCCCGGCGTTGTGCGGCGCTCGGTCGATCTGATCGCCACCGCCGCAGTCGAGGCACAGGCTATGGGCATCCCGGCGATCTGCATCTTTCCTTATACTGATCCCAGCCTGAAAACCGAAGATTGCGCTGAGGCGTGGAACCCCGAAAACTTGTCGAACCGGGCCATTCGGGCGATCAAATCTGCAGCCCCCAATATCGCCGTGATGACCGATGTGGCGCTGGACCCCTATAACATCAATGGCCATGACGGCTATGTTGTCGACGGCGAGATTGTGAACGATCAGACCGTCGAGGCACTGGTCAAGATGACACTGGCGCAGGCCGAGGCAGGGGCCGACATCATTGGCCCCTCGGACATGATGGATGGCCGCATCGGCGCGATGCGCGGCGCGCTTGAGGCTGCGGGGCACCACAACGTGATGATCCTCAGCTATGCCGCTAAATATGCGAGTGCATTCTACGGCCCCTTCCGCGATGCGGTGGGCGCGTCAGGTGCGCTGACCGGAGACAAGAAGACCTACCAGATGGACCCCGCCAATTCGAACGAGGCCCTGCGCCTGATCGAGCGTGACCTGACCGAAGGCGCAGACATGGTGATGATCAAGCCGGGCATGCCCTATCTGGATATCTGCCGCCGCGTGAAAGACACGTTTGGCGCGCCAACCTATGCCTACCAGGTGTCCGGTGAATACGCGATGATACAGGCAGCTGCGCAGAACGGCTGGATTGATGGTGAGAAGGTCATGCTGGAAAGCCTGCTGGCCTTCAAACGCGCAGGCTGCGACGGAATCCTGACCTACTTTGCACCGCAGGTCGCGCGCATCCTTCAGGGCTAAAACCCCGGGCGGTCGCGACTTTTCGCCGATTGTGAACGCTGTTGGACCAGCTTTCCCGTGACACACGGACGCAATCGGCGTATTCTCGCACACAAGATCGGGAACACCCGACACTTCAGGCAGTTTATACAGAGAAAAAAACATGAGCAGTTCCAACTCTCCCCGACTAAACCGTCGTGGCTTTGCGCTTGGCATGGCCGGGCTCACACTGACCGCTGCATGCGGAAACGGTGTAGGCAATTCCAATGCGGCCCAGATCGACGCCCGTGTGAACGTGACGCTGAACGAAATGTTCAGCAAGTACCCCAATACCGTCGAGATCGCCGAAAAAGCCGACGGCATGCTGGTGATGCCACTGATCACCGAGGCCGGGTTCATCTTTGGTGGTGCCTATGGCCAGGGCGCGCTGCGCATCAACGGCGCAACGGTCGACTATTACTCGGCCCTATCCGGCAGTGCTGGTCTGCAGATCGGCGCGCAACAATATGCGCATGTCCTGTTCTTCATGACGCAGGACGCCCTAGATGACTTCCGCCGTTCCAGCGGTTGGACCGCGGGTGCGGATATCGGCTATGTCGTCGACGCCACCGGCGACTCGCTCTCAACCGACACGACCCAATTGCGTAGGCCCGTATTGGCCGCCGTTTTCGGACAGGCCGGTCTGAAATTCGGCGCGACCGTCGAAGGCACCAAGTACACGCGCATTATCCCCTGATATCGAATACCACCCCCCTTTGCCACGGACCCCGCCACATGTTCAAAACCATGTGGCGGGGTTTTTCATCTCAACATGTTAACTCAACGTTCGCGCGGCGTTCCTCTTTCGGTTGCCCGGTCCTTCCAGTAGGGTTCAGCCAATAATTTCTTATGGGGATATGGGGCGTTCATGGGTCTTGTCTTTCGCTGGCTGGTTCGGATTGCTACGGGCCTGATCCTGTTGGCCGTTGCGGCTGTGGGTCTTGTCTACTTCCTGGCCAGCCAGTCCCTGCCGGATTATGACCAGACCGTCGAAGTCAGCGGGCTGCGCGCCCCGGTCGAGATCGTGCGCGACACCGCCAATGTTCCGCATATTCTGGCCGAAAACGACCCGGACGTGTTCTTTGGCCTGGGTTATGCCCATGCGCAGGATCGCCTGTGGCAGATGACCGTGATGCGTCGCACGGCGCAGGGCCGTTTATCCGAAGTGTTCGGCAAGCGCACTGTCCCTATCGACAAGCTCTTGCGCCGTTTTGACCTTTACAGTCTTGCCCACCGCTCGGTCGAGGTGCAGGACGATTACACCAAAGCTGCGCTGCGCTCTTATTCTGCGGGCGTCAATGCCCGGCTGGATGAGATCAATGAGAACGCATTGGGACGCGGCGCGCCCGAGATGTTCCTGTTCAACGCGTCTGTTTCTCCGTGGCAGCCCGGCGATAGCATTGCGATCATCAAACTGATGAGCCTGCAACTGTCTGGCCATTTGAAAGATGAGGTCCTGCGCGCCCGCACATCCCTGATGCTGAACGATCCAAAGCGGCTGGCCGATATCCTGCCAGACGTACCGGGCGCGGGTATCGCGGCGCTGCCGGAATATGCGTCCTTGTTCCCAGACCTGCCGCGCTATGCCGAAGGCACGCCAATGCCCGACACGTCGCTGTCACCATTCCCTAAACGCGGCTTGGCCGGGGCGTCGAACGCGTGGTCAGCCGCGCCTTCGCGTTCCGCGATCGGGGGCACCCTGCTGGCCAATGACCCGCATCTGGGCCTGACCGCACCCGGCATATGGTACCTGGCACGGCTTGAGCTTGCCAAAGGCGGTGTCATCGGCGCGACCATTCCGGGCGTTCCCGCGATCATGACGGGCCGCAGTGATAGGTTGGGCTGGGGCCTGACCTCGTCTTACCTGGACGATCAGGATGTTCATATCGAACAGTTGAATCCGGAAAACCCAGAAGAGTACCTGTCGCCTGATGGTTTCAAACGGTTCCGCTCTCGCCCCTCGATCATCGAGATCAAGGACGAAGCCCCCATCACCCTGACCCTGCGCTGGACCGACAACGGACCCGTCCTGCCCGGCAGCCATTACGATCTGGAAACGATCACCCCGCCCGGGCACGTTGCCTCATTGGCCTGGACCGCACTTAGCCCGCGCGACACGTCGATGACGGCCTCGATGGCACTAATGAATTCAGACAATGTCCGCGAAGCCATCGATGTGGCCGAGCTGTTCATTGCGCCGTCGCAAAATCTGTCGCTGGTCGACAAGGACACGATCGGCATGAAGCTGATCGGCGCAATGCCTGGCCGAGACCTTCGCAACCAAAGCCGCGGCCGTATCCCAACGCCCGGTTGGTTGGCCGAGAACCTGTGGCAAGGCCGCTTGCCTTATGCAAACAACCCCGAGTTCGTGACACCAGCAGGCGGGATTCTGGGCAATACAAACAACAAGATCATCGACCGCCCTTTCCCCAATCATGTCTCGTATGAATGGGGCGATACGCAGCGCGTGCACCGTTGGGAACGCCTGATGCAATCGCGCGAGGTTCACACCCGCGACAGCTTTATCGAGGCGCAACTTGATACCGTCAGCTTTACCGCCCGTTCGCTTCTGCCGCTAATCGGCGCCGATCTTTGGTTTACCGGAGCCTCTGCGCCCGAGGGCACACCGGAACGCCGTCGTCAGGTCGCGCTGGCCCTGCTGGCCGAGTGGAATGGTGAGATGAACGAACATCTGCCTGAACCGCTGATCTATGCCGCATGGTTGCGCGCGCTGCAGATCCGGCTGATCTCGGACGAGCTGGGGCCGCTGGCGGCCGAATACAAACATGTTGAACCGCTTTTCATCGAACGGGTGTACCGCGATATCGACGGCGCGTCGGTCTGGTGCGACGTGCGCCAGAGCGCGCCAGTGGAAACCTGCACCGATATGGCACGGCTGGCGCTGGACGATGCGCTGATCTGGATTAGCGAGAAATACGGTGGTTCGCTGGAATCCCTGCGTTGGGGAGATGCCCATCAGGCCACGCATGACCACCCGGTTCTGGGCACGGTTCCCGTTCTGCGGTTCTTCGTCAACATCCGCCAATCCACCAGCGGCGGCGACAACACCCTGCTGCGCGGGCGGACATCGGGCGAAGGGCCCAACCCTTTCCAAAACGTCCACGGTGCGGGATATCGCGGTGTCTATGATTTTGCCGATCCCAACAGTTCGGTCTTTATCACGGCCACGGGTCAGTCGGGGCATTTCCTGTCGCGCTACTACGACGATCAGGCCCAGCTTTGGCGGCGGGGTGAGTATATCCCCATGTCACTGGACATGGATCTGGCCCGCGCGGCAGCGGTCGGCGTAACCAACCTGACGCCGCGCTGATTTCACTGCTTCGGCAGGACCTTGCCCCTTTTGCAAGCTGCCGTGGACGCGCGCAGGTGTTTTCGCCTACGATCTGCAAGCCGACAATTCGGGACCTTGGGGGTACAGATGGCCAGTTTTCGGGATATGATGAACAATCTCGCACGCGATTACGCAATCGCGTGGAGCTCGGGCGACCCAAATGCGGTTGCCAGCTTTTTTGCACCCGACGGGCAGATCACGATCAACCGGGGTGAACCAATTGTCGGCCGTGCCGCCGTAGCAGACATGGTGCGTGAATTCTACGCCGACTTCCCGGATCTGGAAGTGCGCTGCGACATGCTGCGTTGGGCCGGATCACACGCGATTTTTGTCTGGACGCTGGAAGGCCATCACTCAGAGACCGGCAACCACGTCGTCACGCGTGGTTGGGAAGAATGGGAATTGACCGCTGACAACAAGGTGCAAACGTCGCTGGGTTGGTTCGATGCTGACGACTATCAGCGCCAGATAGACGGGCAGTAGCGGACGCCCCGCCTAAACGCGCGTGATCTGGTAGTCGCGCGGAATGCCTTCTGTCACCTTGAACCAAGTCGAGGCTTTGGTTCGCGCCTGATGGGCGTCAAAGGCCGCTTGGTTTTCAAAGATTTCACGCACGTTGAACCGGCCCGGAATATCCGCGTCTTCTGTCACGTCGAATGAGATGCACCCCGGTTCGGCCCGCGTCAGGGCGATGTGGTCCGGCAACGCCTCCCGCACCTGCGTGATCCGATCGGCAGGCACGGAAATATGACCACGCAGAACCACCTTAGCTCCTACCATCGTGACCTCGCTTTTTGGTCAAAGCGCGGCGAACTGCGCTGCCTGCTTGTCGGTCCACAATACGGTGATCTGAAATCCGTCATCCGTCTGCTCTTCGGATTGAACGACATCCTGACGAAACAGCCACGCACGCTTGTTGCCTTCGGAAAACGCCAGCGTCAAAACCGTTTCGTGCCGAACCCCCTGCAAATTAACCGCGATCTCGGCCAGCAGCGGTTCGATGCCCTCGCCCGTCACGGCGGAAATAGCAAAGATCGACGGGTCGCGGTCGGCCCGGGCAAACGTGGCCTCGCGCTCATCTTCGTTCAACAGGTCGATCTTGTTCCAGACCTCAAGCCGGGGGCGTTCGTCATCAACGCCCAACGAGGTCAAAATGGTTTCGACATCCCGGGCTTGCGCCTCGGTGTCTTCATGGCTGATGTCGCGCACATGCACGACGATATCTGCGCCCAGAACCTCTTCGAGTGTGGCGCGGAAGGCCGCGACCAGTTCGGTTGGCAAGTTCGAAATGAACCCCACCGTGTCCGACAGAATCACCTCGGGACCATCTGGTAACTCAACCCGCCGCATGGTCGGGTCCAGCGTGGCAAACAGCATGTCCTTTGCCATTACCTCGGCCCCGGTCAGGCGATTGAACAAAGTTGATTTACCGGCGTTCGTATAGCCCACCAACGCAACAATCGGATACGGCACCTTTGCCCGAGCAGCACGGTGCAAGGTCCGGGTCTTGATTACCTTCTGCAATTGACGGCGCAGGCGCACAAGCTGATCGTCGATCGCCCTTCGGTCAGCCTCGATCTGGGTTTCACCGGGACCACCGACAAACCCCAATCCACCCCGCTGACGTTCAAGGTGGGTCCAGGCGCGAACCAGACGCGTACGCTGATAGCTAAGCGCGGCCATCTCGACCTGCAGCACACCTTCACGGGTGCGCGCGCGGTCGCTGAAAATCTCCAAAATCAACCCGGTCCGGTCGAGGATTTTAACCTTCCACGCCTTTTCCAGATTGCGCTGTTGAACAGGGGTAACCGGCCCGTCGATCAGAACCAGCTCGACCTCGGCGTCATGGAACCGTTCGCCCAATTCTTCGATCTTACCGGTCCCGAACAACAACCCCGGCTGGGCACGTGGCAGACGCACAATATCGGACCCGATCACATCCAGATCGGGCAAAGCGGCAGCCAGCGCCACCGCCTCTTCCAGCGCCGGTCCTGGGACACGGCGCTGTTCATCTGATTTGATTTCCGGATGCAGCACCCAAGCCCGGGTGCGCGTCCTGTCATGTTCCATCAAGAGGCGTCTTCGCCCTCATACAGGTTGATCGGCTGCGACGGCATGATCGTTGAAATTGCGTGTTTGTAGACCAGCTGCGACTGTCCGTCGCGGCGCAACAATACGCAGAAATTGTCGAACCAGGTGATGACACCCTGCAATTTCACACCGTTGATCAGGAAAATTGTGACCGGGACCTTTGCTTTCCGTACATTATTCAGGAACGCGTCCTGCAGATTCTGTCTGTCCGAAGCCATATTATTATAATCTCGCCATTGTTCTTGCTACGCGCTGCGGACCAACGCGCTCCCTCTGGCAGAGTATGGAGTGTCGTTAACCGATATTCCAGATGAAAAATAAGGCGTCGGCAAAGGTGAGGATTCTTAGTCTCGCCAGAGGGTTGGCGTAATCAGCGCAATGATCGCCAATGTTTCCAGTCGCCCGATCACCATCGCCGCACACATGGTCAGCTTTGCGCCCCAGGGCAAATCGACCAGACGGATAGGAACATCAGTGGCCAGTTCGATCAGCGGCCCGGTGGTGCTGAGCGCCGCAACGCTGAGGACCATCGCCTGTTCAAACCCCGAGCCCATCGCGGCCAGCAACAGATTGAACAGTGCTGCGGTAAGGGCGAACATCATCAGGAAGATCCAGGCAATAAAGGCCCCGTCGCTTTGAATGCGACGGTTACCGCCGCCAATGCCACTAACGGATGAGGGATAGATCAACCGATCAATCTCGCGCGCGCCATTGAGGTACAGGGCAAAGACCCGCAGCAGTTTGACCCCGCCCGCCGTTGTGGCCACCCCTCCTCCGATCAGGGCGAGACCCATCAGGATCAGCCCGGGGGTGCCAAGGCCGGACAATTGCTGGGCATCATTCCAGTTTGCGCTTTCGAATCCGGCTGTGGTCAGGAAAGACAACGCCGTAAAGATCATACCCCAGATCACGCTGAGTGCCTGAAGCGGTTCCAGCTGATTGCCGATTTCCAGAACGCCGGCCCAGACGCGCGCGAACAACAAAGCCGCCACAAAACCAACGATCATCAGGCCAATCCGGAATTCGGGGTCTTGGTCCAGCCGGGAATAGCCTGTTGTTGCCGTATCGGTCGAAAAGGTCAGCCGCGACAAGGCGAAGAACAGGAACAGAAACAGGATCGCCTCGCCCGTTATTCCGGCCTGCGCCCCCTCCAGCCCGCCGACCGGAGATATCCCCGACGTGGCCATGGTTGACATGGCGTGACACACGGCAGTCAGGCCGTTTTCTCCGGCGATCAGCAGCAGGATCCATATGGTTGCGGTCAGACCGGTATAGACTGGTGTCAAGGTCCGGGTCACACGGATCAGACGGCCGCGGGGGTCGACCTCTTCGCTTTGTGCGACGCCCGACACCGGGCGACCGGGCTGGCCGCGCGCCGTAATCTCGAACCCACCCAGCGACAAGGGCGCCAGAATTGCAGCCGCGGCAATCCACATCAGCAAGCCACCCATCCAGCCGACCAAAGCGCGCCACAGGTGCAGTGGTGCGGTCAGGCGATCGGGGTCCGGAAACAGATCTGCGCCGGTGGTGGTCACAGCGCTGACCATATCAAAATACGCGTTCAAAAAGGTGGTGGTGCCCAAGGCATCATGCAGCGGAATCGCCAGAAACAGCGGCAGAACGGTAAAACACCCCAGCAACACGGCCAGTTGCCCCAGCGTCCCACGTCGCGGCACGCGGTTTGATGCTGCCACAGCAATCGTGGACACCACGAACATTCCCAGAAGACCGGAATAGAAAAACGATCGCGACGTGTCGTGATCATCCAAGGCCAGCGCGTAAATCGCCGGAATCCACATCGATAACGCGGCAATTCCCCAGATCAACAGAAACAGCGGCAGCCGCTGTATCAAAGTGATCTGTTGTCTCAGAGCGCGCGCCATCAGAAGAAATCGATTGAAACCTGCATCAGGCGCTCGACCTCGGGCACGTCCTTGGCCATCGCAAAGATTGCCACCACGTCCTTTTCATCGATCCGCAGGCTGCCTGTCGGGCGCAAAAGCTCATCGCCTTTTCGGACGGCACCTACCAGAACGCCTTCGGGAAAATCGATATCCCGCAGCTTCTGCCCGGCCATGGGTGAGGTCGACAGCACCTCGGCCTCGATCACTTCTGCCTCGGCATCCCCGATAGAATAGACCTGCCGCACCCGCCCGTGGCGAATATGGCGCAGGATCGAGCTGACAGTGGTCGCACGTGGGTTTATGTAGGCGTCGATCCCCAGTGGCCCCATCAGCGCCACCATGCTTGGATCATTGATCAAGGCAATCGCCAAGGCACAACCTTCGGCCTTGGCCCGTACCGCAGCCAGCATGTTGGCGCGGTCGTCATCGGTGACCGCCAGCATTGCGTCGGCGCGTTCGATCCCGGCCTCGCGCAACAAGGCGGCATCCAGCCCGTCGCCATTCAGGACAATCGTCCGTTCCAATGTTTCGGCGGCTATTTCAGCGCTTTGGCGATCACGCTCGATCACCTTGGCGCGCACGCGGCTTTCACGCTCTTCCAACGTCCGTGCTACTTCCAACCCGACATTGCCGCCGCCCACAATTACCACGCGGTCCTGCTTTTTGTGGGTCTTGCCGAAAACCTCCATCGTGCGGTCTACGTCTTTGACATTGGTAAAGACATAGCATTCGTCGCCGACAAACAGCTGATCTTCGGATTCAGGCGCAAACAGCGTGCCATCGCGCCGAACACCGACAACGATTGAGCTGAGCGTCGAAAACAGGTCCGTGAGCTGCCGCAGAGGTGTGTTCACGATGGGGCAATCTTCGTCGATACGGATGCCCAGAAGCTGCGCCTGTCCATCCATGAACATCTCAGTATCAAAGGCGGACGGGGCCGAAAGGCGGCGCATGGCGGCTGCCGCCACTTCGCGTTCGGGGCTGATCACGACGTCGATGGGCAAGTGGTCACGACGGAACAGATCCGAATGGATCGCCTGCAAATACGATTTCGCCCGCAACCGAGCGATCTTGCGCTGGATGGAAAAGATCGAATGCGCCATCTGACAGGTGACCATATTCACCTCGTCCGAATGGGTCGCTGCGATGATCATATCGGCATCACGTGCGCCTGCGCGTTCCAGCACGTCAGGATAGCTGGCAAATCCGGCAATCCCCTGAACATCCAGCGTTTCCGTCGCCCGGCGCACCAGATCGGGATTGTTGTCCACCACCGTTACGTCATTCAGTTCGCCCGACAAGTGACGTGCGATCTGCCAGCCGACCTGACCGGCACCGCATATGATGACCTTCATGTTTCTGGCCCTTCTGCCTGAAATCCTTGAATGACAGATGCCCCTATAGCGGTCAATTGAATTGTCATTCAGACAAAGCTGGGGCAAGATAACCCTATGAAATCAGTGCTTCACTTACTAATTCCACTGACCGTCCTGTCCGCATGCAGCGGCCCACTTTCGCTGTACTACCGCGAAGGTGAAAGCGTGTCGCGCGCGCAGTCCGAGACCACGCAATGTCAGGTTAAGGCGGTAAATGACGTTCCCGTCGCCAATCAGGTGCGGCAGAGCCCGCCCACATACTGGCCGGGACGCACTTATTGCGACAACCGGGGGCACTGCTATCGCTCGCCTGGTTGGTGGGAACCCGGGCGCGTTTATACGGTCGACGTGAATGCCGGTCTGCGCAATCAGGTCGAGGCACAATGCATGGCGAAAAAAGGCTTTCGTCCGATCAGCCTGCCGCCCTGCAAACAGAGCGTAAAGTCTCAGGTTCCACCTGCGCGCACAACGAAATTGCCGCCGTTGGGAACCCAATCCTGCTATGTGAAGTTCGACGACGGTTCATTTCAGATCATCAACCCGGGACAGGCAGGGTAATGCCCCGGCGGATTATTCCGCCGGTTCCGGTTCGTCGATTTGCGCCACCCGTGCCCCGGATTTGTTCGAGGTCACAACACCAAGCGATTTGAGCTTGCGGTGCAGCGCGCTGCGCTCCATGCCAACAAAGCTGGCGGTTCGGCTGATATTGCCACCAAAGCGGTTGATCTGGGTCAGCAGGTATTCACGCTCGAACGCCTCGCGTGCTTCGCGCAGCGGCAGGGTTGCCAGTGCCCCAGACAAAACAACGCGGCCCGAGTCGTCGGTTTTCTCTTCTTCGGTTGGCAATTCGCGTGCTTCGATCGGGCCCGTTCCATCGCCCAGGATCAGGACACGCTCGATCAGGTTCTTCAGCTGACGCACATTGCCGGGCCAGGTCATGGTCTGCAACAATGCCACCGCCTCTTCCGAGATCTCGCGAATTGGCAAGCCTTGGGATTCGTTGCACATTTCGATGAAATGCTGCGCCAGAACCGGAATATCCTCGCGCCGGTCCTCCATCGAAGGCACGGCGATCGGCACAACGTTCAGGCGGTGATACAGCTCTTCACGGAACCGGTCAGCTTCGATTTCGGCATCAAGATCGCGATTTGTCGACGAGATGACCCTCAGATCCACACGCACCTTGTCTGACCCGCCTACCCGCTGGAATTGCTGGTCGACCAGTACTCGCAGAATCTTGGATTGCGTCCCCAAGGGCATGTCAGCCACTTCGTCAAAGTAGATCACGCCTCCATGGGCCTCTTCCAGCAAGCCGGATTCGATCCCGCGTTCCGATGACTCGCGCCCGAATAGCACCTCTTCGACGCGCTCTGGTTCGACCCCGGCGCAGTTGACGGTGACGAAAGGAGCGTTGGCACGGTTGGAATGGGCGTGGATGTAACGCGCGGCAATCTCTTTGCCCGACCCGGCTGGCCCGCTCAACATCACGCGGCCGTTCGACTTGGTGACCTTGTCCAACTGGCTCTGCATTGCCCGGAACGAGGCCGATTTGCCGATCATGTCCGAGTTGGTGACCTCACGCCGCTTGAGCGAAGCATTCTCACGGCGCAAGCGCGAGGTCTCCATGGCGCGGCGGATCACGACCATCAACTGATCAATGTTGAACGGCTTTTCGATAAAATCGTAAGCGCCCTGCTTGATGGCGGCCACAGCAATTTCGATGTTGCCGTGACCGGAAATGATCACCACCGGCACGTCGGGGTTGTCGCGTTTAACCGACTTCAGGATATCGATCCCGTCCATACGGCTGTCTTTCAGCCAGATATCAAGGATCAACAGACCCGGTGGCTCGGAATTGATCGACGACATACACTCGTCCGAGTTTGCCGCCAGCCGGGTTGAATAGCCTTCGTCCTCCAGAATGTCGGACACCAGTTCGCGAATATCGCGTTCGTCATCTACGATCAGAATGTCGCTCATCTTTGGCCTGCTTTCAGTTTGTTAGTATGAATTGCCTGCTTTTGTGGCGCTGCAGTCTGGGAAATTTTGCCCCCCGGCAAACGGATCACAGCCATCGCACCGAAATGGTCCTGTCCGTCGAATACGGGCGCGTCTTCCAGGGTCAGCGCTCCGCCATGTTCTTCTATGATTTTCTTGACGATGGGCAGGCCCAGACCCGTGCCTTCGTCGCGCGTGGTGACATAGGGTTCAAACAACCGCGCCCGATCTTCGGGCAGCCCAATGCCATTGTCCGCTATTGTAATGACCGTCCCCGCATCATCGTTGGAAATGTCCACTTTGATCTGTGGCTTCAAATTTTCTGGCGGACCTTTTTTCTTAAGTGTTTCAATGGCCTCACCCGCGTTCTTTATCAAGTTCGTCAACGCCTGGTTCAACATCGTCGCATCGACATCCGCCAGGATGGGCTTGTCCGGCAACGTCGCGTCGATCTGCACGTCCGGCTGTCCGGCTTGCTGCAACAACACGGCTTCGCGCACCAGGTTAACAACGTCTTCCTCGCGCCGAACCGGTTCAGGCATCCGCGCGAATTTTGAAAACTCGTCCACGATCCGCCGCAAATCGTTGGTTTGCCGCACGATCACATCGGTCATGGATACAAGGCTGTCGCAATCCTCTTCGTCCAGTTTGCGCGAGAATTTGCGCTTGATCCGTTCCGCGCTAAGCTGGATGGGCGTCAGCGGGTTCTTGATCTCATGGGCAATACGGCGGGCCACATCGCCCCAGGCCGCCATACGCTGTGCACTGACCAGATCGGTCACGTCATCGAAGGCCACCACGTAGCCCTCCAGCCCTCCATCTTCGCCGCGCCGGATCGCCATTCGCACCAGCAAGTTTTCCAACCGCCCCTTACGCGTGACCTTAACCTCACCCTGCACGGCCTCTTGACCGCTGGCTTTCAGATTTTCGAACAAGGGAAGGAATTCGGGAACCGCGATGCCGATTGCCAGTTGTTCTTCACCGCGCGACCAGTCCAGAAGACGCTCGGCCGAGCGGTTTACGAATGTGACACATCCATCCGAATCGACGCCGACTACACCGGACGTCACCGAACTAAGCACCGAATCGAACAAGCGGCGGCGGCGTTCGATCTGACGCGTGTTTTCCAACAACGTTTCGCGCTGCCCTTTAAGTTGCCGCGTCATCTGATTGAAATAACGACCTAACATGGCGATTTCGTCATCGCTGGCCTCTTCGATGACCTGAACGCTCAGATCCCCGGCGCCGACCCTTTGTGCGGCTGTAGTCAGACGGCCAACCGGGCGCGACAGGCGTTCGGCGAACCACATCCCCAAAGACATCGCGGCAAGGATCAGAATGACTGCAAAGCCCAAGTACAAGAGCCCGAATTCAAAAAGAACCCGGCCCCTTTCACTTTCAAGCTGTTGGTAGAATTGTACCGTTTCCTTGGTGTCATCCAGCAATTTCAGCAGTTCGCCATCCACCTCGCGGCTAACATACAGATACCGGTCCAGATAAGCCTGCAACGGCACCAGCGCGCGGAACTCGTTGTTTTGCCAATCCGCAATGATCAGAAGGTCACTGTCGGTTGCCTCAACCATCTGCTCCGGTGTCGGCGGTTCATAGTTGAACAAGTAGGACCGGTCGCCGCGGGATTTAATTTCGCCACTGCCATCAATGACATATGCCTCGCGCAGGCCCCGCTGAATCTGCGATTGCCCCTGTGCCAGAACCTCGCGCAGTTCGGCGTCCGAAATGTAAAAGTCCAGCGTTCGTGCATTGTCGAGGAACCGGGAAAGAACGATTGCGTCCTGTGTCAGTCCGCTGCGGTGCTCAAGCTCATAGGCCTCGGCCGCCGA
The DNA here is from genome assembly GCF_059611045.1 of Ruegeria sp. CDSB113. Taxonomy (NCBI): domain Bacteria; kingdom Pseudomonadati; phylum Pseudomonadota; class Alphaproteobacteria; order Rhodobacterales; family Roseobacteraceae; genus Ruegeria; species Ruegeria sp. CDSB113. The sequence goes on from NZ_JBXWOU010000001.1 coordinate 799,182, forward strand.
CAGGGATGATCCGACAACCTGACGGACCCGATCCGAAAACCATCCCTCAAGCCCGATATTCACTGTAAGGCCGGCAAAGATCGCGACGGTCACTGTCGGTACCAAGGCCAGCAAGGTGAACGCCCCGATCAGCCGCAGGTGCAGACGTGACCCGGCAGATTTTGCCCGGCGCGCAGCGATCAGACTGAACACCTGTCCCAACACCAACGCCGCGACGACCAGCACATAGACCAGATCGGCAAGTAGAATCAGCCGCAGCGTGGGCGCTGCCGAACCCAAATCAAACGGACCGATGACCAGATACGTGGCCAACGCCAGAAGCGGACCCAAAAGGACCAGCCCCAAGGTGCTAAAATTGCGCAGTTTTCGGGATTTCCGCCACCGATCAATCGATAGGATCAGCCCGCTCTGTGCTCGGGTTGCCACCGTCTGCCCTCATCCTGATGTGCCGCTTACGCGGCGTACCGCCATATCTCGTGGTCGTTGCCGGGCTTGTACCCGGATGCCACGCTTTGTGTGGCGATATTACATCAGTTTGCGTCGGCGTGTCACCTGAATATCGAGATCGGTGATTTTTTTGCGCAGCGTATTCCTGTTGATCCCCAGCAAATCCGCACATTTCGCCTGATTTCCGCCGGTTGCGTCCAGTGCCTGCTCGATCAAGGGGCCCTCAACCTCGCGCAGGATGCGTTGATAAAGGCCAGGAGGTGGCAACAAATTGCCGTGCAGATCGAAATAGCGACGCAAATGACGGGCCACAGAGGCCGAGAGTTTCTCCCTTTCGCCGTCACCAAGAATCGGTTCCGCTTCGGGCTGACTGCCCAAAACCATCTCAACCTCGGCTTTCGATATTTCTTCGGCCCGGCTGGTCAGACTCAGACGTCGGATCGCGTTTTCCAGTTGTCGCACATTGCCGGGCCAGGAATACCGCCGCACCAGTTCTACCGCCTCGGAGCTGAGCCAGCGCTTTGTGCCATGTTCCCGTTCCTCGCGGGCAAGGAAGTGATCAACCAGCAGGGTGATATCGTCCACCCGCTCGCGCAGCGCAGGTACATGGATCGTCGCGCCGCACAGTCGATAATACAGATCCTGACGCACCCGCCCGTTTTCCATGGCTTCGGTCAGATCCGATTGGCTGGTCGCCATGAAGCGTGGAAGATGATCGCCGGGCGTGTCCATCATCCGGACAATACGTGCCTGGACCTCATCTTCGATATCAGCGATCTCATCAATCAACAAGGTGCCACCCCGTACCCTGGCCATAATGCGCGCAGGCCCTTCGAGGTCACGCAGATCACCGGCGGTCGCAGTGACGAAGGGCAGCGTGCGCCGGTCCGAAAAATCATGAATAGCGCGTGCGATCAAGGACTTGCCGGTGCCACTTTCACCGGAAATCATGACCGAAAGATCGGTATTCATCACGCGTGCCACAAGGCGATACAGCGCCTGCATCCCCGGCGTGCGCCCAACCAGCGGCAGCTCTTCAGGACGGTCTTCGGCCGGTACGACCGCATCCGCCTGCACGCGTTGCTTTTGCTCCAACGCCCGTGCGGTCCGCTTCATCAGGTCCGGCAGGTCAAAAGGCTTGGGAAGATAGTCATATGCGTCCGCCTCGGCCGCCTGAATGGCGGTCATGATCGTGTTCTGCGCCGAGATCACGATAACTGGCAAACCCGGACGGTCTTGTGCGATTTTTGGCAACATCTCGAGCCCGTTACCATCCGGCATGACGACGTCCGAGATAACAACATCCCCTTTGCCCTCGCCGACCCAGCGCATCAGAGTGGTCAGCGAGGATGTCGCATGCACCTTGCACCCGGCCCGCGTCAGGGCCTGAGTCAGTACGGTTCGGATTGTGCGATCGTCATCTGCGACCAGTACTGTGCCATCCATCAGGTGCTCTCCTTACTATCTCTGCCCGGTTGTCCATCTCAGGTCGCGTCGCGCGGTGCGCGCCTGATGGACAGGCGGAATACGGTGTGTCCCGGAACCGACTCGGCCAAAATCCAGCCGTCGTGGTCCGAGATGATTTTACTGACCAGCGCCAGCCCAAGACCGGTGCCGTTTTCCCTGCCCGAAACAAACGGATCGAAAATGTCGCTGCGGATCTTGTCCGGCAGCCCTGGACCGTCGTCGATGATTTCGATCTGCAGGGGCAAAGAATGCCCCGAACCGTCGCTGCGGCGCAGCCGGAAGGAATGTTCGAAATACGTCCGCAGGCGGATTGTACCGCCCTTGGGGGACGCCTCGGATGCATTTTTGAGCAGGTTCAGCACCACCTGCAAAAGTTGATCCGGGTCACCATACGCCAGCGGCAACGAGGGGTCGTAATCTTCGATGATCGTCATATGCGCGCCAAAACCCAACAGCGCCGAGCGCCGCGCACGGTCCAGAACGTCATGGATATTGACCGGTTTGAAATCTGGCTGGGTCAGGTTCCCAAATTGCTCGACCTGCTCTAACAGCTTCACGATCCGACGGCTTTCAGCAACGATAAGATCTGTAAGTTCAAGGTCTTGCTGGCTGATATTCATACTCAGAAGCTGCGCGGCCCCGGTGATCCCCGCCAACGGGTTCTTGATTTCATGCGCAAGCATCTCAGCCATGCCAATTGCGGATTGGGCAGCCGACTTTACTGTGTTGCCCCGTGTCATCCGCCCCGCCAGTTCGCGTGGGGACATGGTCATGATCATCGACCCCGGATGCCCAAGCAGCGGCGCAATCTGCAAAGCGCATTGCAGCGGCGCCCGATTGCCTGACCCCACATCGACATCATTCACGAAAAGCGGTGTGCCCTGTTGGCGTGCGCGCAAAAACGCTTCTTCCAGTGGGGCATCCACGGCGATCTGGTCCCAGACCGGGTGACCGATAACTGCATTGCGGGACGCATTCAGGAACCCCTCTCCGGCGGAATTCACATCAGTGATCCGGTCATCGGCATCAATGATGAAAGCCGGAACCGGCAGCGATGCCCAGATGTTTTGGTCCGAGGTCATGCTGCTGCCTCTGCGTCGCCGTGCAGGGCATCGCCCAACAGGCGCAGCACCTCGGCGGTATCCCGCGAGGTCAATACCGCACGGCGAAGGGTTGCCGGGGTCGCGGCCTCATCCATGTACCAGCCAAGATGTTTACGTGCCACGCGCAGACCCAGATCGGTGCCGTAAAAGTCCAGCATCGCCTCATAATGACCGCGCACCATGTCGATCAGGTCGCCATTAGCGGGGATGACCGGCGCTTGTGCGCCATACAAGTCGTGGCAGATCTGGGCCAGCAGCCAAGGCTTACCCTGCGCCCCACGCCCAACCATGACGCCATCAGCGCCTGATTGATCCAAAGCCGTGCGCGCTGCATCAGTATCTACGATATCCCCGTTCGCGATGACGGGGATCGAGACCGACTCTTTCACCGCACGGATCGCTTGCCAGTCCGCGCGTCCCTTGTAGAACTGGCACCGCGTACGCCCGTGGATTGTGACCAGTTGGATGCCCGCACCTTGCGCTCGACGCGCCACGTCCGGCGCGTTCAGCAGGTTGTCGTCCCAACCCAGACGGGTTTTCAGAGTGACCGGAATGTCGACGGCCTCGACCACGGCCTCAATCAGTGTCAGCGCGTGATCCGGTGTCTTAAGCAGCGCCGAACCGGAATAGCCATTCGTCACCTTCTTTGCCGGGCAGCCCATATTGATGTCGATCACCCGCGCGCCACGATCGGCCACCTGACGCGCAGCCTCGGCCATCCAATGCGCCTCGCGCCCTGCAAGTTGAACAGCGGTGTTTTCAACGTCAGCAGACAGCTCGGCCCGTTCCCGCACGCCCGGTTTGGCCTGCACCATTTCCTGACTAGCGACCATTTCGCTGACGACCATGCCCGCGCCAAAGCGCATCACCAGATCGCGGAACGGTCGATCGGTGATCCCGGCCATCGGGGCCAGCATGACCGGCGGGTTCAGTGTTTTGTCGGCGAGGTGCAGGGTCAACGTGCTTAATCCTTGGGCAGTTGCGACTTAGATATCGAATTCGGCGCATATGAACAACAAAACGGCAGGAAACAAGCTTGCTAAATCATCAATTGCCTATTTTTTAAGCAACTTGACGCGGGTGATTGCCTCTACATTCACCGCAGCTTAAACACTGCGCTCAAATCATCGGAGAATTCGCCCAATGACCACCGCCGCCATCATCGTCGCCGCAGGACGCGGGTTGCGCGCCGGAGGCGGCAATCCCAAGCAATGGCGACCATTGGTCGGACGCAGAGTTGCGGATTGGACCATCGACCGCTTTCGCGATCAGGTCGATCATATTGTTCTGGTGCTTTCCGAGGATGATCAGACCGCTTGGGACGAGTTTTTAGGCACTGATCTGCTGCTGGCAAAAGGTGGCAGCGATCGCGCCGGTTCGGTACGGAACGGGCTTGATGTATTGGATGGCCTGGGGGTCGAACATGTCCTGATTCACGACATCGCCCGCCCTTGCGTGAGCAGCCAGACCATTAAGGACGTCCTGACCGCCCTGACCAAGCATGAGGCTGCGGCACCCGGTCTGGCTGTTACAGATGCGCTTTGGACCGGTGACGAAGCCGTTGTGACCGGAACGCAGGACCGGACGGGTCTTTTTGCGGCGCAGACCCCACAGGGTTTTCGCTATGACGCGATTGTCGCGGCGCACGCGGCCCATTCTGGCGGCGCGGCAGACGATGTGGAGGTCGCCCGCGCCTCAGGTCTGAACGTGGTGATCGTGCCAGGCGATGCCGATAACATCAAAATCACCAGGCCCGAGGATTTTGCCCGGGCGGAACGCATATTGGGGACGGACATGGATGTAAGACTGGGCAACGGCTATGACGTGCATCGCTTTGGTGACGGAGATCACGTGATCCTGTGCGGCGTCAAAATTCCGCATGACCGGGGACTACAGGGCCATTCTGATGCGGATGTTGGCATGCATGCGGTTACTGATGCAATCTATGGCGCGCTGGCGCAGGGCGATATTGGCCAGCACTTTCCTCCCTCGGACCCCCAATGGAAGGGCGCAGCAAGCGAGATCTTCCTGCGGCACGCGGTCGAGTTGTCGGTCCAGATGGGTTACAGCATCTCCAATGTCGATTGCACGCTGGTCTGCGAATACCCAAAGATCGGTCCGCACGCACCCGCGATGCGTGAAGAAATGGCGCGCATTATGGGGCTGCGCGTCGATCAGATCTCGGTCAAGGCGACCACGTCCGAACGCCTTGGTTTTACCGGGCGAAGCGAAGGCATCGCCTCATTGGCGACAGCTTGCCTGGTGAAGTCATGAACGCCGCGCGCCTGATCGGGACCGTTTGCGGCGTCGGATATCTACGCCCTGCACCCGGAACATGGGGATCTCTGGCAGCCCTGCCCCTGGCCTGGGTTCTGCATACGCTGGGCGGTTTTCCCTTGTTGGTCATCGCCACTGTGGCCGTTTTTGTCGGCGGCCTGTGGGCAACCAGAGTGATGACCGCTGGGCAGGAAGATCACGACCCGTCCGAAATCGTCATCGACGAAGTTGCCGGGCAGTTCATCGCGCTTTGGGCCATTTCCTACCCATCTTGGGCGCATGGAATTGATATCACAGCCCTTTGGCCCGGATGGATCGCTGGTTTCCTGCTGTTTCGCCTGTTCGACATCACGAAACTCGGCCCGGTGGGCTGGGCAGACCGCAAAGGTGACGCGATGGGCGTGATGCTGGACGATGTGATCGCCGGCGTCTTTGCCGGGATCGGCGTTCTGGTTCTTGCCGGCATCTCACACGGTGTTCTGGGCCTATGAGTGTCGCCGCCTTGCTTGATCGCGCCAAGGCGCAAGGCGTGATGATCGCGACAGCTGAAAGCTGCACCGGCGGCATGGTCGCTGCTGCGCTGACGGATATCCCGGGCAGCTCGGCCGTGGTGGATCGCGGGTTTGTCACCTACACCAATGACGCCAAGCAGCAGATGCTGGGCGTACAGGCCGAAACGCTGGACGCATATGGCGCGGTGTCCGAAGAAGTGGCACAGCAGATGGCCGATGGCGCGTTGAGAAATTCAAAAGCGCAACTTGCAGTGTCCATCACCGGCATCGCAGGCCCTGGCGGATCCGAATTCAAACCCGAAGGCCGCGTGTGCTTTGGATTGGCGGTGGACGGGCAATCGACGACAACCCAAGCCGTGGAATTTGGCGCGTTGGGGCGCGACAAGGTCCGGCTGGCCGCCCGTGATCATGCCTTGGACCTGCTGTCACGCGGCCTTTCGTTAATTGCTTAATAATCTAGCACCCCACTCATTTTGGCGCTCATTTAATCACCGGTTCACAAAAGGCCCTTAAAACAGGCGTCAAAAACGGCCTCCGCCTCTTTTTTCCCCGCCCTCTCTCCGCTTCAACGCCAGCCACGCAAGCTGAAGACGCCACAGAGGAGACCGGCTGATGAACGGAGCCGATACCGCCTGGATCATAGTTGCAACTGCACTGGTCCTATTCATGACATTGCCGGGCCTCGCCCTGTTCTATGGCGGCCTCGTGCGCGCCCGCAACGTGCTGAGTGTTTTCATGCACTGCTTCAGCATCGCTTGTTTGATGAGCATCCTGTGGCTGGTCGCCGGATATTCGATCGCATTTGGTGACGGCGGATCGGGTCTGTGGGGCGGTCTGGGCAAAGCCTTCCTGAACGGAGTTGATGTCGATAGCCTGTCGGGAACCCTGCCCGAGGTTCTGTTCTTTGCCTTCCAGATGACCTTTGCAATCATCACCCCCGCCCTGATCATCGGCGCATATGTCGAGCGTGTGGGTTACGGGTTTGTCATGATCTTCTCAGGCTTGTGGATGCTGCTGTGCTACGCACCCGTCGTTCACTGGATTTGGGGCGGCGGTATTCTGACCGATGGCGGCATTCTGGGCGAGATCGGCGTGCGTGACTTTGCCGGTGGCATCGTGGTGCACGAAACCGCAGGTCTGGCCGCGCTGATCATCGCCGTGGTCCTTGGCCCGCGCCGCAACCGTACGACCCCGCCGCACAATCCGGGCTATGTCATGATCGGTGCCGCGATGCTTTGGGTTGGCTGGTTTGGCTTCAACGGCGGTTCACAATTGGCGGCAGATGGCGGTGCCGCAATGGCAATAACAGTTACGCATATCTCGGCTGCAACCGCATCGCTGACATGGGCGCTGTATGAACGCATCAAATACGGCAAAGCTTCGATGGTGGGCCTGGTTACAGGTACGATTGCGGGTCTGGCCTCGATCACTCCGGCCTCAGGCTATGTCGATCCGGTTCAGGCGTTGATCATCGGTGCCGTAGCAGGCGTGCTGTGTCAGGAGGCCGTAAATATCATCCGTAACACGCTGAACATCGACGACACTCTGGATGTGTTCGCGGTGCACGGCATAGGCGGCATCTTTGGCACCATCATGATCGCTGTATTCGGCATTGGCACCTGGACCGCGCAGTTGGGCGGGCTGGTCATCGTAGGTGTCTTTACGGCAGTTGTCACATTTGTGTTGATCAAGGTGGTTGCGCTGATCACCCCGCTTCGCGTAGATGCAGAAACTGAGACAAACGGGCTCGATCTTTCGGTACACGGCGAGCGTGCCTATGACATGAGCAGCTAAGCCCACCTTGGCTGCCTTGTGCCCGTAAGGGCCAAAGCGGGCCTCTTCGTGAGGTCCGCTTTTCTTTTGCGCACACCCCTCTCGACTCTGGGACGGGGGACAGGCTATCAGCCCGCAACGTCATTTTGTCCCGAGGTTACACCATGATCCCCAGTTCCTTCCCCGATAGCACCGAAATCGCCCGCCTGACCGCGCGGATGTTGCTGGAGATCAAAGCCGTCCATTTCAATTCGCGCGAGCCTTTCACACTGGCCAGCGGCTTGCCCAGCCCGACTTACATCGACTGTCGCAAGCTGATCTCTTACCCGCGAATCCGGTCGACCCTGATGGATTTCCTGACCGTCACCGTGATGCGCGACGCGGGTTTCGAGGCGTTCGACAATATCGCCGGCGGCGAGACCGCGGGCATTCCATTCGCGGCAATGGTGGCTGAGCGTATGGCGCTGCCGATGACCTATGTGCGCAAAAAGCCAAAGGGTTATGGCCGCAACGCCCGTATCGAAGGCGCGATGAGCGAGGGAGAGCGCGTGCTGCTGGTCGAGGATCTGACCACCGATGGCGGGTCCAAGCTGTCCTTCGTGGACGCGATCCGCGAAACAGGTGCCACTTGCGGGCACACGGCGGTCATCTTCTACTATGGCATCTTCCCCGAGACCGAAAAAACGTTAGGCGACCATGGCATCCAACTGCATCACCTGTGCACATGGTGGGATGTTCTGGCCGAGGCCAAAGCGCAGAAAGCTTTTGATCAGGAAACACTTGAGGGTGTCGAAGCCTTCCTGAAAGACCCGCGTGGCTGGCAAGAAGCAAATAAATCCACGTAAACCTCTTGTGGACAGATTGGGGATAAGCCCGGAAGAATCGGTCGACCGGCCACGATATCTGGTGACTTTTTCCCCAATTCCTACATAATAAGCTACGCATACACAGGTATCCAAACTGTCAGGAAAGTTATCCCAAGGCTTTATCCATAGTTAGCCACAGGTATTTCCAGATAGCCGACACGCCGAGATAGCGTGTAGAAAGCCGCAGGGCAGCGGGGACAAAATGAACGAGATCAGCAGTATCGAGCAGGCAGCAGCTCGGATTCAGAACGCCGAAACCATGCCGCATTCCATTGAGGCCGAACAGCAGCTTCTGGGTGCGATCCTGACCAATAACGATCTTTACGATCGGGTCGCCTCGATCATCGGGGCCGAGCATTTCTATGACCCGGTTCACTCTCGGATTTATGAGGTCGCCTCGACCCGGATCGCCAAGAATGCGCTGGCCTCGCCCGTGACGTTGAAATCCTTCATGGCCGAGGATGAGGGCCTGCAGGAACTGGGTGGCCCGGCCTATCTGGTCAAACTGGCGGGTGCATCGATCAGTGCCTTTGCGGTGCATGACTATGCCCAGATGATTTATGATCTGGCAATCCGGCGCGAGCTGATCCGCCTGGGCCGCGATATCTCGGACAAGGCGGCGCGGGTCGACATCAGCAGCGAACCAAAAGAACAAATCGTCGAAGCCGAGCAACAGCTTTATCAGTTATCCGAGCAGGGCCAGACCGAACAGGGATTTCAATCCTTCCTCAAGGCGGTCACAGAAGCTGTCAACGTCACCAACGAAGCGTACCAGCGCGGTGGTGGCATGGCGGGGATTTCCACCGGTCTGGCCGACTTGGACAAGCAGCTTGGCGGGCTGCACCCGTCTGACTTGATCATTCTTGCCGGTCGTCCGTCGATGGGAAAAACCTCTCTGGCGACCAACGTGGCATTCAATGTCGCCAAGGCGTACAAACGTGGGCTGAAACCAGACGGCTCCGAGGGCGCGATTGACGGCGGCGTTGTTGGCTTTTTCTCATTGGAAATGAGTGCCGAACAGCTGGCAGGCCGAGTTCTGGCCGAAGCCTCCGAAATTTCATCCCATAAGATCCGCCAGGGTGACATGACCGAGTCCGAGTTCCGCCGCTTTGTCGACGCGGCCAAAGAACTGGAAGCCTGCCCGCTTTTCATTGACGACACGCCTGCCCTGCCGATCTCGCAGTTGGCGGCCCGGGCACGCCGTTTGAAGCGGACACATGGTTTGGACCTGCTCGTTATCGACTACCTGCAGCTGTGCCGGGGCATGGCCGAAAACCGCGTCAACGAAATTGCCGAGATTTCGATGGGCATGAAAGCCATCGCCAAGGAATTGCAAATTCCGGTGATCGCCCTGTCCCAGCTTTCGCGTCAGGTAGAAAACCGCGACGACAAGCGACCGCAATTGTCCGACCTGCGGGAATCAGGCTCGATCGAACAGGACGCCGACGTGGTGATGTTCGTGTTCCGCGAGGAATATTACAAAGAACGCGAAAAGCCCGGCGATCACGAACTTGAAAAGATGGAAGAGTGGAAGCAGGCCATGGAACGTCTGCACGGCAAGGCCGAAGTCATTGTCGGCAAGCAGCGCCACGGTCCCATCGGAACGGTTGACCTCTCGTTCGAGGCGCAGTTCACCCGTTTTGGAAATCTGGTCAAACCCTGGCAACAGGACGGGCAGATTGAGGGCTATTAACCCTCACCACAGCTCGGGTTTATTGAATGCACTGACACAGTGGGATGGCCCCTTGAACGGCGCCATCTCAGCCCCTGTCAACGATTGCCCCAACCACCCGTGCGGATGGCTTAACGGCAGAGGAGCTTGGGCGACTTTTTCTGAAATCGGAAAAAAACCGGTTTTGCCATAGTAGTTCGGATCGCCGTAAGTCACCACAAAATCCACTTTGTCACGGCGCAGCTCGTCCAACCCAAACGCGATCAGTCGCTGCCCTATCCCCGCTTTCTGGCGATCCGTACGCACGGCAACCGGCGACATCAGGAACACCTGTCGCGGATCTTGGTCAAAGCGCAGCCGCGAAAACAGGATGCAACCCAGCACTTGGGGGCCATCATGGGCAATGGCTGCACTCAAATCGCCGTCAGGCGTTGTGGCCAACAGGTCCGAAACCAACGCGCCGATCGCGGTCCCTTCTTCATCGCTTTCCGAAGCCGTGAACACCCTCCTGAACAAGCCGGGCAGCGCGGCCTCCCATTCATCTTTCCCTGTCGTGAATTCCATGGTGAACTCTCTCCAATCGTCCGTGGGTCTGTTTCTGGTTCAACGATTACACGCCGATGCACTCGGTTGAACATAGGACGGATACAATGGCGATGCAGAGGCGAGCCGAACATGTTTTTACGCCAATGCCTTGCACCGTTGGCCAATAGTTGCCCATGAACGCGGACAAGTTTGCATTAATCGCCGCCTACCCCCTTGACCTGCCGTGATCCAATGTCATGAACGGTTCCATGAGTACCGCACGTTTGACGATTAATCTTCAGGCGCTGGCCAGCAACTGGCGCGCGCTCGATGCAAAAACGGATGTCGAAACCGGCGCCGTGGTCAAAGCTGACGCCTACGGCCTGGGGGCCGAGCCTGTGTCCGCGACCCTGGCAGAGGAAGGCGTTCGCAAATTCTTTGTTGCAGTTGCCGAAGAAGGGGTTGCCGTGCGTAAGGCCATCGGCCCCGGACCGATGATCGCTGTATTCTCGGGTCATATGGAAGGTGACACCGATCTGCTGCGCGATCATGATCTGACGCCGCTGATCAATGCGCCCGAGCAATTCATGCGCCATCAACAGGCGCTTCCGGATCATCCCTTTGGTATTCAGCTGGACAGCGGCATGAACCGCCTGGGTCTGGAACCTGCTGACTGGGCTGAACTGCGCCCAAAGGCCGAGGCACTGAACCCCGTCGTAATGATGTCGCACCTGGCCTGTTCGGACGAACCCGATCATCCAATGAATCGCCAGCAACTAAAGACCTTCCGCGAGATGACTGATGGCACTGCATCACCAAGGTCGCTGGCGGCCACAGGCGGTACGTTTCTTGGACCCGAATTCCACTTTGATTTCTGCCGCCCCGGCGTCGGCCTGTACGGCGGCATGCCTTTTGCCGAAGCGAAACCGGTGGTGACGGTTGACCTGCCGGTGATCCAAGTTCGCCCGGTCGAGGTCGGTGAATCGGTCGGATACGGCAACAGCTGGATCGCGCGCCGCCCCTCTCGCATTGCGACCGTTGCCGCTGGTTACGCAGACGGTTTGCACCGCGCCATCGGCGGTGGGATCGACGCGTTTTCCGGCAGCCAGCCTTGCCCTGTTGTCGGACGCATCTCGATGGATCTGATCACGGTAGACGTCACCGATCTGCCCGAAGATCCCGAACGCCTGCGCATTCTGAACGGACATCAAACAGTCGACGACCTGGCCGAAGCCGCCGGCACCATCGGATATGAAATCCTGACGTCGCTGGGCGCGCGTTTTTCCCGGGGATACGTCGAATGAACCCTTTGGCCGTGCTGGGTGGGTTGGGACGTGCTGTCCTGTCCATGCTTGCCAATTTTGGCAAGGTGGGAATATTCGCGCTGGACGCGATCTCACACATCTTTCGGCCTCCCTATTATCCGCGCGAGTTTGCCGTTGCCCTGATGAATGTCGGCTGGCTGTCGCTGCCGGTTGTTGGCCTGACCGCAATCTTCACTGGTGGTGCGCTGGCCTTGCAAATCTATGCGGGCGGCGCGCGTTTCAACGCCGAGGCCGTGGTACCCCAGATCGTCGCCATCGGCATGGTGCGTGAACTCGGGCCGGTGCTGGTTGGCCTTATGATCGCCGCGCGCGTGACCTCGTCCATCGCGGCCGAAATCGCGACCATGAAAGTGACCGAGCAGATCGACGCGCTGGTCACCCTGTCTACCCACCCGATGAAATACCTGACGGCGCCGCGTGTTCTGGCCGCCTTGATTACGGTGCCCCTGCTGGTCGGTATCGGAGATATCATCGGCATTGCAGGCGGTTATGTGGTCGCGACCCAAAATCTGGGTTTCAACGCGGCGACGTACCTGCAAAACACGGTCAATTTCCTTGAAACCAAAGACATCGTGTCATCGCTGGTCAAAGGCGCGGCCTTTGGTTTGATCGCAGCCATCATGGGCTGTTACTACGGCATGAACTCGGGTCGGGGTGCGCAAGGCGTTGGCCGAGCGACCAAGTCCTCGGTCGAATCCGCCGCGATCATGATCCTGGCCGCCAACTTCATTCTCACAGGGGTGTTCTTCTCGGTATGATCAGGATGGAGAACGTATCAAAAGCCTTTGGCGACAATCAGGTTCTGCAGAGCATGAGCCTTGAGATCCCCAAAGGCACCTCGATGGTCATCATCGGTGGTTCGGGCACCGGCAAGTCCGTGGCGCTGAAGTGCATTCTGGGCCTGATCAAACCCGACAGCGGCATGATCTACGTGAACGGCAAAGACGCGGCCAAGGGCGATCGTGATAAGTTTCTGGCCCGCTTCGGAATGCTGTTTCAGGGCGCGGCTTTGTTCGATTCCCTGCCCGTCTGGCAAAACGTTTCCTTCCGCCTACTGCGCGGTCCGTTGAAGCGCCCCGCCGAATACGCGCGTGAGATCGCCATCGAAAAACTGCGCCGCGTGGGCCTAAAATCCGACGTGGCCGACCGCTTTCCGTCCGAACTGTCAGGCGGCATGCAGAAACGCGTGGGCCTTGCCCGCGCCATCGCGGCCGAGCCCGAAATCATTTTCTTCGATGAACCCACCACCGGCCTCGACCCGATCATGTCTGGCGTCATCAACGACCTGATCCGCGAAATCGTGACCGAGATGGGCGCCACCGCGATGACCATCACCCACGACATGAGCTCGGTCCGTGCGATTGCCGACAACGTGGCCATGCTGCACGGAGGCGTCATCCAGTGGACCGGCCCGGTCAGCCAGATGGATACCTCGGGTGATCCTTATGTCGAGCAGTTCATCAGTGGGAGTGCGGAAGGGCCGATTGAGGCGGTAAGATAAAGATGAACGTCAGCCTGATAGAACTATCAGATTTCATAAGGCTTTTGGGCCTTGCGTATTTGGCGGGTATTGTGATCTCTACATCCGGCGTTTTTCCCGCCTTCGCGAAGTCACAGTTTTCGAACAGCAAATACGACGAGTCTCAGACCCTTATTCAAAGAAAACAGCTCGGCTGGAGTTTCGGACTGTTAGTCGAAGACGAGAGCAATGCCAAAGCAACCGCTCTGACTTGGATAGCGGTAGTTGTTCTAATCGCGGTGGCCTACTTTGGATTGCGCTGGGCAGAAAATGCACAAATCCCTGCACTGAATATCACTCTGGGAATTACGTGCATCTTTTTAGGGCTTAACTGCCGCAGACTGTTTTTGCGAAAATGGGCTGGAAAAGCATGGAAAATCGACTTTGCAAGCTTTCTGGTTGGATTGTTTATTTTGATTACCCAAATATAGATTCATGCTACGCCTCGCCACCCTCTCACTCCTGATCCTCTACCCCATCGCGTGGTTCGCCCCGCTGATGCGCGCAGGGTTTCTGCCGATCTTCGGCCTCAGCGAGATCAGCGTCATCACCGGCCTGCAGTCGCTGTGGAAATCAGACATCTTCCTCGCGCTGATCGTCACCATCTTCGCCTTGTTTGCGCCGTATATCAAAACAATCGGCACCGCCCTGATCCAATGGGACATGCTGGACCCGCGCGTCCAACCCGCGCTCAACATCCTCGGGAAACTGGCCATGGCCGACATTTTCCTCATCGCGCTTTACATCTCGCTGGCCAAGGGAATCTCTTACGCCACCGTTGAGACCGCGTGGGGTCTTTATCTGTTTACGGCGTGCATTCTGGCCTCGATCGCATTGGGTCACATTACCGAAATGACACGCGGATCACGAAATCCTCAGACGTAATTGATTGAAAACGCTTATCTGAGTATCATCTTTATATTTCGAGCAGAAAATTTTTGTAGTTTCGGTCCTGAGCGGATCATTCTGTGTGTTTTAGGTGTTCCCCGCTTTGGGCCGGTGTGTTCCGGTTTCAAAAGGAGTTCGTCTAAGATGACTGCCCTCCACAACATTACATTGCAATTTCAGAATGCCTTTTTACGACTGACTTTTTTCCTCATTTGCACTGCGGCATTGTTCCTGGTCAGTGCCTGTCTTTTATCCGCTTTGGGGGTTCTGCCCTGGCTGTCCATGCAGGCCGGTTTCGGCAACGATCCGGCCATGGACGCGGGCATGTACATCCAGATCGGCCTGACCGTGCTGATTCTCATGCTGGCGTTCTATCTGCCCGCTAATGCCCGGATGATGGCGCTTGAAACGTCACATCGTAAGTTCTCGCTAAACATGCACGACGTGGCTCAGGCCTACCATCTGGCCCATTCAGCGGATCGCGGCGAAACGTTTCTGCTGTCCTCCGAGTTCGATGCGGTCAAGGAAAGGATGGCCTTCCTGCGCCACCACCCCGACCTGCAATCGCTCGAACCCGAAATCCTGGAGCTGGCGGCACAAATGAGCCATGTCAGCCAAGAGCTGGCAGAAACCTATGGCGATGCCCGCGTCAGCCGTGCCCGCACGTTCCTGCAGCAACGTCAGGAAGAGATCGAAACGTTCCAGAAACGGATCGAAGAAGCGCAGGTCATCCAGCATGAGCTGCGCCAATGGACCCACGATATCGAGATGGAAGAATCCATTGCCAAATCGCAGCTGGCACGTTTGCGGGACGAACTGTTTGAACTGCTGCCCGAATTGTCGGCACAGCTGCAATCGCCCGTCGACGACCGCGATCCCAAGAAATCGAGCGTCGTAGCAATGTCGCCGCCCCGCGCCGCGGAATAGGCGCGACAGCGCCCGCCGGGGACGATGGCCCATAGGCCTGAGGACGCGGCGCGCCACCGGCAGAGATGAAAGCCCTGCTAGGGCTTGAAGAACTGCCCGCGCTCGGGCACCAAGGCCGAATGGCAAAGACAACTTTCTCCTGCTCGGCCTGTGGCGCAACGCATTCCCGGTGGTCCGGGCGGTGCGACGGCTGCGGTGAATGGAACACAATCACGCAAGACGTGCCTCTTTCGGCTGGCCCTGCAAAGAAATCCCTTGGCGGCAAACGTGGCCAGTCCATGACACTCACGGACCTGTCGACCGAGGAAACACCGCCGCCGCGCACATTGTGCGGCGTAGAAGAACTGGACCGCGTTTTGGGTGGCGGTCTGGTCCCGGCCTCGGCCCTGCTTGTTGGTGGCGATCCAGGTATCGGCAAGTCGACGTTGCTGTTGCAGGCCGCCGCGCGGTTTGCACGTGCTGGCGTCAAGACGATTTACGTGTCTGGCGAAGAAGCCAGCGCTCAGGTGCGCATGCGCGCGCGCCGGCTGGGGCTAGAGGACGCACCGGTCCAACTGGCCGCCGAAACCAACCTGCGGAACATTCTGACGACGCTTGAGGCAGAGAAACCCGGTCTGGCCATCATCGACTCGATTCAGACCATGTGGGCCGACAATGTGGACAGCGCACCGGGCTCGGTGTCACAAGTCCGGGCCGCGGCGCATGAATTGACCACGTTTGCGAAACGACACGGTGTTTCAATCATCATGGTTGGCCACGTCACCAAAGAAGGCCAAATCGCAGGTCCCCGCGTGGTCGAACATATGGTCGACACAGTCCTATACTTCGAAGGCGAGCGCGGCCATCAGTTCCGCATCCTGCGGGCGGTCAAGAACCGCTTCGGCCCTGCGGATGAGATTGGCGTGTTCGAGATGACGGGCAAAGGGCTGGCACAGGTCACAAACCCTTCGGCCTTGTTTCTGTCCGAGCGTGGCACACCCAGCCCTGGGTCAGCCGTATTTGCCGGGATCGAAGGCACACGCCCCGTTTTGGTTGAATTACAAGCGCTTGTGGCCCCGTCCCCACATTCACAACCACGCCGGACCGTTGTCGGTTGGGACAGTGGCAGGTTGGCGATGATCCTCGCCGTTCTCGAAGCACGCTGCGGCATCCCTTTTGCGGGTCTCGATGTCTACCTCAACGTCGCAGGCGGATTGAAAATCGGCGAACCCGCCGCAGATCTGGCCGTTGCGGCAGCCCTGCTGAGTGCCCGAGAAGACACAGCCCTGCCCGCAGATACCGTTGTTTTCGGAGAAATCTCGTTATCTGGGGCACTTAGACCGGCCCCGCAGACCGAAAACAGGTTGAAAGAAGCCCAAAAACTTGGTTTCACATCGGCAATCGCTCCGGCGGGCGGCAAAACCGGTACTGTGGCAGGTCTGACACTCACCCGACCCTCTGATTTGGTTGGGTTTGTTGGCGAAACCTTCGGAGCAGGTTAAAGTCGCCCCCTGAGGGGCAGAAAAAAACAGGCGAGGGCCATGGAAGGTTTTACAATAATTGACGGGGTCGTTGCCCTGATCGTCGTCGTTTCAGGCATTCTTGCCTATTCGCGCGGCTTCTTACGTGAGGTTCTGGCCATCGCAGGCTGGGTCGCAGCCGCAGTGCTGGCCTTTATTTTTGCACCACAAGCGGTGCCACTGGTCAAAGAGATCCCGGTTGTCGGGGATTTCCTGCGCGACAGCTGCGAATTGTCCGTCATTACGGGCTTTGCTGCGGTGTTCGCAGTCGCACTTATTATTGTCAGCATCTTTACGCCCTTGTTTTCGTCGATCGTCCAGCGATCTGCGCTGGGTGGTCTGGATCAGGCACTTGGTTTCTTCTTCGGCATCGCCCGCGGCATCCTGTTGGTTGCCATCGCGTTCTTTGTCTACGACACGGTCATGACCGGCCAATCCTACACGATCGTCGACGAAAGCCGCTCGGCCAAGGTGTTCGAGCAGTTCAGCGACAAGATCGAAGAACAGAACCCCGAGGCGGCTCTTGGTTGGGTTACCCGCCAATATGAAGAACTGGTCGCCAGCTGCGCGGAAGGTTCCGCACCGGCCGAGGATCTGACGGCCCCCACGACTACGGAATAAATGCCTGGCACGGGTCCCACCCATGCTGCAATTGTTGAAACGAGCCGCCGCTTTGCCGGCGGCTCGTATTCGTTTGTACCCGTGCTTTTGTAATTGTCTGGAAGATCTTTCGCTGAACGATTGTCATTAAGAACTTCTTGGGTGTCTTGATGGATCTTCAAAAAACCCACACATCCCGATTAAAACCCTCCCAAAAGCGCACTTCTACTTG
This sequence comes from Ruegeria sp. CDSB113, assembly GCF_059611045.1. Classification (NCBI taxonomy): domain Bacteria; kingdom Pseudomonadati; phylum Pseudomonadota; class Alphaproteobacteria; order Rhodobacterales; family Roseobacteraceae; genus Ruegeria; species Ruegeria sp. CDSB113. The sequence continues at coordinate 816,814 of NZ_JBXWOU010000001.1, forward strand.
AGTTTCCAAGTGTTCTTTTTCGGTTGTCCGTTTTCGTAGATCCGAAACTCGTTTGCGCCGATGCGTTCGACGCTCCAGCACTTTTGCCCCCAATTCCCTTTCTCACACCACTGATCGTCTTTGACGAACCAGTCCCCCGTGTATTTGTCCTTACCATCCCAAAGCCCGTTGAGTTTGCCGTTCTTCTTGCTTGTTGCCTTGCTGTATGCCTGAACCCACGGCGTCTTTCCGTCATTGTTAGAGACGCCAGACAACTGGCCGCCAGGTATTGTGGCAAGAAGCTCTTCCTGAGTCATGAACACCTGCGCAAACGCTGTTGTCGACGTCATGGCTCCAAAGCCTGCTGCAATGACTGCTATGCCCAGAATTGAACGCACACTTTTGAGTTGAAAATTACAAAGTCCGTAAGACATGAAACACATCCTTTTCGACAAATCCGAGATTATAATGACTACTTTCCCCGTTGAGCTACCAGAAAGTCTCAACGCTAGGATTGTATCATAATGCCATCAAAACCCCAAAAACTGACGCTGATGGCGCACTGTGGAAGGATCTCACGTCTAATCCGGTCCCGTTCCGGACGCTTGACCAAAGTCACCGGATATCCGCTTGTCAGAGCCCTGTACAAAAACAATTAGCTCAAGAGTTTTCGAGATCTTGTTTCAACAAGAAAGGGGTACTGGTTCGCAGCTACAGTCGGTTTTTTTGCTTAGAAAGTCTTCGGACTCAAACGAACCCTTCGCCTGCACAAACCGTGCATCTGATCGTCTTCAAACCGAAACAGCCGTCGCAGCGATTGAAAATCGGCTTTCCGTGGATGTCGCGGCTTTTGATAACCTCACCCGATCCATTGCAGATCTGACAGGGTGCCCGCCCCATGCCCCTGCATCGGTGACACCGGCGCTTTACCGGTTCTTCTTTCTTGTTTCCTTGTTTGTGCTGCCACATGGCGGGTATCCGATCGAACCTTTATCATTGTCGAAAACTCACTATGTCGACCATGACAGCACAAGCCTGCGGCCCCTGCCACCTTTTCATGTTGTTTTTGGCAAAATCCGCATGCGTCAAATCGCGAATGTGATCCTTTGATGACACAGGCGCGCTTAGGCATTATGTGAGTGGCGAACTGACATGGAATCGGAGCTGCCGATCTTGCTGTATCTGTTTTCTTACGCGCTTGCCCTTACGACGCTGGCGTGTGTGCGCCGCCAACCGACCGGGCGACAACGCGTACAGATACCGTTGTCCAGGCGGTCCGACCCGCACACCTAATCAACATAAACACGTCATGGAAATTGGAGCCCGTATATGTGTGGCATTTTAGGGATCGCAAGCAGGACACATGATGTCTTCGCGGAAATCTATGACGGACTGCTGATGTTGCAGCACCGGGGTCAGGATGCCTCGGGGATCGTGACCTATACCGGCGAATTCTTCCGTGAGAAGAAAGCCAACGGGTTGGTCAAAGACGTCTTTAACGCCAGTGACGCCGAGACCCTGCTGGGACAGGTCGGTATGGGACATGTGCGCTACCCTACGGCCGGATCGCTCAGCGCAGCTGAGGCGCAGCCGTTCTTCGTCAACGCGCCCTATGGCATCTATCTGGTCCATAACGGCAATATCACCAACACCGCCGAGCAGCGCGAGAAAGTTACCGCCAAATACAGCCGCCACCTGCGCACCACGTCGGATTCCGAGATTATGCTGAATGTTCTGGCGGACAAAGTGGCCGACGCGATCAAAGTCAATGGCAACGCCGAACCGATCCGCAATATCTTTGCCGGTGTGAAGATGACGATGGAACGCGTTCAGGGTGCCTATTCAGTGATCTGTCTGGTGGCCGGCGTTGGTATGCTGGCGTTCCGCGATCCCTACGGCATTCGCCCCCTGTCGGTTGCCAAGCGCGATGTGGATGGGGACGGCGACGATTATGCCTTTGCGTCGGAGGATGTCGCCTTCGGTATCAACGGATTTGAAAAGCTGCGCGATGTGAAACCGGGTGAGGCCATCCTGATTGACCTCGACGGTAACATGCACACGTTCCAGGCGGTTGAAGGTCAGCTTACCCCCTGTATCTTTGAATACGTCTACCTGGCCCGTCCGGATTCGCTGTTGGATGGTGTTTCGGTCTACAAAACCCAGATGCGTATGGGCCAGACGCTGGCGCGCCAGATTGAGGCTGCGGGCCTTGAGATCGACCGCATCATCCCTGTGCCGGACAGCGCGCGCCCTGTTGCGCTGGAGGTCGCGAAGGCCACTGGCATTCCTTACCGTGAAGGTCTGGTCAAGAACCGCTATGTAGGCCGCACATTCATCATGCCCGGTCAGGAAGAGCGGCAGAAATCCGTGCGCCGCAAGCTGAACGCCGTTCCGTTGGAGTTCAAAGGTCACAACGTATTGCTGATCGACGATTCCATCGTACGCGGAAACACGATCAAAAAAATCGTTCAGATGTGCCGCGAAGCCGGGGCCAAGAAGGTGTTCATCGCCAGCGCCTCGCCACCGGTGAAATTTCCCAACGTTTACGGCATCGATATGCCCACCAAGCATGAGCTGATCGCAAACGGTAAGAACATTGAGGATATCCGGCAGGAGTTGGGCGCAGACGCCCTGTTCTATCAGGATCTCGATGACCTGATTTGGTCCGCCAAAGAAGGTAACCCGGATATCGAATCCTTCGATTGCTCGTGCTTTGACGGTAACTACATCACCGGAAGCGTCAGCGAAGACTATTTGGACAGCCTCGAAAACAGCAGCCGGGTCAGTAAGAAAAAACAGGACATGCAGGTGCCCGGCGGGTCCTGGAATGCGGCCAAACTGGCGTCCGGCTAAGAATAAGCACGCGAATCAGATTGCAGTGATGGCCCGTTTCGCAATTGCGATGCGGGCCTTTTCACGTATGGGCCACGCCTGATCGGTTGGTTTTCGCGCACAACTTTTCGATGAAGAAACCGCAATTGCAGGAACTTCGGCGACGCAGCTATTCAGCCGCGCTATCGCGCAATCCCCGCCTCTTTAGTTCCTGTCCTTCGTTTGATAGCGCATTTGCCGAACCACTCATAAAACAAGGGGTCAGGCCAACGTGGCCAGGCCGAAAATCATGTCAAACGCCAACGTCAAAAACGCGGCCACACAGACGGGCGCGCTAAAGAAGAATTCAGTCTCTGTGCTGGGCGTCTTTGGTCCAAAAGCTGACATGCGTGCGTTGGTGCGCCTGTCGTCAGGCCGGGTCAAAGAGGTCAAGCCCGGCAGCCGGGTGTCCTCGGGCACTGTGATTGCCATTGATGACGAAGGCGTCATGCTGCGACAAAGCGGCCAGACCAAGCGGATCGTAATCCCCGGAAGTTAATCTGTCTTGACGCCCTGCGCGCATGGGTTCAAACCGCCCTTATGACCGATCAGACCAAAATTGCCCTCATCACCGGGGCCTCGCGCGGATTGGGTGCTGCCCTGGCCGAAGCTTTGGCACCCGAGTATCACATCGTCGCAGTCGCCCGCACTACTGGTGGGTTGGAAGAGCTGGACGACCGGATCAAAGCCAAGGGTGGTGCCGCCACGCTTGCGCCGATGGACATCGCGGATCCGAACGCCATGGCGACCCTGTGCCGGGGCATTCATGACCGATGGGGCAAAGTAGATCTGTGGATGCACACCGCCGTCCACACCTCGGCCCTGACGCCTGCGCATTTCGTGGACCCCAAGGAATGGACGAAGGCGGTCAACATCAACGCCACAGCCACGTCGGTTCTGATCCCGTATATTGCGCCCCTGTTGGGCGACAGCGGCCATGCGGTGTTTTTTGACGACCCCAAAGCAGGTGAGAAGTTCTATGGCATCTATGGAGCAACTAAGGCCGCGCAATTGGCGCTTGCCCGCAGTTGGGCGGTGGAGACCGAACGCACGGGTCCGCGCGTGTCGATCGTGGAACCCGCGCCAATGCCCACGGCTGTGCGCGCCCGGTTCCATCCCGGCGAAGACCGCGATGTGTTGACCAGCCCTGCGGATGAGGCGGCCCGAATTCTGACGCTATTGTAGGAATAGCCCTTTAGGCCATGCCTCCGGTGGGGATACTTTGGCCAGATGTAGCGGGCGGTCTACGCGATATGTACGCCGTTGCGCCCAGCCAGATCGACAAAGAACTGCCACGCCACGCGACCCGAACGTCCGCCCCGGGTGGCTTGCCATTCGATGGCCTCGGCGCGCAGGATATCGGCGTCGACGGACACACCATGAGCCGCGCAATACCGATCGATCATCGCAAGATATTCATCCTGATCGCAGGGGTGGAAGCCCAGCCACAGGCCGAACCGGTCAGAGAGCGAGACTTTTTCCTCGACCGCCTCTGACGGATTGATTGCGCTGGAGCGTTCGTTTTCGATCATGTCCCGCGGCATCAGGTGACGGCGGTTCGACGTCGCGTAGAAAACAACGTTTTCGGGGCGGCCCTCGATGCCTCCGTCCAGCACCGCCTTGAGTGATTTGTAATGCTGATCATCGTGGCTGAACGACAGGTCATCGCAGAACAGGATGAACCGGTGTGGGGCTGCGCGCAGATGGTTGAGAAGGCGCGCGACCGAACCCATGTCTTCACGCTGGAGTTCGACCAGTTTGAGGTCCGGAAAATCCGCCTGCAACGTACCGTGGACGGCTTTGACGAGGCTGGATTTACCCATGCCCCGTGCGCCCCACAACAGTGCGTTGTTGGCCTTGTACCCGGCCGCAAAGCGGCGCGTGTTGTCCAGCAGCGTATCACGTGAGCGATTAATGCCTACCAGCAGGTCCAGATCGACACTGTTGACCTGTTTGACCGGCTCAAGCCGGTCCGGCTCGACTTGCCAGACAAAAGCCGGGGCAGCTTCGAAGTCGGGCGCGGCCAATGGGGCCGGTGCCATTCGTTCCAAGGCGTCAGCGATACGGTTCAGGGCTTGGTCGTTCATAGGCGCCTCCGGTCGGTTTTGCTGGTTTCAAACCATGTTCCGCCGGGCGCAACAAGAGCCGCGCACAAAAAAGGCGCGCCCCGACGGGCGCGCCTGATTGTTACCGATCACCAGGATTACTTGCCTTCTTCTTCCTGAATGATCTCTTCATCCGCTTCTTCTTCGTCGTCATAGTATCCATCGGCGCGCAGTTGCTCCTCGCGCTTTTTCTCAACGCGTGCGACCAGGAAGATCGAAATCTCGTACAGCCCATAGACAACCACGAACAGGATGACTTGCGTGATCACGTCAGGCGGTGTCACCAGCGCGGCCAGAACCAGAATGGCGACCACAGCGTATTTGCGCACGCCCCCCAGACCTTCGGCAGTTACCAACCCGGCTTTGCCCATCAGGGTCAATAGAACCGGCAGCTGGAAACACAGCCCAAAAGCCACGATGAATTTGATCGTCAGGTTCAGGTATTCCTGTGCCGAGCCCTGGAAGACCACGCTCAGCGGCGCTGTGGCGGTGCCGTCAACCACTGCCTCGCCTTCCGCTCCGAACTGCTGGAAACCCAGGAAAAAGTCGTAAGCTAGTGGCGTGACCACGTAAAACGCAAAGCTTGCCCCGAGCAGGAACATGAACGGCGACGCCAGCATGAACGGCAGGAACGCATTCTTTTCTGTCCGGTACAGGCCTGGTGCCACGAACCGCCACATCTGCATCCCGATATAGGGGAACGCCAGTATGAAGCCGCCCAGCAGCGAGACCTTGATGGCGACGAAGAAACCTTCCTGCGGTGAGATGAAGATCAGCCCACAATCCTGTCCGCGATCAGCAAGTACCTGACACAAGGGATTCGTCAGGAAGTTAAACAGCGGCGTAGCGACCGTGAAACAGATTATCATCCCGATCAGGAACGCCACGACGCAGTGAATCAACCGCGTGCGCAGTTCTGCCAGATGCTCGATCAATGGGGCCGAGCTGTCTTCGATCTCGTCGGTATTGCTCATGTCTTGCTTTCAGTATTCAGCGCGGCTTCGGCCTCTTCAGCCTTGGCTAGCGCATCCGCAGCTTCTTTGGCCTTACGCTCGGCAGCGGCACGCGCGGTCGAGGCCTGGATCTTCTTGGCCTGCTCGGCACGTTCAGCAGCCAGCTTGCCGGTTTCGCTGTCGGGGTCGAACTTGGTCGGGTCCATGCTCTTGGCCATTTCCTGTGCGGCTTCTTTGACGCCGTCCATGGCGGTGTTCACAGGATTGGTAGCCGCATTCAGACCCTTCTTGATCTCGTTCACTCCCGCCTGATCCGCTGCCTCGTTCATGGCGCTGCTGAACTCGCGCGCCATGCCACGGGCCTTGCCAACCCAGCGGCCGACATTGCGGAACAATACCGGCAGATCCTTTGGCCCCACAACGATCAGGGCAACAACGCCGATGACCAGAAGCTCGGTCCAGCCCAGATCAAACATCTGCGCTTAGACCTTGTCTTTGTCTGTCTCGGGCGTGACGTCTTTGGCCACTTCGGACGCGTCCTGCTCCAGCTCGTCCGCACCTTCTTTGACGCCCTTCTTGAACGAGGTGATGCCTTTGCCCACTTCGCCCATGAGTGAGCTGATTTTGCCGCGGCCAAACAGCACCAGCACCACAACGGCAATCAGCAGAAGACCGGGAAGTCCGATATTGTTAAGCATGTCTCTTCTCCTTTGAAGTCGGCGCACGCGCGCCGGGAATGTGATCTGGCACCGTGTTTACGCGCGGGCGGTCCAGCGCAAAAGCGTGTCGGCCCGGTTCTGTGCCCAAAAATGAACGGATCACGCGATTTTTGAGGACTCGCAATTCTCAACTGACAGGTTTATGTCAGTTGAGAGCACGTAGAAAGGCCCTGTCTCATCAAAACAGGAGCATGACGTGACACAAATCGCAGAAACCGTAACCTTCAAACTCGCAGCCGATGTAACAAAGGAGGATTTCGTGAACATCATGAAAGGCACCGAATCCTTTGTTCGGAACGCGGACGGCTTTGTCTTTCGGCGCCTCAGCGCAGGGGATGATGGGCTTTGGACCGACACCGTCATCTGGACAGACATGGATTGCGCTCAATCCGCCGCCGTTGCCTTCCCCAAGCAGGATTTTGCCCCCGCGGTGATGGCTGCAATCGCGCCGGACACGGTGACTATGCGCCATGATGCAATCTATTGGACCATCGGAGCGTCATGACACACAGGACATCCCATGCGCCGCTCTGACCGGCTGTTCGATATCATCCAGATCCTGCGCGACGGTAAACTTCACCGTGCGCAGGACATCGCGGACCGGCTTGAGGTGTCGGTTCGCACCATCTATCGCGACATGGATACGCTGGTTGCCTCGGGCGTCCCGGTCGAGGGCGAACGCGGTGTGGGCTACATGGTGCGTGAGCAGATCACCCTGCCCCCGCTGAATCTGACCCCTGCCGAGCTTGAGGCGTTGAACCTCGGTATGGCCATCGTAGCCGAAGCCGCAGACCCCGACCTCAAGGCCGCAGCCACGTCGCTGGCCGACAAGATCGACGCCGTGTTGCCCACGCAGGTCGTGGCCGAGGCTGACAGTTGGAAATTTGCAGTCTATCCCTTTGCCGATGCGGCGCGTGGGCTGGCGCATATGGCCCCGATCCGCGCCGCCATCAAATCCCGCCAGAAACTCCGTCTGTCTTACCGTCGGATCGACGGCGTTCTGACTGATCGGGTCATACGCCCGCTGCACATGGAATACTGGGGGCGCGTCTGGACCCTGACGGCATGGTGCGAGTTACGTCAGGGGTTCCGTGTTTTTCGCATAGACCTGATCGAAACAATCTTGCCCCTGCCCGAGGTCTTCGCAGACGAGCCCGGCAAGAGCCTAAGCGATTATGATCCGCACGCGTGACGGGCTTCATCTTTTCTCAAATACTCTGGCAGGAGGTACGGCCCGCTCAGGGCCATAACCCTCACCGCAGATAGGGTTCCGGATCGACAGATTCGAACCCTTTACGCACCTCGAAATGGACGTAGGCATTGTCGCCGCCGCGCAAGGAGGCGATCTTTTGGCCGCGCTTGACGCGAGCACCCTTTTTCACAGTGATGTTCTCGACATTCGCGTAGACGGTCAACAGATCGCTGTTGTGCTTTACCACAATGATCGGCACCTGATCTGCGTCGGCCGTGATTGCGGCGACGGTGCCCGCAGCGGCAGCGTTAACCGGGCTACCCGGCGAGGCCGCAATGTCGATGCCTTCGTTCGAGCCCTTTTTATAGGTGCGGATGATCGTTCCTGTGACAGGCAGTCCAAGCGCAGAATTGCTTTGCGTAGTCGGCGCTTCGGCGGTCACGTCAGGTGCGGGCTCGGCGGGCTTGATGACTTCATCCGGCAGAGGTTGCGTCGCGCTGGGCGGCGTCGGTGTCGGCGATCCCTGCCCAGGTTGGGTGATCGTAGTCGCAGGGACTGTTGTCACGGCGGCCGCCTCCTGACGGGGCGCAGGCTGGTTCTTGATGGGAATCAGCAGAAACTGTCCTTCGCGCACGGTAAAGTCAGACCCCAGCCCGTTCCACTCGGCCAAGGCATCTACCGGCACGTTATACAGGCGCGCGATCGTATACGCGGTTTCGCCGCGCTTGACCTTGTGGCGAATGGGTTCGGGTCCCGCCGGCGCAGAGGCCGGAGCAGGCGCGGCGGTTGGTTGTGCCGGTTCCAGCGTCGATGTGCGCACCGACCCATCCGCCGGAGCTGCGTCAATCGCAGTGCCTGCAATTGTCGCGATATCGACAGAGCTGGCCGCGCTGACGGTACGGGGCAAGGCGACCACCTCGCCATCACGCAGCTGGTCTGCAGCTTGCAATCCGTTAAAACGCGCGACTTCCGCTGCCGGTAATCCAACCCGGGCGGCGACATCGCCAACCGTGTCGCCCCGGCGCGCAACGGCCACTTGATAATTGGGATAGGTGATCACGCCACGCGCATCCGGAGCAGGCCGGTTCGCGGTGGCCGCCTGCGCCGCATCGGCCGTAGAAAACCCGCCGACGTTGCCTCGCAGGTCATAATCTATGGGGCCCTCGCATCCCGCGAGGAACGCCAAGGACGCAACACCTGCTGCGACTGCTGATTTGGAAACTGCTCTCATTTTACTGTCCTCACCGCCTGCCCCTGTTGTCCGGGGTTCCAGCGCTTATCGCGAAATATTTCTTTACGCTCCGTCTTTGCCAAGCCCTTCTAGCAGGGGCACGAACCGAACGGGCAACAATTCATCATAGTCCAGGCCGGTCTCAGTGCGTCTGACCCGGATCAGGGTCTGAACCGCATCCGACTGTCCCACCGGCAAAACCATGATACCGCCGATTTTGAGCTGCGCCAAGAGCGGCCCGGGCGGGTCCTCGGCAGCGGCCGTCACAATGATACGATCAAACGGGGCTTGTTCCGACAAACCGAACGACCCATCCGACAGCATCGCCGTCACATTGGTCATTCCCAATTCTCGAAACAGCTCGCCGGTTTCGCGCACCAGACGTTTATGACGTTCGACCGTATAGACCCGGCGCGCCAGCTTGGACAGAACCGCGGCCTGATAGCCCGAGCCTGTACCAACCTCCAGCACCGTGTCACGAGGGCGCACATCCAGCGCCTGCGTCATCAACCCCACTACCGAAGGCTGGCTGATCGTCTGACCGCAGGCAATCGGCAACGGCGTATCCTCATAAGCGCGCTCGGCGAACAGACCCTTGACGAAACGGCCCCGATCGACCTGTTCCATCGCAGCGAGAACGCGCGCATCCGTTACTCCGCGCGACCGCAGGGCAAAGAGGAACTGCATGGTTGTTTCTGGATCAAGTCCGCTCATTCGATCGACTTCAGTTGTTCCAGAACGTCATGGGCCGTCAGGTCCGCACGCATCGGTGTGACCGAGATGTAGCCCCCAAGATTTACCGCCGCATCGGTTCCGGGTGCTGTCGGATTGTGCTGATAGCCGCCCTTGATCCACAGGAACCGCCGACCCGAGGGCGAGCTGTGCGGTTCAACCGAGAAATTGGTATCCCGGCGAAAACCCTGCGGCGCGATGCGCGTCCCCAGAACCTCATCCGCCGGCACGGGTGGGAAATTCACGTTGTAAAACAGGCGGTAATCGCCCTGCTCTTCAGGCGTTGCTTTCAGTATTCGCCGCACAAGGTCGGCCCCGTAACGCGTTGCAGCCTCAAAAGGATCATCCAGACCCAGGTTGCGCGGCCCGAAATACTGCGACAAGGCAATTGCAGGAATACCCTGCAGGGCGGCTTCCATCGCCCCACCCACCGTGCCGGAATACAGCGTGTTCTCGGCCGAGTTGTTGCCGCGGTTCACACCGGACAACACCAGATCGGGCGGCGTGTCTTTCATGACGTCGTGCAGCCCGGCCAACACACAGTCAGCGGGTGAGCCTTCGGCGGCATAGCGGCGTTCGCCCAGCTTGGCGACCATCATCGGGTGGGTATAGCTGATGCAGTGGCCGACACCCGATTGTTCGAATGCAGGCGCGACGACCCAGACTTCACCATCCGGGCCTGCCAGATCGGCGGCAATCGCCTCAAGTGCGATCAGCCCCGGGGCATTGATCCCGTCATCATTGGTCAGAAGTATACGCATAAGCCCCATCCACCCGGCGTTTTGCCCTTGATAGACCCGCCCCCGCGTCGCGGCAAGCAAAGCGCGCGTCCAATCTGATGCTTTCGCGCACCACTTGGCGCTAAACTGTGACTTTCCAGCCTAAACCGGGAAAACGAAACACCTGTCACGGCGGATGGTCAGCCACATGACCCGTCCCGGACTGGGAACAAAGACATTGGGCACCGTCGCCCTCAGGATCGAGCCGTCATGGTCCATCCGAAATTCAACAAGGCTTTCGTTGCCCAAAAACCGCGCCCGCTCAACCACGCCCCGCGCGGCAACGCCGTCGGTCGGTGTCGGCAGCGGCCCCTTGCCGTTACGGTCAAAGTCCAGCCGCACGTGCTGCGGGCGGAATACGATCTCGACATCTGTATTGTCCGGAACGCCGGGTGCCAGAAATTGCCCGAATGGCGTTTCCGCCAAGGCTCCATTCACTTTGGATGGTAAAACATTGATATCACTAAAAAACGCCACCGCCGCCTTGTCCGCCGGGCGGGTAAAGACGTTGTAGGGCGCGCCTTGTTGCACGACTTTACCGCGTCGCATCAGGGCGATTTCATCCGCCATGCGCATCGCTTCTTCCGGCTCATGCGTGACTAGAACAACAGCGGCGTCCTCTTCCTTGAGGATCGCAAGCGTTTCATCCCGAATGCCGTCCCGCAACCGGTTGTCGAGGCCCGAGAAAGGCTCATCCATCAACATGATCCGCGGACGTGGGGCCAATGCGCGGGCCAGTGCCACACGTTGCTGCTCGCCACCTGACAGATGATGCGGGTAGTCGTCGACGAAACGCATCAGGTCGACTTTGCGCAGCAGCGCTTCGACGCGGGCGCGTTTTTCGTCCTTATGCCCCTTCAGGCCAAAGGCCACATTGTCGGCAACGCTGAGATGCGGAAACAGGGCAAAGTCCTGAAACATCAGCCCTATTTCACGCCGTTCGGGCGGCACACGAAACACCGTGTCACAGATCAACTTGCCATCGACATAGATTTCACCGGATTCCTGCATCTCGACCCCGGCGATCATGCGCAGGGTTGTCGACTTGCCGCAGCCCGAAGGCCCCAACAGACAGGTCACCTGCCCCGCCCGCACCGTCAGCGAGACGTCATCCACAACGACCCGCCCCTCATACCGGGCGATCAGATTTCGGATTTCCAACCGAGGAGGAGTAGCGTTTTCTGTCACCGATGGGCCCCGTTGCCTTTCCCGATCAATTCCATCGGGCTTAGGCGGGGATAACAACCCCGCCCCTCAGGTGCAAGAGATCAGCAACAGCCGCCTGATGGGGCCTCGCCCGTGGCTTCAAACGGGCTTTCACCACCGCAGCCTTCGAATATCCCGTAATGGGTCGAGAAATCGCCAATGAAGTCGAAATGCCGGGCAAAACGGGTGTCTTTCAACATCATCCAAGTGTTGCCGCAGACAGGAAAGACCTTGCCTGCCTCGATCGCGTGGTGATCATCCAGTTCGAACAGATGCGGGGCGTTCGGGATGGTGCCCTTGTAGATCACGGCCTGGCCATAATCCTCACACGCAGGTTCCAACTCGGGCAGCTTGAACAGACGGTAGGTGGCGGACAGGAATTTAAGAGGCGCAACACGCTCTTCGAGCACCGCGTTTTCAATAGTCAGCGGACGATGCGTGACACGGCGCGGATCGCCAAAGCCCGCTTTGCGCGACATCGACAGAAAATCGTTCCAATACAACGCGCCGGACAGGCATTCACCGTACAAGACCTCATCCTCGGCCATCTCTTTAGGCACTCGGCGGTCGGCGTAGACGTCCGAGAAATACATCTCGCCCCCGTCTTTCAGCAACCGATGCGCCCCACGCAAAACAGCCTCTTTATCAGTGGCCAGATTGATCACGCAGTTCGAGACGATAATGTCAAAAGAACCGGGTTCCAGGTCAAGCTCATCCAGCTTTTCGATATAGCCATGGTGGAATTCCACATTGCTGTCAGAATGCCCAAAGGCTTGCGCGTGATAATCCTGATGCGCGCGCGCTACGTCCAATTGCTCCGGCGTCATGTCCACGCCGACAACCCGTCCCTTTTCACCTACCATGGCAGACAGGGCATAAACATCACGTCCCGCACCACAGCCGAGATCCAGAATGCTCATCCCCTCAAGGTCGTGCGGAGCGATCAAACCGCAGCCATAGTAGCGCGTCAGAACTTCGTCATGAATTTTCGACAGGATCTTTTTGACATGATCCGGCATATCATCGGGCGTACAACACGCGTTTGTCTGTAAGTCCGAGCTGCCCTGCAGGACCTCGCCATAGTAATTCTGCACTGCCTCATGCTTCATCGCGGCTATCCTTCTGTCTGATGGCAGCATAGCAGCTAATGCAGACTGGGGCTTGGCGCAATCCGGGCCTTTATAATCTGACGAAAGCGTGAGGGGGTGTAGGGGTTATACCAACAGTTCGAAATCAACGCCCGCGCGCAGTTTGCCGTTCACCTGTATCTCAAGCCGGTGCGCACCGGGGATCAGTTTGAACGTGGTCGCATCACCTTTAAGCTTGTGCTTTTTGGTCAGGGTAAGAGCACCATCTACCAAAGCGGACTGTTTCAGCTTGTGCACTTTAGCTGAGGTTTTACCCCCAGGCCTTTGAAAATGAACAATGTAATCCACCAAAACAGGTTGGTCACCGTTACCACTCAGCATTACATCGAATTCCAACGCGCCGCCGATCCTTGCATCACCCTTTATGGTAACATCGGCCGAAACCTTCGCATCCGGGTCAAAGCCCAGCATTTTCATGGCGCGCGGATGGCCTGCTTTCACAAGCCCGCGCAAGGTGTGCGAGGTCATCCAGTCCATCTCGGCCTGATCCTGCCGCCCGTTCCTGCCCCAATCCCGCAACCGGCCCAAAACCAGATCGGGGTCTTTCTTGGTGATGTCATTCAGATGGTTGGCCACCGACCGGGTGACATAGCGCGTCTCATCGGCATGCAGCCGGTCCAGTAGAGGCAGCGGATCGGTCAGGTACAGTCCCACCGCTTGCCCCCAAGGCAAACGCGGTCTTGTGCCTTCGCTGACCAACCGGCGCACGTGGTAACTGTCGTGTGCGCACCACTCCTGCATCCGCGCCAGCACCTGTTCCTGATAGGTATTGAGGAACGGACGTATGGCCCATTCCATTGAAAATCTTTGGGTCAGTTCCTCAAGCACATCCAATGACTGCCTCGGATGATCCAGCCCCACGGCAACAACCCAGTCACCCAGCGGAGCAAAGATGAAATCACCAAAATCATCATCCGTTTTGCCGGGATCCAAAGGCGGCGGCAAGGCGCGCAGCAGCGTAGGTGCGATCTGAGGCAAGTCGCCCGGCACCGCCTGTTGCAGACATTCGGCGATCCAGGCCATCCTCTCTTTCAGCTCCAGATCCAGCAGACGCGACATGACCTGCGCCTCAAACGCCTCGGCATCAAAGGAAGGGTCCGCGCCCGCGAAAAGCCCCGCCAAATAGCGGGTCTTTTCGACATTAAACAGTTGATCTTTAAGCGAGAAATTTTGAGCCATGATCACATCGTCAGGTTGGTGGCGCCACCGTCCAGCAGTATGTTCTGCCCGACAATGAAACCGGCATTCTGCGAACACAGGAACGCACAGGCTGCGCCAAACTCTTCACGCGTTCCATACCGTCGTGCCGGGATGGTTGCCGCGCGTTCAGCGCGCGCCTCGTCCATCGAAATTCCTTTTTGCGCAGCCACGCCACCATCCAACGAGTCCGCCCGGTCAGTGGCATGAATGCCCGGCAGCAAGTTGTTGATCGTCACACCTTTTGGTGCGACCTGACGCGCAGTTCCGGCAACATAGCCTGTCAATCCGGTGCGGGCCGCGTTCGACAGACCCAGTGCGGGGATCGGTGCGCGCACAGATTGCGAGGTGATATTCACCACCCGGCCCCAGCCTTTGTCCATCATCCCAGGCAACAAAACCTTCATGAACGCAATTGGCGTCAGCATGTTGGAATCCAGCGCTTTGATGAAATCATCGCGATCCCAGTCCGACCACAAACCCGGGGGCGGGCCTCCGGCATTTGTCACAAGGATATCAACACCCTGCGCGGCTTCGATTACCTGCGCCTGCCCCTCCGCCGAAGTCACATCGCAGGCGATAGTCTGAACCTGTACGCCATGCTCAGCGCGAATGCGGTCAGCCGATTCCTCCAAAGCCTCGGGCCCACGCGCGTTCATCACCAGATCAACACCCGCCGCGGCCAATGCCTCGGCACAACCCAGACCCAAACCTTTGCTACTGGCACAAACCAGCGCACGTTTACCTTTGATCCCAAGATCCATCTGATCCTCCCTGTCTTTGCCGCACATCTAGCACCAGCCTTTCAGGGAAGACCAGAAACCAAAACACGTTAGTAAAAGAACTCTTCGCGCACGATCTTGCTATCCGCGACGTGGTAAATGGCGACTTCGCGCATATCAAAGCTGTCACCGCTTTCCACCACAGTACCCTTCACTTCGAAAATTACGGCAAAGCGGTCCTCACCATGCACAAATGGGTCACTTACCGAAGCTTCGGTTACATCATGTGCGCCTTCCCACCATTCGTGTTTGCCGCGGATCGCGTCGCGCCCGGCAACTTCGCGCCCCATACCCGAGTAATCCACAGCTTCGACAGAAACGGCATTGTCTGCATAGAGCTTATCCAAATTCGCTTTGGCCCGGCCCTCGCGGCAACCAGCGACCAGTTCGTTTGCGATTTCTTTTAAATTCATCACACCTCTCCATCATTTGTTCACTATATGTTCTTTTTGCCATTATCAGGCGATTCTGAACACCCCCTTTGTCTTGCCTCGGCAGAATTCCCCGCATATACGCGCGTTCATGCTTGATACCGCCTCGAACCAACCCGTTTTGCCGCCCGAGATCGCCCGGCGCCGGACATTCGCCATCATCTCGCACCCGGATGCGGGCAAAACGACGCTGACTGAAAAGTTCCTGTTGTACGGGGGCGCTATTCAGATGGCCGGTCAGGTGCGCGCCAAGGGCGAAGCCCGGCGCACCCGTTCCGACTTTATGCAGATGGAGAAGGATCGCGGTATCTCGGTTTCCGCATCGGCGATGTCCTTTGACTATGACACTTTCAGGTTCAATCTGGTGGATACGCCCGGTCACTCAGACTTTTCCGAGGATACCTATCGCACACTGACAGCCGTGGACGCCGCCGTGATGGTGATCGACGGCGCGAAAGGCGTGGAAAGCCAGACGCAGAAACTGTTCGAGGTTTGCCGCCTGCGTGACCTCCCGATCCTGACCTTCTGTAACAAGATGGACCGCGAAAGCCGCGATACGTTCGAGATTATCGACGAAATTCAGGAAATGCTGGCCATCGACGTCACCCCTGCTGCCTGGCCCATCGGCGTGGGCCGCGATTTCATCGGCTGCTATGACATGCTGCGCGATCGGTTGGAATTGATGGACCGCGCCGACCGTAACAAGGTGGCTGAAAGCATCGAGATCAACGGGCTGGACGACCCGAAACTGGCCGAACACGTGCCCGAGCACCTGTTGGAAAAGTTCCTTGAAGAGGTTGAGATGGCCCGCGAGCTGCTGCCCGCCATGGACCCGCAGGCGGTGCTTGAGGGGCATATGACCCCGATCTGGTTCGGGTCGGCCATCAACTCGTTCGGTGTCAAAGAACTGATGGAGGGCATCGGCGCTTATGGCCCGCAGCCGCAGATCCAGTCTGCCGAACCGCGTCAAATCGCACCGGATGAAAAGAAGGTCGCCGGATTTGTCTTCAAGGTCCAGGCAAATATGGACCCAAAGCACCGCGACCGCGTTGCCTTTGTCCGTATGGCATCGGGCCATTTCAAGCGTGGTATGAAGTTGACTCATGTGCGGTCGAAAAAGCCGATGGCGATTTCGAACCCTGTGCTGTTTCTGGCGTCCGACCGTGAATTGGCCGAAGAGGCCTGGGCCGGTGATATCATCGGTATCCCCAACCACGGGCAATTGCGCATCGGCGACACGCTAACCGAGGGCGAAGCGATCCGGGTGACCGGCATCCCGTCCTTCGCGCCGGAACTGCTGCAAACAGTGCGCCCAGGCGATCCGATGAAGGCCAAGCATCTGGAAAAGGCGCTTATGCAATTCGCCGAAGAAGGCGCGGCCAAGGTGTTCAAACCCTCAATCGGTTCGGGCTTTATTGTGGGCGTCGTGGGTGCGTTGCAATTCGAAGTGCTCGCCAGCCGGATTGAGATGGAGTACGGCCTGCCCGTGCGCTTTGAGGCGTCGCAATTCACCTCGGCCCGCTGGGTCAGCGGCGACAAGGCCGAGGTCGAGAAGTTCGTCGACGCCAACAAGCAGCATATCGCCCATGATCATGACGGCGATATCGTTTATCTGACGCGCCTGCAGTGGGACATCGACCGGGTCGTCCGCGACTACCCCGAACTGAACCTGACGGCCACGAAAGAGATGATGGCGTGATGGCACGGGCCGAAAGCACGAATGGATGATGATCTAACGTATTCGGGTGGCTTGCCCGCCCTGCAAGACAGGTTCGAAAGGCGACGGGCGCCTTTCGACTTCTCGGACGAGGTACTGCCGGCAGAAGATGTCGATCTGACCCATTTGACGCGTCAGATTGTTCCTGAAAGCGCAACACGGCTGCAACCCGGTCAGGCGGATACATCCTGGACGCGCAAACGCCGACACATCGCGCAGGAATTCGTCGGAAAATCTGAACTGGCGTTTCTGAACGCGCAGCTTATCTCGAACCTGCGAAAGCGATCCTGGCCGAACCACGCCCCCGCCTTGTTTTGCCGGTTGTGGGCCGAGCATTCGGATCATCTGTTGCAACAGCTTGATCTGCGTTGGCAGGTGTCGTCAATTCAGACATTTGCCGATCACGGTGCCACACCCACACAACGTGAAGTCGGGCACGCAATGCGTATGCTGTTCGGCCTTATGAAACTTTACGAATTTGAGCGTTTGTTTTCCGGCCATTCGCCCAATCAACCCCATTCATTCAGGCGCAAAGCAAATGCTGAACTGCCACTGGAGATGAACGGTTTCTCGCTCGAGAATGGCGGGTTGGAAGTCAACATCCTGACTCCGGTCTGGACGCAGGCGCTGACGGACGACACGATTGCCCCCCTCGCCGATCATCTGTTCAAGGCTTTGAACTGCGATCCCGGCACAGTGTTCCGGCGTTTGGTCAAGATGAGTGAGACTCGTGCAACGCGTAGGAAAGCTCGCGAATGACGACCTGGGGTATCGTGTCCATGGTCCGCGGGCCGACCGAAAACATATTGAGGTTCGCGGCCCATCACCTCGATCTGGGTGCGGACTATCTGTACATCTATCTGGACGAACCCAATCATGAGGCGCACCAGACGCTGAGGAAACACCCGAAAGTCAGGGCGCGAATCTGTGATGATGCCTTTTGGGAGAATCGCAAACGTGACCGCCCGGACCGCCATCAGGTTCGCCAGACGCTTCATGCCACATTCGCCTATCGCAACACCGAACTGGACTGGCTGGCCCATATCGACGTGGATGAGTTTCTGTGGTCCTCAAAACCAATCCGGGAGCAGTTGCAATCCGTCCCTTCCGAAACCCCTGCCGTTCGCGTCCGCCCGATGGAGGAAATGGCAGGCGGCGAGGATCTGTTTAAGGCGTATATCCCCAGCGGCCCGGACCGCTCGGCCATGGTGCAGTCGATCTATCCCAATTATGGCGGCTTTGTTCTGGGCGGGTTTCTCAGCCACGTTCAAGGTAAGCTGTTCGTCCGCACAGGCATGGAAAAGCTGAACTTTCGCATCCACAACGTATTTCAAAACAAAGAACCTTTGCCGTGCAAATTTGAACTGCCGGGGTTAGAGCTGTGTCATCGCCATGCCCCGGATTGGGACCACTGGCTTGCCCACTATCAATTTCGGATGGCGCGCGGGTCCTATCAACCCGGCATGTCCCCGAACGTTCCCCGCGAACTGGGCGGTCTGAACAAGAATGAGCTGTTCAACTGGATCGAGACAGAACAGGGCCAGGACGGCTTGCGTGCGTTCTACGACGAAATCAACGGTGCCGATCCCGACGTGCGCGCACGTCTCGAAGAATATGGGTTGATCCGGCACAGACCGCTGGATCTGGACGCGAAAGTTGCGAAACACTTTCCCGGAAGTTGCTGAATTGTTGCGGAAAACCAGCAGTGGGCGCTAGCGACGTCAGGTTAAGGGCTCTTCATTTGACCCTGCCCCATGATTTTGTTATGTCCGCGCAAAGCCGCAATGCGCCCGACAGCGTATGGCCATCCGGGCCCGGCATTCCATTGACGCGCGGGCTAGGTCTAGTGTCCGCATGAACCGGACATACATGACAAAATTCAACGAACTGAACCTGAACCCGAAGGTCCTCAAAGCCATTGAGGAAGCCGGATACGAAACGCCCACGCCAATTCAGGAAGGCGCGATACCCGCTGCCCTTGAAGGTCGTGATGTTCTGGGCATTGCTCAGACCGGTACCGGCAAGACGGCCAGCTTTACGCTGCCGATGATCACCTTGCTGGCCCGTGGGCGCGCCCGTGCACGGATGCCGCGCTCGCTGGTGCTGTGCCCGACCCGGGAACTGGCCGCGCAAGTGGCCGAGAATTTCGACACCTACGCCAAGCACCTGAAACTGACCAAAGCGCTGCTGATCGGCGGCGTCAGCTTCAAAGAACAGGACGCGTTGATCGACCGGGGCGTTGACGTCCTGATCGCCACGCCGGGTCGCCTGCTGGACCATTTCGAACGCGGCAAGCTTCTTTTGACCGGTGTTCAGATCATGGTTGTCGACGAAGCTGACCGGATGCTGGACATGGGGTTCATCCCCGATATCGAACGCATCTTCTCGCTGACGCCGTTCACGCGCCAGACCTTGTTCTTCTCGGCCACTATGGCCCCCGAGATTGAGCGGATCACCGACACCTTCCTGTCTGCACCCACGCGGGTCGAGGTTGCGCGTCAAGCCACCGCTTCGGAAACTATTGAACAGGGCGTTGTCATGTTCAAAGGCGGTCGTCGGGATCGTGAGGCCAGCCAGAAACGCAATGTCCTGCGGGCGCTGATCGACGCTGAAGGCGAGAAGTGCACCAACGCCATCATCTTCTGCAACCGCAAGACCGATGTGGATATCTGCGCCAAGTCTCTCAAGAAATACGGCTATGACGCCGCCGCTATCCACGGCGATCTGGATCAATCCCAGCGCACGAAAACACTCGACGGCTTCCGGGACGGGTCTTTGCGCCTACTCGTGGCCTCGGACGTGGCCGCGCGCGGATTGGATGTGCCATCCGTCAGCCATGTGATCAATTTCGACGTCCCCGGCCACCCCGAGGATTACGTCCACCGCATTGGCCGCACCGGTCGCGCCGGGCGTGAGGGCAAGGCGATCACGATCTGCTCTTCCCGCGATGAAAAGGCGCTGGCGGCGGTGGAGAAGTTGATTCAGAAGGAAATTCCCCGCCTGAACAACCCGATTGAGGCGGATGATTCCAAAGCCGATACCCCAAAAACCGAGAATCAGCCCAAAGCGGCGGACACCAAAAAGTCCGATCGGCGCAAAAGCGAGCCACGCACGGAAAGAGAGCCTCGTAAGGATAGAGAACCGCGCAAGGATAGAGAGCCCCGTAAGGACAAAGAGTCCAAAGGTCGCGGCCGCAGAGACGACAGGGGCCCTGCAGTTGTCGGCATGGGCGATCACCTGCCCAGCTTCATCGCCCTCAGCTTTGACGAGCGCCGCGCAGGCTAAATCGTAAGCACCAGTGCCAGTATCGAGGCACCAAGCAACGTCATCCCGGCGATCTCGCGCCGGGTGATTCTTTCGCGGAAAAACAAGATCGAGGCGAACAGGCTGAAGATCAGCTCGACCTGCCCCAGAGCTTTGACATAGGCCGCGTTTTGCAGCGTGAAGGCAAAAAACCAGCAGAACGAACCGCATAGACTGGTTAGCCCGACAAAAACGCCCGTTCGGCGTGTGTCCCAAACTGCGTGCAGCTCAGCCCGGTCGCGCCACAGCAACCACAGCCCCATGCTGAGGAATTGGAACGAAACCACCACTGCCAAAGTGACCAGCGCCCGGAACCAGGCGTCTAAATCCCCAAGCTCCAACGAGGCACCGCGATAGCTGACGGATGAGAAAGCAAACAAAACGCCCGAACCCAGCCCAAGGCGCGATGCGCGGTTGGTGAGGTGTGCCCACCAAGCCCCTTCTCCACCAGGACTTTTCGACAACAGCAAGACAGCCACCAGTCCCAGAACAATCGCAAACAACGCACCCGAGGACACCTGATCGCCCAAGACCAGAAATCCGACGATGGCGGTTTGGATAACTTCAGTCTTCTTGAATGTAATGCCGACGGCAAAATTGCGTTGTTTGAACAAGGCCACCACGCAGATGGTCGCCAATATCTGCGTTGTCCCGCCGATCACTGCAAACAACCAGAAACGCCCCGTCAGGGTCGGCAGGCTGAAACCAGTCAACTGCATCGCCATGAACAGGCCTAGAACGGCCAGTGGCATGGAATAGGCAAACCGCGCAAAAGTCGCGCCGGCTGCCGAAAGTTTCACGGTGCTCAGCGACTTTTGCAGCATGAACCGCACGGTCTGAAATGCCGCGGCGGCGATGGTGATGGGAATCCACAAACTCATGGATTCCCTTGTGTCGTCAAATCAACCCTTTGGCCAGAGTGGATGCTCGACCGGGTCCTTAGCACGCCAGAAATAAGATCGGAAAATCTGCCCGTAAGACCGATAGACATAAGCATCGTTGCTGGCCAGATAGCGGTCTTTCCCTGCACGATAAAGCGCAGGCAACCGGTACCACGGAGCGCCGGGATTCATGTGATGAACGACGTGCAGATTGTTGTTCAGAAACAAAAAAGCCAATAACCCTCGATCTTCGACGATGACCGTTCGGGCACTGGAGTTTTCGTGCGCTCGGTGTTCAAGAAACGTCCGGATCTTGACCAGGCCCAAACCAATGTAAGCAGACAGAACAAAGGCCCATACAGGCATTGGAGACCCATTAACCACCCACAAAACCGCGGCCACCCCAATCAGGTGCAGCCCCCATGCCAACAGTACGGCTCTGTCTCCGCGTTTGGCGCCACGCAACTCATCCCGGAAGAAGATATACTGACCAATCGCCGGGCCTACCACCATACGCCCGAGCAACGTGTTGTTCGCCCTCAAGAGCCGCTTTTGCCAGCTTTTGAGCGTATTCCAAACCTTCGGGTCCAGATAGTTCGACTCGGGGTCGTCATAGGGGTCAGTCAGCGTCGAATCCCTGTGATGCGCCAGATGCAGATCGCGGAACCGGTTGTACGGAATGAACAAGGTCAGAGGCAGCGCCATCAGCGCCTCGTTCACCCAGCGCGTACGGAACGGGTGCCCGTGCAGCGCCTCATGGGTCAGCGATGAATGCAACGCTGCGACCAAGCCCATGGCGGGGATGGCCAGCCAGACGGGAAGTGTGAATATCACCGCCAGCCACGCCGCATAGCACACAATGATCAGGGCAAAGGTGCCCCACTCGGGACCCGGCCGCTCAGACATTTCGGCCCCATGTGATGCCTGCCCAGAAGCGCTCATAAATCACGTACATCGTCAGGCCGATGCCCGTGTTCACAATCGCCAACGTCCCGCCAACTGCAGCAGAGCCTGTCGCGATAAGACCCACCAGCGTCATCATGACCAGGCCCATCGCATTCCACACCACAGCCTTCACGACCGATCTTCGTCGCGTTTCCATTCCGTCACCCATATTATTGTTATGTTTTAAGAATTACGGATCGCGGCCGAGTTGAAAATTCTGAATATGATTAACAAAACTCATCACTCATGATATAAATCATCATATGACGGATAAATTAGACAAACGAGATCGCGCTGCGCAGTTTCGCCAACGCCTTGCCCGCGCGATGGAAGAACGTGACATCAGCCAAAGCGCGCTGGCCCGGGATATCGGTGTCGACCGATCAACCGTATCCCAACTTTTGACTGGTGAAGGTGCGCGTCTGCCCAACGCGCATGTCGTTGGCAGCTGCGCCACAGCGCTTGGTGTTTCGGCTGACTGGCTGCTGAGCTTATCGGATCGGCCAGAAAGCGCTGCAGAGCTTCTGGCGCTTTCTCTGAGTATGACCAAGGCGCCCCGCGCGCTGGTCGATGAGCGCATCTTTGAATGGCACAAAGAGGCGGCTGGCTACAAGGTTCGCTATGTACCTGCCACACTGCCCGACATGCTGAAAACCCGCGCCGTACTAGAGTGGGAATACGCCCCGCATCTGGGGCGAACGGCGGATCAGGCCATCGGCGCGTCAGAAGACCGGCTGACGTGGATGCGCAGCGCGCAATCAGATTATGAGATCGCCATGCCACTGTATGAGATCGACAGTTTTGCCCGCGCGACCGGATACTACGAAGGCCTGTGCCCGAAAATCAGGATGGATCAGATCGACCACCTGTTAGAGCTGAGCGACCAGCTTTATCCCCGCATGCGCATCTATCTGTTTGATGCCAAACGCCTCTACTCTGCGCCCGTCACGATTTTTGGCCCGCTGCTGTGTGTGTTCTACGCGGGCAGTCACTATATGGCCTTTCGGGACCGCGACAGGATCGAAGTTTTTTCCCGTCATTTCGATACGTTGGTGCGCGAAGCGGATGTGACGGCGCGGGACTTCCCCGATCATCTCAGACAACTGCGATCAACGATTTCCGCCTGATAACGGCCTCATAGATGCGTAAGCGACCAAGGTGTGATATCGTCACTTGGCGCGAACTTTCGAGCGATCCGATCACAGACGGAGGACCATAGGAATGGACGCACTAAAAACCGCTCAATACGCACGGGCGCTTTATTCCGCCCACGGAGATCAGGCCGAGGCGGAAGCCGCGCAGAAGATGCGCGAATGCAAAGACGCCGGGAACATGCAGCAAGCCCGCGACTGGCAGGCGGTTCGTCAGAGCATCCGCCAGATTCGCGGACCCAATCAGGGTTAGATTTTCGGGTCGGGGTTGACGGTGTGCCCATCGACGGCAATCACCTGCCCCGACACCAGCCGCGCCGCATCCGATGCAAGGAACACGGCCATATTGGCGATGTCGTGACCTTCGACAAAGCGGCCCATTGAGGTGCCGGAGGCATAACCCTCATAGACCTGATCACGTGTCATGCCCTTGGCGTCGGCTTCTCGCTGCAGCACGCCTTCCATCCGTGGGCCTTCTACTGAGCCAGGGCAGATGACATTGCACCGCACGCCATGCGCGCCAAGCTCCATCGCCAGGGTCTTGGCCAGACCGATCATACCCCACTTCGCCGCAGCATAAGGCGCGCGATTTGGGTATCCGTATTGGCCAGCCGTCGAAGACGTAATGACCACCGCGCCACTGCCCTGACGTTTCAGGATTGGAGCGGCGTGTTTGGCGCACAGAAAGGCACCCTCCAGATTTACTGCAAGGCACATGCGCCAATCGTCCAAGGCAACGTCTTCAACCGAAGCGGTTGGTCCCGCGATTCCTGCGTTTGCGCACAGGGTGTCCAAACCACCCCATTCCGCCTCGATGTCTTGGAACAAGGTGGCCACGGCATTCTCGTCCGCGACGTTCGCCTCGGACCGCCGCCAATGGGCCGGACAATCTGACAGCGCCTTCGGGTTGACGTCAGCCACCCAGACCTGCGCACCAGCTGCGTCAAAGGCTTCGGCCATGGCGCGGCCAACGCCCGAGGCGCCAGCCGTTATCAGAACGCGCCCACTCATGCCGGTTTGCGGATCGCAGCACCCGCACCTTCAGGATAAGGCAATCCAGCCTGAGCTTCGGCGATCCGGGCCATAGCGTCTTCGATCTCTGCCGAAGGTGCGCTCGGGCGACGGGTTTCCAGACTGACATGCAGCAGGAAGCTTTCGCCCGTGGCCAAAAGCTTGTCACCTTCGTACATGGAATGGAACACGTGCAGTTTCTTGCCCTGCCCCAACAGCATCTGCGTACGCACTTCGATCTTGGCACCCGCGTGGACTTCGTCGATATAGCGGATATGGTTTTCTGCGGTGAAGTAACTGCCGCCCGAGGAGATGTAATCCGCATCACACCCCATGATCTCCATGAAACGGTCGGTCGCCGCGGCGAAGGCCTCAAGGTAACGCGCCTCGTTCATGTGACCGTTATAGTCGGTCCAGTCCAACGGCACCGCGCGTGACATGGTCAGAATTGGCTGGCTCAGATCAGCCTGATCCATCGTCGGCAAAGCACCCGGTTTCAGCGCCGCGTCATGCTGGTTCAGAACAGCACCGGCCCCATAATCCTGCGCCTTGAGCGCCCGCATCATCCCAACGAGGTTATTGTCGCGAATACGCTCCAATTCTCGGATCGAGTGCATGCCCGATTGTGCGTCAGACTGATCCGCGATCATGTCGACCAGCTCATCGGTGAACTCGGGCACATCCATCAGCTTGGTCCAGGGCCATTGCAACGCAGGTCCGAACTGCGCCATAAAATGCCGCATCCCCGCCTCGCCACCGGCCACGCGGTAGGTCTCGAACAGACCCATCTGTGCCCAGCGAATACCAAAGCCCATGCGAATTGCTTCGTCGATCTCTTCAGTCGTTGCGATGCCGTCCTTGACCAGCCACAGCGCCTCGCGCCAGACGGCTTCAAGGAACCGGTCAGCAATATGCGCGTCGATCTCTTTTTTGACATGCAGAGGGAAGAAACCCACCGATTTCAACAGGTCCTTCGCGCGGTCGACCATCTCGGGCGTGTTTTTGTCGGTCGGCACCAGTTCGATCAGCGGCAGCAGGTAGACCGGGTTGAACGGGTGTGTCACCACGATTTGTTCAGGGCGCAACGCGCCTTCCTGCAGCTCGGACGGTTTGAACCCGCTGGTTGACGACCCGATGATCGCCTCCGGATTGCAGGCCTCTTGCAAGCTTTTGTAAACCTTCAGCTTCAGATCCAGCCGTTCGGGCACGCTTTCCTGAATCCAGGTGACGCCTTGCACGGCGTCAGTCAGATCATCGTGGAAGGTAAGCGCGCCCTCAGACGGCAAAAGCACATCACTCAACCCCGGCAGAGACCGGCGCGCGTTATCGAGCACCTCGCCAATCTTGCGCTCGGCCTCAGGGTCCGGATCAAAAACCCGAACGTCCCAACCGTTAAGCAAGAACCGCCCGGCCCACCCGCCACCGATTACACCACCACCGATGATTGCTGCTGTTTGTGTCATTTCTTTTCCTAGTCGATACAGATCACCAGCTCGCGTCCCGTCTCATCCAGATGAGGAATGCACCCGAACTGCGGCGTGACCGCGCTGCATTGTTTGGTCTCGGACAGGCAAAAGCCTTGACAGTCCGAAGCTTTTTCACAGGTCTTGCCCGCATCTGCCAACGGCAGAACGCACACATATTGCTGGGCCTTGCCTGCAACCTCGTAGACACCACCTTTGGCTTCGCAAGCCTGCCTCCCATTGTTCACAGAAGCCGCCTCCGCCTTTTCATCCGCCGGAAGGCAAGCTGCCATAAGCCCCGCTCCAACGACAGCCAGACACCGCAACATCACTTTCATGAGTCTCATTCCCTCAGTTGATGCCCCGGTGTCATGGCAAGGCGAACTTCCTACAAGGAGAAAATTCAGCCCTTAGGTGCCCGCTTCACCAACCCCAACTTCTCACGCACTTCCTGCGCGCCGATCACCCGCGCACCCATGTTTGAAACGATAGTGTTCGCTCGCTCAACCAACTGCCAGTTTTCGGCCAGAACGCCTTTGTCGAGAAACAAGTTGTCCTCAAGCCCAACGCGCACATTGCCGCCCGCCAGCACCGAAGCCGACGCATATGCCATCTGGTTCCGTCCCAGCGCGAATGCGCTGAAGGTCCAGTCATCAGGCACGTTGTTCACCATCGCCATAAAGGTGTTCAGATCATCCGGAGCACCCCACGACACGCCCATGCACAGCTGAACCAGTGCCGGGCTGTCCAGAACGCCGTCCTTCACCAGTTGCTTGGCGTACCACAGGTGACCGGTATCAAAGGCCTCGATCTCGGGCTTCACGCCCAGATGCGTCATCATCCGGCCCATCGCCTGTAGCATGCCCGGCGTGTTGGTCATGACATAGTCAGCTTCGGCAAAGTTCATGGTGCCACAGTCCAAGGTGCAGATTTCGGGCAGACATTCAGCCACATGTTCGACCCGAGCCGCCGCGCCGATCATATCCGTGCCATCTTCGTTCAGCGGCAGCGGAGATTCAGTCGGGCCAAAAATCATGTCGCCGCCCATCCCGGCGGTCAGGTTCAAAACCACGTCGACCTCGGCCTCGCGAATGCGGTCCGTTACCTCGCGGTACAGATCCAGACGGCGGCTCGGCGCACCAGTTTCCGGATCGCGCACGTGGCAATGCACGATGGCCGCCCCGGCCTTGGCCGCGGCGATCGCACTTTCGGCGATTTGCTTTGGCGAACGCGGCACATGCGGGCTGCGATCCTGTGTTCCGCCCGAGCCGGTGACAGCGCAGGTGATGAAGACTTCGCGGTTCATTTCCAGTGGCATGGTGTTTTCCCCAACTTATACCCGGTTTGACCTAAGTTATCCTCAGGCTTCTCCCCGGATTCCGATTTGCGTTCATCCCCGACTCTGGCGCAGCTTTATGGAAACAACTTGCCAGAATGCGAATCGAACTTGATGAAATCCGCAAAAAACATATTGCAGCCCGAACATCGCGCCCTGAAAACGGCCGTGCTGGTTCTGGATGAATGCAACACGCTCAGCTTTGCCTCGGCCGTTGATCCGATGCGCGCCGCCAACCGTCTGGCGGACCGCCCGGCCTTTGACTGGGATTATGTGACGGCCACAGCGGAACCGGCGATGCTGACCAGTGCCCTAAATGTTCCGGGCACACCGCTGGCGCGGCTGCAGGGCTGCGACCTGATGATTGTCATCGCGGGATTCCAGCTGGCCCGCCACGCCACACCCAGCCTGCTCGCCGGTCTGCGCCGCATTGCAGGCACCGGGGCCACCATGGCCGGCATTGATGGCGGCCCCTGGCTATTGGCCGAAGCCGGCCTGCTCAACGGCCACTCCGCCACTACGCACTGGGAAGACCTGGACAATTTCGCGACCCGCTTCCCCGAGGTCGATGTGCGCCCCGACCGGTTCACTGTTTCCGGCAACCGCCTGACCTCTGGTGGCGCAATCCCGGCGGTTGAGATGATGCTGCACATCATCGCCGCGCGCCACGGCGCTGGCTTTGCTGCCCGCGTGTCCGGCCTGTTCCTCTACGAGGGCGCACCAAGCCCGACAAAACCACAAAGCCGCACAGGCGCGCCGCATCGCCATACCGCTCTGACAGCAAAGGCGAATTCGCTCATGGAAAGGTCTCTTGAGGACCCGCTTCCCCTGGCCGACATCGCCGACACCTTGGGCACCAGCCCGCGTACCCTGCAACAGCAGTTCCGCCTGCGCCTGAACACGACGCCGCAGGATCACTACCTGCAACTGCGCCTGGCCGAAGCCCGGCGCCTTGTTGCCGACACCGACATGCCACTGATGGACGTGGCACTCGCCACAGGCTTTGCCTCACAATCCAGCTTTGCCCGTGCCTTCCGCACCGCTCACGGTCTGTCGGCCAGAGACCTCCGTCAGGACCGGATCCAGCCCACACATCACTGACCGGATCCGCTTCATCTGGCTAAAAATATCCCGGCGGAGTCGCGCAAAGAGCGACGGATGCAGAGCCCCCTAGAACGGCATCGGATGCGCGCGATGCGCGGCACTGATATCCGCCAGGACATCATCCGCCAACACCACCTCCGTGCCCCCCAGAATATGGGCCAGCTGCGAAATTGTGGTCGCGCCAAAAATAGCAGACATCATGAACGGGCGTGTCCGGCACCATGCCAGCGCCATATGCACCGGATCCAGGCCATGCCGCTGCGCGATCTCCAGATAGGCATCGACGGCCCCAAACACACGCTCGTACTTTCGCCCACCCATGGTCGGAACAAGATCCATGCGCGAGCCCTTAGGCACCGCTCCGCCCTGATATTTGCCCGTCAGAAACCCTGCCGCCAACGGAGAAAACGCCATCAGGCCGACATCCTCGTGCACGCTTAGCTCGGCCATATCGGTGTCGAAGTGGCGGCACAGCAGAGAATATTCATTCTGGACCGAAGCGACCCGTGGCGCGCCTATCTGTTCGGCCAGCCGCAGCCATTGCGTGGTGCCCCATGCGCTTTCATTCGACAGGCCGAACGCGCGGATATTGCCCTTATCGACTTGCTGTTGCAGAGCGACAAGGCACTCCTCCATATTCTCCAGTACCTCATCGGTGTTATGACCAGACGGCGCATAGTCCCAGTTCTGCCGAAACATGTAGCTGCCGCGATTGGGCCAGTGAAACTGATACAGATCGATGCAATCCGTCTGCAATCGACGCAGAGACCCCTCGATCGCTTCGGGAATCGTTTGCGCAGAAATTGGTGCCCCGTCGCGGGCATGCGCGAAACCTGCACCGGAGTGTTTGGTCGCCAGAATATACTCCGCCCGCCGCGCAGGGTTCACCGCGTTCCAGTTGCCCAGGATTTCTTCGGTCCGCCCCACGGTCTCTTTCAAGACCGGGTTCACCGGGTACATCTCAGCCGCGTCAACGAAATTGATCCCAGCCTCCAGCGCCATGTCGATCTGGGTGTGTGCATCCGCTTCAGAGGTCTGCGTCCCAAACGTCATGGTGCCAAGGCACAGATCCGTCACTTCAATACCAGTGCGCCCCAATGGGTTCTTTTTCATCTCAAAATCCTTCTGCTCGCAACGCCGCGCACCCTAAAGCAGAGAACCGTCAGAGCAAGGGTGCAGGCGATCAATTCCGGTGCAACAAGGGGTTGGGCTTATTCAAACCTCTCTGCAAAAAGCGGAATAAAGCCAAACGCAGCACACGGCGTTTCTGCCCCCTGTGATACGGGTATCCATGCCGATTCCAGCGAATGCGCTTTCCTTTCAAAGTTTTGGTCCGCCATGCGGACCAATGCTTCCGGTCACTGCAGCTGCGCCAATGCCGGCTTTAGGTTGCTCGTGAGGTTCCGCTGAAATGAGAATTCCAAACCTCTCGTCGAACCTCATCTCTGGCCTCGTATGCCGCTATTGCTTCGTCTAGATCATCTGGTTCAAGCGCGTCCTCACCTCTGGCGATCCGCGTGACTTGCATCGTGTACCATGCAGTCACACCGCCTTCCGGAGGGTTTTTGAAACGTGGGAATTGCGGCTCGTCGCGTTGATCGGAAAGCCAAAATGATGGCAATTCTGGATCAACGACCAATGCGCGCGCCAATCCAACGAGATCGGCTTTTCCCTCTGCAATGGCGCTTTTGGCGTGTGCAAGCGTCTTGAAACCGCCCGTCACCATAAAGGGAATGTTCGTTTTCGCACGCGCACGCGCAGCAAAATCTAGAAAATAGGCGCCGGAACCCGCACGATCCGATGATGACGCAGCACCCGGAAAATATGTGCCACCGCTGACATCAATCAGATCAATTGTTGTTTTGTCTAATGCCGCAATGACCTCAAGAGATTCATCTTCAGCGAAGCCGCCTTCAAGTTGATCTGTAGCGTTCAATTTAATGCCCACAGGGAAATCCGGGCCAACGGCATCGCGCACGGCGCTAATCACTTCCAGCAGCAGTCTCATCCGGTTTTGCAATGAACCGCCATAGGCATCTTCGCGTTTGTTGAATAGCGGAGACAGAAACTGATTAAGTAAGAATCCATGGGCCGCATGCAACTCAACGCCACCGAACCCGAGCTGCTTGGCAAGGTTTGCCGTGCGTGCAAATTCGGCCGGTAGCGCATGGATCTCATCCAAGGACAGCGCGTCGCATTTCAGACCGGGCAAATCAAGTCTACTCGGACCTTTCGGCGAGCTGATCGGAGCATCCGCCATCGCACCTGCATGTCCAAGTTGCGGCCACAAATGAGCGTCGTTGGTTGCCCCTGCCTGTGCAAGTTTTCTTAGAAATGCGAAATCGGATTGATCGTTCAAAACCAAATTGCCGGGCTTCTCTGCAAAATGAGGTGTGCCCTGCACTTCGCCAATGATCGACAGGGCGAGGCCGCCAGTTGCCCAACGCTCATAGAGCTTGATTTGATCATCACTTGGATTGCCTTTGCCGTCACCAAGCGAGTCAGACATCGCCGATTTAGCAATTCGGTTTTTAAGAGTTACGCCGCAGGGCAGAATGAGCGGCTGGCGCAAGAGAGACTGGGTTCTATTGGACATTTGGTTCCTCAAACTTTTGCCTTAACAATTGAAAGCAGTCATTTTTGCCTTGCACCGCATCCGTCAATTTGGGCTTCAATCCAGTCATTGAGGCATTTCTGATCGCACATCTTTGCGCAATCACCACCACGCCTTCCGGAAAGCGGCTCCGGCCCTAAGCCTCAGCTTTCTTTTCCCAGCGCCCGGATTCTTCGGACCAGTATTGGGCGGAACATCCCGCACCGGTCAAAGCCTTCCACTGCCCGCGCGCGCGTTGAACGGCCTCTGCGTCATTACCGTCAAACAGGATACAAACGCGGTCCAGTTTCTTGATCTCGTCGGGGTCGACCGCCGCGCCATCTACCGCCATGACACAAGACGCATCATTGGCAGCCTGCGCCTCGGTCGTCAGCAGGATCGGCTGCGCGGCATCGTGCGGACCGCCTGCGCGGCCATGTGGCAGGAACCCTTCTTCGGGCCCCTGCCACAGCTTTTCATCCAGCCAGTCCATCCGCGCGGGATCGCTGCCCCGCACGGCAATCTTCCACCCGGCCTGCCGTGCCTTGTCCAGCAACACAGGCAAGGTATGCTCCAGCGGCTGGCGGGTCAGGTGATAGAAATAGACAGCTCCCATCGGCTTACTCGAAGTTGTCCTGAACGAAACGGCTCAACGCTCGTACGCCCCAGCCGGTTGCGCCCTTTGGGGCGTAGGATGTCTCGGACGAGACCGAAGCCACACCGGCAATATCCAGGTGAATCCACGGCATGTCTTCTTTTACGAACCGCTGCAAGAACTGCGCCGCAGTGATCGAACCTGCAGGGCGTCCGCCCACGTTCTTCATATCGGCAATGCGCGACTTCAGTTGCTTGTCATAGGCTTCGCCCAACGGCATCCGCCATGCGCCTTCGTCCTCGGCCCCCGCCGCCTTCAGGAAGGCATTGCAGAACGTGTCGTTGTTCGAAAACACGCCCGCGTTCTCATGCCCGAGGCCGATGATGACCGCTCCGGTCAAGGTGGCCAGATCGACCATTCCCACAGGCTTGAACCGCTCTTGCGTGTACCACATCACGTCGCACAGAACCAAACGGCCTTCGGCGTCGGTGTTAATGATCTCGACCGTGTCGCCCTTCATGGATTTGACCACATCGCCCGGACGAGTGGCGTTGCCCGAAGGCATGTTTTCCACCAAACCGACCAAGCCGACAACGTTGGCATTGGCCTTGCGTTTGGCCAGCGCGCGCATGGTGCCTGCGACAACACCTGCGCCGCCCATGTCCATGGTCATGTCTTCCATGCCACCCGCAGGTTTCAGCGAGATACCACCGGTGTCGAACACCACACCCTTACCCACCAAAGCCAGCGGCGCGTCATCTTTGTCGCCGCCGTTCCACTGCATCACCACAACCTTCGAGGGGCTGACCGAGCCCTGCCCCACGCTCAGCAGCGTGCGCATGCCCAGTTCGGCCAGCTTGTCTTCTTCCAGCACTTCGACCTCAAGCCCCAGTGACTTCATCTCGTCCAGCCGGTCGGCGAATTCCGTGGTGGTCAGGATATTCGCGGGCTCGTTGGTCAAATCGCGGGTCATGCGGACACCGTCGGCGACCGCGTAGAGCGGTGCAAACGCAGCCTCGATCTCATCTGCCTTCTGGTGGGTTATGATGACCGAACCGGATTCATCCGAATCCTTGGTCTTGTGCGCATCAAAATCATAGCTGCGCAGCGCGATGCCCATGGCCAGATCCTCGGCCTTGACCTGATTGCCTGACATCACCAGCAAGTCCTTGCTGCCCGCCAGCTTGGCCAAAGCGGCACCGGCCTTGCGGGCCTCGGCCGGTTCGGGACGGCGCGGCAAAACCAGAACGTCCAGCGCCTCGGCTGCCATTCCGGATGGCCACGCCATCGAGATCACGTCACCGGTTTTCACCTTTTCGAACCGCTCGCTTTCGACCAGCCGTGTCACAGCCCCGCGGGTCAGGCGGTTGGCGCGACGGGCGGCGGGGTTCATATTGCCGTCGGACGGGATGATAATGGCCACGCGCCCTTCGGCCTGCGCCATCGCATCCATGTCGGGGTCCTGGAAACGGATCGGTACAAGACTGCTCATTGCGAACTCCTCAAAATCAGTTCCCCAAGACCTAGCCCGCGCCGCGCGGCTTGACCAGATAGCAGTTTTCCCCGGCCCGCATTTGGACTACAGTCCCGGAAAAAATCCGACAGGCTCGGGGGAGAAGGTTTTGGCAAGACAGAGCAGGCATAGGCCGTCGCGCACAATTGCGTGCAGCGGTGATTCTGGTCTGCACCCGACCAAAGGCTGTTTGCGCGTCTTTTCGGCAGGAGTTCCTTCGTGATCCTCGACCGCTACTTCGCCCGCCGATTCATTCAAAGTTTCCTGGTCATCGGCAGCATTTTCCTGACGCTGATGATTCTGATCGACCTGATCGAACAGGTGCGCCGCTTTGACGATGCAAACCTGTCCTTCGGTCAGCTGTTGCAATTGACGTTGCTGAATACGCCTGCCGCGATCAGCGAAATGCTGCCGTTGCTGGTCATCCTGTCCACGATCGCGTTGTTTATCGGTCTGGCCCGCAGTTCGGAACTGGTTGTAACCCGCGCCACCGGCCGATCAGGCATCCGCGCCCTGTTGGCCCCTGTGGTGATCGCCCTGATCATCGGCGCACTGGCGGTTGGCATGCTGAACCCCATCGCAGCCGCCACGTCGGAAGAGTACAAACAGCTTGCCGAATCCTACAAGAACAACGGCGGATCAACGCTGTCGATCAGCGCCGACGGCCTTTGGTTGCGGCAGGGATCGGCCGATGGCCAATCCGTGATCCATGCCCAGGATACATCCAACGGCGACAGGTTCACCCTTAATCAGGTGACGATCATTACTTTTGCCCCGGACGGTACACCGACCCAGCAGATCGTAGCCGACCAGGCCGATCTGGAGAACGGTACATGGGTCCTGACCAATGCCAAGATCTGGGCGCTGGAAGGCGGTGTGAATCCGGAAACCCACGCCACTGAACACGCGCGGCTTGAGGTTCCCACCTCGCTGACACGTCAGCGGATTCTGGACACGCTTGGCGATCAGGATTCCGTATCGGTCTATGACCTGCCGGAACTGATCCGCGACCTGCGCGAAGCCGGGTTTTCGACCAAGCAATATGAGGTCTGGTTGCAGGTCCAACTGGCCCGCCCATTGTTTCTGATGTCGATGGTCCTGATCGGCGCGGCCTTCACCATGCGCCACGTGCGATTTGGCGGCACCGGGATCGCGGTTCTGACCGCCGTCCTGCTGGGCTTTGGCATCTACTTCATTCGCAACTTTGCCCAAATTCTGGGGGAAAACGGTCAATTGCCTATCTTAGTCGCGGCCTGGGCCCCGCCCTTCGCAGCCATTCTTCTGTCCCTCGGCCTTTTGCTGCATGCGGAGGACGGCTGATGCGGCTTATTGCCAGTTTGTTTCTGTCCGGTGCAGTCGCACTGACCATGCCCGTGGGCGCATTCGCGCAATCTCAACCCGCTGCCGGTGCCGCGCAGGGTGCCACGCAAGAGGATCAGCCTGCCCTCCTGGTGGCCGACCGGATCTTTATCACACCCGAGCGTAATCTGGTGGCCGAAGGGAATGTCGAAGCCTTTCAGGGCGACACCAAGGTCACGGCCACGCGCATCACTTATGACCGCGAAACCGGCAATCTGTCGCTGGAAGGCCCGGTCCGCATCGATCAGGGCGGCGAAACCACGTTGCTGGCTGATTCCGCCGAACTGGATGACGGGATCATGAACGGTCTGCTGATCGGAGCCCGCATGGTGTTCGATCAGCAGGTTCAGATCGCCTCGGTCCAGGCTGCGCGCGCGGGGGGGCGTTACACACAGTTCAGCAAGGTCTCGGCGACGTCCTGCCATGTCTGCGCCAATGGTAAACCGCCGCTTTGGCAAATCCGCGCCCGCAAGGTCACGCATGACCAGTTGGAACGCCAATTGTATTTCGAAGGGGCACAGTTCCGGATACTGGATTTCCCGGTTTTCTACTTCCCCTATCTGCGCCTGCCCGACCCGACACTGGACCGCGCGACGGGCTTTCTTGTTCCGTCGATTCGCACCACATCGCAGTTAGGAACCGGCGTGCAGG
This sequence comes from Ruegeria sp. CDSB113, assembly GCF_059611045.1. Lineage (NCBI taxonomy): Bacteria > Pseudomonadati > Pseudomonadota > Alphaproteobacteria > Rhodobacterales > Roseobacteraceae > Ruegeria > Ruegeria sp. CDSB113. The sequence goes on from NZ_JBXWOU010000001.1 coordinate 851,761, forward strand.
TGCCGTATTTCTTTAAGCTTGGCGACCACAAAGATCTGACGCTGACCCCATATATCTCGGGGAAAACTAGAACTCTGGGCTATCGCTATCGCCAGGCATTCAAACGCGGCCGGATTGAGCTGAACGGCGCTTTCACCCGCGACGACCTGCAAGAAAATGAGGATCGAGGCTATCTATTTGCCAACGGTTATTTCTTCCTGAACAACGACTTCCGCCTTTTGTTTGATGTGAAGACAACCTCGGATAACGCTTATCTCGCGGATTATGGCCTGCCTGATTTTGACCGGTTGCGCAGCGAAATCGCGCTTGAGCGGATCAAACGCGATACCGCCTTCCGCACCAGTTTCATCCACTACAAATCCCTGCGAGACAGCGAAAATGAGGAAGTGATCCCATCACGGGTCTTCGACCTGTATTTTCAGAAACGCTACTTCCCAACCTCTGTCGGCGGCGAAGTTCGCTTGGGCTTTGTGGCCCACAATCACACACGTACCAGCGATCAGGATATCGTTGGCCGCGACGTCGCGCGTGCCACATTCGATGCGGACTGGATGCGCAGCTGGATTTTCGCGTCCGGTATAAGGGCTGATGCCCGGTTTGGGACATCGGTGGATATCTTTGACATCCGAGATGACAGCCAGTTTCCTGACCAGGTGACCCGCGCGGCCCCCCGCGCCGCGCTCACGCTGCGTTATCCGATGACCCGTCGGGAAAAGTCAGGCGCCACGCAGGTGCTTGAACCCATCGCGCAAGTCGGTTGGACGAACGTGACAGATCAGGACGTTCCCAATGACGAAAGCACCTTTCAGGAATTCGACCAGGGGAACCTGTTGTCCCTGTCACGCTTTCCGGCGCCGGATCGCCGCGAAGATGGTGCGACGGCGGTGTTCGGGGTCAACTGGGCGCGCTATGGCGTAAATGGCTGGCGCGCGCTTGCCACTGTCGGACAGGTCTTCCGCTCGACCGCTGACCCCAACTTCAACCTGACGTCGGGCCTACAGGGTACCGCCTCCGACGTGTTGTTGGCCGGTCAGTTGCAAACGGCCAATGGCTGGTCTTTGGCGGGTCGCGGCCTGTTGAATGGTGATTTCAGCTTTGCTAAGGCCGAGGTGCGCGCAGGCTGGAACAAGCCAAATGTCGGCCTAACCGGCAGCTATGTGTGGCAGGAAAAAGATCCGGCAGAAAATGCGAATGACGAGATATCCGAAATCTGGATGAATGGGCGTTACCTTGTTGACCAGAATTGGCTGACACAGGCCTATGCGCGTTATGACCTCAGCGAATCCGAACCGATCCGATATGGGTTGGGCGTTACCTACCAGAATGAGTGTGTAAAAGTTAACATGACCGTCAGCAGGCGATTTACCTCATCATCAAGTATTGAGCCTTCGACAGAATTCGGGTTTACCGTTGCCCTGACAGGTTACTCCGTCGAGGGTGGCGGCCAACAGTACAAGAGAAGATGCAGTTGATTTCACGTTTCTCGCGATTAGTCCGTTCCGGTTGGTTAAAACCGGTTGCACCGGCACTGGCTGCCGCTTTGCTGGCCCTGTCCACTGGTCACAGCCAGGCTCAGAGCCTGTTTTCACCTGCGATCAAGGTCAACCAGGACATCGTCACCTGGTACGAACTTCAGCAGCGCCAGCAATTCCTGACCATTCTGGGTGCCCCTGGCGCCACCGAGGACGAAGTCCGCGACTCGCTGATCGACGAACGACTGCGCAAACAGGCCATGCGCGATGCAGGAATCGAGGTTGCACCGGAAGACATTCAGGTGGGCATTGATGAGTTTGCAGCCCGTGGCCGCCTTTCGACCGATGAATTCCTGCAATTGCTGGGCGAATCCGGCGTTTCCCCCGAAACCGTACGGGATTTCGTCGCTGATCAGCTGTCGTGGCGCGACTACGTCAGTTCGCGCTTTCTGTCGCAAGCCAGGCCGAGCGACGACGAGATCAACCGGGCTTTAGGACAGGCCGGGAGCGGCGGGCTTCAGGTTCTGTTGTCGGAAATAATCATTCCGGTCACTCCGCAAACCGTTGCACAGGCCGAATTGCTGGCCGAAGAGATTGCTCAGGTTGAAGGTTTCGATGCGTTTTCTTCTGCCGCTACACAGTATTCAGCAGCAGGCACGCGCGATGACGGCGGGCGTCTGGAATGGCTGAACCTGACCGACTTGCCCCCTGCCCTGCAACCTGTGATTCTGGGTCTCAAAACAGGCGACATCACACAGCCTTTGTCGTTGCCCAATGCCATCGCGCTGTTCCAGCTGCGCGGATTACGCGAAGTCAGCACCAGCACGCCGCGATACTCCAAGATCGACTACGCAATTTACAACATGGCCGGCGGTCGCAGTGCCGAAACCCTGGCCAAGGCCGCCAAGCTGCGCGAACAGATTGATACCTGCGACGACCTCTATGGCATCGCCAAGGATCAACCTGCCGGGGTACTGCAACGTGTCGAAGCCAACCCGTCCGAGATCCCCCGCGACGTGGCGCTTGAGCTGTCCAAGCTGGACCTGAACGAAGTTTCCACGACACTGACGGGAAACAATGGCCAGACTCTGAAGTTCCTGATGCTGTGTACACGCACATTGGACCGGGGCGAAGACACGACGCGCGTGGATGTGGCCAACGCCCTGACGCAACAGCGCCTGCAGGCCTTTGCCGAAAGTCTGGTTGAACAGCTCCGCGCCGACGCAACGATCATCGAGCAATGAGCGCGCCCATCGCGCTAAGCTGTGGCGATCCTGCTGGCATAGGCCCCGAAATCGCCGCCAAAGCCTGGTCTGAACTGCGCGCAAGCTGCCCGTTTTTCTATATAGGGGATGCGGCGCATCTGCCCGCAGGCACGCCCACGCAGCGGATCAGCAATCCGGCGCAGGCCAATGAAATCTGCGCGACTGCCCTACCCGTTCTGCAATTGAGCTTTCCCGCCACAAACGCAGCAGGCCAACCGGATCCGTCCAATGCGCCCAGTGTGATCGACGCCATCGAAACCGGTGTTTCCCTGGTGCAATCCGGCGCGGCATCGGCGCTGTGCACTGCACCGATCCACAAAAAAGCCCTGATCGACGGGGCCGGGTTCGCCTATCCCGGCCATACCGAATTTCTCGCCGCTCTGGCCGGGCGCAAGCGCGTCGTGATGATGTTGGCCAGCGAGCAGCTTCGCGTGGTGCCCGCAACGATCCACATCCCGCTGTCGCGCGTCCCGTCCGAGCTCACCCCCGACCTGCTGCGCGAAACCATCGCCATTACCGCTGAAGGCCTGCGCAGACAATTCGGTATCCCTCATCCCCGCATCGCCATTGCCGGGCTCAACCCGCATGCAGGCGAAGGCGGCAAAATGGGGCATGAGGAACTGGATTGGATCGCCCCTGTGATTTCAGAGCTGCCGGGCGATACCTGCACGGTTACCGGCCCACACCCGGCGGACACGATGTTCCACGCCGCCGCCCGCGCCCGATATGACGCCGCAATTGCCATGTATCACGATCAGGCACTGATCCCGATCAAGACACTCGACTTCGACCGTGGCGTGAACGTGACCCTCGGCCTACCCTTCATTCGCACCTCGCCCGATCACGGCACCGCACTGGATATCGCCGGACGGGGCATAGCCAATCCCACCAGCCTGATCGAGGCGTTGAAACTGGCCCAACGGATGGCACAAAGCGCTTGATCCTTCACCTGGCTGAAAATATCCCCGCCGGAGGCAAAAAATCACTGGCGTTCCCCCCCGGACACGCGCCACGGTAATCGGATCATGAGTTCAATCGACACCCTTCCCCCTCTGCGCGAGGTTATCGCGACACATCAGCTCTCGGCGCGCAAATCGCTGGGGCAGAACTTTCTGCTGGACCTCAATCTGACGGCCAAGATCGCACGACAGGCGGGCGATCTGACGGAATGCGACGTGCTGGAAATCGGCCCCGGCCCCGGTGGTCTGACCCGTGGCCTGTTGTCCGAAGGTGCGCGCAAGGTCGTTGCGGTCGAAAAAGACACCCGATGTATCGCTGCCCTGAACGACATCGCAGCTGCTTATCCGGGCCGTCTTGAGGTCATCAACGGCGACGCACTGGAAATCGACCCGCTGGCGCATCTGACCCCACCTATCCGCATCGCCGCAAACCTTCCGTATAACATTGGCACCGAATTGCTGGTGCGCTGGCTGACCCCGCCCGAATGGCCGCCGTTCTGGCAAAGCCTGACGCTGATGTTCCAACGCGAAGTCGCCGAACGAATCGTTGCCCAGCCCGGGGGCAAAGCCTATGGCCGCCTTGCGATCCTTGCCCAATGGCGGGCCGAGGCGCGCATCGCCATGTCCCTGCCCCCAGGGGCTTTTACGCCGCCACCAAAGGTCTCAAGCGCTGTTGTGCATCTGACGGCCCTACCCGAACCGCGTTATCCGGCGGATGCCCGGGTTCTGTCGCGTGTCGTGGCCGCAGCTTTCAACCAGCGCCGCAAGATGCTGCGCGCATCGCTAAAAGGCGTGGCGCCGGATATCGAGGACCGCCTGCTTGCGTCTGGGATTCAACCAACAGAGCGCGCCGAACAAGTCCCGCTCGAAGCATTCTGCGCGCTGGCCCGAGAAGTTCAAAAAAGCTAATGCGCAAAGAAAAAGCCCCGGAGTGAACTCCGGGGCTTTTTTGAACTCTATGGCGGAAATTACTCAGCCGCTTCCGGTGCATCACCGTTGCTTGTCGGCGCGTCCTCTGCCCCCTCTGGCGCAGGCTTTGGCTTACGCGTACGCGGGCGACGCGGTGCTTTTTCTTTTTTCGCCGGTGCTTCGGCCGCCGCAGCAGCTGCAGCATCCTTGCTCTCCGGGGTCTCAACCAAACCGGATTCTGGGGTGGCTGCCTCGGGTGTGAAATCCATCACATCAGGCTGCGGCGCTTCGGCTGGGTCCGACTGACGGGCGGCAGCTTCGCGCTCCTGGCGCTCGGCGCGTTCGCGATCCCGCTCGGCCTGACGCTCGCGGTTCTGGCGGTCTTGCTCTTCGCGTCGCGCTTCCATTTCGCGCTGTGCTTCGCTCAGCAGACGCAGATAGTGTTCTGCGTGCTGCTGAAAGTTCTCAGCCGCCACACGGTCATTGGACAGTTGGGCGTCGCGCGCCAACTGATTGTATTTGTCGATAATCTGCTGGGGCGTACCGCGCACCTTGCCTTCGGGACCCGAGCTGTCAAAAACCCGGTTTACGACATTGCCCCCAGAAGGACGGTTGCGGTTATTCTTGACCCGAGAGCGGGATTTGGAAGATCTCATTTACTTTACGTCAGCCTTGTCATTCGCTGTCGATCATCTCGCATCCTACACTGCTCAAAAGCTTAGCTGTGACGCGATGTCGACTATTTTGGGCTTGGCGTCCGGGGCCCGCTGAACCAGCGTCAGCCCTCCGACTGGTGTTGAGTAAACACGTCCTGTGCGTACAGACAAGGGGGTTGTCCAAAAATTCGCAGCTTTTTTACATTAATCGGCGTATTTCGGCCTCAGGTTGCCGCATTAATGCGGCATTTTGGCAAAAACGACGCGATCGCGACCGTCCAGATCGGGAACGATCCGTGTGGCTGTCAAACCCGCCGACTCGAACAAAGTCGCGACGCTATGCCCCTGCGTTGGACCGATTTCCACCAGCAGACGACCGCCCGGTAGCAGAAAGTCCGGTGCACCCGCCGCGATGCGACGATAAGCGCCCAGCCCGTCCCCTTCGTCCGTCAACGCCATGCGCGGTTCATGCACGCGTACTTCTGGCGAAAGGTCGGCCATTTCTTGCAGTGAAATGTAGGGCGGGTTCGAAACGATCAGATCAAACTGACCATCAATATTCTGAAACCAGTCAGATTGCAGGATTTCCACCCGACCCTGTACCTGATGTTGCACTGCATTTGCGCTGGCCTGCAGACAGGCGGCCTCGCTCAGGTCCGCACCCACGCCCGAGGCACTGGCCCGTTCAGCCAGCAACGTGATCAGGATACAGCCTGAGCCGACACCCAGATCCAGTACATGATCGAACGGTTCACTGAGCGCGGCTTCGATCAGCGCTTCGGTTTCCGGGCGTGGGTCCAGCACATCGCGACTGACGCGGAACCGTCGGCCATAAAACTCGCGCTCGCCCAACAGGTGTGACACCGGAACACGCACCGCACGCAGCGAGATCAACTGATCATAACGCTCTGCAACCTCAGGAGACAGCTCTTCGGGCGCAATCAGAGTGACCCGGCTGGCTTCGATCCGCGCCGCATGGGCCAGCAGAACCCGCGCATCCCGCGCCGGGTCAGCCACGCCAGCCGCCCGCAATCGCGCTGTGGCTGCGACCATCGCCTGTGCTGCTGTCAGCGCGGCGATCATTGCGCCATATCGGCCAGCAGCCGCGCCTGATCATCGGCAGTCAACGCGTCGATCACTTCGTCTAGATCGCCCTGCATCACCTGATCCAGCTTATATAGAGTCAGATTGATGCGGTGATCGGTCATACGCCCCTGCGGGAAATTGTAGGTTCGGATCCGCTCGGACCGATCCCCCGAGCCCACCTGGCTGGCCCGGTCCGCCGACCGCTCACTGTCGATCCGCTGGCGTTCCTGATCATACAGCCGGGTTTTCAGCACCTGCATCGCAATCTCGCGGTTGCGGTGCTGCGATTTCTCCGAGCTTGTTACAACGATCCCCGTCGGCAGGTGGGTAATCCGAACCGCCGAGTCGGTTGTGTTCACGTGCTGCCCCCCAGCACCCGAGCTGCGCATGGTGTCGATGCGAATATCATTGGCGTCGATCTGGATATCCACGTCCTCGGCCTCGGGCAAAACCGCGACTGTCGCAGCCGAGGTGTGAATGCGTCCGCCACTTTCGGTTTCGGGCACACGTTGCACCCGGTGCACGCCGGATTCGTATTTCATCCGGGCAAACACGTTTTCGCCCTTGATGTGGGCCACGACCTCTTTGATCCCACCCAGATCCGAAGCCTGTTCTTCGATGATCTCAAACTTCCATCCCCGCGCTTCGGAATAGCGCTGGTACATGCGCAGAAGATCCCCAGCGAACAGCGCGGCCTCATCTCCGCCAGTTCCGGGACGGATTTCCAGCATCGCCGGACGCGCATCCGCCGCATCACGGGGCAACAGCGCAAGTTGCAAGGCGTGTTCGGATTCGGGGATGCGGGTCTTCAACGCCGGAATTTCTTCTTCCGCCAGTTCTTTCATGTCGGGGTCGGCCAGCATCGCCTCGGCCTCGGCCAGATCGGCGACCAGCTGACGCCACGCCATGATCTGATCCACAACCGGCTTGAGGTCGGAATATTCTTTGGCCAAGGCCGCAATGTCCCCGCCCGAGGCACCATCCGCCATGGCCGCTTCGAGGTACTGGAATCGCTGGGTTATCTGTTCAAGTCGTTCTTCGGGGATCATCCCGGCGGTGTCTATCAATCCGGGGCTTTGGTCAAGGCCCGTCCGTGTGCTAGGTTATTGCCCATGAGACGGTTGATACTGGTTTTAATGCTGTTCGCGACACCCGCCCTGGCCGATGTGGTCGGCCCCGGCGGCAAGGTTCAGGACTGCTATTGCACCGACAAATCAGGCAGCCGCGTCGAACTGGGCGAGATGATTTGCCTGCAAGTCGACGGCCGCATGTTCATTGCGCAATGCCAGATGTCCCTGAACGTACCGATGTGGCGCGAGGTTCAGGAGGGGTGCTTGTCCTCAGGGCTGCAGCAGGGCAAGCCACTCATCAATACGAGCACGGTTCACCCCAAGATCTGATTCCCCAAATCTGAGGCGCGCGTAGATGCGCAAGACATCTCCGTCCTGCTGCACGGTCGTATAGTCCGGAAAACCGACGGTTTTGGTCCGGGTGATATAGGTGATCATCCCTTCGTCAACCGAACCGGCCAAAACAGTGGTGCGGGGTGCCACGCGCGCGATGGCGTCAAAGCGAGCCAGACCTTCGGGGCCGGTTTCAACCACTCGGAGCACGCCCCCTTCAAGGTCGCGATCCACTTCGGCTTCGGGGGCCACGTGCCACTCTCCGGGGTCAGAAGGCGCCAGTCGGATATAGGCCGCCAACACAGCCACCGAAGCTACAATCAAACCACAAATCAGCCACAACATCGTTTTCATTGTCCCAAACCCATTTTTTCCGGGACACTACTTGCATCGCCTGGGCAGGCAAGGCGCAAGGCGAACTATCGTGACGTCACTCCGGGTAGGATGCACAGCAGCTCGAACAGCAGGTTTGCCGCCGTCAACGCCGTGTTGCCGCTGGGATCATAAGGCGGGGACACTTCGACCAGATCGCACCCGACCACGTTCACGCCCGCCAGCGCATGGATCAGTTGCAGCGCTTGCGGCGTGGTCAGCCCTCCGATCTCGGGCGTGCCGGTGCCGGGGGCGTAAGCTGGGTCCAGACTGTCGATGTCAAAGGTGATATAGACCGGATGGTCGCCGATCGTTTTGCGGATTTGCGAGCCGATCTCGGTCAGGTTCTGCTGCCACAGCTCCCACGCCGGGAATTGGCGAAAGCCCCAGTCCCGCGCCTCGGTAAAGTCGCTGGCCGCGTAACCCGAACCGCGAATACCGATCTGAAAGGTCTTGTCCGGGACGATCAGCTTTTCCTCATAGGCGCGGCGGAAGACAGTGCCGTGGGTTTCACGCTCGCCAAACATCTCTTCATTCACGTCGGCATGGGCATCCACATGCACCAGCGCGACCGGCCCGTGCTTGGTCGCAATGGCGCGCAAAATCGGCAGCGTGATCGAATGATCGCCGCCCATCGCAACGGGGATCACCGCCTGATCGAGAATTGAATCGTAGCTTTCCTTGATGATCTTCAGGCTGTCGGCCAGCGAGAACGTATTGATCGCCAGATCCCCGATATCCGCGATCTGCAGGCTGTCGAACGGAGCGGCCGAATTCGCCATGTTATAGGGCCGGATCATCGCGCTTTCGCTGCGGATCTGTTTTGGTCCAAACCGCGTGCCGGACCGCCATGAGGTGCCGATGTCCATCGGAATGCCGAGAACGGCTACGTCCAGTTCTGCCAGCGAGTCAGCCTGCGGCAACCGCATGAATGTGTTCGGCCCGGAAAACCTCGCCAGATCATTGCCGCTGATCGGTTGGTTAAAGTCTGTCATGCCCGTATTTCTCCCGTCCGGCTTTTGGTTAATCAGATACAGGAAAGATGGCTAACCAAAGGTTAATCCTGCACCAGCTTGTTCCACCCCAGCAGGCAAATGATCTGAGTCGCCACGTGAGCACCGGCAATGGCCGTCGCGCCTGAGGTGTCATAGGGCGGTGAGACCTCGACCACGTCGCCTCCCTTGATATTGATCCCGGCGATATCGCGCAGGATGATCTGCGCCTGAATGGAACTGAGACCACCCCAAACGGGCGTGCCGGTGCCGGGGGCAAAGGCCGGGTCCAGACCATCGATGTCAAAGCTCAGATAGACCGGGCTATCGCCCAAAATACTTTTGATCTTTTGCGCCACAGCGGCAGGGCCGGATTCGTACACCTCGCGCGCGTCGATGATGTTGACGCCCAGAGTATCCTCGTTGGTCGTGCGAATTCCGACCTGAACCGAACGTTTCGGGTCCACGATGCCGGATTTCACCGCCTTGTAGAACATCGTCCCGTGATCCACGCGGGACATGTCGTCATCGGCCCAGGTGTCCGTATGCGCATCGAATTGCAGCAGAGACATCGGACCGTATTTCTCGGCATAAGCCTTGAGGATCGGAAAGCTGATATAGTGATCACCGCCTAACGTGACCGATGACACATCGGCGGCCAGAATGGTGCGGATGTGGTCGGTCAGAGTATCCGGAAAGGCAGGGATATTGGCATAGTCATAAGCCATGTCTCCGTAATCCACGATTGCCAGCTCGCTGAGTGCATCGAAGGGCCAGCCGTAGGGCGCATCCGGCGATTGCAGCGCGCTGGCCTCACGGATCGCGCGGGGGCCAAGTCGGGTGCCGGGACGGTTCGTCACAGCCTGATCAAAGGGCACACCTGTGACGGCAATATCGACGCCCTTGAGGTCCTTGGTGTAGAGACGGCGCAGGAACGAGGTCGCGCCGCCAAAGGTGTTCTCGTTGGACAACCCCTTGAGATCAGGATTGGTGAAAGCCTCGTCCACCTGGTTCTTTGCGTCTTCCAGTGCCATATCTTTCCCCCGTCAGCCCAGCGGCTGCGCCTTTTCGACGATCCGTGCAAAAAACGATGCGCCGACCGGCGCGATCTCGTCGTTGAAATTGTATTTTGGATGGTGCAGCCCGGCGCTCTCGCCCTGCCCCAAAAACAGATAGGCGCCGGGGCGCGATTGCAGCATGTACGAGAAATCTTCGGCCCCCATCTCACGCCCCATGTTGCCCACAACGCGCTCGGCCCCGGACACGTCGCGCGCCACCTCGGCGGCAAATCCGGCCTTTTCGCCATCGTTGATCGTGGCCGGATAGTTCTTTTCATAATCCAGCCGCGCCTCGACCCCGTATGAGGTCGCCTGCCCCTGCACGATTTGCTCCATCCGCTCGATCACCATCTGCTGAACGTTTGGGTCGAATGTCCGGACTGTACCGTTGATGAAGGCCGTATCGGGGATCACGTTGTTCACCGTCCCGGTGTGGATTTGCGTGACCGAGACGACCAGGTCGTCCAGCGCATAGTTGTTGCGGCTGACAATCGTCTGGATCGCCTGCGCGATACCACAAGCCGCCATCACCGGGTCGCGGGCTTCATGCGGCATGGCCCCGTGACCACCAACGCCCTGAATATGAATCTCGAACGTATCCACCGCCGCCATGATCGGCCCCGGAGTCGTGTGAAATGCGCCTATGGGCAGGTTCGGCGCATTATGCAGCGCGTAGACCTGAGAGATGTCGAACCGGTCCATGATGCCTTCTTCGACCATCACGCCCGCGCCGCCGCCTTCTTCTTCGGCAGGCTGAAAGATCAGCGCCACACGGCCGCGAAAATTCCGCGTCTCGGCCAGATAACGCGCCGCACCCAACAGCATCGTAGTATGCCCGTCATGACCGCAGGCGTGCATCTTGCCCGGATTGGTCGAGGCGTATTCGACGCCCGTTTCCTCGGGGATCGGCAGCGCGTCCATATCCGCGCGCAGACCAATCGTAGGCCCCTCGCCCCGCCCGTTGATGATCGCGACGATCCCGGTCTTGGCAATACCTTCGTGCAGCTCGTCCACTCCGAATTCGCGCAGACGGTCCGCTACGAATGCTGCCGTTTCATGGCATTCGAACTCCAACTCGGGGATCGAATGCAAGTGTTTGCGCCATGCGGCCATATCGGCTGAATAATCGGCAATTCGGTTGACGACGGGCATCTGGGGTGGACTCCTGATCGGGACTGCGGAATGGATGCATCTGACACCGGAACGAAAGGGTTCGCAATGGCCGAAAATCCTCTGATCCACGACAGCGAAGCGGGTATCGAGCGCCTGCTGGAAATCATGCGCCGTCTGCGTGACCCGCAAACAGGCTGCCCGTGGGATATCGAACAGGATTTTGCCACCATCGCCCCCTACACGATCGAAGAGGCCTATGAGGTCGCCGATGCCATCGAGCGCGAAGCCTATGATGAGCTGAAAGGCGAGCTGGGCGACCTGCTGTTCCAGTCGGTTTTTCACGCACAAATGGCCGAAGAAGCCGGGCATTTTACCTTTCAGGACGTGGTGCGGACCATGTCGGACAAGATGGTCGACCGTCACCCGCATGTATTTGGCGATGAATCCCGCGATAAATCAGCGGACCAGCAGACTGTGGATTGGGAAACCATCAAGGCGGCAGAGCGCGCCGGCAAGGAACAGAAAGGCGCACTGGACGGTGTCGCGGCCAACCTGCCTGCCCTGTTGCGCGCGCACAAACTGCAGAAACGCGCGGCCCGCGTGGGGTTCGACTGGCCCGATGCCAGCCATGTGTTGGCCAAGATCACCGAAGAAGCCGCAGAACTGGAGGAGGCGCGCAATGCCAAGGACGCCGACGCGCTGGAGGATGAATTCGGCGATCTTCTGTTCGTGATGGTCAATCTGGGCCGCCATCTGGGGATCGAACCCGAGGCCGCCCTGCGCCGCACCAACGCCAAGTTCACGCGTCGGTTTGAACAGGTCGAGGCGCGGCTGGCTGCGCGCGGGAAAACACCGTCTCAAAGCGATCTCGAAGAAATGGATGCGCTATGGGACGAGGTCAAAATTGAAGAGCATCGCGCCAATGGCAAACTCCCGCCGGTGGATGCCACGACGCAAGCCTGAAACCACTGGACAAGCGTGGTGACACTTGCGAGTGTCCGCGCTTCAATACCCCGGAGGCAAAGCATGGCACCGCGCAAGATCATCATCGACACCGATCCCGGGCAGGACGACGCAGTCGCCATCTTGCTGGCATTGGCAAGTCCGGAAGAGATTGATGTTCTAGGCATTACCGCCGTTGCCGGGAACGTGCCACTGGAACTGACGGCCAAGAATGCGCGGATCGTCTGTGAACTGGCCGGCCACTCGCATATCCCTGTTTATGCCGGGTGTGACCGCCCGCTAAACCGCCCTCTGGTCACCGCAGAACATGTGCACGGCAAGACCGGCCTCGACGGTCCCGTCCTGCCTGATCCGGAAATGCCGCTGGCCGACGGGCACGCGGTCGACTTCATCATCGACACCCTGCGCGCACATGAGCCGGGAACCGTCACACTTTGCCCGCTCGGCCCGCTGACCAACATCGCATCCGCCTTTCAAAAAGCGCCAGATATTGTTGATCGGGTCCAGGAAATCGTTCTGATGGGCGGTGCGTATTTTGAGGTCGGCAACATCACCCCAGCGGCGGAATTCAACATCTATGTCGATCCCGAAGCTGCTGATATCGTGTTCAAATCCGGCGTTCATGTCGTCGCTATGCCGCTAGACGTGACCCACGATGCGCTGGTCACGAAACATCGCAATGACGCCTTCCGCGCCCTCGACAGTAAGGTCGGGCACGCCGTGGCCGAGATGACGGATTTCTTCGAACGTTTCGATATAGAGAAATACGGCTCGGAAGGCGCGCCGCTGCACGACCCGTGCGTGACCGCCTATCTGATCCGGCCCGAACTGTTTTCAGGCCGACACATCAATGTTCAGATCGAAACGCAGTCCGAACTGACGATGGGTATGACCGTCGCTGATTGGTGGCGCGTGACAGACCATCCGCCCAACGCGATGTTCATTGGGGAAATCGACGCTGACGGCTTCTTTGCCCTGCTGACCGAACGGCTGGCCCGGCTATGAGCGCCGCACTTCGCCTTGCGCGCCCCGAAGATCTGGACCGCCTGATGAGCCTCGTAACTGCGTTCCACACCGAAGCCGGGATCGCGCAGGACATGGACCAGACCCGCAATGCGCTGACCCCCTTGCTAGAGGGTATTCCCCACGGTTGCGTCTATCTGATCGGTCCAGGACGTGCGCCGCTGGGCTATGCCATCCTGACGTTCGGCTGGTCGGTCGAGTTCGGCGGCATGGACGGTTTCATAGACGAAATCTACATCCGCCCGGCCGTGCGCGGCCGTGGCATCGCCACCGAAGTGCTGCTTGACCTGCCCAAGGCTCTGGCCGAGGCCGGTCTGACCGCCCTTCACCTGGAAGTCGATCGCACGAACGAGGCCGCGCATACGCTGTACTTGCGCACTGGCTTCCAACCGCGCGATCGCTATGTCTTGATGAGCCGAAAGCTCTAAATCGGACAGATACTTACGGGCGTCGCCGCCCGTCCCCCCGTGAAAGCCCTAGCGGGCTTCACCGCGATACATGTAGGTCGGTGATTCCATACCCAGAACCGGGTCACTTGCGGACACCGCATCCCCGGTGATCGGATAAGTGCCCGGCCCCGCACAGGCCGCCAAAAATACAGTGCTGATCACTGAAGCTACGAGAAGGATTTTCGAACCAGTCATGTCGTTCCCCTTTCTGTAATGCAGGCACATTACGAGACATCGGGGTCAGGCAAATAGGTAAAAGTTCACACAAAATTGAATTTATGTAGGTGTATTTCTAACAAGTTTGATTTTTACAAGCGATAACAACATGTAAGACCTTGAAGAAAAATCACTCGATTTGCGAATTTTCCACCTGAGCACCGGACAAAGGCATTTCAAAAAACAATAATGTGTCTTTCGCGATCTCCGGAATCTCGGAATATGCGCCGCGCAGTTGGAAGCCCATCGACAGGTACAGACGCTTTGCCGATTCCAATGGCTTGCCCGTGTCCATGCGAATGCAGTCAAACCCCTGTTTACGGCACTGTTCTATCAGGGACATCATGACCGCATATCCCGCACCAGTCCCGCGCGCAGCTTCGCTAACAAATACCCGTTTGATTTCGGCAATGCCCGGCCCGATTGTCCGGAACATTCCGCACCCGACAGCCTGCCCATCTTTCAGCGCCAACCGCACCCCTCCGTTTGGTGTGGCGTGCTCAACGTGGATCTCATCCATCAGCCGGGCATATACGTCGCGAGGGTAATAGGTCTTCACAACGCGCACGGACTTGGCGTCCAGCGTCAGCAGGAAATCGCGGTATTCCCAACACAAACGCCGAACCTCATCAAAGTGGTCCGGCGTTTCAGCTTCGATGACTTTAAGCAAAACACGATCCTCGAACAAAAAACCAGAGGATCAGCTTAGCATTAATGGCGTCAGTTGCGAAGGATCGACGCGCCCGCGTATTCCGCAACTTCACCCAGCGATTCCTCGATGCGGATCAGCTGGTTGTATTTGGCCAACCGGTCCGACCGCGCCAGCGAGCCGGTTTTGATCTGACCACAGTTGGTCGCGACCGCCAGATCGGCAATGGTTGCATCCTCGGTTTCGCCCGAGCGGTGCGACATGACGTTGGTATACCGTGCACGGTGCGCCATATCGACGGCACGCAGTGTTTCAGTCAGCGATCCGATCTGGTTCACCTTGACCAGCATCGAGTTCGCGCAGCCGCGCTTGATCCCTTCGGCCAGGCGCACAGGGTTGGTCACGAACAGGTCGTCGCCCACCAGCTGCACCTTGTCGCCGATCATGTCGGTCAGAGCTTTCCAGCCATCCCAGTCATCCTCAGACATGCCATCTTCGATGGAAATGATCGGGTAGTCATTGACCAACGCCGCCAGGTAAGCCGCGTTCTCTTCCGAACTCAGAGAGATCCCCTCGCCCGCCAGCACGTATTTGCCGTCCTTGAAGTATTCGGTTGCGGCACAATCCAGTGCAAGGTGGATTTCCTCGCCCGGTTTGTAGCCCGCTTTTTCGATGGACTTCAGGATGAAATCCAGCGCCTCACGGGTGGACGCAATGTTCGGAGCAAACCCACCTTCGTCACCGATACCAGTGTTTAGACCGGCGGCGGACAGTTCTTTCTTCAGCGTGTGGAACACCTCGGAGCCCATGCGCACGGCTTCGCGGATATTCGCGGCCGAGGTCGGCATGATCATGAATTCCTGAATGTCGATCGGGTTGTCGGCATGTTCGCCGCCGTTGATGATGTTCATCATCGGTACAGGCAAAACACGGGCCGAGGTGCCGCCGACATAACGGTACAAGGGCTGCGTGGTGAAATCTGCCGCGGCCTTAGCCGTGGCCAGCGAGACGCCCAGAATGGCGTTTGCGCCCAGACGGCTCTTGTTCTCGGTCCCGTCCAGTTCGATCATTGCGCCGTCGATGGCGACCTGCTCGGTCGCGTCATAGCCGACCAGTTCTTCGGCGATCTCACCGTTCACAGCGGCGACAGCTTCAAGCACGCCTTTGCCCATATAGCGCGACTTGTCACCGTCACGCTTTTCCACTGCTTCATACGCACCGGTTGACGCACCCGAAGGCACAGCGGCGCGGCCCATGGTGCCGTCTTCCAGAATCACGTCCACTTCGACGGTTGGGTTGCCCCGGCTGTCCAGGATTTCGCGTGCGTGGATGTCGATGATGGTACTCATGAGGCCCGTCCCTGTGGCTGCATTTGGTTGCATGCCTCATAACATCACCGAGCCAAAAGTAAACCAGCGATGTTACCGCTAACGGTTATGTTCATGGGGATTTAGGGCTAACAGCCACGTGTTTGCGCCAACGTGCGACGATCCGTCAGGCTGCAACCACCATTGCACGCGCCAGCCGGCGTTCGCGAACAAAGGTGTACATGCCCGATCCGAGGATCAACGCGGCACCGGCCACCGTCATCAGATCAGGCCGTTCGCCAAACATCAGCATCCCTGCCGCGATGGAAAACACCAGCCGGCTGTACCGGAAAGGTGTCAGGGCCGAGGCTTCACCGATCCGCATGGCCGTCACGATGCCGTAATAGCCCAAGACGCCAAATGCGATTGCCCCCAGATAGGGGCCAATCTGAGCGTTCTGCAGCGGAACAACTGGCTGAGCCAGAAACACCATCAGAACCGCCCCGGCAAGGGCAACTGCGATGTAGGCTTGCATGGCAACAACGGACGAGGCCACCCGGACGTCCAGTTTGCGTGTAATCAGATCACGCGCGGCGATCGCAATTACGGTCGCGACAACGAACAGCGACTCGGGCTGAAACCCTTCCAGACCTGGACGAATAATCATCAGGACACCGATAAAGCCGATTCCGATGGCGCTCCAACGTCGCCAACCGACCTGCTCGCCTAAAAACAGTGCCGCCCCCATAGTCACGGCCAGCGGCATCGCCTGAAAGACGGCAGCAACGGTGGACAGCTCGACTAGCGACAGCGCGGTAACAAAGGTCAGGGCTCCTACCGCCTCGGTCCCTGCCCGCGCCAGCGGCAGACCTTTCCACGCCTCCGGATCAAAGATGCGTTTGCGTGTGGCCAATGACATCAGTACGAACACCAGCCCGCAGACCAGACCCAAGGCGATCATGATCTGACCCGTAGGTACAGTGATCGACAGATGCTTGATGAACATGTCCTCAAGCGCGAAGGCCGCCATCGATCCGATGATCAGCAAGATGCCGTGTACGTTGTTCATACGCGTGTCCGTTGAGATGGTGCGGGAAATTCCGCGACCTTAAGTCAGCAAAACCGTATCATCGGCGACGCCGCAAGCGATATTGCGACATGTTTCATGAATTGCCGTGCGGCAACCAATCGCGTTTCGTGATGGATCAGTCCTGTTTCAGCGGCACGCCGTACAGTTCCAACCGATGCCCTTTCAGCTTGTACCCAAGCTTGGCTGCGATCTTTTCCTGCAGGGCCTCGATCTCGGGATCGACAAATTCGATCACTTCCCCCGACTGCATGTCGATCAGATGGTCGTGGTGGTCCCTCTCGGCATCTTCATAGCGCGCACGCCCGTCGCCGAATTCCAACCGCTCCAGAATCCCAGCCTCTTCGAACAGTTTCACGGTGCGATAGACCGTGGCAATCGAGATACCCGAATCCACCTTAGAGGCGCGGGCGTACAGCTCTTCTACATCCGGATGGTCATCACTTTGCTGCAACACCTGAGCAATTGTGCGGCGCTGACCCGTCATGCGGAGACCTTTGGCTTCGCAACGGGCGATGATCGTGTCGGACATAGTGACCCTCAGAGTAGTTCGGGTTTCTGTCTTAATACGTCTGCGCCGCTGGCGCCACAGGGGATTTGCGCCTAAGCGACCTTGCGA
This sequence comes from Ruegeria sp. CDSB113, assembly GCF_059611045.1. Taxonomy (NCBI): domain Bacteria; kingdom Pseudomonadati; phylum Pseudomonadota; class Alphaproteobacteria; order Rhodobacterales; family Roseobacteraceae; genus Ruegeria; species Ruegeria sp. CDSB113. The sequence goes on from NZ_JBXWOU010000001.1 coordinate 869,359, forward strand.
AGATCAGCCCAGATTGGCAGGTGATCTGATGCGATATGCGCAGGCCGCGCTTTGTGGACGCCATGCACAACGGCTTCAAGCCCAGCGCCCAGCGCGATCCGGTCCAGTGCGCCCAGAGGCTGTGCAGCCGGGAAACTGGGAACCGGGGGCAAAAATCGCATGTCGGGTGCAAGATGATCGAGCACTGGCTGGCGCGACCACTCGTTGAAATCTCCGGCCCATACGGTAGGCATTTGATCCAGATCCTCATCGCAGCGCCGGAGTTGATGAATCTGCTGCCGCCGAGATGCAGGCAAAAGACCCAGATGCATCCCCATCACCCGAAGCGGCCCGATCTGGGTGTCGAACTCGACCCGAACTGCACCGCGAGGTTCCAACCCGGGCAAATCATGGTGACCGGTCGTGCGCACGTCAATTTTGTCCCCGCGCCAGATGACCGCGTTGCCGTGCCAGCCCAAGCTGCCTGCGCCGCCAAGATCGACGATCTGCCAACCCGCTTCATCCAGCATGAAATGTGGTAAGGCAGCGGGTCGCGGCGGTAGCCTTTTGTCGGCCTCTTGCAACACCACAATATCAGCCTGCATGCCTTCAATGACCTGCATTATGCGTTGAGGCTGGCGGCGAAAATCCAAGCCCACGCATTTCTGGATGTTATAGCTTGCAATCCGCAGGATTGATTGAGGCGACATAAGGTTCCGATCAAATGGACGAACCCCAAAGTGCCACGCTGGTGGCCGGGCGCAACCCCAGTCTTCTGCAGGAGCGGCAAATAAGAGCTTTTCGCGCTGCCAAAGTGCCCGATATTCTGGCAGGCGGCGCGATCAGGAATGCCGCGCTTGATCAACGGGGTGCCGATACTCTATCCCCGTGGAACGCGTCCAATTGAGGCCTGAAGTGGTTTCCAGCAACACACTCTCGAACAACCGCACCTGGGCAAGCATTGTCCTGGTGATCGGTGGCATGATGTGGGGTCTCTATTGGATCCCCCTTCGGTTTCTCTTTGACCTGGGCCTGACCGGGCCCTGGCCGGGTATCGCGATGTATAGTGTTGCGCTGCTGGGGCTGGTTCCCTTTATCTGGAAAAAGAGAGGGACGCTGGCCCTGCAATGGCGCGATCTGGTGTTCAGCGGTGCGTTCACCGGCGCGGCCTTCAGTCTTTATTCCATCAGCCTTGTCTATACGGATGTGGTGCGGTCGATCCTGCTATTCTACCTCACCCCGATCTGGGGCACGATTCTGGGCCGGGTGTTTCTGGGTGAACGCCTGACTCTGGGGCGGCTTGCGGGCCTTGCCTGCGGTGTCGGCGGTCTATTCGTCGTGCTGGGCGACTCGGGTGGTATCCCGCTGCCCCAAAACAGCGGCGACTGGATGGCGTTGGCCTCGGGCATGTGCTGGGCGCTGGGTACGTTGGGGCTGTACCGAACCAGTACGATCTCAGCCTCGGGTCAGGTCTTTGCCTTTGTCGCAGGCGCGCTGATCCTTTCCCTGGTCAGCCTCACGGTTCTGCCCGAACCTGCGTTGCCAACAATCGCGCGGGCCGATCTTCTTTGGACCCTTCAGTTTGTGCTGCTGTCGGCCTTCTACACCTTACCCATGGTGTTCATGACAATCTGGCCCGCAACCAAACTGTCCCCTGCCCGCGTCGGTATCCTGCTGATGAGCGAGGTTGTCGTCGGCTTGGCCTCGGCCGCCGCGTTCTCGGGCGAGCCGTTCGGGTTGCGCGAGCTGTTGGGCGCCATCCTGATCGTCAGCGCTGCTGTGCTTGAAATCGTGCGGGACTAGGACAACCCGCCATAGCAGGTGTTGGCCTATCCCCTTCGAACGGGTATCTGTTGCGGAGTTTGATGCCCTATCAGGACGTTACCAGATGTCGATGCCCAATGCAGAACGCAGAAAGCAGCTTGAGGGGCGCGCGCTCATCATTGCCATGGGCGGCAACCTGTTCATGGGCGCGGCTGGTATACTGGCCGGGATTTTGTCGAACTCCAATGCGATCATGATGGACGGGCTGTATTCGCTGGTCGGCTTTGGATCGGCATTCCTTGGCCGCCGTATCAGTTTGAAGATTGATGCAGGCCCCGACAAGCGACGCCCGTTTGGCTATGCAGCGGATGAGGCGATCTTTTCCACCTTCCGCTCTTTGTCCTTATTGGGACTGGTGCTGTTCGCCATCTCGAACGCGACCAAGAACATCTACAGCTACTACAACGGCATGATGCCTGAACCGCTGATATTTGGGCCGATGTTCATCTACTTCGCTGCCATCGGCCTGACCTGCGTGCTGTTATGGGCCTTTCACTATTTCACCTGGCGGCAGACCGGGAAGGCCAGTGCAATCCTGCGACTAGAATCCAAGGCAGCGCTGTTCGATGGCCTTTTCACCGCCGCCGCTGCAATTGGCCTTGGGGCAATCTACCTGTTCCGGGATGGGGCCCTATCGGCGATCGCACCCGTCGGCGACTCGATCATCGTTTTGTTCCTGTGCGTTCTGGCCATCGGATCATATCTGCGCGACTTTCGCGGCGGGCTGGGTGAGCTGGCGAACGCCACCGCCAGCCCCGACCTTCTTGCTGCTGCGCGTCGTGCCTTGCGCCCGGCAATCGCAGAGGACGGTGGCGCATTGCGGGATATGTCCGTAACCAAACAAGGTCGGACCATTTTGATCACCGTCTACTACAACCCGCTGCGCGCGATCACCGCTGAAGAGGTCGACACCCTTAACCTGCGTATGGTCCGCGATGCGCGCAGGGCAATCGACGGGGCGGATGTTTATCTGATGATCTCCCAATACGCCCGCCGCTGGCCGGATGAGATCAACCCCTATCGCGACGAGGTCTGAGCGCCAGAACTTCAGGTTCCACAGAACGTCGCACGGACAACTTCGGTCTCTGATGGCGGGCGTTTCAGATCATCCGCATCGGGATGATCCTCATAAGGTCGCGCCAGAACAGTGTTCAGCCTTTGGAACGGCGCGTAATCGCCCTGAACGGCCGACTGTATCATTTGTTCAACCCGGTGATTACGCGGAATGAAAGCCGGGTTTGCGGCGGACATTACGGTGGATGGGTCCTGCTCACGCCCCAGACGCGCGGTCCACCCGTCGGACCAGGTGTCGTACGCCGCAGGATCGGTGAACTGATCACGTGCAGCATCACCGCCCAGCGCCCGGAAGGTGTTGGTGAAATCCGCTTGGTTCTGCGCCATGCGCCTCAGCAGATCCGAGATCAGTTCCAGATCGCCCTCTTCCTCGTTCATCAACCCGATCTTGGCCCGGAACCTTTTCAGCCAGTTCTGCTGCAGCAAATCCGGCATGGCGTGTACAATCTCGGTCGCTTCTTCGACGGCTGCGTCCTTGTCTTCCATCTGCTGGATCAGTGCCGTCGCCAGTTGCGCTACGTTCCAAACGGCGATGTCAGGCTGGTTGGAATAGGCATAGCGCCCCATCCGGTCGATCGAACTGTAGACCGTGTTCGGATGATAGCTGTCCATGAAAGCGCAGGGCCCATAATCGATGGTCTCACCCGCGATTGAGCAATTGTCGGTGTTCATCACCCCGTGGATGAACCCCACACTCATCCATGCTGCGATCAATTGCGATTGCGCCTCCACCACCGCGCGCAGCAGGCCCATCGGACCATCCGCGTCAGGATAGTGGCGGTCTATTGCGTATTCCGTCAGGCGGCGCAGGCTGTCCAGCTGACCACGCGCTGCAAAAACCTGAAATGTACCGACCCTCAGATGACTTTGCGCCACGCGGGTCAGCACCGCGCCGGGCATCGGCCCTTCGCGCAGCACGATCTCTCCGGTCTCAACTGCCGCCAGCGCGCGGGTCGTCGGGATGCCCAGCGCATGCATTGCCTCGGACACCACGTATTCCCGCAACACCGGCCCCAGCCATGCGCGACCATCCCCCTGACGGCTGAACGGGGTAGGTCCGGACCCTTTGAGCTGGATATCCCGACGGAGACCATCTGTCCCGATCGTTTCGCCCAGCAGAACAGCGCGGCCGTCGCCAAGCTGCGGGTTATAGTTGCCGAACTGATGTCCCGAATAAAGCTGCGCAATCGGCTCTGCGCCTTCGGGCAGCGTGTTGCCGGCGAAGGCTTCGGCCATCTCCTCTACCTCCCCCGGTGTGACCTTCAATACCTTCGCCAATTCCGAGTTGAATGCGATCAGGCGTGGGGCACGCACGGGAATAGGTGCCTGCCGCGCATAAAAGCTGTTGGGAAGGCGGGCGTAGCTGTTATCAAACGGGATGGTCAGGGTCATGCCGCAAACATATTCCTTGCGTACACGAATACCATAGCGGATCGCACCTTCGCGTGCATAATCATCGCAAAAGACAAGAGGCCCCATGACCGCTCAAGAGATCATCGACCACCTGAAACTGGAACAACACCCCGAGGGTGGCTGGTTTCGCGAAACCTGGCGCGCGGATAACGCGGGCCGCGCCACCGGGACCTGCATCTATTTCCTATTGGCCGCTGGTGAAAGCAGCCACTGGCACCGCGTGGACGCGACCGAAATCTGGCTCTACCACGCTGGCGCTCCGCTGATCCTATCGCTGAGCGCTACGGATGACGGTCCAGCCACCGATCACATCCTGGGCCCCGACCTGTCACAAGGCGCACCGCAACTGATCGTGCCCGAAAACCACTGGCAGGCGGCGCGCACCACCGGAGACTATACTTTGGTCAGTTGCACTGTTTCACCCGGGTTCCAGTTTGACGGGTTCGAACTGGCCGAGCCAGGGTTCGACATCGCGCGCGGATGATGCATGGATCACCGCGCCCTCATAGCGTCACTGCCACCCGAGGCCAAAGATCAGCTACAACGGCGCTCGGACGCAGCAGGTCTGCGTCACCTTCTAGGCTATCTGGTGTTACTGTCCGCCACCAGTGCGGGTATTGCCTGGCAGGTTCCTCTCTGGCCGTTTCTGATCCTACCACAGGGCGTCCTGCTGGTGTTTCTGTTCACGCTCAGCCATGAATGCACCCATAAGACCCCGTTCAAGACCGGCTGGCTGAACGACGCTGTCGGACATTTTGTTTCAATCCCGATCGCCCTGCCCTTTACGTGGTTTCGGTATTTTCACCTTGCGCACCACAAATGGACTAACCACCCAGAGAAAGACCCTGAGCTTGGCGGTAAGCCAAGACCGCAAGACCGGCTGAGCTTGCTGATCTACCTGTCCGGCTGGCCTTACTGGAAAGGCATGGCACGTGTCCTGTTCCAAAACGCCTTTGGTCGCATCGACGCCCCGTACCTACCTGCGCGCCAACACACCGCCATGCGGGCTGAGGCACTTTTGCTGTTGATACTCTACGCGGTCGCAGCCCTAAGCCTGCTCCTGTCGCCGCTGTTCTTCTGGCTTTGGATTTTACCCGTTCTGCTGGGGCAACCATTCCTGCGCCTCTATCTACTGGCGGAACACGGCCTGTGCCCGCCAGTCGCCAACATGCTCGAAAACTCGCGCACCACGTTCACCAACCGGATCGTGCGTTTTGTGGCATGGAACATGCCCTACCACGCCGAACACCACGCCTTTCCGAATGTGCCCTTCCACCAGCTGCCTGCATTGCACGTCTGGACGCGGGAACATTTGAAGTCGACTTCGGACGGATACTCCCAGTTTACAAGTGAGTATGTACGAAGTGTGAAGCGCCAATCATTCAGCTAGTTGTTTACGGAAAGGCTGCTTTGAGCCCATAGTCACATATGCTGCAAGGCTTGCGGAAGTCGGCCTAGCGCCAACTCCTCTTCCAACCGAAGCCGATTACCCAAAGTATGGCGGCATATGCCAGAGTTACAGGCACTTCATTTATGAAACCGTCAATCTGAAGTAGCTTTTTTAACGGAAAACTGGCGAATATTGACAGCCCCACCAGCATCCCTGTTGCCCCACTTACATTGGGAACTTTGTGAATTACCACAGGAGCAGACAATACTGCGATCAAGCCAAACAGTAGGGTCGCCTGTGAGTATTTCAGACCAATTGGTACTGCGATTACAAGTGCCCCAAAGACGGCTACAATTACCGCCAGTACGTATTTATTCATCAAACTATCCCGCGCTGCGCACACTTCGGTAGTTCAATAAAGCAGACACTGACAACCCGCGCAGCAAACGTCAGGTTTGTCCGCGTTGCTGACCTTTAAACCGATTGAACCGTCTCAATGACCTACTGAAACTGTCAGATGACCGGTCTGAGCCCTTAGTACCGAATGCTGCGTGATGCTTGTATGTCTGCTAACCTCGTTCGCCCCTGCTCAAAGCACCGCCTCGTCACCGTCGCGGTGCTGGTCAAGCATCGTCTCCAGCTATGGACGTTCCGCCTTGGCTCCGCTTACGCTCTCAGAAAATAAACGTTCTGCCCCCGCCGCCGTCAGTGTGTCGGTCTGAGCATCAAGATTTTGGTCTGTGGTTGAAACGCGAGCATACCCGATGATCATGCGCTATCATGACAAAACCTTCCAAAGCTCCAACCGTTTTGTCACAGGTTTTGGAGAGGCCAACACCCTGATCACTCGCGCGGAGATTGAGCGTGACAATAACCGCCGTTTCCGACATAAGCTAGTTCACCGGTTCAGATTGTGACTAAGGGCTACGGCTATTCCAATGGAAAAAGACCGAAGAGCAGAAATCACCCGCAGAGTGTTGGCACTAGTCGCAGGAATATTGGGAATTCCCGCGTTGTTTTTCCTATTGCAAGCCTATGTGTTCCCCAACTGGGGGAGCTCAGAACTAAACATTGCGTTCTTTATCTGGATAGTTTGCGTGTTCGTATTGGAGCGAAGGCTGTCCAATTTCATTAAGTCAAAGTAATAGATATTTCGAAAGGGAGAATAATGGGTGTAGTCCTGAATAGCGGTAGTGAATTTGACATTCTTAATTCGACTACAAGCAGTGGTGTAACATCAACTATTACGGCGAATGTGGGGTTGCCAAAGGTATTCTCTGATTGGGTCGCGGATGGTCACCTTAGCTGGGATACACTTGATGCCTCCTTGGGGTATGACAGGACATTTGGAACACCTTGGGGCGGATACGAAATAACAATAGAACGTAACGCTGCAACACAGCAGTTTACAATTGGGGGAGCTGTTAGCGGTGGGACTTTGGGCGGTTCTTTTGAGGTTTCTGGAACGATAGGAGTTGACGGCAAGCTCTATGCCGATGTTGACACTGTAAACGCGTTTGGGGGTATGCAGGTGATTCTTGGCGATCAACGCGAAATTTTAGGTTGGTCAACAGGAGTTGGTGGCAAGGCGCAAGCCGGCATCTTCTTAGATTATGATTCAACCACAGGTTACGATCTTGGTGCAGGGCTGCGGTTGGGAATGACGCAAGGCTTGGGCCTCGGCACACTTGAAACCACGGTTGAATACATACCTACAATTTTTCATACTGATGAATTGAGTATCGAACAGGTGAGGAACATCGCAAATGAGCTATACCCAAGCACAACCGAAAATCTATTTTCGTCGCCGTTCCCATTGCTTTCCGTTCTAGCAGGGTACTTCGGAAAGCAAGCTGTGATTGACGAAATAACAAGTTTCTACGGAATAGAAGAGTGCTTTGGCTCAGAAACCCCAATCGACATGTGGCCGCTTGATCCCGACCTCAAACCCGGCCCTGATGGTATCTATGATCAAGATCGGGTCCGCGCCAAAGTTTGGCAGAAACCCATTGAGCTGATCGAAATCGGCGACATTGTTGTGTCATTTGACGACAACGACAACCTTGTTCCGGGACCAGTAACCCAGACATTCCAGAACAACACCAAAATCCTGCTGGACTTCCACGGCACGCGCGTGACCCCCGGTCACGTTTACCACCGCCCGGACAGCAAAAAACCCTATAAATACGAAACGCTGATCGACGTGTTGCGCGATGATGGCGTGATCAAGCATCAGGATGGCACGCTGATCCGCGCGGCTACGAATGTTCCCGTGGGTAGCGCTCGTGACGGCTTTGTCCAAGCGGTAACGCAGACGCGCAAAGCGGATGGCACAGCCGTACAACAGGATGTTGGCCGCATCCGCCTCGGTACGCGCTTCCTTGTTGGTTCTGGCAAAGAACGCAAATCTTGGGCTGTGGCTGACCTGATCGAAGCGGGTGGCGGTGTTGTTGGCGACGACGAACTGATCCGTGTTAGTGACGGTGAACCTATGCCGTTCCTTTGGGATTTTGGCGAGACATTGCCCAATCCCGAGGATTTCGTGCTGGCCTGTTCCGGCACAACGCTTGAGGACATCTACAAAGCCGCTGAATGGGAAAGCCAAGGCCCGCGCCTGCCTGCACCGATGGTGCTGGATCGCGGCCCGGTGCAACCGCTCAAAGGTGCTGCGCTGTCGGCCATGCCTCGTAACGAGCCGCTTGACGTGGTGCATTCGCCCATGGCCTCGGCAAAGACGCAACGGACCTTGAACCGCAAACAGCGCAAGGCGATGGAAGCCAAGCAACGCAAAGCGGCCAAGTCACGCAAGCGGATCGCAGTGTAGAGCAATGAGCGTCAAGGACATCAAAAAAGGCGATGTTGTCGAATACGCTGAGGTTTTCAGCCCCAGTGACTGCGGGTTCAAAAAGTTTGAGTGGGTCAAAAGACCCACTCACATTCCCGAACCGCGCTCACAAACGCTTTATGGCATTGAAGTGGAAGACGCAGACGGCAACCCCATGCCTTACTTCGCGCATCCGAAACCGTTCAAAGATACCTTGAACTGAGCTCACACCGATCAACTGTATACAAAGATATTTCAGAAAGCGGCCATTGGTGCTTTTGCAACGGATGCTCAATTTGTCCGCAAAGCGGAATCCGGGCAATCAACTTTTAACCCACCGCCCCGTTACGCAACCGAACTCACAACCCCACCACCAACCAGTGCCTTCACACCCGTTGTTCCCGGACACGAGGTCGGCAGCCTGCGGGCGACGCGTGCCGCCAGATAGCCGAAGGCCTGCGCTTCAAGCATATCTCCGTCCAGACCCACGGCCTCGACCGGTTCGACCGGACAATCCAGCGCGACGCGCAGCATCTCCATCAATACGGGATTGTGCCGCCCGCCGCCGGTGACCAAAAGGCGTGATGGCGGTTTGGGGCAATGTTCCATCCCCTGCACCACCCCTGCAGCACACATACCGGTCAGCGTGGCCACGGCATCCGCATCGCTAAGCTCCTGAACCAGTTTGATCATCTCGGAAAAATCATTCCGATCCAGTGATTTTGGCGGCATACGTATGAAGTAAGGCTCGGACAGAAATAGCTCGAGCGCGCCCATCTCGACGGTTCCGCCGCGCGCGACGGCTCCGTCGCGATCCATCGGCAGGCCCAGACGCGCCTGCATCAGATCATCAACCGGTGCATTCGCGGGACCAGTGTCAAACGCCAGCAACGCGCCGGGGGCTTCGGGGCCATCGTAACTGGGGTCCACATAGGTCAGGTTCCCGACACCGCCGAGGTTCAGAAAGCACAGCGGCTGGGTTGCCTCAATCCACTTGGCGCAGGCAAAATGAAAGAAAGGCGCCAACGGGGCGCCTTCGCCGCCCATCGCCACATCATCGCTGCGGAAATCCCAGACGACTGGCACGCCCAATGCCTGAGCCAGCCCTTTCCCGTCGCCCACCTGCAACGTCCCACGCCCGCTCGGTTCATGCGCAAGAGTTTGGCCGTGCACACCGATCAGGTCGACCTCATCGAATTCAGACAGCGCCTCGGCATGGGCCAAGGTGACAAGCTCTGCCGCGGCATCCACGTCAGGTCCGTGCCATTGCCCTAAAGCGGCACGCAAAACCGCGCGCTCGTCGTCGGAGTAGGCACGATACCCACTTGGGCCAAAGCCGATAATCCGGTGCCCGTCGGTTTCGACGACCGCGGCATCCACCCCATCCATCGAGGTGCCGGACATCGCGCCCAAAACCCTGATCGCACCTGTTCGTTTGATGGCCCGCCCCACGCTGATCTCTCCTGCCGAATTCTGTTTGTACCGTCATGGTTGATCGGCACAGCCCGTTTAACCTGCCCGTTCAGCTGAACCCTAGGCAAGCCAGATCACACGAAGGTCGCGCTTTTTCCCGGCAATTTGGTATAAGGAACACAAATCAGTTTTAGGTACATATGGCAGACACATACTCGCAGAAACAACCATCCGAAGGCCGGAACTATTTTCTGATCTTCTGGTCCGGCGCTCTGGCCACAATCGGAGGGCAGTTGATCAACCCAAATCTGGTGCTGCCGTTCCTGTATCTGGCTCTGGGCGCGCCAACGTTTTTTGCAGGAATGCTTCTGCCCTTTGTCACCGGATCGCGCCTGGTTGCCGAGATCTTTGTCGCTCCTTTCATCAATCGGGCGACCCGCGCCAAGCTGGCCGTTTACGCACCGAACCTGTTGACAGCCGCAGTATTGGCGGCGGTGGCCCTGTTTTCAACAAAACTACCCAGTGTGATGATCGTACTGCTGTTCCTGACCACCGCGATGGTCCTGGGATTGTGCCAGGGGATCACCAGCCTTGGAACCAGCCAGATCTACGGCATCTCTGTCCCCGAAGCGAAACGGAACCGGATGGTGTTTGCGCAGGCCACCATCTCGGGCGTTTTGGCCATCATCGTTGTTCTGATCACGCGCGACCTGCTGTCCGGGGACCAACCGATGCAGCGCCACATCGTCGTTCTGTGGTGCGGCGTGATTGCCATGTTTGCCGCAGGCGTTGCCTTTGCAGGGGTGCGACTGCTTGAAGATGAACAGCGCGCCCCTTTGCCAGAGCCGAAGAAAAAACCTAAGCCCTTGGCCGAGCTGGCGACCGGATTCAAAACCGGCATGGCCTATCCCTGGTATCGCAAGTTTCTTTCGGCCCGACTGATCTTTGTATCGGTCGAGCTGGCGATGCCCTTCTACACAATCCATGCTGCGACGCTGCATATGGGGACCAAGCATTCGCTCAGCTATTTTGTCATAGGGGCCAGCCTTGGAATGGTGATCGGCTCGCTTTTGTGGGGATGGCTCAGCGATCGTGTCTCGGTCAAACCTGTGATGTGGCTGGGATGCCTGATCGCCGCAATCTCGGCCCTGTTGGCGCTTGGCTTTACGTTCCTCGGCTACGCTCAGAACGTCTGGGTTTACGCGCTGGTGATCCTGCTGCTATCGCTGGGTGGGAATGGGGTGATCTATGGGCGCTACCTGTATCTCATTCAGATGAGCGTCGAAAAAGAGCGCCCCTACCTGGTTGCACTAGGGGATGTCAGCGCTGGCCTCGTTGGAATTGTTTTTGCTGCGATCCTTGGCGCAGTCGCACATCTGCATGATCCGATCACGCCGATTGTTGTCCTTGTGGTGTTGAACACCATCGCAATGTTCTATGCCTTCCGCCTGCCCCCGGTCAAAAGCTGACACAGCCCGCGTTTTCTTGGAAATGGTGCCTTTTCCTTACCCAGTGCGCCGCCTATACAGTGCCCCGCAACATAAACCCAAAGGGCACGATATGACCTACCACCCCAAATCGGATTTCATCGCCACGATGATCGAGCGCGGCTTTCTCGCCGACTGCACCGATTATCAGGGCCTTGACGAGGCGCTGATCAGTGGGTGCAAACCGGCATATATCGGCTTTGATGCGACGGCCAAGTCGTTGCATGTGGGCAGCCTGATCCAGATCATGATGCTGCGCTGGTTCCAGAAAACCGGACACCAGCCAATCACTCTGATGGGCGGCGGCACCACCAAGGTGGGCGACCCGTCGTTCCGCGCGGATGAACGCCCCCTGCTGGGTCCCGAACAGATCGACGAAAACATTGCGGGCATCAAAAAGGTGTTCTCGGCCTATATCGATTATGACAGCGATGCCGAAAACAAGGCGCTGATGCTGAACAATGCCGAATGGCTTGATGGCCTGAACTACCTCGATTTCCTACGCGATATTGGACGCCATTTCTCGGTCAACCGGATGCTGGCGTTTGAATCGGTGAAATCACGGTTGGATCGCGAGCAATCGTTGAGCTTCCTTGAGTTCAACTACATGATCCTGCAGGCCTATGATTTCCTTGAGCTGAACCGCCGTTACGGCTGCGTCCTGCAGATGGGCGGCTCGGATCAGTGGGGCAACATCGTCAACGGTATCGACCTGACGCGTCGCGTGCTGGATCATGAGATCTACGGCCTGACTTCGCCGCTTCTGACCACCAGCGACGGCAAGAAGATGGGCAAGTCGCAGGACGGTGCGGTCTGGCTGAACGCCGAGATGCGCTCGCCTTACGAATTCTGGCAGTTCTGGCGGAACACGACCGACGCGGATGTTGGCCGTTTCCTAAAGCTTTACACCGAAATGCCGGTGGATGAGTGTGACCGACTGGGCGCGCTGCAAGGGTCCGAGATCAACGAGGCCAAGATCCGCCTCGCCAACGAAGTCACCGCCCTGCTGCACGGAACTGAGGCTGCGGCCAACGCCGAGGCCACGGCCCGTGAAGTGTTCGAAAAAGGCGGTGTTGGGGGCGATCTTCCGACCCTGACCCTCAGCGCGGCTGAATTGGGCGACGGCATGTCCATCGTACAGGTCATCGTGAAATCGGGTCTGGCAAAGTCCGGTAAAGAGGCCAAACGCCTGATCGCAGAAAACGGTGCGAAACTGGATGACGCACCGCTAACTGATGCCGGGCTGATGATCGACGCGGGCGCATTGTCGTCGCCGATCAAGTTGAGCGCTGGTAAAAAGCGCCACGCACTGGTTCAGCTAGGCTAGGCCACTCAATAGTTCAGAAAAACAAAGGCCACCCAGTTGGGTGGCCTTTTTCCTTTGGCTGGCGCCAAAACGCCTGTTGTTAGCGCTCTTCCTTACCGCCGCCGTTGCTGCCGCCGTTGCCAGAACCACCGCCGCCGTGACCTTGACCGTTATTGCTGCCGCCGTTGCCGGTTCCGGGGCCAGATCCGCCGTTGTTTCCGCCGCCGTTACCGGAGTTACCAGCGTTGCCGTTCCCGTTTCCGGGCCCACCGTTGCTGCCGCCATTTCCGTTGCCGCCGCCGTGGCCACCGCCGTTGCTACCACCGTTGCCAGAGCCGCCGCCGCCGTTGCCAGAGCCGCCACCCTGACCATTATTGCCACCACCGTTTCCAGTTCCGGGTCCAGATCCGCCGTTGTTGCCACCGCCGTTACCCGGGTTGCCGGCATTGCCGTTGCCATTGCCGGGGCCATTGCCGCCGCCATTGCCGCCGCCGTTGCCGCCGCCATTTCCGCCGCCATTGCCGCCGCCGTTGCCGCCGCCGTTGCCGCCGCCATTTCCGCCGCCGTTGCCGCCGCCGTTGCCGCCGCCATTGCCGCCGCCGTTGCCGCCGCCATTGCCGCCGCCGTTGCCGCCGCCATTTCCGCCGCCGTTGCCGCCGCCATTGCCGCCGCCATTTCCGCCGCCATTGCCGCCGCCATTGCCGCCGCCGTTGCCGCCGCCATTTCCGCCGCCGTTGCCGCCGCCATTGCCGCCGCCGTTGCCGCCGCCATTTCCGCCGCCGTTGCCGCCGCCGTTGCCGCCGCCATTTCCGCCGCCATTGCCGCCGCCGTTGCCGCCGCCATTTCCGCCGCCGTTGCCGCCGCCATTGCCGCCGCCGTTGCCGCCGCCATTTCCGCCGCCGTTGCCGCCGCCGTTGCCGCCGCCATTTCCGCCGCCGTTGCCGCCGCCATTGCCGCCGCCGTTGCCGCCGCCGTCTCCACCGCCGCTGCCGCCGCCGTCTCCACCGCCACTGCCGCCGTCTCCACCGCCGCTGCCGCCGCCGTCTCCACCGCCGCTGCCGCCGCCGTCTCCACCGCCGCTGCCGCCGCCGTCTCCACCGCCGCTGCCGCCGC